>MDVS01000020.1 GCA_001940645.1 Candidatus Heimdallarchaeota archaeon LC_3
GTATAATTACGAATTATCTTAAAATTTTATTTAAAATTTCAAAATTTTCTTTGAATTATCAAAAAATTGATATATTTTTTGATAATGACAAATTAAAAGAGAAATTTGGACCAATAAATTATTATCATTTCAAGCTAATTAGTGAGAATTCATTCAACACTGGTTGTTTTCATGGCCGTGATAAAGAAATTTGGGAAAATTTATCAAACTCTGAGAAATTAGATCTAATAGTTAATTGTCTCAAACATTCACCCGTATTAATAGAAACACCTGGACACGCTTTAGTTTTATCAGGATATTCTACAAAAGAAGAGCATTTTTTGGTGAATGATTCTTTGCGCAGTTCTCCAACAACTATTTCACGAAATCAAGTAATTAAATATTTAACAACAATTGTCATGTTCTTTCGTATACCAGGGAAAGAAGAGTGAGAAATTTGAAGAATTAAGTATCAGTTAACTTATTTATGGCTGAATGAAGATTTTTTTGTTTAAGAGAAAGGATCTGAACATTACCGTTTCTTTGAAGAACAAATTGTAGTTGTCCATTGTACCTTGAAAGTTTCACTCCTTTTATTTTAACTTTGGAAGAGTTATAACGCTGGTCGTATAGCTCACGTGGTAAAGGACCCCAAATTTTGAAAGGAATCTTCTTATTATTATCAGAGAATGTATAATGTGATAAAATTAGTTTGCCATTGCGAGTTTTAACTAAATCTTGTCCTTCCAATGGTGAAAGAATTCCTTGAACATCAAGGTTGCTTTTTAAGGGTGATTTAAATATTTCTGTTAGATTAATTGGTTTAAACTTCTCAGTTTCTGCCTTTTTACTTTGATCCAGCATTTCTATATCTGGACAATTACATTTATTACAATAGGGACACTTAATATCGCTACAGAGTGGACAATCCTCGGTGCTATAGTATCGCTTGAAACAAAAAGAACAAATCTTAACTTGCGATGCTTTTAAAGGATTTAACAAATTATCACACCTAGTAGTACCTGAGTAAGCTGCACTAGCACATTAACTTAAACATTACATACACCATTATATTTTATAAAGTATTCCTTATTCCCCTTATTATAACGACATTATTTTTCATCTAGGATATACATAACAGAACTTATTTGTTACAAAAATTCGTATACTAATTGTTCAGAAAATAGAAAAACATCTAAAAAAAATAGCAAATGTTAACTTTACTGGTTTTGTCGGGTTTATTATGCAAATTGATCGAAACTTTATCCAAAACGAAAAATAAAGAAATTGGATTAAAGCTTGAGTTTGAATTATAGACTACTCTTATCAGATATATTTTGTGTTGATTTTAAGTATGTTGATCGAAGAAGCCTCAAAATTACGATACGACGCAATAATTATCGGCGGAGGAATTACTGGAGCAGGAATTGCACTAGATGCAACATTACGAGGATTAAAAGTAATTTTATTTGAAAAAAAAGATTTTGCATCAGGAACAAGTTCAAAGAGTAGTAAATTAATTCATGGCGGCTTACGGTATTTAGAACATTATAAATTTGGATTAGTGAAAGAATCTCTTAGAGAACGCGCAGTATTAAGAGAGATAGCACCTCATCAAGTTCATACCCTACCGTTTGTTATTCCAATATATAAAAATCAAAAACCTCCTGCCTTTATAATGAGACTAGGATTATGGACATATGATATATTATCCATTGGTAAAAATCTTGGTTGGCATAAATGGAGAAATAAGAAAAAAACTTTGGAGTTAATACCTAATATCTCTCCAGAAAAATTACAAGGAGCAGGATACTATTTTGATGCTCAAATGAATGATGCTAGAATTAATCTCGAAGTAATATTAACAGCTAAAAAAAACGGTGCTGAAATATTTAATTATACTAATGTGGTTGATTTTCGTCATGATAATGAAGAAAATAATAAAATAATTGGAGTTAAAATTCAAAACGAGAATTTAAAAGAATTTGACATATTTGGTAAGATAATAATTAATGCAAGTGGAGCTTGGGGTGATGAGATTTCTTGGTTAGAAGATCCAAATGCCGAAAGGAAGCTCGGAGTATCAAAAGGTATTCACATCATAGTAAAGCGATTCATAGATAAGGATCATGCCATTGTAGTGACAATGAAAGATGGAAGAATTATATTCGTTATACCTTTTGGAAAAAAATATAGCATAATAGGGACCACAGATACCTTTTACGAAGAATCTATTGAAGAAATCATTGCAACTAAAGAAGATATTGAATATTTACTTGAAGGCATTAATAAATTATTTCCAAAAATTGGTTTAAAAATCAATGATATTATCAGTTCATATGCTGGTGTTAGACCATTAGTTTATACACCAAAAGACGGTGTAGCTTCAGCATCCGATGTATCAAGAGAACACAAGATAGTAACAAGCTCAACTGGTTTAATTACGATAGTTGGAGGAAAATATACTACTTACCGAAAAATGGGTAAAAGAATTACAGACTTAATCTTGAAAGAATTGAAGAAACAGAAAAAATTACCTGATAATATAAAAAAATGTTCCACAAGTAAAACACAATTAATTAACGGACAAATTGATAACTGGGAAGAATTTTACAAAGATGGAACTGAAAAGGTAATAAAACAACTTTCATGTTTATCAGAAACATCAGATATGCTTTTGAGAATGTATGGATCTAATATTGATCAATTTTTAGATTTTTGTACGAAAAACCCTAAAAGTAATAAGTTAATATCAGAATATTTACCTTATATTGAGAATCAAGTTCTTTACGCAGTTAAGTATGAATTAGTAAGACATATTGATGATTTTTTGATGAGAAGAACATTTTCTATTTTAGAATTCAATCAAGGTGCTGATTGTGTAGAAAAAGTAGCAGAACTTATTGGGAATAAACTAGGTTGGGATACTGATAAAAAAACAGTCGAAATAAATGAATATAAAAGATATTTAAGCAATTTAAATCAATTTAAGTATCAAAAAACGAAATAAATTTTATAATTCCTTATCAGATTTCTTTTTGCTTTTAAGTAATAATTTACATAAGGTTGAAATAAATAACCAGAACAAAATTAATTTTAAAAGAAAAGTTATCAATGAGTTTTAACCATTACCGAAATTTAAAATTATTTGAAAATTAAGGATTTGAAGTACATGTTCGAAATTAAAAAAATATTATCACAGTATATTACTGATAAAGACGACCTAGAAACTAATAACATGATATTAGATTTAGTGGATGATGTCAGTAAGAAAGAAATAGAGCCATATGCAAGAGAGATGGATCGTCATGGAGTTAAATTAGAAAATGGTAAAGTAATTGTACATCCACAAGTGCATAAGATTTTAAAGGTATTGAAACAAAATGAACTATTTGGATTAACCGTTCCTGAAAAATATGGAGGAGCTGCAATGGGTGCTACAATCCAAAATACTGTGATGGAACGATTTTCTAGAGCAGATGCTAGCACATCATTATATCACGCATTACAAGGAACAGCAGTAGAGATGATGAAAAAATATGCATCTGAAGTGTTAAAAGAAAAATATTTTCCCAAAATTGCTAAAGGAGAGCGTTTAATAGGATTGTTGTATTCAGAACCTAATTCGGGTTCTGATTTAGGATCATTAAGAGCAAAAGCTGTTCGCGAGGGGGATAATTATATTGCAAATGGGAATAAAATTTGGATTTCTTCAGCTGGAATAGTCAATTCATATACAACTTTGTTACAAACTGATCCATCAAAAGGATCAAGAGGTTTAACGGCCTTTGTAATAGATGCAGACCAACCAGGGTTTAAAGTAGATAGAATTGAAGAAAAATTGGGTTTGCATGCATCACCAACTGGATCAATTGTTTTAGATAATGTAGAAATACCTGTTGAGAATAGAATTGGTGAAGAAGGTAAGGGATTTTCAGCTGTATTGTATGGATTAGCTTCTTCAAGAATCGGAATATCTGCTCAAGCTGTAGGAATCGCTGATGCAGCTTATCGTAAAGCAGTGGCATATGCATCTGAGCGAGAACAATTTAAAACAAAAATATTAGATTTTCAAGCTAATCAATTTAAGATTGCTGAAATGGCAACTCGAATTCATTTAGCGAGAAATTATTATGTATATGCTTCAAGATTAAAAGAGAATGAGCAGGATTTTGGTATGGAAGCTTCGTTAGCAAAAGCTTTTGCAGGTGATATGGCTCAATATGTCACCTATGAAGCAATTCAGCTTCATGGTGGATATGGTTACACAGTAGAATATGATGTTGAAAGATATTATCGTGATGCTAGAATAACCTCAATCTATGAAGGAACAAATGAAGTTCAGAGGATAATCATAGCTAGAGCAGAAATTCCAAAGTATGCTAAAAAAGATAATTAGGTTACCTCTAAAAACATAAAAATAAATCATGTGTATAGGAAAACAATTTTCATAAAAAAAATTTTTTAATCTTCTTTTTCAATTATTACATTTAATTGATCTAAAGTATCGCAAATCCCTTTTAAAAAAGGAATTGCTCTCCATAATAAATTACCACTGGATCGGGCAACTAAAAAAAGTTCTGTATTTATTATACTGTGAATATAATACGCATTTTCACCAAAATCGATTGCAATAGCCTTGGGATCTTCTTTGAAAGAAACATTCACTTGATTTTTCAACTGTTCAAAGGATATTATGAATCCAGCAAGCATTCCTTCTAAAAATTCCAGATCTGGACAGTTTCCAACAGTATGAAGAACCAAACCTTCTGAATCAGTAATTGCTATACAAGCAGGAAGCTCAAAATTTTCAAACGCCGTATTAAAAGTATCAATAACTATTGAAACTGTATCTGCATTTTCAAATTCATTAGAATTACCATTTTCATTCATATGTTTCACATTAACTAGTTAAAGTGATTATTTATTCTTATACTTATCTCATCCATTTTTTGTTAAAGTATCATCGAAAGAATATGTTTTACTATGCTTCTGACATAGTTCGCAAGTAATATGATGCTTCAATAACGAAAATTAACTTTATTGAAATAATTGATAAATTATTAATTATAATCTTGGAGATTCCGACAAAAAATGGATCAATTTGAAAAGGATTGGAAGGATAAGGGATATTATAATTTTTCCCATTTATCTATTTGTGGACATGCATCTGAACTAGCTTCCCAAGCAGTTTCTCATTTTATACGTTTCAGTGAAAAAGAATTGCCATATTGTGTTTTCTGCTTACTAGGTGTGGATGATATTAATAGAAATAAAATACCCCATAATCATTCTCATTATAAGCCTATATCACTAGAAGGGGCAAAGATTGGATGATCTAAGTTATTATATTTTATCTTACTCAGATTTATCTTAATGTTTTTTGTAATTGTAATTAAGAAAATATATTAAATAATTTAATATATTATGTGGATAGTTAAAATTTGCTTTCAATGTTTTCCATTTACAGCATTTTTGCGTGATTATCCATTAAAGACCAAATACAAAACTGTAAACTTATAGAAAATTTAGAAGAAAGACTAGTATGTCTGAAAAAAATAAAAGTTAATAAAAAACTTTCTCCACTTAAATCAGATACTGAAGATATTTTGGAGTATTATTATCAACTGTCTACAACCTTATCTCAAATGAATTTATTTAGAAATGCAATTGAAACAATTTTGAAGGCAGAAGAGTATACTGAAAAATTAGAGCATGACAAATCGGTTGATTGGAAGGCAAATCAGCAATATGAACTTGCATTCAACTTTTTAGAAATTGGAGAATTAAACCAGGCTCAAATTCATGCAAAGTTGGCATCAGACTATTTTTCTGAATTGAAATCTGCTGATGGATTAGCTACTGCCTTAGACATAAGTAGTTTAGTTGAATTAGGCTTACACAATTATGATTCAGCAATAGAGCTAGCTGAACGTAGTTTACAAATAAGATCAGAATTTGCTGAAAAACAAAAAGGAGTTTCATTTAATAATTTGGGTGAAATTCATCGGACAATGGGAAATTTCAAAAAAAGTATTGATTTTTATGAATTAGCTAGAATTGAAAGTTTGAAAAATAAAGATAGTGTCAGTGAAGCGGTAGCATACAATAATTTGGGGTTAAGTTATAATGATCTGGGAAATTTAGAAAAATCAATGGGATTATTTGAAAAATCGCAAAATATATTTGCCAATCTCAAGATTTTTGATGTAGAATGTAGCTTAGATTATTGTAAGATATTAATTAGGGGAAAAAGAATTTATGAAGCATTGAAAATATTGGTTGATGTATATAATCATCTAGAAAATAATAAGTCAAATAAAAATTTATGTAAATACTACTTAGTTATGGGAAAAGCTCAGATACAATTAAGAAATTTAAGTAATGCTTATGAACATTTAGCATTAGCCAGAGAAATAGCAGAATTTAGTGAATTTCCGTTTTTAAATATCGAAATCAATTTAAAGCTAGTAGAAACATCACTTCTATTTTCAAGATTAGAAGATAAGAGAAAATGGCTCAACGAAGCAAACGATTGGTTGATATTAGCTGAAACCTTGGTAATAGAAATTAAACAGGCTCAATTGCTATTAGAACTCCAATTTTTGCGATCCTTATTATTAAAAGAACGTGGTGATAATAAAAATGCCATCTACTCACTCAAGAAAATATTAGATAGTAAAATTATCAAAGATTATCCTGAATTGGAACAACGTATTAACAATGTTATTGGAGCATTAGAGGAAAGTCCTGAGCCATTAAGTGAAGTAGATATTTTAGTTTATCTTGATAAAATAGCCCAGTTAGTAGAAAGCTCAAAGTTTTAAAAAAAAACTTTCCTTCTTAACCCTTAGTTTTTGAAAGTTTTCCCTGTCTCATTTCATATACAATATCAGCATATGATTGCAAGGACTGATTATGACTAACTACAACAACGGCCCGATCATGACCACGTGTTTGTCGTCTCAACAGCTCCAGTACTTTTCTACCAGTATCTTCATCAAGATTTCCTGTAGGTTCGTCTGCAAAAACCAGTTTAGGTTTAGTAATTAGTGCACGTGCAAGAGCCACACGCTGCTGTTCACCACCAGAGAGCCTACGAGCCCGTTCATTAGTAGTATCAAAAATACCAACTTGTTTAAGTAGTGAAAGAGCATCAACTTTGATCTCTGAGGTTTTAAGTTTACTAGGATAAAGGGGAACCATAACATTTTCAAGAGCAGTAAGGTTAGGAATAACTTCAAAAGTCTGAAAAACAAAACCTATAGCTTGACTACGCCAATGAGATAATCTATCTTCGTCCCACTCGACGATATTTACATTATCCCATATTATTCGTCCTTCATCAGGTGTATCTAAACCTGACAAGACATTTAATAACGTCGTTTTTCCTGATCCTGACGGTCCGAAAATCATAGTCAGTTTCGATCTTTGAATATCCAGATCGGTGTCATTCAATGCTAATATAATTTCGTTTTTTCCTCTTTGAAACCTACGAGTTAGATTTCGTCCTTTCAAGAGTGAATTATCATCAGACATTTTTATTTCTCCTTAAGCATCCGCCCTAAATAGTTCTATTGGACGTACAGCTACTGTTCGTCTAGAAATGATAAAAAACCCTATTATATTACTTAATACGACAACAAAGAAGGTAAATATTGCTGATAGTGATGGTAACCATCTAAATCCTAATGGATCTAGTATTTCCCAAAATATCCAAATATCAGGAACATACGTTGATCCTAAAGTTATTTGTGTATTAAGGGTTAATAAAACCTGAATTGCAAAAGTTGATAAGATATAACCAATAACAGAAACAGTGCCTATTTCTGCAAGAAGAACTATTCTTGCTTGTCGTGATGTATAACCTACAGCTTTTAATGTGGCAATCTCCCGTGTTCTAAATCTTGCAATAAGAAAAGCATACATTGTAGCAACTATTGTGCTACCTAATCCACCAAAGAGAAGAAAAATGTCTTTTTGAGTAGCATCAGATCTGATTTCTGCTGGATCAATTGATTCACGTAGTACCATTTCAATAGGGTCTGCTGAAACGGATTCAGCTGAAACGCGTTCATCTATTTTATCTAAATGATCATTAGCATTACCAGAAAATAAGCTGAAAAAGAATTCTGATGAACCACCAGCTGTCATCACTGCATGACTGACTTTTATATTATCTTCACGAGTTGTGGGATCTCCAGGATAAATTGAGTTCATTATTTCATCAAACCCTTTATCTGGAACAAATATCCATAACCTTGGTTCTCCCTCTTTAATATTAGTTGTTTTGTTAAAAAGTCCAACAACTTCTAAATTCAGTTTAAATTCAGTTTTGAATCTCAATTTCAGGATGTTTCCTAAACTTAAATCTTGGGTAAAAGAAAAATTATTAGTTGGGTTTTCTGAAAAAATTGATTCGGATCCAGTGGATGCAATTATTTGATAAGTATCATCAACTTTATCATAATTTGATACATAATTCCCTTCCTTAATATCATTTGGCTGTACTTCAGGGTTTACCCAAGCATTATCGCTTAAAGAAAAAAGATAAACATCAGGAATTGTACTTGTATATCGGACTAAATAATAAGAACCTACATCATCAGTCATATCATCAGCATAGGCCTCTACTTCTGCAGTAGTTAAAGAAGCGTTACTTAAATTATTACTTTGCATAATAATTGATCGAGAAGACAGTAATTCTGTTGAATTTTCCTGAAATATGGAATCCATTGAAAAAAGTGTTACTCCTGTTAATACTGCAAAAATGAATATAAAAATAAATAACCGTCTTGATCTAGTTCCAAAAATTATTGATTGTTTTAGGAGACGTAAATATCCCATAGTTGTTTACCACCAAAGAGAATAATTTAATAATACTTTTTTAAAAAATACTTGTATCATAAACCAATATAATTCTTCTTACAATATACCTATTATCGAATATGTTTTTTTTAAGTAAGTTATTTTACTACACTAAAAAAGATAATTTAATTTGAAATTTAAAAAGTGGAAATTATGTAAAAGAAGGATAGGAACGAATTAAAGAATTGATGTTTGAGCTTTACCCGCTTCAAATTCGTCTGATTCACCTTGCATACGATAATTGATCTCAATTTCTTGGTCGATTTCAACAGAATCGAAAGTCCAAGTACGTTTATTACCTTCTGGAACAGATTCATCATCAGCAAGGTCAGACATGTTGTCATCAAGTAGAGAAAATCCTTCTGGGACAATGTCTCTTATTTTAACATCATTTAGAACCTTATTACCCCGATTTTTATAAATAATTTGTATTTCGTAGATACCAGCTTCAGCACCGGGATTGACTGTTTTTCCAAAGGTGATAGCTTTACGAGCGTGAACAACATTTATTGTAGCTCCAGTAAGCCAATCTTCGACTTCACGGACTAAATTTGGACCGGGTTCAGCTAATTCTGCTGTGATTTCAGCAACACCAGTAAATTCACTATCTGGTTCGGCTTTCAAGGTAGGAGAGTATTTTAATGAGGTTATTTCTTCTGGACTAATTTCTCTGTTGATTTTGACAATCATTTCATGTTCTTTATCAGCATCCTCAATATCATTAGGTTCATAACTAACTTCATAATCAGTTATTTCCTCATCTCCAACCTTAACAGAGATATTATCTGAATCAGCTGGTAAAAACTTACGAGGTAAATGATCTTTAATGGTAAGAGTTGAAAAGGCTAAAGATCCAATATTCTGTACTTCTATGGTAGTTGGAATTTGAGTTTCACGGTAAGAATCTACTTCTTCTATTCCATAAGATTTAGAAGCTTTGACATTAGCAACACGCATCTCAGTATCGACGACAGTTATCTCGGAAGAAGCTTTGTAAAGTATTTCAGGTTTTACTGTGAAATAAACGTTCTTCTCAAATCTAGGAAGGTCTTCGTCAACAGTAGTCCAAACTTCACTTTCCCAAGTGGTATTTGACTCAACAAAAACATCACCAGAGCGGAATTCGTGCATAATATAGACTTCATCACCTCTAGAAATCTTTACATCTCTTAATTCAACTGGGAATTCTGATCGATTGTTGAAAACAAGCTTGCAATTCCAATGATCTGGTCTATCTTCAATTTCGTCAGCTTCAATATAACTGTAGTTGCGTACTAACCCATCAGATCCATAAACATCTAACGAACTAAAAGCTCCTTCTTGATCTGAGTAAAATGATATTTGAGCTTTTCCTGTCCTTTTGATTTCAATATCTTCAACAGTAATTAGACATGTAACCTTTAATTCAGCTTCCTCTCCTTTTCCAAGTTTAGGAATCTTCCAAACTAAAGATCCTTCTTCAATAGCAGCGTCTCCTAAAGAAACTCTTTGGATTGATACATCGGAAAAATGCACTGGTAATTCTTTGGAGAAGTTAATATCTAGTAATTCCTTTTCTCCACGCATAATATAGATCAAATTTGTTTGCATTGATTGACCGTAAACTAATACATTTGATGATTCTTCAGTATCTGGAAATGTATCAATTACTTCACTAAATCCTATAGTTAATGATTCTTGAATATCTTTTATATCATATTCTTGTATCCATTCTTCTTGAGGTGCTAATTCATTAACATGATATTCTTTTTCTAAGTTAGTTAAGCCAGGTTCATTGATACTAACATCAATATCCCAAATACGATCAGTTTCACCAGTGTTTTTAATTGAAAATTGACCAGTAGCATCAATAGTTGGTCTCTCCTCGGAATCATCACCTTCCTGAGGTTCATATATAGAACCATCAAGGTTTATTGTTCCTTTTTGGGTTTCCACTAACATCATACGAAGAGCGTCTTCACTCTCAGTTTTTCGTTCCGTGGCTGAAGTAATTTCAAGTTGACGCTCATCAGAATCATCATCAGAAAAAGATGAACTGCCCCAAGCACCACCAGAAGATTTTCTATCAATCCGTTCTTGGACTTTTAGTACAGCTGCTTTTGCTTTATTTTTTGTACCACGATCTCGGTCGTCTGAAGCTTCTTGGAGTGCTCGTAACGCTTCAACTGTTTCACCAATTTCTCCTAAACGTTCAGCAGCTCTTTGTTTTACTTTTTTGTCATCGTTTTTTAGATCTTTTATAAGATCATCTACTTCACTCATATGATACACCTAATATAATCATTTTGTTAATCTTTACCATGAATAGAGACGAGAATGTTATTTATATTTGATTTTTGCATCATTTTACAGATGTATTTGCTGCTTTATCGGTTCTCAATTTTCTTTTTATTTCTTTTGAGGTATAAAAATCATAGAAAATAGTGATAGAATTACTATTAATTATATCTTAAATTACAGTTATCAGGTTATAGGAATGACTATTATAATCTTAAGTGGTGGAACTGGTACTCCTAAATTATTAAACGGTTTTAATAAGAAAAAAGATGAATTCAGTGAAAAAATAGTAGTTATTGCCAATACAGGTGATGATTGGGATTTTTACGGTTTATATGTTTCTCCTGATGTAGATGCTGTTCTTTATCTCCTTTCTGGTTTGTTAGATACTGATAAATTTTGGGGAATAAAAGATGATTCATTTAATGCTATTGGTAGTCTAAAAAAGCTTCAGGAAGATATTTGGTTTAATTTAGGTGACAAAGACATGGGAATTTGTCTTTACCGAACAAATTTAATAGCCAATGACTTATCTTTAGTTGAAGTTACAGATAAAATAAGAAAACGTTTAAGAATTGACTTTGAAGTATATCCTATGAGTAATGACTCTATTCAAACATATTTCAATACAGAAAAAGGTCGTTTTCATCTGGAGGAATTCTTTATTAAGCATAAGAACAAATTCGAAATTGAATCAGTAGAATACGTTGGTGCTACTACCGCTAAAGTTCCTGAAGAAATTATTAAATTATTAAAATCCTGTAATATGGTGATTATAGGTCCATCAAATCCTATTAGTTCTATAGGACCAATTCTTTATCCTAATTTTAAAAAAGAGTTAAAAAAGATTAATGCACCTATTGTTGTTATTTCCCCAATCATAGGTAATAAAGCGATTTCAGGACCTACTAAGCAATATCTTCTTTCTCTTGGGTTTGAATCAACACCCGAGGGGATAATAAAATTTTATCAAGATATAGCTGATACCTTTATTTTTCATGAATCTGATGAAAATTACGATTTAATCAAAAAATATCCTGAAAAGAATCTTTTCTTTGAAAATATTCTGTTTTCTAAAGAAGAAGCAGTATTGGATTTTGTAGATACATTACTTAGGATGAAAAGAGAAAAAGATTAGCTAAAATCAATAATTATCCTTTGTAAGGGATGTTTTTCGCTTCGCAACGTTTTTTCAATACATTACCTAAATTTTTCCTTGTTTTATCACTTGCCTTTTTTAATTGAAGTTTTATTTTCTCGGTATGACTTTTGCTTGTAATAAAAATCTTACCTGATCTCTCGGTGTAAGAAACTTCAAGAATTCGTCCCCAAGAGACTGTATGTTTTCCTTGAGAAATCCCATCAGCCTGAACCTGAACTGGAGGTAATTCTCGAACATAAATTAATATTAGAAAGAGAATTGGCCAAGTAATTATAACTAATGCAAAAACTCCCGAATCTGTTTTTGCTGTATCACTACCTCCAAAAAATATTATAAAAATAAGCCATAAGATAAAATAAGAAGGTACGGCTAAAATTAAACCCCTATAGATTGAAAAGCCAAAAACTGAATAAATTTTTGAAAAGAAGACAGATTGTCTATCCTTATTAGTTAAAGAGAAAAGTTCTTCTTTTGAGATATCTGTTAGGGTACGTTTTGATTCCATATATTGATTCACCTCAAAAAATATTGTTAAATTGCTTAATAAGACTAAGTAAACCATTAGAAAAATAAATAAAAACTTATTTAACAAGTATTTACAGATATGTTTTTGAAAAAAAAAAGGAAAAAATTATTATTCCCAAATAACTCTAAGTTTAAGTTACTTGAGCTATTTTAACAAAGATTGATATTGGAATACTATTAAAACATTAAGATTAAAAAGAAATATAAACTACAATTACAAACTCAACAAAACGACTATAGAAACGAATTTTTTGATAAAAAAGGGAAAAAAACAACCATAGGAACAAACCATGAGTATTGACGATAAAAAATCAAAAACGGTTGTATTAAAATTATGTTTATTGGATGATAACCCTATAGGAAAGGGTTTCATGGCACAATCCAATTATATCTTAACCACAATAAAGGGAGAAATTATACAATGAGTACTGACGGGAAGAAAGCTAAGACAGTTGTTCTAAAAATATGCTTATTAGGTGATGGTGCTGTTGGAAAAACAAGTCTACGAACAAGATATCTTGGAGAAGGGTTTACCACACAGTATTCTGAAACGATTGGTGCTGATTTCGCCCTTAAATTCGCTAAACTTGATGATTTATTAATCAAACACCAAATTTGGGACATAGCAGGGCAACCCCGATATACCCAAGTAAGGAGTATCCTTTTTGATCGTTCAGATGGTGGACTTTTACTATTCGATTTATCTAATCGTGATTCTTTAACCTCTGTCGAAAACTGGATAAAAACTTATGTCCAATATGCAGGTGTTGGAGCTGTTATCCTTATTGGCAATAAAAGTGACTTACGTGACGGGAATGAAGTCTCAGGACTCGTAACAAAGGAAGAGGGTGAAGAAATGGCAAAGAATCTTGGTGAGAAATATAATCGTCACATCCCTTACTTAGAAACTTCAGCTAAATCTGGAGAAAATGTTGATAAAGCATTTGATATTTTAGCTCAAACTTATTTTAAATTATCAAATAAAAGCTTAAGCGGTAATGATTAACTTTTATTTCATAGGTTTTTATTAAATTATATCATCTTAATTTTTGATTTTCTTTTAACGATTAATATTTTACATAAAGTTTAATCTGATCATCAGAAATAGAATTATTTGAATTTGACCGACATTTAGCAATCCCAAATAAAAAATATGTTAATTATTGATTTTTAGGACCAAAAATGATGCCAAATACACTCATAAAAAATTCCAGACTCCGGTCTTGTAATTCACTCTTCAAAATAAGGTACATTTGACTATATCGAAACATTTAGCTAAAATCGGTAAGAAGAACGCTTTCTTTATCCAAGCTGGAGTAGTTCACTGTTAGATATCTTTACTATTCTGGTAGAAATGAATCATTCTTTGTATAAAGAATAAAATTTCTTCTAAATCACTATTATCTATCCTTTTCGATACCCTTTTTAATTTACGTTCATATCTTTTAGCTAGGTAATAAATATAATCGTTATCACTTGCTTCAGCAAGTTCCCAAGCATTTGTTAAAAGATTTAGGAATATTAGATCACTTTTTTTGGTATAGAGATAAATCCAAAGAGCTTTTAAGACTAAAACTAAAATCGTTAATCCAACATATCCTAATTTTTTACAATGTCCATAAATCTCTTCTAAGTGTGCTTCTGCATCTTCTAATATAATTTCATCTTTATCTTGATTGAAATTTATCAAATCAAGTTGAAAAAGTAAAAGAATAACATTTATTAAAGCTGTATCACTTAATTTATCTTTTTTGTTATACATATCTTCTAATAGTTCTCTTGCTAGATCGTATTTTTCTTCAAAAAGAGTTTTTTGGGCATTAAAAATTATTAATTGATTGTGCGTTCCTATTTTTTGAATATTGGTTCGCATTAACTGATAGATCATTTTAATATTAATTTCATCTTTCAAATTAAGAAAAAGTTGTCCAAGTTCAAATGTCAAATTCAATTTTCTAATTTTGAAATGCTCAATTAGTTCTAATGATTCTAAAAATGTTTTATGGGCTTCAACATAGTTTTTTTGGGCAAGATATATTGAACCTAATTGCTGAAGGCAATACGCTCTGTTTGAATGATCATGAATTTTTTTAGTAATAATGACAGCTTTTTCATACAAATCTTGGCTTACATTTAGATTTAATTGTAATAAATAGATATCACCAAGATGTCTTAAACCAAGTACTATCATTCTAGGCATAGAAGCTATTGTAGCAGTAGAAATTACATTTTTATAAATATTTAGTGCCTTTTTTGTTCTTCCTACTAAAAATTCCAAATCTCCTACCTGAATATTAAGTAATAATAACAGTGGCGCAGCTTGGAGTTTATTCAATCTTTTTCTTAAATTGCTATAAATATTATGTGCTGTAATTGAATCTTTTTCTAAATAAGTTGTTTTTCCTAAATATAATTGGGCAATTGAAATAAAAAATCGATTTTCAGTTGATTTCAAGGTGTTAATTAAATCTAAAGTTAATTGTTGAGCTATTTCAACATCTGTATCTAGAAGTAATATTATCCTTAAAATCGTGGGAATTATTAAAGAATCAGCATCTAGTTGTTGATCGGACGTTTCTCTCAATGCAAAAGTATAAAATTGATTACATTTGACATCTTGGTGATATTAATTTCATCTTTCAAATTAAGAAAAAGTTGTCCAAGTTCAAATGTCAAATTCAATTTTCTAATTTTGAAATGCTCAATTAGTTCTAATGATTCTAAAAATGTTTTATGGGCTTCAACATAGTTTTTTTGGGCAAGATATATTGAACCTAATTGCTGAAGGCAATACGCTCTGTTTGAATGATCATGAATTTTTTTAGTAATAATGACAGCTTTTTCATACAAATCTTGGCTTACATTTAGATTTAATTGTAATAAATAGATATCACCAAGATGTCTTAAACCAAGTACTATCATTCTAGGCATAGAAGCTATTGTAGCAGTAGAAATTACATTTTTATAAATATTTAGTGCCTTTTTTGTTCTTCCTACTAAAAATTCCAAATCTCCTACCTGAATATTAAGTAATAATAACAGTGGCGCAGCTTGGAGTTTATTCAATCTTTTTCTTAAATTGCTATAAATATTATGTGCTGTAATTGAATCTTTTTCTAAATAAGTTGTTTTTCCTAAATATAATTGGGCAATTGAAATAAAAAATCGATTTTCAGTTGATTTCAAGGTGTTAATTAAATCTAAAGTTAATTGTTGAGCTATTTCAACATCTGTATCTAGAAGTAATATTATCCTTAAAATCGTGGGAATTATTAAAGAATCAGCATCTAGTTGTTGATCGGACGTTTCTCTCAATGCAAAAGTATAAAATTGATTACATTTGACATCATTTCCTTTTAAATCAAACAAATATGATTTTATCCCAAAATAGTTAATAAGTAATTGTGATCTCTCTTTAGATTCACCAATTCCGTGCTTTTCCAGATAGATTTTGATAGCTTCAAGGTTTTGGTTTACTTTACTAATATTTCCAGTAAACAAGATATGAAATAAATTCTCCAAACAGAGTGTATAGAAATAATTAATTTTTTGCTTTGATAATCTGTTTCTAAATAGTTGATATTCATCTAGTTTTCCTTTCCATAGAGCATAAAAAGCGCCTATATAGAGTAAATTTTCATTGACTATTTTATTTCTATTGATTGCCATTTTATTAACAAAAAAATCCGATAGCGATAATTCACTAGTAATTTTATCGTTTCTGTTATCTTTAAACTCTTTAAAAATATTATTTAGATATTCTATAGCTGAAAACTCTTCCTTTTGTAACAGACTCTTCAATTCAGGTAAATTTTCTAGAAGTTCACTTGAAATTTCTGTCATTTTGATGAATTCACTAAATCTATAATGTAAGAAAATATTTTATTTAAATAATTTAATTTTTCAAATAAATAAAT
This sequence comes from Candidatus Heimdallarchaeota archaeon LC_3, assembly GCA_001940645.1. Next base: position 16,729 of record MDVS01000020.1, read on the forward strand.
ACTTGTTATTTAAATTATTGAATATATAAAACAATATTAGAGATTTTATAAGCATTAAAACGATTTTTAGGTAAAAAAAATTGCCTTGAATTGCTTGAGAATTAATTAAAACCCAAGTAAAAACAATAAATTTTTCATTACTATATTAATATAATATTTTTCAAAATACATTACGTTAAAAGCTTTTCATGCCATTTTTGAGAGTAACAGGTTGTTAATTTATGGATAAAAATTTACAAATGCGTGTTTATGATTCAGTAATTGATGCAATAGGTTGGACTCCAATTATTAAAATGAAACAGATTTTTTCTGATAATAACGTATATCTAAAATCTGAATTTCTTAATCCTGGAGGAAGTATAAAGGATCGAGTTGGAGTTTATATGCTCCAAGAGGCTGAAAAACAAGGAATTATTACCCCTGGTCAATACATAATCGAACCAAGTTCTGGAAATACTGGCGTAGGGTTGGCACTAATGTGTGCACTCCGTGGATATAAGCTTATAATTACAATGCCTGATAAGATGAGTAAAGAAAAAATTCAAGGATTAAAAGCATTTGGTGCAGAAGTAATTATTTGTCCCACAGCGATTGAGCCGGAAGATCCCCGTTCATATTATAGAATGGCAGAAACAATAGCAAAAGAAAAAAATGGTTGGGTACCAAATCAGTATTTCAATCAAGATAATCCTCAAGCTCATTATTTAACAACAGGGCCAGAAATCTGGGAACAGACTGAAGGAAAAGTAACTCACTTTGTTTGTAGCGTTGGAACAGGCGGGACAATAACTGGTGTGGGAAGATATTTAAAGGAAGAAAACCCTAATGTTCAAATTATTGGAGCAGATGCAGTTGGAAGCATCTTGAAAGAAGCACATGAACATCCAGAACACAAATATAATCCTGCAAATGTTTCCACTTATCTCACTGAAGGAATAGGAGAAGATTTTATCCCAGATACTCTTGATATGGATGTTGTAGATAAATTCTATACCGTTACAGACGAAGAAGCCTTTTTAACAACTAGAGAAGTAGTTCGTAAAGAAGGACTGTTAATTGGTGGTTCTGGTGGAGCAGCTGTTCATGTTGTAAAGCAAATTTCAAAAAATCTAAAAAATGATGATGTAGTTGTTGTTATTACACCTGATGGTTCCCAAAAATATTATTCCAAAATATTTAATGATGATTGGATGAAGGAAAAAGGATTTCTTCATTAAATCTTCTTAGAAACTAATTAGGAGGGTTTTGATAGTATTTAAAATAGTGTACTTCATCATTGAATTCAGTTTCATAGCTTTCTGGTCTTAATGTATTATCAAATTTCTCTGTTCTAGTTAATTGATATAAACACTTTATTATTTCAACAGGCAAACCATCTCTTGAGGCTATTAAATAAATTTGGTCATTTTCTTCAATGATTCGATGTATATTAAGATGTAAAGCTTCACAAGCGTCTTCGAAATCCAAAATATCAATATTATTTAAATTAAATTTATCAGAATATTTTTTGATGTCTTTGGATCTAATTGGATCGTAAGGTTTGATTGATCCTGTTTCTAAGAATTTACGAATTTTATTTGGTATGTTTTCAAAAGGTATAGTAATACCAACTTCTTTGGCAATTTTTATTATTGTTAGAGGATTAGGAAATGCAGGTTCTGAATCAAAATAAACCAGCCATTTTAATTCATGTAGATCATCCAAAATTTTTTCTATGTCTGTATCACTATAATTAGGCAAATCTACGGGGTAATTTTTAAATTCGTAATAAAATACATTTGAATAATACTTCAAGCAATGTCCAAGATATTTTCTAAAATCTTTTTCAGACGGTTCCTTCATTTTATTACCATATAAAGTTTCAGAAATATATATTATATATAGGTTTTTTGAATTTTGAATTGTGCAAAAAATTGAAGGAATTTTTTCAAAATACATATATCCAATTTTATTTGATTCTCCTGATTAATCTATATTTAAAATGATTAGAGGAGTTTTATGAATTTTCAAAACATGTCACAATTTTCATTTCATGTACTTTTTCCAGTATTGAGTTTGATGTTTTTCTTCCAAAGTGTTAGAGTTTTCATTTCAGAAATATATTATGCAAATTTAGCAACTCTTTCAATAAATATCACGCTGTTATTTTTATTTTTGATATTTTTAACTGTTTTAACACCCTATATTAAGCATAAGAATAAGGATGGTGTGATAATATTAATTTTAGCTCTATTTTTATTAATATTAAGAGTATTGATTAATTTTTCTTACCCCGCAATAAATATACGATCCAATCCTACTCCTAATTTAATGATTCCTGTTTTAATAAGCGGTTTTACTGCAATTTTGAGCTTAATACTCTTCTCAAAATTAATTTCACATAAAAGAAATGAAATTACTAAAAATAATCTCCCTTTTAGCTTAGAAATAACATTAATTTTTCTGTTTGTAATGGTTATTGATAATATTTTTACGATACTTGGGTTTTCATTAGATTTAAGTGTCCAAAATACATTTTCAGGATCAATTATTTTACTTTTACTAATAATACTTTTTGTTGCATCAATAATTCTTGCGTATCCTGTGTTAATGGATTTTGAAGTCCCAGAAAGTGATATTGATCCTAAAACTATGAATTTAACACGTAAATCAAAAGCTCTTCTTTCTTGTACTTTAGGGTTAATTCTATTTTTCGAATTTGCCCTAATAGGTTCCCCATATATATTCTTGTCATGGTTAGGAGCTGATGTTTATATCGGAACAGTAATTTTTGGGTTGATGTCTGCAATTTTGCTTTTATTATTCTCAAATAAAAATTTGATTAACATTTTACTCAATAAATCATTTTTAATTATATCTAACATTATTTTAATTATTTTTATTTTAGATATTGGCTTTTTTCATCTTTTTATATCCTCCGATTCAGGATCTTCTACCTCAGTATTATTTGATTTAGGAATTCTACACGTAATAATCGTATCTTTGATCTGGGCTGATGCACAATTTGCTTTGTTATCTGATTTATTTTTGGTTTTCTCTAGGCTAGAGGTATCTGATAACTTAAATATCGACTGGATAATAGGAGGATCAACCATTCCGTTTATACTTGCAACTTTAGTGTTTGTTTTTACTTATGTTTATACTGTCTTGCCCTCTTTCTTGGAAATCCTATTTAAAGGATTTATTGTTCCATACGTGTTAATATTTGGTTTGATACTATTTGGACTTAGTTATAAAAATCTTGTTTCAAAGGAGGTTAGCTGAATGAAACAGCCAACGCCAATTCAATTCCTAGCTTATATGTTAGGAGTGTTCATTATACTAGCATCATTATCTCCATTTTTAATGCAGTCTTCCATTTCACCAACTTCAAGTGGAAAAGATATTAGAGTTATGAGTTACAATATCCAACAAGCATTTAATACAGAAGGAATTCTTGATTTAGAAATGCTGACAAAAACAATCAGAGAAGCTAATCCTGATATAATTGGATTGCAAGAAAGTTTACCTACCAGAATAGCATCTTCCAATGTAAATCCATTAGTTAAACTTGCAAATGAATTGGGTTATTATATCTATAACGGCCCTGGTCCCCAATATCAAACTCCTGATCTATTTTGTCTAAGTATAAAATAGACTCTTCTGATTTTATTATGCTTAGAGCAGAAAACTTGCCACGTGCAGCTGTCCATGTTAGAGTGACGGTTGCAAATCAGAAAATAGACTTTTATTCTATACACCTTGGTGTATTTTCTCCCTTAGACAGATCAAATCAAGTAGAAGATTTACATAATTTTGTTGAAGATACCCAGTTACCAGGATCCCCGATTATTATAGTTGGTGATTTTAATGATCTTCCTAACACTACGCTTTATGATTCAGTCTTAGCAGGAGGATACGTTGATACTTGGGTGGAATCTGGAAATACTCTAAATTCTTCATCGGGTTATACGTATGATTCTTATGTTCCTTATGAGACAATAGATTATATTTTTACATCTCCAGATATATCAACAGGTACATTTATAGTGATGACAGAACAACATGGTTCAGACCATCTGCCCATTTATGTAGATTTAATAATTCCTTAAAAATATTTCATAGAATTATTAAAAAGTTATCATTTCTTTTAACATTTCTCCAATTCGCTCTATAGATAATTCAATATCTTCCTTATTAACTAATCTATGGGTAACAAATCTTGTTGTGTTCGGTCCCATACCATAAACTAAGATGTTTTTATCTGCAAGTTTTTGGATGAAATCATCAGAAGAAATAGCTGTTTGAGCTAACACAATATTAGAATCAGGATCTGAAACTTTTATTGCATTTGAACCATAAGATTTTATACCATCTGCCAATAATTTAGCATTTTCATTATCATCTTTAATACGTGAAAAATTATTTAAGGCTACTAATCCTGGAGCAGCAATAATTCCTGCTTGACGCATTGATCCACCAAGCATTTGCCTTAATTTTCTAGCACGAGATATTAATTCTGAAGAACCTACAATTATGCTACCTATTGGACAAGATAACCCTTTTGATAAGCAAAAAGTAACACTAGTAGCTGTTTTTGTCAATTCCTGAACTGATGAATTCGTTGCAAAAGCAGCATTAAATATTCGTGCACCATCAACATGAAATCCAATATCATATTCTTGTGCTAATTTTCCCATAGAATCCATTTGATCAACTGTAAAAGCACATCCTCCAGCGCGATTATGAGTATTCTCTAAAGACACAAGAGCTGTTTTTGGATAATGAGAAAAATCACTTCTAATAGTATTTTTAACATCATCTGGGTCAATGTATCCATTTTTTCCAGTTAGAGTTCTTACCATTATTCCTCCTAGAGCTGCAAGATTTCCAACTTCATAAAACACACAGTGAGCATCTTTTTCAACTATTATTTCTGATCCACGACCATCAGTTTGAGATAGTATACTTAATAAATTACCCTGTGTCCCTGAAGTTACTAATAATCCTTCTTCCTTTCTAAAAAGTTTAGCAGATTTTTCTTCAAGCTCTATAACTGTAGGATCTTCTCTTGCTTGATCATCACCTAATTTTGCATTGCTTATAGCTTCAATCATTTCTTTAGTTGGAAGGGTTTTTGTATCAGACCTTAAATCTACTTCTATATTGTCATCGTTAACCAAAGGATAACACCAAATCAATTCAATATTAGTTTTTTTACAAAAAAAGGATCTTATGACTATTCTCCTTTTTATTTCAAAAATTTACTAAATTTTTTGCTAGAGAAAATAATCAATAATAAAATGGTTTTAAGTTTTAATGTTCAATGGTTCAATTTTTATAAAAGATATCTTCTGTGCATATTTATACATTTCTTTATCATTATTTACATTTTTAACCCCATCTAGATATAGTATCAATCTTATCATGACAGGATGCTTAGATAATCGTAATTTCATGAAATCTAGAGCCTTTGTTGGTGAAGATATTGGATATGCCGTTCCTTTAATTATCTTATGTCCCATTTGAATTAATACTCGGTTGTTTTTTTCAACATTTTTATACCAATCTGCATAGACTCCTCTCATTGATCCTATAAAGTAACATTTCTTATGAATAACGTATTGAAGAAGTGTAACACGGAGTTTTTTTGATTTTCTTCCTTCAGTGATCAATAATAACATCTTTTTTCCTAAGATCCTTCCTAAACCTAGTTTATAAGGGATTTTAGGGAGTTCTATAATTTTGTATTTCCAATTCATCCAAAATTCATCCCAGAGTTTAATTGATAATATTTGCAAAATTAGGAATATTCATTATTTTATTGCTAGTAAGCATTAAGTACTGCTTAATCAAATGAAGGTATAACGAAAATGAAAAATCCATCAAAAAAAGTGACTAGAAAAGGTTACGATCATAAATCAAGAATTACTTTAAGGGAAATATAATCTTCTAATTATTTCATTTGCAAAACCATGTGCAAAGCGAATAGTTGTCCCAATTTGCGTATTGTCGGTGTTAAATGCTAAAAGAATAAAATCCTCAAGTACTTTTAGTTTTATGAATGTGGTATGGCCATCAGAACCAGTTATAACATATTCTAATTTTTCTTCAATGTTAATATCTAATTTAGAATTGATAAACTCCCCTGTATGAATAGCACCGACTGCAATAGCAGATAAAATTTCGTTATTAATCTCCCAATTTTTTTTTTGATAATTATAAACAGGGATACCATTTTGTATCATGATAACTGAACAAAAAACTAGATTGAAATTTTTATAGTCTTTAATAATCTCTTTGAAAATTTGATCAAGAATTTTTGGATTCTCTTCTAAATTATTCATTTTTCAAATGTCATTTAAGTTTATACAGACTTTGTTGCTGTGTAGGTTAATATAAAGGGGGTAAGCCAATAATATGCAGATTTTCCCAATAATTACTTTAATTATGAACACTTATAATTTTAACCGTTTAGATCCGAATGAAAAATAATTATCACTTTAAATGAATATTACATTGTTAATTTTACGATAAAAATCATTCATCATCAATTTTCCCTTTTTCATAACTAAAAAGTTTCATTTCTGTTTTTGGGTGGGGATTAAATTGATAAAATTCAATTTTCTTAGCTTTAATATTACAAGAACTGTCAAAAGTATATTTAATTTGATCTGTGGCAAACAAACTACTAACTCTTAACATATTCGTTGTTATCGATAAATTTCTAAAAATAATTTCACGATTAATTTTCTTTTTCTTTCCGAAAAGCTTGTATATTTTAAATGGAATCTCATATAGGTTTGAATAGATCTTTTGGTATCTTAATTCTACAATTGGAGCCGAAATAATCCCTTTGATGTTATATGTTTTGAATTTCATTACGGAGATATTAATTTCTTCTGAAGATTCTATATCACCGTTGATATTAATTTCTCCTTTAATGGAAATCTTTGAGTCTGCTTTAATAGAGCTAGTATCGATCTTTCCGTCCAGAATTATTTTCTTAGACTGAATGATTCCCTGAACGCTACAATTTCCCCTTACCTTTAGTAGTTTTGCACAAGCAACATTATTTCCAACATTTAAACTCCCCTTTACTTTTATAGATCCCTCCTTGGTCTCTAAATTTTTTGAAACTAGTAAATCACCTTCAACAACTATTGAGGATGCTCTTAAATTTCCTTGTACATCATTACCTTCTATTAGAAATAAATCATCATCAAATACTGCATCAGAGGAGTATTTAATTGATTTGGCTTTATTCATAACATGAAAATTAAAAGCATTCAAATTAAAAAATGTATTGTATAAATTAGATAAGAAAAACGGAATTATTTATTATCATTACTTTTAATAAGAATATCTCCACTTTCTCTCATTCCAAGATGAGTAATGACACCACTTTTTAATGTTGAAAGTGATAATAAAGCACATTTTAATCTATTGGGTGAAAGATTAATTCCAAGTTGTTCCAGCAAATCATCTTTGTCAAATTTTCTGATATCATCAAGGTTCATCTCCTCTAATTTAACCATTTGAGTTAAAATGCTAGCTGAGGCTTGACTAATAGCGCATCCTTGTCCATCCCATTTAATGTCAATGATCTTATCGTTTTCATCCAGAATAGCTTGCATTTGTAAATGATCCCCACATAAAGGATTGTTCTCAGAAAATTCTAAAGTAGGATTATCTAATTTACCTTTATTTTTGGGATTCTTGTAATAATGCAGAATATTTTCCGAATATATATTGCTCAAACTATCTTACTCCAAATTTGTAGATTATGTAAAAACATCTTTTACTTTTTTAAGGGAGTCGAAAAAGAAATCTACCTCATCCTTAGTATTATATAAATAGAACGATGCACGACTAGTTGCCGGAATTACTAATTCCTCATGTAAAGGTTGAGCACAATGCAGACCAGATCGAATAGCAATTCCATGAGAATCTAAGACCTGAGCAACGTCATGTGGATGTAGAGGATCCATTGTAAAAGAAAAAACTGCTCCTCTATTGGTACTTTCTGAAGGTCCTATTAACTTTATTAAATCAGCCTCCTCAGCTAATCGTTTTAAAAAGTATTCAGTAATATCATGTTCGTGTGCAGCAACCCATTCCATTGTCAATTTTGTTAGATAATCTATGGCAGCACCTAAACCTATAGTCTCAGCAATACTAGGAGTTCCTGCCTCAAACTTAAAGGGGATATCATTCCATTTGCTAGAGTCACGGTGTACTTCTTTTATCATTTCTCCCCCAAATAACATAGGTTCCATCTGATTTAATAGATCCTCTTTACCATATAAGAACCCTACAAAAGGCCCGCACATTTTATGACCTGATGCTGCAAAAAAATCAAGATCAAGATCTTGAACATCAACAGGAATATGAGGAGCACTCTGAGCGCCATCAACAACGATATAGCCTCCGATATCGTGAGTCCATTTAGCAATATCTTTAACAGGGTTAATTGCGCCTAAAACATTTGACATGTGACTAACAGCTACTAGTTTTGGTTGTTTTTCTTCTATGTGTCCTTTTAATTGATCTATATTTAACCGATAATCATCAGTAAGGCCGACAAGATCCAATATAGCTCCTGTTCGTTTGGCAACTTGTTGCCAGGTAACGATATTTGAGTGATGTTCAGCTACACTGGTAATAATATAATCCCCTTTTTTGATGAACTTTTCAGGAAAACTCCAAGCAACTAAATTTAGACTCTCAGAGGTATTCCTAGAAAAAATAATTTCATAATCGTTTTTAGCATTAATAAAATTCTTTACTTTAATCCTAGCATCATCAAATGCATTGCTTGCTTCTTCTGAAAGTGTATGAACACCACGATGTACATTTGCATTATAATTCAAATAATAGTTACTGATCGCATCAACAACTGATTTAGGTTTTTGTGATGTAGCCGCATTATCTAAATATACTAAAGGAATATTATTATGAACTTTTCGTTCTAAAATGGGGAAATCTTTTCTTACTGATTCAAGAGTTAGCATAAAACCTACCTTATGAGGTATTTCTACAGGTAATTTAATATTTTCTGATATATTTATTTTAATTACAGTCAAGATTATTTTGATTAAATATTAATATGCTGGTTATAAGAAATTTAATATTCATCCAAATTAAAGAACTTTAAAATAATTTCAAAATCTTAATTAATGGAGTTATCTGGAAGTCCTAATTCTTTTCTAACCCAGTCATATCCGTGTTCTTCTAGTTTTTCTACTAGATCTTTTCCACCAGACATCACAATTTTCCCATCCATAAGAACATGAACAAAATCTGGTTTGATATAATTTAAGATTCTTTGATAGTGAGTAATAATTAAAAGACCCATTCTTTCTTCTTTTAAAATTACGTTAATATTTTCTGCAATAGTTCTTAAAGCATCAATATCCAAACCTGAGTCTATTTCATCTAAAACAGCAAATTTTGGTTTTAATACGGAAAGCTGAAGTAGTTCACTTTTCTTACGTTCTCCACCGCTCAATCCTGTATTTACATATCGATTAGCAAAGGATTTATCCATCCCAATCTTTTTCATAATTGTTTTAAGCTGAATATTGAATTCTAAAGGATCTACCACGTTTTCGTCTTGAGTTCCACCTTGTTGAGCATTAACAGCAGTTCGAAGAAAGTTCATTAATGATACACCTGGTATTTCTTGCGGGTATTGCATACCTAAGAACAATCCTTTCTTTGCTCTTTCGTCAGTTGATAAATTAAGCAAGCTTTCTCCATTTAGATTTATTTCCCCAGAAATTAGCTTTACAGATGGATGTCCAAAGATAGCTTTTGACAAAGTAGTTTTTCCACTACCATTTAAACCCATAAGGGCATGAATTTCACCCTTTTTAATTTTAAGGGAAATTCCTTCTAAAATCCCTTTATCTCCAATTGAAGCATGAAGATTTTTTATTTCTAATACTTCTTCAGTAGTTGTTTCAGTAATTTGAGACATATTAATCCCTGAAATTTTGATATTAACAATAGTTAATATGGAAAGTCTTCTTATAAAACTCAGTATTTATTCAAGAAAGCAGTAGTAACTTAGATAAAATTATTCCAAACTAAAGAAATTATTCAGCAAAATGCACTCGCATTCAAAATTTTATCTTTTTAAATAAATCGAATACCTGTTGAGATCAAATTTGATTATCCAGCCCTGTCATTTTGATTCAAGATGCAATAGGAAAACTTATGGAAAACAAAACAAGTATTGTCGTCGCTCATAGATTATCGCCAATTGAACAAACGAATATGATATTAATTTTAAAAAGGTAAAATAATTGAAGAAGGAACTCATAATAATTTGCTAAGGCTTAATGGTAAATATTCTATTTATATAAGACTTACTTCGAACATCAAAGTATTGAATGAGAGCCAAAATAGGATAACTAATATTATTAGGTGTCATTTCAAATATGTTAAAAAAAATTATTGATGCTTCAAAAGAATTATATGGAGTTGTGAATAGAACTCCAGTTTTAACTTCAAGAACTCTTAATGAAATTACTGGCTCTAAAATTTTTATTAAATGTGAAAATTTTCAACGAATGGGTGCCTTCAAGTTTAGAGGAGCTTATAACGCCCTTAGAAAACTTTCTAGAAAAGAAAAAGTGATTGGTGTGGTAACCCATTCTAGTGGAAACCATGCACAAGCAATTGCTCTTTCCGGAGCTATTTTAGATATTAAAACTGTCATAGTAATGCCTAAAAATGCACCTGAAGTAAAAATTGAAGCGACGAGAGGATATGGAGCAGAAATTGTTTTTTGTGAACCAAATGAGAAATCCAGAACAGAAACCGTTCAAAGATTAATGAATGAATATGGGTATACTATGATCCATCCTTATGCGAACGAGCATGTAATTGCAGGCCAGGGAACTGTTGCTCTTGAATTAATTGAAGAAGTTGATAATTTGGATTTTTTATTTGTTCAAGTAGGTGGTGGAGGTTTAATGAGTGGTTGTTCAATTATTGCTAAGGAAGGTGGAAAAATATCAAAAATATTTGGTGCTGAACCTAAAAATGCTGATGATGCATACCAATCGTTTAAAACTGGAAAAATAATTCCACAATCAAACCCTAACACCATTGCTGATGGTTTACGAACATCCCTAGCTCCGATAACTTTCAATTTCATAAAGAAATTTGTTGATGGATTCGTAACAGTTTCAGAAGATGAGATTGTAGATGCCATGAAATTTTATTGGGAGCGAATGAAGATCATTGTGGAACCCTCAGGAGCAGTATCATTAGCTGCTTTTCTGCAATATTCAAAAGATTTTCCTGGAAATGTAAAAAATAAAAGAATCGGGATCATTATTAGTGGTGGAAACATAGACTTAACTGATTTTTTTGACACGATAAGAAAAACTATTGATTCGGATTAATAGTATGATTAATTAGTTGTTTATCTTTCACTACTAAGTTACCTTCCTTTATTACATGTTGTACAACATTTTCTCCTAAATAATAAGCAATAAAGTGAATATTTGGAACATTTAGAATTATTATATCAGCTTTCTTACCCGGTGTAAGCGAGCCAATATTTTTTGCCTGTTCTATTGACCATGCTCCATTTATTGTTGCAGCTGTTAATGTTTCCATTGGTTTCATCGCCATTTGATAACTAGCAAGCATCATAACAGTCAACATGGAAGTTAACATACAATTAGGATTGAAATCAGTAGAAATCGCTATGGGTACGCCTTTCATAATCATTTTTCGAGCAGGTGGATATTCTTTCATTCTTAAAACAAAAGGAGTTCCTGGTAATAAATTGCCAATAACAGAATTTTTAGCTAAGTCTACAATTCCTTGGTCAGAAATTTGAAGTAAATGATCTGCTGATAGTGAATTTAATTCTGCTGCTAATTCTGACCCTTTAAAATTTTTCGCAATCTCATCTACATGGATTTTAGGTTTTAACCCATATTCCACACCTTCTTCTATTATTTTCTTTGATTGTTCAACAGAAAAATATCCTTTCTCACAAAATACGTCAATGAATTTTGCTATGTTTTGTTTTTTCACGGCAGGTATCATTTCATCCAATATCATCTGTGTATAATCTTCAGCGTTTGAATTTTCTGGTATAGCATGAGCACCAAGAAAAGTTGGATGAATTTTTATTTGATGAATCTTATCAAGCTTTTCCAATACTTCTAATTGTTTCAATTCTGTCTTTGTTTCTAGTCCATACCCACTTTTAGCTTCAATTGTTGTTGTTCCAGTCAACAGCATTTTATCCAAAAAAGACTTGTTTTCATTAACCATGACATCTAGAGATGCTTCTCTAGTTCTTTTAGTTGATGAAAGTATTCCTCCTCCACGAGAAGCGATATTTATATAGGATAATCCATTGATTTTCCATTCTAGTTCTTTTTCACGGCTACCTACAAAAGAAATATGTGTATGAGAATCTACAAATCCAGGTAAGACTAATTTTCCTTTTGCATCTGTAATTTCATTAGCACCCGCCGCACTATATTCTTTCAAAACTTCTTCCTGGTCACCAATTGCTAAAATGATATCAGTATAAGCAATTGCTCCATTCTTGATAATCTGACAATTATCTAGTTGATTTTTTATAGTTGGAGCAGAAGAGTCGTAAAATGGAGTAGAAATTGTCGAGTTAACTATAATTTTGTATTCTTTAGACTTACTAACCATAAATGAGTTAATGAATGCTCAATTAAAAAATTTTAATGAGATAATTTTGATTAAAATTGTTATAATTGATAATGAAGTATCGAGATTATTGTTATCATTTAACATATCCTCTTCGATATGAATCTGCTGTGAGAAATTCTGCTAATCTGTAGGCTTCTCGGTATAAATCATTTTGAAGTATTTTAATTTTTTCGTTCTTTGGTAATCTTATAAAAGATCTTTTTTCATAATTATGTTTCTCAAATGGTTTTATTAAATCACTATTATATTGGCTGGTATTCATTAATTGGTAGAGTTCTCTTTTCATAGATGTAGTTTTTTTAGTAGGTTTATAGGCCTTAGTCCGTTTCTTCATCATTCATCACATCAAATATTCAAATTAGATAATGATGGAAAAAAGGCAATTAAAGAAACGAGAATATTTAAATCAGATTGTAAGCATAATAGAGATATTACAAGATAAGTAGATCCGTTTTAAAGAAGATTATTTTCTTTTAAGAAATAATTTGATCCGACATAAATCTACACAACATTTTGTCTGGGTTTTGATTTAGCATTTTTTAGAATCGAAACAAAAACTGACTTATCAAAAAAATCAATCATATTTTTATTAGTAATCAGGAACCCAGGGGTGCCTTTCTCTTGATCATCAGATATAATTCCTAATAAAGCTTTAAAAGGATAGTTAGTTTTTGGATCGACCTCAGTCCTTTCACCAATTACCAAAATAAAGGGAATATTGATTTCAGATACAAAGACTGATACATTTCCTTTTTTCTTATAGATTTTTTCTAGGCTTTTAATATCACTATCAGATTTGTTGGTAATTATCCTCGTACGTGACTTTTTATTAATTTTTGGAAGGATTGGGAGGATTTGTTCAAGATTTGGGGTAACAATACTAAGTTTCTTATTGCTTTCTTCAACAATAGAGATGAAATTATTCGTTAAATCATCAGGAGCAATGAATTTTTTGACTTCTTGTATTAAAAGCTGACCTTTTTTGTTTTCTTGCATTAAGAAATCAGAAACATTGCGAATTAAGGTAGAAAATAGTTCGATATTACTTTTTGTCTCATTAGTTACATTCCCAAGCTGTGTTGACATATGATCTAGAAATTCTAGAAGTGTGTTTCTTAAACTCTGAGAATCCTTCTGGTATAATTCATGACTTTGATTTAAATAATCATTACCCTGTTTAATGCTATTTTTAACACTTTCTTCTAATCTTGGCTCAAATTTTTCTTCAAATATTGATAATTCAGTAGAAACTACCTTATTATAATCTTGGATAGTTTCATCTGTACTTCTTAGGGATTGATTCAAGGTAACTGTTAGTTTTTTACTTAGAGATTTGGAATCCGATAATAAATTGTTATAAGAAGAGGAAATTTTTTTGAGGTTAGAGGTAAAAGCATCTTTTTGTTCATCCAGTGATTGGTTCAAGTTTTCTTGATACGGGGTAATTGAACCAGAAATACGATCGGTAACTACTGTTTCAATTATTTCAAGTGGTTCTATTAGTTTTTCAGCAACTTCACGTAAAGATTGAACTTCTTCTGACTCTTGATTCATTAATTTCGATTGATATGAGTCAAACAACTTTGTTAGTTTTTCATTTCCCTCATTAAAAGATATTTTTATATTGTTTGAAGTTTCACTTTCAATAATTTTGATTTCTGAAGCTAAAGCTGATATATTTTCATCTAAATTGTCAATTAGAGTTGATTTTAGATTTGCAAGTTCACCGTTTAGAGAATTTATTATTTCATTTGTTGAGGTAATAGAAGGATCAATATTATCAGAAATAAGAGATTCACTATTTTGAGTAACAAGTTTATTCAAATTATCTTTAGTTTTTTTGATACCAGACTTTAATTGAACCTCAAAACGATTAATTAAATCAGAAAAGGTATTATGAGATATTTCAAATGCTTCGTGGATATTACTACTAATTTCATGGGCGAGTGCAACTGTTTCTGATTGAAATTCTGAAGTCTTTTCCTTATATTGACCTACATTTTTTCTGAATAATTCAAGTTTAGATTCACTATACTCTTTTAACAAATCTGAAAGTTTACTGATTTGAGAATTTGTTTTGATTTCTGAATTAATCATTAATTCAGTTATTGATTCTTTTACTTCAGTTTCTATATCAGAAAACTTATTTCCCGCTGAATTGATTAAATTATTCATATTAGAGGTAATTAATGTTGATGTTTCAAGTAGTTGTTCATTTAATTTTTCTGCATTCGAAGAAGATAAATCAATCAATTCATTATCGATTCTTTTTGTTCTTTCATCAATTATAGTAAATGTTTTTTGAATCGCTGCCTGTAACTTTTGAAATAAATCCCCGATATTTGCAATATTTGTTTGAGAATTTTCTTGAATGTTACCCATATCTTCTGATGAAGTATTCAACAAATCCAAGAGTGATTTTATTAAGGAATCATTAGATTGTAAAGATTTTTTGCCTATATCATCTATAAATTTGTTAATTTGTTCTAAAGTCTTATTAAAAGTAATTTCTGAAGAACTTTTAAGATCAAGTTCTATTTTATCAATTTTATTACGTGAATTGTCAACTTTTTCATCTAATTTATTTGAGAAGGAAGAAAAATAATCTGAAAAAGAATTATTTGTAATATTAAGTGTTTGGTTTGAGATTTGAGCCGCTCTATCTAAGATATTGTCAAAAGAACTATAAATATCTGTATAATTTGAAGATACTTTATCTTTCTCAGACTGAATGTCATTCAAAAATTCTTCCTTAAGTTGGTTAAAAGAATCAATTATGTTTGTTACAGCTTCATCAATTGTTTTATTCATTTGATCATTAATTTTTGAGAATGTAGTATCAATATTAGATTGGTTTTCTTTTATCTTCTCTTGGTAATCATTCTTAGTTTGATCAAGCTCTGTTTGCAATTGTTGTTCGCTATCTTTTACCAAAGTTTTATTTTTTTGTATTATATCATTAATTTGGTTTTTAAATTCACTCATAAATTCATTTACATCGCTATTGAATTCCTTATTAGCTAAATTAAATTTTTCAACAGGTTGTTCAACAAACTGCTTTATTTCTTGACTAATTTTTTCAGCTTGTTGAGTTTTAAGAGATTCTATATAATTTTTGTTTTCTGAAATAAGTTTAATTGAAGAATGTTTTAGTAATTCATTTTTAGACTTAAAATCACCTAAATTAGATGTAAATAATAAGTTATAATCATCAATATCTTCTTTAAGCATATTGCTCAGTTGTAAGAAGGAATTCAAATCTTCTCTAACTTCTTTTGAGTTATCATTTAATTCTGTCTTAGCATCTGTAATAAAAAGTTCAATTCTTCTATTTATATTTGCTGATAAATCTCTTAAACTTTTCTCAATAGATTCAGAAGATTTTTCCCAACTCTTTGTTTCTTTAAGAATAGTTTTCCCCAATTTTTCAATAATTGTGCTGATTTTTTCAACTAATTCCTGATTTTCTGAAATATTTTGACTTAATTCGTTTTCTGAAAATTCATTAATCTTTTCTAAATATTCGATTGTTATTGTTTCTAATATAGAACTATTTCTATCAAAATCGTTTGTAAGCTTAAAAACAAACTTTCCAATCTTTTCCTGCAAAAGATTAGACATTCCACCCAACTGTGAAGGAAAAGTGTCTTTAAAAAGTTTTAATTTTTCTTTTGGAGGTGTCATATCCTTAAAAAAGTCATCAAGTATGGTAGATACTTCTTGATCTAGTTTCAATCTGATTTCTTCATTTGATTTCAAGAATAGCTCTTTAAACTGTTCTAATTTTTTATTGAACTCAGTTATAAGTGGATTGATTTGTTTTTCCATGTAATCTACATTTTCAGAGAGTTTTGATCCTAAAACATCCTTGATTATTACATCCAAGGAAGTAATAGCATTTTCATCAATTGTTGAAACCATTTTAAGTGTTTTATCTTTAATTGAGGTATAATTTTCAGTTAATTCTTCTCTGAAATTCTGAGATAGAGTTACTGATTCCGAAATCGAATTTCTTAAAGCATTAACGAAATTTTCTTCCACCTGCTTTATTGATTCTTGAATGTTTGTAGCAATGTTCTTTGCAGTTTCCTCAACGGTCTCAGATAGTTCTTGAATAATGTTTCTAAAAGATTTCTTGTTTGTATTTAGCTGATCTTGGAAAATATTTGATTCTTTTTCGCTTTCCTTTAAAATGCCACTAATTTTTTCATTTGTATCTTCAATCAAATCTTTAATATCTTTTGAAGCATTATTATGTATATTTTCTCTTTCTTGTAGGGTGTTTTTTGCGATTAAGGAAATTTTTTCCAAAATTTCATTTAAAGATTTTTCGTATGTTGTTTTAAAATCAACTATTAATTGTCTTTGGTTATTATCTAAATCATCGTTAAGTGTAGCCAAAACATTAGCTAAATCGTGTTTTTGAAAGTTTTTACTCAAACCTTCATTTAATTTTTTCATTTCCTTTTTCAGAAGTTCTATAGTATTTATATTAGCATTCTGTAATTTTTTTAACTTTGATGAAAAAAAAGTAAAAGGAGGTTTTGCCAAATACATTTCTTGTGTATCTTTAGTTGGTTCTACTAATTTACTCTCAATTAAATCCTTAACTGTTTTTATTGTATCATTCTTATCCAACTGAGTTATAAAATGAATTTCTCCAATAGTTAGAGGACCAAATTTTAGGAGAGAATTATAGACTAGTTTTGCGTTTGGAGTTTCAAGGTATTTATCTAATAAACTCTTGGATTCTTTCTTATTTTTTCGAGACAACGTAAAATTCTCCTTGAAAATTAAAAATTAAAATTGATTTATTATTTTTGACATATTAATCAAAAAACTAAGAATTATCTTTTCTCTTTCAATGACAATAAATTATATTACCAGAAATTTAAACGTGTAATTATCAACTTTTGTGTATTATAATCCTTACTTTAAACTGTGAAAATTCAATATTCATGTATTAATTACAGAACTAATTATTCTTTATTGTGATATAGTAATTTTTAACTGGATACTACCATGTCAAATACTTTCAATAATAAAAACAAAGAACAACCAAATATTCAAGAAGAACAAGTTAACAATATTATTGATGACTCTGATTTTATAGTTTGGATAAACAAAAAATTTGAATTCCCTAAAGTACTAATAAATAACTTAGAAGCAATTTTATTTTCTTTCTTATTTGGTTTTAGTTTTTATTTTACTTTTTTCATTTCTGATCCTATTTTCCCAAAAAACCTCTGGTTTTTACTATCATTAGATTTTTTTGTTAGTTTAGTTTTCTCATTTTCAAAAATACGTAATTATTGTGCTAATATTAATGAAAATCTTCCTACGTTAATGCAATTTAACAAAACATCCTATTTTAATCAGCATTCAATTCTTTACAGAATTTCAAGATTTTTATTTTATTACATCTATGCTCTTTATACAGTTCGTGGTTTTTACGATCTTGATTTGTTATTAATTTCAATAATATTGTTTATCACAATTCTTCTTTATACAATTTTATCTATATATTATCAGTTTGACCCTACACATAAAATCTACGACTGGTATGCAAACAGAAGTAATTTAATTAAGCTTTTTATCGTAGTGTTTTGTATAGGAATACTTGGAGTACTAGCAAGACTATATCACGTATATTCTATTGGAACTTGGGATGAAGGATGGTTTAGCGATATCGCAATGCGAATGGCAAAAGAACAAAATTGGTTATTACCATTATACTACTCAGATTCTGGTAATGAAATTAAATTATTTGATAAACCACCATTTCTATTCTGGTTAGGTGCTTTAGCTATTAATACAATTGGAAATAATTCATTAGCAGTCAAATGGAGTATGGGTGTTTTATCAGGTTTAATGGGATTATTTGGATTCTTCATCTATCATCATCAAAAGAGAAGGAATGATATTGACATCATCCCAAAAAATGTTACTGATTCTAAATATTATGGAGAATACGGTATAAAGAATATCTGGGAACTGGAAAATTTAGATGAAAAACCTGAAGAGGAAGAAGAAACTTCCGATGGGTTTTCCATTGGTGTAATATTTGGATTGTTAATGAGTTTAACTTGGTTTGTTATGTTTTATGGTCGAACAAGTTATTTAGACCCTGCTATAGTAGGGATATCAGCTTTAACAGCCGTTTTTGGTGTTAAAGCCATCGATCATTGGTTCTTTGGTAATACAAGAAAAGCTTTCTTCTATGTTATCTTAACTGGAACTATTAATGCAATCGATTTATTCTCTAAGGCATGGCAAGGATTAATTGTTGGTCCACCAATCGCTTTATACTTTATTTTGAGATTTTTACAACATTTTATCCCAAAACACAATATTCGAAGATTTTGGAGCAGAATAAATAAAAATTTATTTGTAATTAGTAAGGATTTAGAATCCGAAGTAAGTGCGATGTTAGGAGCGATTCTTGCTTTAATCATATTCTCTTCATTGTTCCAAAATGGAGCGATTACTATAGATGTTTTTGGATTTTCCATTGATTTTTGGGGAGTAATAATAGTTGTGGTTTTATTTTTTGCAATCAATTCATTTTTACAATCAATATTCGAGGTTTCATCACCAAAAGAAGATTCAGATGAAACACCCGAAAATTCAGAAAAATTAGATAGTTTTAAAGAAAATAGCGTCTCTGAAGCTTATCTGCAAAGTGATTCTCAAAAACAATTCTTTAGAATTCAGAAAAATGTTTTATTTGTAATTTTAGGATTAACTATGGGAATTGTAGGTGGATATATTAGTTTTTTTGGATTTGACTTGATCTATTCTAGATTTTTAGAACCTATTACTTCTATATTGGTGACATTCCTTGGTGGAGGATCAACAAATGGATCAATTGATTTTTCAGTTTCAGAAATTCCATCCGATATTAACAGCACTTTAGGTTTACTTATAACAGGAATTTTCAGTATTATTAGTGGAATAGCGATTAGTATTTTCAGTGTTTGGATGATAGGAATCATTATCATTGCTATAATCCAAGTATTAAAAGAAACTATTGAAAAAACTAGCTCTAGTAATAATAATAATGATGATCTAAACCCCTTTTTTGAAAAATTTAGTGCACCCTGGGCCAAAGGAATAATATTAGATTTTTCATTAGTAATTCCTCTAATACCACTTGGAATTGCAATAGGATTCTGGGGAGTCTATTTATTATTTTTTGGAGATTTTTTTAACCGTGATTGGCTATTAATCACTGTAACAGGTATAATTATTTTATTAGTTAGTTTTTTTGTATCTTTATTTACATTAGAGCTCGTAAAAAAGATATATAAATATCAGTTGAAAATTTCAACAGGTTATTCGGATATTGAAAATTATTACCTCAATCGCTGGACATTTCGGTACGAGAAATTTTTATTATTTACATTAGTATTATTAGTAGTTATTATTATTTCATTGATGCCATTTATGTGGTGGATTCAATATTTAGATTCCAATATGAAAGAGCTAGGGTATTTTATAAGAAAAGCTGGCGAATTATATAGAGATCCAAATAGTCCAGGAGAATGTTGGCCACAACCTGGTGATCCTGCCGGAAGCTGTATTACATATACTTGGTTATTTTTTGAATTTTATATTTCTTGGAGATATGATTTTGGAACATCTTATAACGTTGCCGAGTCATTAGGTGGTTTTATTGAGCCTTTGTTTATCGTTAGTATTCCATTTTTCCTAGCAGGAATTTGGGCTTTTCATAAAAAAAGGAATTACGCGACCTTAAGTTTATATTTGTCTTGGTTCTTATTAGTTTTATTCATTTTCGTTCCAGCTAAATTTCAGTTGAATTATTATTATTTAGCAGCTTTCTTCCCATACTTTGCTATTGCAGCAAACGGTATATTTTATTCTTTGAAGAAAGCAAAAAGCTCTATTCATTTAAAAGATATGTACGAAAGAACAGTATTATTAATTCCTTTATTTTTATTGCTCACTATAGCACAGATTGGTCCTTATTTAATAAATCTTGATTTACTTCTCACAGATACTAACACCATGAAATACTTTCTCTCAGCATTAATATTGATTTTAGGGTTATTTTTAGCTATGGCACTATTTCTCGTTAGATCAATTCCTGGAATGTTTGCTGCTATGCTTGTTACTTTCCAAATCCACCGTTATGTCTGGTTAAACGGCTGGGGAGAATTTGATGGCATGTATCTTATATTGAATATAATATTAATAGCTATTCCATTATATCTCTTACGAGATAGGATTCCATATAGATCATTGTTTTTTATCGGAATTATTGTTCTATCTGGAGCATTAGGATCTGCATGGTGGGTTAACTGGAAATCTGGTCCTGGAGAGGATGGATTTGAGAGAATGGGGAACTTTATTCTCACACATGATGGAGGAAATAACAAATCTACTTGGATATTTAACGAACCTGGTGCAAGATATTCTATTAGGTATTATATGAATGGATATGATCCAATAAATGTAAGATCAACACAAGAATACTCTAATGTCAATTTACCGTTTTCTAAAAATAATCCTGATGCAATGGAGCAATATATAGTGAACAATCCAAGCGTAAATTTCTTTATTGTATCAAATCAAGTTAAAGCACAAGGTGATTATGAACAATCCTACAATTGGCTTGTAAACCATTTTATTGATATTAATCCACTATTGGGTATTTCACAGGGTCATCATATTCATTTGTTTGTAAATCCTGATATTCTTACGGATTCAGAAAGATCTCAACTAGGAATAGACAAGTTTCAGTATTCAGATAACAATACAGATTTTAATATTAATGAATTTAATGTTTTACCTAATTTAAATCCAAATCTCAAAAATTTATCCCAATTGTCTTTAAGAGGAAATTCACAATTTGAATCTGCTGCACTATCTAATAATTGGACTGGATTAGGGTCTGAAATTGATCCTTATATTATTGAAAATACGAATATAACTTCTGATAATCCTGGTATTCCTGTTTTAAGTCTTTCTGATATTTCTCATCATATTGTGATTCAGAATAATTATATTACTTCTCTTGGTAATAGCGACTCAGTATTAGAACTAAGTAATATAATTAATATTGAAATTAGATACAACATCTTCAAAAATAGTGGAATTTCAATTGATATCAATTCTAATGTTGATATTAACAATAATTATATTTCTGGTGGAGATACAGGAATCCAGATTCAAAGAACATCCAATGCTAAAATTCACAAAAATTACATTGATAATATTAATGAAGGAATATCATTATTTCTTTCAAGTACTGCTAATATCTATAATAATTTCATAAGCAACTCGAGGGAGGAAGGAATATTTTTATTATCTAACTCTGCTGCAATAGTTGATAATAATTATCTCATTAACAATACGAATGCAATTAATTCTTTGGATTCTTCATTGAATATTAAAAATAATGTATTTTTTGATACAAAATATGTTGCGATCCGACTTATTTCAAACACTAATACTGAAATCTACAATAATACAATACAAAATGGACTTAACGGTATTACAGTAAATAAAGAATCAGTATTAAAAAATAGCAGAAATTTTACAATTGAAAATAACACCATAAGTTACAATAAGTTTGATGGTATAAGAATATCAAATACTACTGAAATGATGATTAAAGGTAATAAATTAAGCAATAATGGTGCTAATGGAATTTGGACAATATACACTCCATTTCTTCAAATAATAAACAATAAAATAAATAATAATTTAAGATCAGGAATTAGTTCTATTAGTAATAATGGGGTGAATATTTCTCATAATACCATTGGAAAAAATCTTAAAGGAATAGCATTTAATAATTGTTTCGCAATTTCCTGTAGTCAAAATAGATCAACAATATCAAGTAATCACATTAGAGAAAATTCAGAAACAGGAATCTATTCTAGAGATATTCAAGGATACGATTATTACAAGAATGTGTTTTATAAAAATAAGAATGGAATTTATTTATTAAATAGCTATCACAATAATATTTATGAAAATAGTTTTATTAATAATTCACAACAAGCATTCAGTGATATATTTTCAAATAATTTTACATATAATACAAAAGGAAATTACTGGAGTGATTATTTGGGAAAAGATGAAAACTCTGATGGAATTGGAGATCAAAAATATCAAATTCTTGGAAGGACTGATCTTTATGATTCATTACCATTCTTTGAAGTTATTTTAATGGAAATTCAGCCCTCTGAATGGGATAATATTGTTATTCCTGATCCCAGAACAACTACCCAAAACCTATCAATAAATGGATTCTTTTTTACTTTTGGCTTATTTGCATTAATTATAATTAGTCTATTAAAGAAAAAGAGAAAAAATTA
This sequence comes from Candidatus Heimdallarchaeota archaeon LC_3, assembly GCA_001940645.1. The sequence goes on from MDVS01000020.1 coordinate 39,777, forward strand.
AATTAAATTATATAATTAAATTTCCACCATAAAAATCCTACCAGATTCGTCTCCATATACCAATCTTGTTCCATTAGAGTTGATTGTTGCAATTTTTACATTTAATCCATCTGCTGAATATGAATTAGTCTTAGAAAAAGAACTAGTGTCCCAAATATGAACTAGCCCATCTTCCCCAGATGTAACAAGTTTGCTACCATCAAAGGAAAATTCAATATGGTTTCCTCCTTTATGAGCATTAAAAGATTTTGTTTCTTCCCCTTCTGGAGTCCAAATTTTTACAATTCCATCAACATCCATTGAAGCAATAATATCTGATATAGACCAAGCAACTTTCACAATTGATTTCTCATGAGAGCCAGAACTCTTTTTCTTTTTATCATCAGTTTTAGCAGCCTCAAATATTTTTAATCTTTCTCCATTTTCTAACTTCCAGAGTCTAATTTCTCTATCAAAAGAACCAGTAATGAGGTTCTTACCATCAGGAGAAAAAGCAGCAGACATAATATATGAAAAATGACCGTTAGGAATTTTGTATATCTCTTTTGGAGTATTGATGTTATAATTCCATAACTTCCAAGATAAATCTCGACTTGTTGAAACAAAAAATTGATAATTCGGTGAAAAGACAAGTGCTTCAACCGAAAAGTTATGGGATCTTAGCTTTTGCTTTTTAGATTTATTCAGGTCCCAATGAAGTATTCTTTTATCTAATCCACCGGATAATAAATGATCACCCTCATTATTATAGGCTAGAGTATAAATTGGTTTATCATGTCCACCTGAAATATCATTCAGAAGTTTTCCATCTTTGAAATTCCAAACTTTGATATGAAAGTCGTCCGATCCTGTAGCGAATGTGTCTCCTTTATCAGCAGGATTAAACTGAGCAATGTTAACACCTGCATCATGATAACTGTTGGTTTGTCGTCCTTTCTCCAAGAGTTCCACCAAATTTCGAGATTAAGATATTTTTAAGATAAGGTACTTAAATTGAATAATATTAAAGAACATGCCTTCAATAATATGCGATGAATAGATATGTTTTCTAAGAATTTTTTAATTCACTAATGAATATAGGATTTCTAAATGATATAAAAATTTGATATAAATAGAATTATGACAGGAATATTATTTAATTACTATATCATAACTAGTGGACGATATGAAAGAGCACGTAATTTAATAAGATAAAAATTATCAAGAGAAATTATGGAATATCTAAATATATTAAGAGATAAAACCTATTTTGTTTTTTGATTGTACTGATTAATTAGTTTAATACCATATTAGACGAGATAACAGATTTATTTTATAAAAAACTAATTATGAAATTTGATAAGTGAGTTAAAATATGTCCGAACCATTAATAGCTTGTGGAGAATGTCAAAGATCGATACCTCGATCAAAAAGAATAACAATTAAAAAAAATAAATGGTCAGCGAAAACTGGTGATACAACTAAAAACATTGACGTCTGTTTTTATTGCTATCGTAACGATAAAATGAAAGAAGTCACCATGAGCAAATTAATGATTCTGATCTTTACGTTATTTGGAATTTTTACATTTATTATAAAAGATGAGTTAATTTTTCTTTCAGGGTCTCCAAATTTGCAAGGGCTACCCACCTCACAAGAACCTTATATTCTGATAACCTTATTATGTTTCGGAATAGCTCTATTTTTCTTTTTAGCACAAAGAAGGTTTAGGGAAAAATTAAAACAAGCACGAATATTGTATGAATAATAAGAAATATTGATAAAGTTAGTCGATTTTAACTTTAAATTCTTTATTATCTGAATCATCATCGTCAGAATCATCATCCTCATCGATATCATAATTCCCTTCGAAATCATCATCTTCCTCGACGTCTTCCTCATTTACTTTCTTTTTGGCTTTATTAGGATCCAAAACATTACCCATATCTCCAAAAGCAGAAAACAGTTGTTTAGCTGTATCTTGAAACATTTTCATCATTTCAGGATTTTTTAATGCATCTTGAACTGCATCTAGGATATTATTACCACCAATATTGGGTTCACCTGAGAATTCTGAACTTTTTTCCTCGAAAGTTGGAGGGGTAGGTATTTGGTTTGATTCATTCTCGTCGGTAATTTGAGGCTTTCTAGTTTTTCGAATATAAATTTTATTATTTTCCTCAACAAAGGCTAAATAATCACCTTCATTCAAAAACAAATTATCCATAATCGAATCGTCAAGATTGATTGAACCTTTTGTAATTTTCTTTACCGAAAGAATTTTTCCCATAAATTTTGAGCTCCATAATTAAGAAAAGTCGAAAACAAGAAGAATGTTTTCAAGTTTCAACTAATAAACATAGGAAGTATAAATATAAGAAGTTTAGGTTATATATAAGAATTATAGTGAAAGTATAGTGAATATTGAAATACATTTATTAGCTGAAATCAATTACAAATTTAGTATTATTTAAACATTCAAAAATTTTTTAGGTGTAAAAAATGCCCGGTTCACACGGATCACTAGCAAAAGCTGGAAAAGTTAGAAATCAAACCCCAAAAGTAGATGCCAAAGTACGACGCTCTCCTATTCCAAGAATACGAAATAAAAAAAATTATATTAAACGAGTACTAACCCAAAAAGAAACACGTGGTGGAAGATTCGGTAGAAATAGAAGAAGATAAACCAAATTAAATTGTAATATCTTCTTTTAAGTCTTTAACCTCTTTTTTAAAACATAAGCTTTAAAATCTCGTATTTAAGTGAAAAACAAGTTAATTACTAGTTAACTGAGAAGAAATTTTATGTCTTCAAACTTAGAATTCGATAAAGAGAAAGTTTCTAAGCTTTCTTCATATTTATCGGCTATTTTTAATTGGAAAGAAAAACAAATTCACTTTTTACCTTGTGTCAATGGATACCTGATATTTAATGACCAAGAAAAGGTATTACTCTGGATTCATAAATTCACTTTAGAAGCAACATTAAAAATTGTTTTTGATCTTACCAAAGATATCATTGAAGATGTTTTATTTTCACTATTAATCGGAGGTTCTATTATTCAAGAACTTGTTAAATCTAAATTTCCTGATTCTCCTAAACAATCTCTAGTTTTCAAACCTGGTCTTCACGCGATAAATTATGGTAATGTAATTATTACTGATCCAGATGGAAAACTAGGCATAACAATGGATTTTCTTGGAAAAACTGTTTCAACTGTAACATCATTTGTTTCAACCACAGGAGGAAATATCGCGAAAATAATTAAAAAGGAAAGCATCAATGATATCAAACAAAGAGAGAAAAAAAATCATTTAACTAGCAAGAAAGAAAATGATTCAGATGATAAATCTGTCGTGTATATACAAATTTTAGATTCATTATATTATCATTTATCAAAAGATCATAAATTCAAAGATGCTATTCCCCCCCAATCTGGTGGATATGAATTTCGGACGATGTTTGTTCTTGAAGCTGCAAAATTTCTAAAGTTAATTAAAGAAAAAGGTAAATTTACATTGAATTTCAAAGGAGAAAAGAAAATATTATTTTGACAACATAATAGTTTGATTTACTTACGATTTGAATCTATTATTTCAAAAAAATTATTTTGAAAATAAATTTTGAATGCTTAATTCTTAAAGTCAAAATTAATATAAGAGATTGTACTAAAATAATTTGTAATAAAGAACTAATTCATTGAAATATAATTCATTACAATTACTTCGTAAAACAATAATGGTGTATAGATGCCTGGATTTACTACATATAGTGTGTTTTTAGCTTTAACTGTCCTTCCAATGATATGGATTAGCCGTAGAAAAGATAAGAATCCCCCAAAGGAAAGACCAAAAGAATAGCACAAAAGAAAATCAATTTAATAACGATTTCATTGAACTTTTATTGAAATCATTTACATTGTATTGTCATCGTCTGATATATCTACAATTTGCGAATCATCTTTTTTCTCATAACATTCCTTACAAAGAGCAAACCCTCCAAGTTCTTTAAGTTGTTCATCAAAGTTGGCGCAGGAATCACAATAGCCAGTAAAAGACTCACTGTTTATCGCAGAAGCTTCTGCTAAAAATTGTTCTTCTCTTTTGATTTCTAATAGACCAGGAGCGATTCTCAATAAATCAGAACTAGAAATTATACCTAATATCTTTTCATTTTTAGGATCAATAACAATAAGTCTTTCAATCTTGTATTTTGCCATTTTAAGCATAGCATCTTCCAATGAATCTGAAGGAAAACATGAAATCAATTCTTTATTACCGACAACTTCTTTAATCAATATTGTAGTGGGATCCTTATCTTCTGATAAGATGTTAATAATGTCTGTCTTAGTTATAATAGAATATTTGTCATTTTCCAATTCTACCAATACTGAACCAATTTTATTTTTGATCATCAATTTTGCTGCTTTTGTTAAAACAAAATCACCTTTAATTTTGATTATTTTTAGAATCATAAAATCAGCAATAGTAATATTGCCATCATCTTGGGTTTTGAAATGGGTGTTCATTGTCATATTTTTTATTCCTTTAATTAGGTATTAATCTGTAAATACCAAATCAATAAAAGAGATTAAAAGTTTTTGCACATTAAACCAGAAAAAAAAGTTATTAGAGTGTAAGCATGTATAGATAGAAGTATTTAAAGTTTGTTATTCTATATTACAATCATGATACGAGAAAGAAGATAAAAATGAATCATTGGGTATATATTCTATTGTGTGAATCGATAAATCAGAATAATAAAAGAAAACGCACTACATATTACGTTGGGTCAACAAATGATCTAGAACGAAGGTTAGTGGAACATAAGTCTGGAAAATCAAGATACACAAGTAAGAAAATCGTGAAACTTGTCTATTGTGAAACTCATCCTACAAGAAAAGAAGCCTATGCCCGAGAGTTCGAACTAAAAAAGATTTCAAGAAAAGAAAAAGAAAATTTAGCCAAAACATATAATCCAATGCCAGAATCTTTAACAACAAATTTCTAATAAAATTGCTTAAGAAAAAATAGAACCATTAAATTACCTTGCAATTAAGAAGTAAGAAGATTTTGTAACTAGAATTAAGGGCCCGTCTGGTTTATAAGATTTTTTAATAGATAGCAGTGAAACAGGGTAACTTATTAAGAAAAAACAATCAATAACGATTGAAAAACTAGTTTCTGAAATTTTTTAAGTATCACCTCTAGTTAATTGAAAAGTCACTATGCGATACCTTTAAATTTAAAGTAAATAATTTTCTTCTCTTCTATTGCAAATTAATTTTGGAGAAATAGCTTATGGAAGATTTTCGTGAAGAATCAGATTCAATGGGATCAATTAAGGTTCCAGCAAATAAATATTGGGGAGCTCAAACACAACGATCAATAGAAAACTTTCCGGTGGGAAATGAGATATTTCCACCTGTCTTTATTAAAGCATTAGCTTTGGTTAAACTTGCTAGTGCTGAAGTGAATAAAGATTTGAATCGTATTGGGACTGGAATAGCTGAGGCGATAATTAAAGCTGCTCAAGAAGTTGTAGATGGAAAATTTAATAACCAGTTTCCGTTAGTGGTCTGGCAAACCGGATCAGGAACTCAAACAAACATGAATGCAAACGAAGTTATATCAAATCGTGCAATTGAAATATTAGGAGGAAAAATCGGTTCAAAAAGTCCGGTTCATCCCAATGATCATGTTAATAAATCTCAATCATCAAACGACGTCATTCCTGGTGCAATGCATATATCAACTGTTTTTCTCATAACTGAACATCTATTACCCTCATTGAAATATTTAGAGGATAAACTTTATGAGAAATCACAAGAATTTGCTGATGTAGTAAAGATTGGAAGAACTCATTTACAAGATGCTACTCCGATCACTTTAGGACAGGAGTTTTCTGGTTATTATACTCAAATAAAGAAAGGAATTGTAAGAATTGAAAAAACATTAGATTTCTTGTATGAATTGGCTCTTGGAGGAACAGCTGTTGGAACGGGATTGAATTCTCATCCAGAATTTGCTGAAAGAATAGCAAAGCGCATTGCTGAAAGAACTGGTCTTCTTTTCCGTACAGGTGAAAATAAATTTGAAGGATTAGCGGCTCATGACGCAATAGTATATGTAAGCGGTGCTATAAGGACTGTTGCAATAAGTTTAATGAAAATTGCAAACGACATCCGCTGGTTATCATCGGGTCCACGTGCAGGTTTTGGTGAGTTAATCATTCCAGTAAATGAACCTGGATCGTCTATAATGCCGTCTAAAACGAATCCGACGCAGGCAGAGTCAGTTTTGCAAGTAGTTTCCCAAATAATTGGTAATGATACAACTATAGCCTTTGCCAATGCCATTGGCTCTAACTTTGAACTTAATGTTATGAAACCTGTCATGATATTTAACTTACTTCAAAGCATACAACTTTTGGGTGACGTTGCTAAGAATTTTACCATTAAATGTGTAATCGGTATTAAAGTTAACCACGAAAGAATTAAAGAGCTTTTAGGCAAGTCTTTAATGCTTGTAACTGCCTTAACTCCAAGACTTGGTTATGATAAAGCAGCGTGGGTTGCTAAAAAAGCGTACGAAGAAAAGAAATCTTTGAAACAGGTCTTACTAGAAAATAATTTAATCCCTGAAAATGAAATTGATAGTGCCTTAGATCCCAGCAAGATGACAAAACCATCTTAAAATAATTTCTAAAGTATTTCTTTAATAATTTATTAATCTTCTATGTGCTAGGTCATTTAATGACTCAGAAAGCTGATCGTTCGAATTGTTTCAAATGCAAAGGGGATAAAAATCTTTGTGTACCCCATCGGTGCCCAATGCGGACAAAATTATATGGTTTACAACCAGTTCAGAGAGCTTTATCAAATGAGAAAAACATTGATGGTTTTGTTCCTCCAAGCTTTTTTGTTGGTTCTTCTAATTGGCCAAATTTAACAATTAATCCTATGATGTCGGTCCTAGATCAAGTTCCTGATTTACTCGACGAACCTGATAATTGGAAAATCCAATATAGCATACCAGATATTGTGAAGTTTAGAAGTCATTTGATTAGAGCTAGTGCTGGACGTATAGATGTTAAAAATATACATGATAATAAATACAGGACTCAGAGAAAAATCCTTGAAACTTCTCAAGAATTATTGATGAGCCAAAATCCCACTCATACATATATTGAACTGGAAAAGCCGTTACGTGTCGATTTAGGTTTTAGTACTTACACAAGTCCAATGGGTCCAGTTGGTAGAGTTAAACAGATTTCTTTAGAAGATACTCCAAAAATAAATTACAAGATTGATAGAGTAGTAAGTGACACAGATAACACTGCCACAAATGCAGTAAACGAATTATGGAGTGATAATCTAACTGTAACTCAAATTAATCGTATTTTCTCCGCAGGTATGCTCGGAACCAAAAAAAATAGAAGAGTGGTTCCTACTCGTTGGAGTATTACTGCTACCGACGATATTCTAACAAAAAAAATGATTGAGAAGATTAAAGACTTTAATGTTATTGATCACTATGAAGTTTGGCGTTCTGATTATTTGGACAACCATTTTCGAATTCTTATTCGTCCTTATGAATGGAGTTTTGAGTTTCTTGAAGCTTGGAAACGCCCCCAAGATGGTTCTTTTATCAGCACCAATAAATCTCCATGGATGTTTGGACATGATTGGGAATATCACGAAGGTCGAAAAACTTATGCTAAAAGTAGTCAAGGAGGTTATTATGCTACAAGATTAGCAGTAGTAGAACACTTACTTAAGAAATTAAGAAAACAAGCTGAGGTGATTGTATTTCGGGAAGTAGGTGAGGATTACTTCATCCCACTGGGTGTGTGGCAAGTGAGAGAAAATGTCCGAAATGCTTTTTCTTCTAATAGTTTAATGTATGAAGGTAATGAAGAGAAACTAGCACTAGATTACTTATTTCAGGATTTAAGAATCTCAAAAAAACTTTTAACAACAAAAAGCATTTTGCTAAAACGAAAGAATCGACAACTACGATTATCCCGTTTTCTTTGATTAGGGGTATTTTTAAACTAATGAAGCGTAAGACGTTTTCATATTTCAAGCATTGTTCAAAAATAACAAATTATCGAAATTCTAGAATGAACAAAAGAAAATATTTAAAATCAATCTATAAATGGTCTCCAGATACCGGTTTAGTCTTACTTTCAATTCCTATTGCTATTTTGTGTTTATTTGTATTATTAATTTATTATGAAGAAATATTGCAAATGGAACTCATACTGAACGTTCTGGCAAGTATTGTTCTTATTGCACCAATTTTATTAGCAATAACTTATAATACAATTGTTTTTTTTCAAATTATCAGAATCAGAAGAGAGAATAAAACAATTACTAAAATGCAAGATTGTCCTGATATAAATATAAAATTTGATTTTTCATTTGAATATTGTATAGCGTGTAATTACATATTTTAAGTGGAATTCCATGGAGAAAAAAAAATTGACTTGAAATTTAATGAATTTTATAAATAATCCTTTAATAACTAAGATCAAATCTTTACGAACTAATTGTGTATAACAGAATTGTACTTAATTATTTTAAATATTTTTAAAAAAATAAATTCAATTGAAATCTTATAAGACTTTGGTGAATTTATCGATGAATCCTACTACTTTATCAACAATCTTAGAGATTTTAGATACTCAACGAGCTCATGTTAGGAAAGTTTTGAATGAATTGACAAATGATGCTTGTAATTGGAATCCTCAAGCTGATAAGAACTCTGTAGCAGTTTTAATTGAACATTTAACAGGATCAGAGGCTTATTGGATTCAAGAACTAATTTTAGGACAAAAAATTAATAGAGTAAGAGATAAAGAATTCGAGTACCGCTATCGGTCAAAAAAAGAATTAAAAACAGCATATGAATACTTGTCAAAGTCAACTCGAGATATTTTGAATAATAAATTAAATGATAGTAATCTCATGGAACAAAGACCGGTAAAGAATGGATCGAAAACAGTTTTATGGATACTTTTACACATGGTAGAGCATAATTATTATCATATTGGACAAATAAATTACCTTGCAGGATTGTTAAAAGGTGACAAATTCTTAGAACGTCCTAGAATCATGTTCGAAGAAAAAAATTAGCTTTCAAGAGATTTTGTGATAAAAGGGGATTAATCTTCATAATCCTGATATTTTGGTGATAATTGGCCAGCAAATATAATTTTTCCTCTTACTACAACAAAAGGAACGCGCTTATCATTAATCCAAGGATAATGTTTACGTTGTGTTCTATAAAGATCATTAGAGACAATAAATACATCAAATTCTTCAGCACATTCTCGAATGAAGTAATCATCAGGTACTTCTGCTGGTGTTTGAGTAAGAATACCCTCTTTTAATAGCTCTTCTAATATATTTGGTTTGTCTATGGTATGTCTAAGTTTAGCTGAGATAAATACAGCCACCAAATCAACTTCGGGATTAATAACCAGTTTATTTAAAGTATCTACTATATTAGAAATTTTAGGTTTTCCATTTTCTAGGGAACTATAAGCAATATTATTACCATCTAGCACAACCCTGATTTTTTCTTCTCCTTTCGACTTGTTCAATGTTAGAGAAACCAGTGTTTCAATATTAGTGCAAGAAACATTCAAAGAAAGTTCTCCATTTATTGTGAATGAAATATTATGCTCTGTTTAATCGTAAAAGATCATATTTACAAATTAAATCAGTTATTGTTACTTAGTTTGATCAAAAATAAAAATCTTCTTTCTCAAATGAAGAGATAAAGTAATTAATTTCGAAAGGTTGTTATTCCTAATATTATTGAAATTTGTTAATGTTTTCACTATAAATAATTTTTTCAAAAGAAAATTGATTTATCTTTTAGTAAAAATTATATTTCTATGAATCTCATCTGATCTGTTTACTTTTAATCATTTTCAAAAAATTTTCACAATCTTCAACAATAAATAAAGAACATCCAACGGGAATATCAAAAAATATTTGTTGTTGGGTTGTTTCCATTATGTGAGAATCGATCTTAAAATTTAGAAGTACTCCATTAAGCCCAGAGGATATTTTTGTAAATCTTAATGAAGAAACGCTTGGAATTGTACGTTTTTTGATAAATTTTGATACAGGAACAATTTCTGAACCAATAATTGCATTAAAAGGAAAAAAACTGAGGGGTTCTGTCAAGCTAACATTATTTTGAAAGATAAGTATTCCACGTGGTTCTATTTTCAATTGATATCTAATTTTTGAGAGATTAGACAATTGTAGATCTCTTATGAAAGTGAGAAATCCTAAAATAGACAATGTTAAACCAAAAATTGCTATAAAACCGAATAAAGAACCAAAATTCTCATTAAATCGATAAGATTGTCCAATAATGACTAGCATGATACCGATACCAATTATACCAACTGCTACTTTTAAAGAATAGCTGAAAGATTCATTTAACTTTGATAAATAATCAGAACTAATAGAAAATCCATTTTGATCAACATTTTGATTGTGGTCTGTTGTTTTATTCTTTAAAAGAGACTCTTTTTTCTCTTCGCTTTCATTTGAGGTCATGTTATCTTTATAACCCTAAATTGTTTTTTCTGGTTTATTTTTCTCGTCTAGCTCAATTTTAAATTTATTATTCTCATCAAGTCCTACTGATACATCTTCAAAGTATTGATAATAGTCTTCTGGAATAATTATTTCTAAACCATATCTTTTATGTACTACATCCCTCTTATTAAGAACATTAGTTAATTGAGCTCCGTATTTCGTACCAGCACAGCCTGCATTTTCTATAGTCATCTTTAATCTTAATTTTTCTTTCACTTGACTATTTTTTTCAATTAAACTCTTAGCATGATTGGCTGCCGTTTCTGATATTTCAAACATTGCTATTACAACTTCTTTTATCAATTTCAGATGATTACTTTTATCTATTACTAATATTATTATAGTAAATTTATTTTAAAAAAATATGTTTTTTGCCAGAAAAAACATATTTTAATTTTGGGTAATCCTGAATTATTAATTTGAAAGATTATGTCAAAATTCGAAAATTAAATCCATTTATACCTATTATTGAAATAATTAACATATTATTCTTTATAAAGAACCCAAAAAATTTTTTTACAAGGCTATTTAAAAAATTAAATAAAAAATAGATAGGAATCAGATAATGAAAAATCAAAACATCATTTTTATTATTGGAATAATTAGTGTTTTAATAGTAAGTACGGTCTTTTTTGCTGTGTTTATCTTTAATGAGCCCGTTGATACATCTAGAATTACTGTATATAGGTATCAAGGATTTATGGGATTTGGAGATATTAATAGTCCTGTTTATAATAGTAGTGCTATTGATGAAAAAATATTTAACGAATGGGGTGAGAAAAATGGATATAAAGTCAAAATAGTTGATACTAATGATGCAAATGCACTATTATCTCTTTTAACACTTGAATCAAATAATCCTAAAGCTGATGTAGTAATAGGACTTGATAATGCATTATTAGCTTTAGCAAAAGCCGAAGGATACGCAAATCAAATTTTAGAACCATATCGACCCAAAAATAGTTCACAAATTCGTACAGATTTAGTAGACCAATTAGATCCTAATTTTTTACTAACACCAATAGATTATGGCGCATTGGGTTTTTATTATGACACTAGTATCATTAATGATACAATAATTCCTAATTTAAATAACCTAACCATTGATGATTTGACTGATCCTACTATTGCCAGTCAACTTATTTTAGAAGATGCTTTGTCTTCCTCTCCAGGTACAGGATTCTTATTATGGAGTATCGCTTCGCACAAAATGCAGAATAATTTAGATTCCTGGGAAACCTTTTGGGCATTATTAATTGAAAACGATGATATATTAATTACTCCTTCTTGGAATGAAGGCTTTAATGCTTTACTTTCTCAAGAGGTGAATAGATCTATTTTGTTATCTTATGCGACTTCACCAGCTTATGATAATTGTATTTTTGATTATAATGGAACTGCTACTTTTTTCACAAAAGAAAATGGAACCACTAATTCATGGCTACAAATCGAGGGAATAGGATTGGTAAAAAATAGTCCAAATCCAGATGCTGGGAAAAAATTTATAGATTGGATGATTTCATCAGAAGTGCAAAAGATCATACCAGTTACGAATTGGATGTATCCTGCTAACACTATTGCTCAAAACGAATTACCTGCTTGTTTTAATGAAGCTGCCATAAATCCTGACGATTTATTTACGCTAAATAATGTTTTAAGAATTTCAGAAGTACAAAATAACATAGCTAATTGGCTTGAAAAATGGGACATCATTATAGCTGGAGGATCAAATTATTTAATTATAAAAATTCATCAAATATTTATAAATGATAATAATTTAATTAGTGTTGTTTTAAGGAAAGACTAATTCTTTATTATTTATGATGAAGTTATGTTAAGAATTTTTAATCTGTAATTCTTTTAGAATTATTTGTCGGTTATTGAATGTCTATTCATAATTTTGCTAGATCCATGTTTCCAGTACTGAAAGACAAAGGTTTTTCGTCAATTCTTCTTCTTGGATCTATGTCAATCCTTTTATTAACATTTTTTTATCTAATCCCAATTATATATATGATTATATCACTAATGTTAGATACAAGCAATTTTGTAGCTGATTTGAATTTCCTATTAACCGATTCAAGAATAATTAAAGCATTTTGGTTCAGTATCTGGCAAGCAATAATTTCAACTATTTTGAGTGTATTAATAGGATTACCAATAGCATATGTTTTTTCTCATTATACTTTTAAAGGGTCAAGATTCCTTAAATCATTGCTCACTATTCCTTTTTTACTTCCTCCTATTGTTGTTGTAATGGGAATGATAGTAGTTTATGGGGATAATGGGATCATAAATACCATATTAAGAAGTAATTTACCCTTTATGCCCTCAATAGAAGTTTATAGTACCACTGGAATAATTCTAGCGCATGTATTTTATAATACTCCAATAATCATACGGATTGTTTCAGTGATGTGGGAAAGCTTAGATAGAAGGCCGTTAGAAATAGCAGAAACATTAGGAGCTTCTAAAATAAGACGTTTTATTCGCCTAGAGCTTCCTCAGCTTAAGTTTGCAATATTAAGTTCTTCATTGTTAATATTTCTTTATTGCTTTACTTCTTTTGCCATTGTTCTATCTTTCGGGGGGTTAGAAGTTCGTACACTTGAAGTCCAAATCTATAGGTTTGCTTATAGCTTACCATATTTAGATTTCGCTTTAGCAAGTACTCTTGCGTTTATTCAACTTATTTTTCTAAGTCTTTTCATTATATTTTATTATGTTATTACAAAAAAAGAGATTTCTCAAAAGAAAATTGGATTTTTTCCCAAATCATCATTTAAATTAAATAAAATTACTGATTTAATCTTTTTATCATTATTACTACTCTTTTCTATTTTCATACTGCTTCCAATATTCGCTGTCGTTTTTCACTCTTTTGTGAATCGGTCAGGGAATTATACAATCGAAAACTTTTTCCTTTTATTCTCAAATAATTATGATTCATTAATACAAACATCTTTTTTCCGATTACTTGTAAACACACTATTTATAGCACTTTTAACAGTAATTTTATCATTAGTTATATCTTTAGGAATCATTATTCTTATTAGGTATTGGAAACCTTTAAAATCATGGAATAATTATAATCCCAGTCATTCAAAGTTTCAATTAGTTTTAATGTTTCCGTTAGCTTCTTCTGGTCTACTCGTTGCTTTAGGCTTATATAGCGTTTTCAGCTCCACTGCTATTTACTCGGATTATAATGTAATTGTAATAATTATAGCACATTCTATAGCTGCGTTACCAATTTCAAGCAGAATTCTCTACTCAAGTTTTAGCAAATTAAATACAAATTATGGACAAGTTGGAGCAACATTAGGAGCAAATAAATTACAAATTTTAATGAAAATAGAAATTCCATTGATTTTAAAATCTATTGTTGTAGCTTCATTATTTTCATTTGCAATCAGCTTGGGAGAATTTGGTGCCACATTATTTATTAATCCACAAGAATTTACAACTCTGGGTATTGCTATTTATCGATTATTAGGAACCAGAGACTTGGGTTTACCCTCAGCTATGGCAACTATATTAATTGCATTATGTTTAGTATCATTTTTGTTAATTGATTATCTAAGTGAAAAAGAATCAGTAATTTAACAGGCTTTGAATAAAATGACATTTTTAGAAATAGAAAAATTGAAAGTTGCTTATGAAGATAACGGAAGAAAAGAGGTCATCATTGAAAATCTGTCCTTTAGCCTAGAAAAAGGAATGATTTGCACACTTCTTGGAGAATCTGGATCAGGTAAAACAACACTATTGAAAGCTATTGCTGGATTGACTCCTGTTATAAGTGGAATTATTAAATTAGATGGGATTAATATCACAAATTTGTCTGTTTATTTGAGAAATATCGGTTATTTACCACAAGATCCTACATTATTTCAACACTTGAATGTGTTTGAAAATGTCGCGTTTGGTTTAAGAATCAAAAAGGTTAAAAAAAAAGAGATTGAAAAAAGAGTCAATGAGCTAGCTGAAATTACGGGAATAAGTGAAATACTTTTTAAATCAGTTGATCAAATCTCGGGAGGACAGGCTCAGAGAGTATCATTATGCAGAGCTTTAGCCCCTAATCCATCTTTATTATTATTCGATGAACCATTTTCTTCTTTAGACTCAAATTTAAGATATAACTTAGTATTGGAGTTTAAAAAAATACAAAGTCAGTTAAATATTACAACTCTTCATGTTACACATGATCAATACGAAGCAAGATTAATTGCTGATTATATTGGAATTATAACAAAACAAACTTTGGCACAATTTGATAAGAAAGAAGAAATAAAGCCCAAAAATTGGAAAATTGCACAAATATTGGGATATCCTAATGTAATTTCTCCAGATATCTATCCTGATCTTGGATTCTCTGATGATTTCATTAAACAAAATGATAAAGGTGGGTATTTAAATCCAGAAATATTAAAAATTTCCAATTTAGATAAATCTAACATAAAAGGATTTGTAGTAAACAAAAATCCAGATTTAGAAAAAAATGTTAACAGTTTTGAAAAATCTAGCAATAATATTCCTAAAATCTGGATCAATTTAAATAGAAGAAAGAAAAAGAAATCAATATTCTTATTAGGTATAAATGATGAGATAACTGAACAAAATAAGACAGTTTATTTAGCTAATGTCTCTGAATCTTTTGTTTCATTCAACTAATTTTATTACAAAACTTTTCTTAAACCCGAGTTTGGATAAGAATTGACTGGTTCTAAAAGGGGATCAAGATCGTCATTCTCAAGAATCATAACAAAAAACCAGTGAAACATAGTTACAATGAACAATTCTGTTGCCATAAAGGGTAAAAGGAATAACATGATAAATTGTAGATACATGATTTTCTCATACGTATTTCTTCCAACCTTTAAGGCAAAAATCAAAGTTAAAATACTTAATAAAAGAAAGACTATGTTATAATATCCTAATAACCCTTCAAACATAGCATCGAGATGTAACATAATTTCTACAAGTAAAGGTCCTTGTATTGTAGCTAATCCTTCTCTTCTGCCAATTTCTCCTTGATATAAAATTGTGCTCTCTAAAACATTAAAAAAACCAAAAGGGATCATAGTAAGGGCAAGTATGACAGAACCAAATAAATAAGGAATTAGATTTGACATTGATCTCGTATCTAATGATTGCTTTAGGTCATCAATCATATGAATTATTAAATGCAACCCTGGAGCATATTTGATAGATGCTCCCATTACATATCCTGTGTAACCAATAGAATTTTTGTTTCTCTGCAAAAAATAATATCCTATAACAAATAATAGTAACATTAAAGTAGAATTTGTCATTAAAAAATGAGAAACAAATACAGCATAAATTGGAAAAAGTCTTTTATTTTCTAAATTTACTATTTGTTTTACTAAAGGATAAAGAATGGAAAGGAGAAATAAATTGGTTAAAAGAAACCAGAAATTATAAATTTGAGGTATAAGACCGTTAAGCCATCCGAAAAGTACAAAGAAGAATGTATGAATAAATAAATCAGGAGGAAAATAATGATAAACACCATTAATCGTCGTTCCGTCTTTTAATAAATGTTGGACAACCTTATCTATCTCTGGCAAATTTGGATCGTAAACATTTACACCTTGAAGAAATCCATCTCGTATTGCAGTTGTAATGGCAAGACTTACATCAGAGTGAAAAATAAAGATTACTGCAATAGTCATTATAGGTGTATAAATTACAAAGAATAGCCAGATCCATTTTAGAGAACCATTTTTCAATCTGTCTCCTAATCGAATTCTCTGATGATCTCTTACAAGCCAAAGAAAAAATAAAAACCCAAAAAAAATATTATAGGCAACAGATTGAAGATTGATTTCTATCATAGAACACAAATTTATTTTTTCAGGATATTACTTAATTTTTATTAAGAATTTTTTTGACATCTTCTAGTATTGTTTCCACATCTTTATTAGAAAAGGATTCTAAACTTTTTTGCAATCTTTCATATATCGAAAGAAGTTTTTTGTTATTTGTAAATTTTGATTTATAGCTATTAAGCCAATGTTGTCTATAAATCAACCAGAAAATGTATTCATTTTTGCTTTGTTGATTGTTTAATGTTAGATTTTCAACATCCTCAAGTTCATTTTCTAAATCGACAAGTAATAAGTCAAAATCTGAAACTGAATTATCAATTCGATAAGTTAATGCATCAATTTCTGGAGTGATCTTAAATAATTCACCTATATCAGTTGAAACAAAGTAATCTATCTCATTTTTATTCAAAGCTATAGCTTTTGCATTAGTTGAAAAAAAGGATTGGCTAATAGCTGTTTCATTATTCGAGAATAGTATTGATGAGTTATCATCACTGATAGTGATGAAAAATTCATTCTTAGCTTCAACTATAGCCTTAACAGCATCATTATGCAAATTTATTGAATTAGAGATTTTTCCGGAGAGAGTTTCAAATACTATAATATCACCATTTTTTCCTCCAGAATAGAGCTTTTTATCATCTTTGGAAAACATAAGAGAAATTACATGATCTTTATGACCTTTCATTACTATTCTATTCGTAAATGTTTCTGTATCGAATAAAGCAATAGTATGATCATTACTTGCTGTAGCAAAATACTTTCCACTGTGTGATATTAAAATACTATTCACTGAATGCCTATGATGATTGTATACTGCAAGTTCTTTTGTTTCTATAGGAAAATTTTCTTTAGCTTCTTCATTTGAATTCAATTCGTTAAAAAGAACACTTAAATCAAATTTCCTAATAGTAGTATCATTTGAGCAAGATAATATATATTTTGAATCTTTATTAAAAGTGATTCCCCTAATTGCGCTTTTATGACCCATAGCAATAGCTAAATGAGACCAATCATTAGAATCCCACATTTTAATAGTTTTATCGTTACTAGAAGTAACAATTATATCCCGGTTTTCGGAAATATTAATTGAAAAGATTGAATTAATTGAGGAATCATGTAAATTAGGTAAGGTTTCTATAATTTTTCCAGTTAGTGAAGTTCTGACAATATCTCCAGTCTCTATTCCTAATAATAAGGAATTCTGGTCAGGACTTAAGGATATTGATGAAATAATGTCTATATTTTTCTCTAATTTTAATATTTCTTCTCCTTCATCAACTAAAACTATTCTAACAGTTCCATCAGCTGATACATATGCTAATTTTGATCCATCATTACTCCAGGCAATGCTTTTAATCGATAAAATTGGACCACGAAATCTTTTAACTGCTTTTGGGTTTATGAGCTGGAAAATAGCAATTGAACGATCATAAGATCCTGTAGCAAAATAATTATTCTTTTTTCCCGGTCTGAATTTTATACAAAAAACAGCAATTCCATGAGGTTTAAAGTTAAATAACTCTTGATAGTTTTCCAAGTCCCAAAGTTTAACAGTTTCATCAATAGAACAAGAAATCATAAAGTATTTTCCTTTTGGTGATCGTTCAGAAATATCTATACCTTGAACTGGTAATGTGTGAGCTGGAATATCAAGAATTTTAACACCCAGCTTCAAATCAATAATTGAGATTTTAGAGGTTGTTCCTACGATAACAATATCCTCAGTGGGATGATTTGCAAGTGAAATAATTGAATATAGATCAATTTCATATAATAATTTCTTAGATTCAAAGCTATATACGCGTAATTTTTTATCCTTTCCACCTGCAATAAGTTTTGATCCATCCTTGGAAAAAATAACAGCATTTAAAGCTTTAGTAGATTCTAAAAAACAATATTCTTCCTTTAATGCTTCAATATTCCATATTCTTAAAGTTTTATCATCAGATACACTTGCTATGTAAGATTGAGATGGATGAATTTCAATGTCATTTATTGGAGCTAAATGACCCTCAAAGAAAGCTAATTCCTCTCCATCAATATTAAAAATTCTAATTGTATCATCTGATGAACCTGTAACAAATCTATTATCATCTTGTAAAAATTTAATTGTATTAATTCCAGCTGAATGCCTAGTTTTATGAGAAATTAATGTTTGCTTTGAAAGATGAAATTTAACAACAGAAGGAAGTCTAAACATAGCTTTCAAAATTTAGATAGTTATTGAGTATATTTGTTTTTCTCTTTGATATTTTATGTCGGATTGAATATTAAAAGAAACAGAAAAAAAAGTTAACCCAAATTAGAAGTCAAATCAGGATTTATCCAATTAAGAAGCTGAAAGATTAATATTTTTTCTATTGCTAAGGAGTTTGTAGAGAATTATTGATATTGCTAATAAACTAGGTCCAATAATATATAATCCTAAAAATATTGGACTGCCACCTGGTAAAAGTTCATTTATTATTGGTATTTGTGATAAGATTGTCGAACCAGATGTAATTAATCCACCCGTTGCACCTATTAATATCAAAAAAGAAAATCCATAAATAATCGAGATAACATAAATAAGCTGAATAGTTATGTCTGTTTGATACATGTGTTTATTTCCTTTATAAGTTACAAAATATAATCGTATAATTCCAACTACTAAGAAAATGTTAAAGGCTATCAATGTCATGGCAATTTTATATGTTAACAGGCTACTAGATAGTGAATTAGTAATTCCAATCACAAACAGATTTAAATCAGTTATAATAAATGATTCTACACCTGCTGCATCAAGAATACCACTTACAGTTGAAATTATTATTCCCAATAATCCAATAATACCTGAAATATGTGCTACAAAGTCAAGTTTAGTAACAATGTCTTTTCCAAAAACTTTCAGAATTTTTTCTGGAATTTTATCATTAGATATTAATAAATGTAATATAAAACCACTTACTGTTGCAAATACTGTAATAAATAACCCACCGATGGGAAAATGTACTACTGGAGAATGTAAAGAAACCAATTTAAATCACTTTAGTAATTCCAATTTCATTTTTAACAGAATTAATCTTATTTATATCAAATATTCCTTTAATTAAGAAAATATTAAATGTCAAGACAAGAGCTAATAAAAGAATTAAACCCGAAAAGTTAACGAATTGTTGCTTAATAAAAATATCCCTAATTTCTATTCCGTAAGTAAAGATTCTAATACTCAAAGCATAAAGAATAAGTAAAAAAGAATATGTAGCAAAAATTAGAAAATCTTTTTTATCCAACTTTCAAACACCTAAATCAATTTTTTCTATTTACTTAACTATTGTTAAGTTTAATTTATAAACTTATTCGTTTACAAAAAAAAATAGATAAAACTGAATTATCAAATTATTCCTTAAATAAAATCAAGATTGTATTTGAAACTGGTAAAAAATATTGAAAATTAATAAAAATCACTGATCTTTTTTATTTTTGTAGGGTTCTCAATTTCAAGCAATTTCTTCTTGAGTTCAATTCCCCCACTAAATCCTCCAAGTCCATCTGATGCTAAAACACGATGACACCCAACAATAATAGGAATCGGATTACTTCCTGTAGCTGAACCAACTGCTTGATATCCTTTTGTGCCTAAAGCAGTTGAGATATCTTTATAAGTTATTTTCTTTCCGTAAAGAACTTTTAATATCTCCTTCCATACGTTTATTTGAAATTCACTATCAGAAAAGTAAGAAAAATCTATAGGAACAGTAAAAACTTTCAAATCACCTATTAAGTAAGAATGGATTTCTTTACTTACTAATTCCAAGATAGAATGATTTTTTTTTTCAATTAAATCTGATTCCAACCTTGAAATTCGTTCTAAAAAATTATTAGTATCTTCAGAGGGTAATTTAATAGCAACAACAGCATCATCTGTGGATACATATGTGAATAATCCTAATTTAGTATTATCACTCCTATAATAGATCATAATAAGTCCTAAATAAAAAATATTATTAAAATTAAATAGATTTATTGATAAAAACTTTTTTTTAATTGAGCTTTTTATTTTTATTAGATTACAAGCAAATTTACTTAGAGATTGTTAAAAGCAAAGGGTGTCCTAATTAACTTTTTTGTTAGCAAAAAAGAATATTAGGACAAGAAAATGACATTTGTACACTTAATAATTCAAATTATTAAACATTAATTAAACGCATTTTAAGAAAAGATAATACTCTTTTCTGTATATACGGTTGTGGGTTTAAATTGAAAATATTAGTTTTAATAAAAGAAATAATAAACACATTATCTGTTGATGTTGAAGAAGATGAATGGCTTCCGAAAGAAATGGATAGTGATGATATAATGATGAATCCAAATGACAAGCATGCTATTGAGGCTGCATTAGTTCTTAAAGAAACAAATGAAGGGTCAACAGTTCATGCAATGTCTATGGGATCAGAAAATGCACTCAGTGTATTAAGAGAAGCTGTTGCAATGGGATGTGATAGTGCTTCTCGAATAGATTATGAAGAATTTCTACCTTCTGAAGGAAAAGCTGAGATATTAACTAAAGCGATAAGTAAGGATTCATATGACCTAATATTAACAGGAATGGTTGGTGATTTTGGAAGTTCACAGATTCCAGTTTTAATTGCTTCTAAAATGAATTTCCCACATATTACTTATGCAAATACGCTTGAAGTTGATGGAAATTCTTTTGCTGCTGATCGATATATTGAAGGAGGAGCAATTAAAATAAAAGTCACAATGCCTTGCATAGTTTCAGTAGCTTCAACTGCTAATGAACCAAGATATACTAGTGTAAAACGAATTTTAGTAGCTAAGAGAACACAGATCCCTGTTTTCAGTTTGGATGACTTAGAGCTAGATGAAGATAGTTTATCAAATATTGGTGGTTTGGAGTTTTCAGCGATTGAAAAACCTGACATTGAGGAAAAAGAAATCATCAAAATTGAAACTGATGATTTAGAAGAAGGAGTTAGCGAATTGTTATCAAAACTTAAAGAATCTGGAGTCGATCTAGGAGGTTTTAAATAATGAGTAATGAAATCATGGTTTTTGTAGAGATACAAGGAGGAGAAATAGCAAATACATCTAAAAGTGCATTTACAGTAGCACAAGCATTGGCAGAATCAAAAGGATGGAATATTTCTGTGTTAATTCTAGGATCTGGAATTGATGCCAAAGCTAAAGAATGTTCACAGTATAGTGCTTCTAAGACGTATTATTATGACCATCAAGAACTTCAAAATTACAGGAGTTTACCTTTTACTAAAGTAATGTTACAATGTATAAAGGAAAATTCACCAGAAGTTATAATTTTTGGGTATTCTACCACTTCAACTGATTTTGCTGCCAGAGTATCAACTTCAGCTGGAGTAGGGTTATTAACTGGTGCTACAGAAATAAATTGGGATGGAGATAACATTTCTGTAATAAGACCTATTTACAATGACAAATTAAATCAAAAATTTTTGTTAAAAGGAAATCCGAAAATGATTATTCTCGGTCCCGGTGCTTTTGCAGCAGTTAAACCCGACTCGAGTAAGTCTGGAGAAATTATCAACTGTACAGCTAATTTTGAGGAAGGAGATTTAATTGAAACAGTTGTTTCGACAGAAACAGTAGAAAGAAGTGTTGATTTAAGTGAAGCTAAATTGATAGTCAGTGGCGGGCGAGGCGTAGGAAGTAAAGAGAAATTTAAAGTAATTTTCGATACTGCTGAAGCTCTAGGAGGACAGGTTGCTTCTTCACGTGCTGTTTGGGATGCTGGATGGTTGGAAAATGATTTTCACGTTGGACAAACTGGTCAAACAGTAGCTCCAGATGTTTATATTGCTGCAGGGATAAGTGGGGCAGTCCAACACACAGCAGGAATGAAAAAATCAAAAACAATTATAATAATCAATACTGATCCTGATGCACCAATATGGTCTGTTGGGCATTTTGGAATTGTTGGTGATTTACATAAAGTTCTTCCTCTAATATCGCAGAAAATAAAAGAATAGAATTATTCTTTTAAAATAAACCATTAAAAATCATTATCCCTTTTTTAAAATCCTATTTTTTAATTTGATTCAAAAATTTCTTTTAAAATATTTAACATCCATTATTAATGTAATTAAATTTCAGAAATTTTTGATAGTTTATGAAAGTTGCTCAATATTTCTCCTTTGGAAACCCGTTAGAAGTTTTAGAACTAGTTGATATTAAAATTGATGATATAAATGATAATGAAGTGCGAATTGCTTTAGAGGCTGCTTCCATAAATCCTGCTGATTTACTCGCTATTCATGGATTATATCCAATTCGTCCTTCATTACCTGCTATTCCTGGTAGTGAGGGTGTTGGTAGAATTGTTGAAGTTGGATCGAAAATTACCAACGTAAGACCCGGAGATCGAGTATTTCTTCCCTTTAAAGTTGGATTGGGAACTTGGAGAGAAGAGATGATTATCACTGGCGAAGATCTTTTTGCTTTACCAGAAAATGCTGATCCTCTTCAACTAGCTATGTCCTCAGTAAATCCACCCTCTGCTTATTTTATGCTTACGAAGTTTGTTTCACTTAATAAAGGTGATTGGGTTATTCAAAATGCTGCTAATTCTGCAGTTGGTCGTTACGTTATTGCATTTGCAAAACTAATGGGAATTAAAACTATTAATATTGTTAGAAGAGAATCTATAGTAGACGATCTTCTTGAGTCTGGTGGAGATATTGTTCTAGTAGATGGTCCTGATCTAGCAAAAAGAGTATCAAAAGCAACTAAAAAAACCTCTATTAAATTAGCCCTGGATGGTGTTGCTGGGGATGCAACTCATCGATTAAGTCAATGTCTTGCTTTTGAGGGAACTGTTGTAAATTATGGTGCAATGAGTATGAAGAAATGTGAACTTGGTGCATCACAAACAATATTCAAACAAATCAAATTAACAGGATTATGGCTTCAAAAATGGACACAAACAGCACCTGTTAGTGAAGTTAAGTCACTATATCAAAAAACAAATGAAGCGCTAATTAATGGAAGTGTTAAAGTTAAAATAGATACGGTTTATCCTTTTCAAAAACTAAATGAAGCAATTAGACATGCTATGAAAGAACAAAGAAATGGAAAAATCCTTATAACTGGACCAGCATTTACTAGAAACATATGAGGATGATTTTTTCTTTTCTACCTAAAATATAATGATTTTTTAATAAATTATTAATCAAAGAGAAAAAAACACGAATGAATTTGATTAATTGTTTAGATTTAACTCAGAAAGATTTAAGAAAATGATTCAAAGAAAATTTTAATTGATGTAATTCATCTTGTAATGACCAATGAGTCAATAATATTATTCCTTTGATTTATAATAATATATCTGTCAATATTTAGGTGCATCATTCAATGATATCTGATTTCATTAGAAAAAGTAGTGATTTTCTTTCAAGTCCAGTACCTCCAGAATGTGAAGGTTTACCAATAACTGAATGCTCAACTCCTTATAGAGAAGTGTTTTTCAATATACCCGAGCCTTTTGATCTAATATTTTATCTTTTTGCCCTTGTAGCTTCAATAATTATGCTTCTTGGGTTTTTAAGACTCTTTAGAATCTGGTTAGTGGGAAAAAGAAAATTCACCTTAAAACAATTTATTGGAAATCTAAAATATGTGATCAGAGACGGATTATTTAACAAAAGAATATTCAAAAATGATAGATACGCAGGAATAATGCATTTTTTCGTAATGTCAGGATTTATCGCGCTGTTTATAGCCACAATAATATTAACCATTCATGAAAGAAAGATCTTCACAGATAATGGATTTTTGTATGGAGATTTATATCTTCTATATTCATTTCTATCAGATTTTTTTGGAGTTATATTACTTCTAGGAGTTTTAATGGCGGTTTACCGAAGATATGTTGAAAAACATGCCAGAATGAAGACTGGAAATTCAGATGGACTAATTTTATTATTCCTCTTTATGATAGGTTTAAGTGGATTTATCATTGAAGCATTAAGAATTGTAGCCACAGGGATGGTAAATTCCAATTCATTTGAAATATTTTCTTTTGGAGGGTATTTCGTAGCTTTAATGCTATCGCTATTCAATTTATCAGTTGAAACATTGGAAATTTTACATTTCATGACATGGTGGGCGCATGCAATAGCAGTAGAGGGCATTTTAATTTATTTTCCATTTTCAAAAATGGCTCATGTTGGTGTAGCACCATTTAATATGCTATTTAAAGAGGTCAAACCTTTTGGAAAAGTTACTGCTTCCATGGAACCTATACATACCATAAAGGACATGAGTATTGGTCAATTAATAAGTTTGGATTCATGTATGAATTGTAATAGATGTACATTTGTTTGTCCTGCTAATGCTAGCGGATCCCCTCTTGATCCCCGCATGTTAATTCAAAACACCAAATCAATTGCTCACAGTAATTATCCTTTTTTCACAAAGAAGGGTGAATTAACTGTGATCCCAGGAGGAGACAAGGTTACAGATGAAATACTCTGGGATTGCACTAATTGTATGGCATGTGTAGAAGTCTGTCCTGTTTGGATACCACACGTCGATATTATTACTGGCATGCGTGGCGCTTTAATTGATGAAGGCAAGCAAGTTCCTCCTACGGTTATTACTTTTCTTGAAAGTGTTCTTCAAAATAATAATGAGTGGGGTGAAGGAAAGAAAACCCGTATGAAATGGGCCGAAGGCTTAGATATTCCTGAAATCAAAAAGAATAAGGCTGAACTACTCTGGTATGTTGGTTGTACGAGTTGTTATGATCCTCGTAATCAGAAAGTCGCTCAAACTTTTGCTAAGATTTTGAAACAAGCTGGAATTGAATATGGTACTCTCGGAAAAAATGAAAAATGTACAGGAGATGTTGTTCGTAGAGTTGGTGAAGAAGCGTTGTTTCAAGATTTAGCTGAGAAAAATATTCAGGCCTTTGATAAATCTGAAGCTAAAAGAATTGTAACGACTTCTCCTCATTCGTTTAACACAATTAAAAATGAATATCCTGAATTTGGTGGCAATTATGAAGTTGTTCATCATACACAATTAATTTGGGAATTAATTCAAGAAGGAAAAATCAAATTAACCAAAGAAATAAATAAAACTATAACTTTTCACGATCCCTGCTATTTAGGTCGTTATAATGGTATTATAGATACACCTCGGGATATACTTAAATCTATACCAGGTATAAAGATCGTTGAAATGGAAAGAATTGGCCAAAATTCATTCTGCTGTGGTGGTGGTGGTGGAAAAATGTTTATGCCTTCGCATACTGAAATTAAGCCTTCAGAAATAAGAATCAAAGAAGCTGTTGAGACTAAAGCATCAGTAATGGCTGTCGGCTGCCCATGGTGTATGAGTATGTTTGAAGATGCTTCCAAAACCACTGGTGTAGACGAAATGTTGTCAATACTTGAGGTTTGTGAGTTAGTAGCTGAGTCAATGGGAATTGCTTAGCATTTTTATTACGAAATCAAAATTTTAAATACAAATTTTTCTATTAAATGGTACTAGTGCAAAGAATTTTTAATAGGGTGTTGTGAAAATAGATAATAATATCATTTAATTATTTATTTACAAAATAATATTTTCATGTTATAGATGTGTTACCTGTAATAGCTTGTAATTGTGAATAATACATGGCGAGATCACGAAAAACTGCTTCAATTGCAAAAACTATCAAGATTTCAGATGACAGTTGGGACAAGTTAAGAAAATTAAAGCTAGATGACCTGTCAAAAGAATCGTACACTAGCGTCTTGATTTTTATTTGGGATAGAGTAAAGCAATACATTACGAACAAAGATCTTAGAATTAACTTAGATATGTTTTTAAAAGATGAAGAAAAAGAATTTAATAAAACTGTTGTTATTCATGTAGAGGCTCATAAAATCTTGACTTCAATTAAATATGATTATAATTTAAAGACACTTTCTGACGCTATCGATTTGCTGATTGAAGAATATAATATGAGATTCTAACTGCTATATATAGAATTCAAGATTTCTTTTTCCTTTTTAATATCCTTGCCCTTTATAATTTAAAGGGCCTCATACAGTCTAGACAGCGTGTTAAGGGTGTATCTGGATCATACGATGCTCCACAATAGTCGCAAAATATTTTTCCGGAAACAGGTTTAACCATTTTCATCGAAATAAAAAAAGAGATAAATATTAGAAAGTCAATAATTGCAACTCCGAAAATTAATTGACCTATGGTTCTTTCTATAGAAAATTTATCATATATTACTTCTTGCATCTTTACTTCATCAAAATATGTTGCTTTCTCGACCGGAGGAGCAATTAAGAATATGGTTGAACCAATAATAAGCAGAACAATGAATAATATACCAGTGATGTAAGCAAATTTTCTATTTCTAGCATACATCTTTTTTTGTTGTTCTATTTTTCTTTTTTGTGATGCCATTTTATAAATAAGGCAGCTCTTTTCGTCTTTTTAACTTATTGAATATTGAAGGTAAGAAAAAGAAAATTCCATTAAAAAATTGAGTGAAGAGGAATCAAAAATTGCGTAATACCTATATATTTGTTAAATTCTAAAATTGAAATACACATAATTTTTTTATAATTTTTTTATTTAAAGTCTAATGACAATTTAAAATTTATTAAAGCAATTATTCAAAAGGAAGAGTTCTGTGATAGAAGAAATCTGGGTTGTATATGAAACTAAATGTTTGTTTGCAAGATCATATACAGATAATCCATTTAAGCTCAATTCACAACTTTTTTCTGGATTTATATCTGCTTTATTGATCTTATCAGAGGAAGTTACTGGAACTTCGACTTCAATAAGAAATATTGAACTAGTAAACACAAGGTTATCGATTATCAAAAGAAATTTATTCGATTCAGAAAAGGAATTTATTTTAATCGGTAGGAGTTCTCTATCCATTCCACTGGAAAGAGTTTTTCAGCAATTGCAGGTTTTATCAACAGAAATAAAATTTTTATTAGAGAATGATCTAAATTCGTCAGTTAATGGTAATCCACTAAGTATTATTGATATAAAAACAGTTCAAAGAGTAATGGAAGAAGCGCTTGACCCACAATTAATTCAATGGTCAGAGAATAATAAACAACTAGCTTTAGTTGATCAAATTACCCTCATAAACTTAATCTCAAATATTATTGAATTCATTCAGGAAATTTATTCCGTTGATAATAGTTTTATCTTTGAAATTTTTAATAATAATGAGAATGAAGATAAAAAACATTTTGTAAATCTGATTACTAATAAAAATGAAAACAAATATGATAATGGGGTACAAAAAGAAATTTCACAGGATGTTCCTTTTATTGTAAATTTAATGCGTGAAATTTTGCTTGAATTTTTGAATGAACTTAAAGATAAGCAATTGAAATATTCCAAAGAAGAAGCAAAGATAACATTATTGAATTTCATTACAAAAAACTGGCATCTGATAAGGCACTTTCAATTAGCAGACTTAATTATTGGGGAAATATCAGCTAAAATTTCAAAATAAAAAAAAATTTTCTAGTTTTCCTTAGATTCATTTGAATCAACTTCCGTTTCAGAATCAGATACATCTTTTGTTGATTCGTCATTTTTTAGTTTTATTTTCGTATTAGCATCTAAATTTGGAGGATCAGTTGTCAAAGGATCTGATTCAGGATCAGAAGAAGTTTCTGAAATCGAATCAGTCATAGATGAAGCGGATTTCGACTTAAAATCCTGTTTATCATAATCAGAAGAAAGGATGGTTTCTTCTTCAAGAAATAGATCAGGTTTAGAATCAGAAACTGAAATAGGTTTGGATTCGGATTCATGCTCAGTTGCAAGTGTAGACTCGAGTTCAGGATTTGATACAGATTCAGAGTTAGATTCAGATGTGAGTTCCGGTTCAGGTGTAGAGTTAGATTCAGACGCGGGTTCTGGTTCAGGTGTAGAGTCGGATTCAGATTTAGATTCAGATTCAGGTATAGATTCAGATTCAGGCGTAGGTTCCGGTTCAGGTGTAGATTCTGATTCTGGTGTAGGTTCCGGTTCAGGTATAGAGTCGGATTCAGATTTAGATTCAGGTATAGAGTCGGATTCAGGTGTAGGTTCCGGTTCAGGTATAGAGTCGGATTCAGATTTAGATTCAGGTATAGAGTCGGATTCAGGTGTAGGTTCCGGTTCAGGTATAGAGTTAGATTCAGACGTGGGTTCTGGTTCAGGTGTAGAGTCGGATTCAGATTTAGAGTCGGATTCAGGTGTAGATTCTGATTCAGATGTAGATTCTGATTCAGATGTAGATTCTGATTCAGATGTAGATTCTGATTCAGATGTAGGTTCTGATTCAGGTGTAGATTTAGATTCAGGTGTAGATTTAGATTCAGGTGTAGATTTAGATTCAGATTTAGATTCAGATTTAGATTCTGATTCAGGTGTAGATTTAGATTGAGGTGTAGATTCTGATTCAGATATAGATTTAGATTCAGATATAGGTTCCGATTCTGGTGAAGATTTAGATTCAGGTGAAAATTTAGATTCCGATTCTGGTTCAGGTATAGATTCTGGTGAAGATTTAGATTCCGATTCTGGTTCAGGTGCAGGTGCAGGTGCAATCATCAGATTTACTGTTTCTAATAAGGTTTCACATTTACTAATGCCTTCTCTACATGAAGCTATTAATGCTTGATTATCCAATTCTTCTGCTGATTTTAATGTTTGTCTCAATATTCGTTTTGAACCCGTCAATTGTCGTAAAGATTCCTTATAATTTTCTTCATCATATAGTAAAATTCCTGTACAAAATTTAGTCATCCCATCGTAATAGAATTGTTGAATATTGAAGTGCCGTACTAAATCAACGTTTCCTATCTCACGAACAGTGCTAATTAATTCTCTTAAAATAATAGATCCTTTTTCAAATTTTTTTACTGCTATAGAATTATTGTCTGCTTCAACACTAGCTCTTCCTAAATGTTCTAATGCTGTGACATGCATTATTTTACTTTGAATTTCAAATTCAAGGTTTTTTTCTATCCTTTGAAGCTCAATATATAATTGTTGACCACGTAAAAAAACTTCCGAAGCTTCTGTATATTTTTTTTCTGCTGAAAGAATCAATCCTGTTCCCCAATAGAAATCTGCGCGCTCCTGAAATTTTTCGATAGTTGATTTTTGTATTCTTTGCGTTATTCTCTCAAAAAAAGATTTTGGTATTGTTGCTCCTAAAAAATTAGCCTTTCCCGCATGTACTATTACTTGATAAAGATGTTTTCTTCTTTCTTCAATAGTTAATGCCAATTCTGAATGTATTTCTGCGATACGAATAAAAACTAAAAATAAATTTTTCAATGCTATTAAACTGTGATGGAAATCGTCACTTTGATGTTCAAAATTAATCTCTTCTTGATAAGAATTAGCTGATAGCTGTAATAAATTTAATACTGCTTTTCTTTCGTCTTTATCTGACTCTTTTAGTAAAATTAAACCTTCAGCATGTGTTATCCTTGTTTGACTGTAAAGCATTCTTCTTTCTATTTCATATTTTAACTGAGAAGTAAGTTGGAGTTTTTTATCTATTTTTTCTGTTTCTGATCTTTGAGAGTCTATTTTAACTGCACTCTGAAATTTCTCAAATCCTTCTTCAAAAAATTTAATAGATTCTTTCTGATGTCCACTCTCAAACTCGATATCTCCTTGTATTAAAGCCAATGTTCCCGAAACAAATAATTCGGTAATAGTATCAAGTTTTATTCTTGATGTTTGAAATCTATCAATATAGTCCTTAAAAGATCTTAATTGTTTTGATAATTCTGATACTTCACTAAAATACTTCAATGGAACTTTATCAACGAGTAAACGCAGCATATTAAACCGACTATTTATTTTGAATAATAAAAGATATTATTATAATACCTAAATTTGAATAACAAATACTTATCTGTAAAATACTTTAATTGTATATAAAAATTGATTTCAATAATTCTTAATCATGAAAATTAGTTTATGGTAATTTTAAGTGATGTATAAAGTGTTTTTTTTTAACTTAATTCAAATAGAAGAATAAGAATAATTCTAAATCTCAATTTTTAACTGTAAAATTATATTAGTTGAACAAAAATCTCAATGTATTACATTTCAAAATTATTAAACAAGTGATTAATATGTCTAAACAAATTACTGGGATGAGCTATGATGAACGTAGCGAAGAAGAGAGACAATATTTATTAAAGAAAGCTGGTCAGATCCTCTATGAGGTCTTTGAAGAAGTTAAACCTATGGTAAAGCCTGGAGCTAAACTTCTCGATATCTGTAATACCGCAGAAAACTTGATTTATGAAAAAGGTGCCCGTCCTTCATTCCCGTGCAATGTTTCTGTTAATTATATGGCCGCACATTATACATCCCCTTATAATGATGAAACAATAATTCCAGAAGCCTCAATTGTCAAATTAGATATGGGAGCACACATAGATGGATTCATTTCAGATAAAGCAGATACGTTCTGTTTTGCTAAGGAATTAGAAACGGTGAAAGAGGCTAGCTATGCTGGATGGAAAGCAGGTATGGAATTGATGAAGCCAGAGCTAGAAACAAGCATGATTGGAGTAGCAACAGAAGATAAAATCAAAGAATATAATTATAAACCAATTAGAGAATTAGCCGGTCATTTATTAGATCGATACCGACTCCACGGATCTAAATCCTTACCTAATATTCGAATCCCATATGCGAAAGCAAATTCGGTCGTTGAGGAGAAGGAAGCATATGCTTTTGAGGTTTTCGCTACAACTGGAGGAGGATCAGTTCATGAGGTAAAGCCTAAAACTTATATATATATGCTTATGCCACGTCGTGTTCCTGTCAGATCTCGTGATTCAAAGGCGATTAGGAATTTCGCTTTCAATGAATATAGCACTTTACCATTTACAGATAGGTGGTTAATGCAAAATGATAGTTTTAATCCCGGAAGAGTTAGATTAACCATCAATGAAATGAAAAGGCATGGAGGATTATACGAATACTCAGTTTTAGCTGAAGAAAAAGATGCTATGGTTTCTCAATACGAAGAATCGTTTATTGTTACTGAAGCCAAATATGAAATAACGACTTTACCTCCTTTTGATTATAAGATGCCAGAATCATTAAAAGAAAAAGAAGAAAACCAAGAAGAAAAGCAAGAAGAAGAGGAAAAAGATAAAACGGAGTAAATCCTAAATATACAATGATAATCTTATTGGAAATACATTTTTTATAGTGATTCGCTTTTTTCTAAAATTTCAAAAGGTTTTTTAGTTTTTACTTTAATTTTTTCTTTATATTATGCCTACAGCTTATCAATATCCTAAAACAAAAATTGAAGATTTAATCTTATTACGGTTAAAATCATTATTGGACGTTAATTTGTTAAATAAAGATAAGTATGAATATCTAATTAATCAAATTTCATCTATGGAGTCAAACAAATCTAAGTATGAACAAAAAGAATTAATTTCCATAGGTTTATTGTATAATATAACAAAATCACTTACACAAACCACGAAAATAGAAGAAAATGTTGGTATTCATAATCCATATGATAATAATAGGAATTTTGAAGAAATTTCTACATTAATTAATTTCTTAAAGAAAAAAAAGATAATTCTAAAAGGAACGACATTTAAAAAACAACTTCTTGATCATTTTGCTAATTATGAAAAAAATATTAACAGAATATCTAAATTAAGAAATCAGGAGAAATTATTTCTCACTAATGATAATTATAAATCACAACTTAATCTTTTCCTAGACCAAATCATAAGTGAATCACAAAAAAAGATTAAATTAGATGAATTAGATCCAAAATTAGAAGAATCTATCCTTACTCTTTTTGAAAAAAAATTTTCTAATTTCACAAAAACGTTAAATTATACAATTGAAAACATAGAATGGGATGAAACACTAATTGATAGAGCTAGAAATAAGTTATATATTCCCAGTAATCAATTAGCATCGAAGGTACCTAGTAATGTCAAAATAACAAGTGTTAATTTACAAGATAAAAATATTGAATCAAATATTCACAAGACAGCAAATAAATTAGAAACAAGTGATCTCAAAATAAAAAGTAATACCTCGTTATTGGATACTACAAATGATGACAAACTTACTGCTCCATCACCTATTAAAAAGGAATCTGATTTACGACCGTCTGATTTTGTTGGAAAGATCTTAGTCAAAATTTCTAAAAAAGATTTCCAAGGGATAGGTATACTAAATTGGCCGGTCATCGATCAATCAGGAAAAATATTTTTCCCAGTTGATATTGAAATTGGAATCGAAATGGATCAATCAGATGCTTTATTTCGTGAAGTCCAAAGTTTGAGAATAACAGGTATTTCAGATACATCACAATCTCGCCAAGATAGGTTGAGAGAGGAAATTTCTGATTTTTTAAATATTCCTGAAAATATAAGTTTAAATCCTTCATTTATCAAAGAGTATCTTGCTAAAAGAGATGTTAGTGATCAACATTTGGTTTTTAAAGAGAAATTGTTACGAACTGAGTATTATCCTTTTGATAAAATAAGTATTGTACCTGAAAAGGGAGAATGGGTTGTTATTCAAACGAAAGTAAAACCAAGGTTCAGTTTAAAAATTGATAAAAAATATCCTTCGGAAACTCATAAACAAGATAAACGTCTTCA
Source organism: Candidatus Heimdallarchaeota archaeon LC_3 (assembly GCA_001940645.1). Next base: position 72,912 of record MDVS01000020.1, read on the forward strand.
AAAGAAAAAATTGAATATTTGGACTGAGGAATCAATAGGAACAGTAAGTAATCAGTTTATTCAAAATGATGGTTACTATTTGTTAGTTGAATATGATTTTCCTACCCAGCCTTTTCTTGAAAAACTAATACCAAAAATTAGAGGTTATGATCCCAATAAACTTAATGAATTATGGTATTTAAGGTTTTTCGTTTCAAAGAAAATTGATGTTTTTGAAGGAGAAGCACTACTTTACTGGAACTTATGGAAATTTGTATGGAATGAAAAAATTCCTATTTTACCCTTTGATATTAGATCAGCATTTTTAGGTATCATTCCAAGTCAAACAATTGATCGAATAACAGATTCCGTCACATTAAAAAGAAATCAACTCCCTCAACCAATTTTAAGAGAAGAAATATTTTCATATTTTTTGACAATTAAAAAAAATGGTAAGGAACTTGGAAAAGTTGTAGGAACTACCATTAACGAGAATACCAATGAATTAGAAATTCTCTATTCAGATTTAAAACCAGAATTGTTATTTAAGAAACTAGACAAAGACCCATCCAATATAAACAAACTATTTAATAGAATTAAACGTGCTTTGAATTTAAAAGAAGAAGAATCTAAGACTCCGAAAGCTATTATTACTTATTTAACGTTTTATTCAGCTCAATTTGAAACTTTTGAAGATTTAAGCCAATTTACAATAATTCAAAATTGGTTGATCAACACATTTTCATTAAAAAGAATATTGTATCAAGAAATAAAAATAATTGACTATGAAAATGAAATTATAGAAGTGAAATAATAAATTTATTAGAATTTGTGCTTAATTTATGGTCAAGATTGAAGTTTTAGTTAAAGTTAATTCAAAAGAATCAAAAGTTTTATTTGATTCTGATTTGAGAAAATATATTGTTTATCTTCAAAGTAAACCGATTAATAATAAAGCAAATAAAGAATTATTGAAAATCGTTAAGAAATTCTTCAAAGCAGAGAAAGTTGATATTGTATCAGGTTTTCAAACAAATACTAAAACAATGGATATCGTAAATCCTAGAAATAAAATAAATACATGAAAAATTAAATGTGGTGACTTAATGCAGCCAAAAGATATGATCATAGAACTTAGAGATCTATTTAAAAATTATGATTACTTGTCATTATCAAAAAGAAGTAAAACCAATGGTTTGTTTTGCAATTGGTTAAGTGAAAGTATTTCAAAATTAAAGGATGAAGTTGCTACTGTTAAGAATATGGTTTTACAAGCACAAATGATTATGGTTTGGGGAGATCTTGATAAATTACTTATTAGCTTAATAGATTTAGGCAATGTAGTTAATGAAACTAGTTTCGATGGAACTACTTTCTTTAGATCTACAAAACAGGTAATAGAAGATGATGATAAGCTAATTCGATCCGATTTTAAGATTGTTGAATTGATGAAAGAAGTTCTTTCCAAAGTTGCTCAGTTTAAAGATTGCATAGATTCAGCATTACTAACTGAAACAACTCAATTAGTATTTGATATAACTGATTTGTTAGATAAAATCATCAAAGTATGGGGATCAAGAACTAAAACAATTTTAAACTTTACGTACATGTAAGATCCAAAGTCAGATTTTATTTAATGTTTCGAGCTGAGATCTAATCATGTTACTCACTTCTTGAACGGAATTAGCTTTTTTACCCGATTCTCGAATACCTTTACACCTTGGAAATCGTAAAGAAACCTTCGTGAGATCATATCTATCATTATCTGAAGTTTTAGGAATATTTTTCTCGTTTAAAGGTATATTTTCTTTGGTTTTCCAGGAAAAGCTGTCCGCAACAATTTCTAAAACCGGTCCTTTTTCTGGATAAATCCAAGTATTCACTTGTAATGCTAAATTATTAGCAATTCTAACATTGAATGGACATTCAGAAACACCCTCAGACTCAAGAAGTTGCCTCAACTGAATCATAATCTCTTCTGACATACCTGATCCTATTGCTACTCCTAATGATTCATAATCTTCAGAATTGTCAACAGGAAAAGAAACAAAAACACGTGAAATCATATTAGCCCGTTTTCCTGTCCCATATTGACCTCCTATAAGCACAGCATCCATATCATAAGTTTGAGGTTTTATTTTAGTCCATGATTTGTCACGAACGCCAATCAAATAAGGTGATTGAGCATTTTTAAGTATCCCACCTTCATGACCTTCTTTTTTTGCTTTATAAATTAATGCCAATGCTTCTTCTGGATCTTGTGTCTCATACTTTTCAGAAAATTGGATAATAGAGGATGGTGTTACAATTTCTTCTAGAATTCCTCTTCTTTCAATTAAAGGTAGGGAAGTAATGTCTTTACCTTTGTAAAAAAGTAAATCAAAGATGCGGTATTCTGTATGCATGGTCTTTGCTACTTCATTTCTGTCATATTTTCTTTTTCTTCTAATTATTGACTGAAAGGGAAGGACGTCACCAGTTTCTTTATTATATGCTAATATTTCTCCATCAACAATACAAGATTCTTTCACTGATTTTCTAAAAGCAACTGCTACATCTGCTAAGTTATCAGTGTGATTTTCTAGTCCTCGTGAAAATAATGTAACTTTTTTACCATCATAATGAGCTTGTAAACGAAAACCATCATATTTATACTCCATAAAATGAGGAGCAGATGTTACGACTTCAACATCACCTCTCTCAGCAAGCATTAAGGATACAGGATGACCTGGTTTCATTATCAACTCGGTTATTTTGTCAATATGATTTTCTAAATACCAAAAAATAGCTTGTCCAAAATTTAATCGTCGAGTTTTATTTGCGTATTCAATCTGCTTATAATATTGATTTAAATCCGAAAAAGCAGATAAGAATGCACGTTGGATAAGTTTATCTTTAGCCCCAGTTTTTAAACTACCACCCAAGATTAACCGAGTAAAGTATTTTGCTTCAAAAGGAGTACAATTCTTTAAGATAGATATAATTTCATTCTGTTTCCGTTTTTGGCTTCCACTACCGCTGTAAGATGTTAAATTAAGAATTGAATGAACAATTTGTGAGACAGTTAGCGATTCACTTTTCTTCTTTGCTGTATTTTTACTAAAGTATTTCATAATTGTTTTTCCCCAATCTCCTTTGTATCTAAGGTTTATTTCATCGATATCTATTTTCATATGTCTACTTACAGCTTGTAAAAATATAGCGATAGATACACCAGTTTCCTTATCAAATTCTAAATTAACGAAGTCTTTTGCACTAATTTGATAGAAGAATAAAAAATCTATATTTACAATTTGATTTTTTTTGTGTTGTAGAAATTTTGCGATCATTCCTTCTTTTTCAAGAGTAGATCTAGTTGTTTGTAATTGTTCAAACAGAGTTGTAACTTCACTAAATAAGAGACGATTCGATTTTTCCTTATCTGATGATTCTTTGTCTTTATCGTTATTCTCTGGATCAATAAAATTTAGAAGAGACATTATTTATTTCATGTTAGTTATAATTAATAAATTTAGTATCCAATCTGAGTCAATTAATTTTCCCCTAATTCTTCGTCTTCTTCTTCAATATCAATGTTTTCAACAATTTCTTGAAAATCAACTAATGTTGATACCTTCTTAATTTCTTTTTCTTCTCTTTCCGGTTTATGAACTAATAAAAAGTGAACAACCGCAGAAAATGCTATTATGAGTAATACAACATTAAATAAAATTACAGTTCTAAATTCTGGTTGAGTGAGTTCAATAGAATCAATTAAAGAGGGAAAATTTAACAATCCCAAGCTATTTGGTACTTCCGGATTATTAACTAACATATTAAGTAGTGGTAACGGATTAAGGATTATAAATGCAATTATCACTACCAAAATTACTCTAAAGATAATAAGAGGAATTACATTTTTGATAATACTCCACGTGTCTGGTTGAGCTGAAACCGCAGTAATTTTTGCTTCAAAATTTCTATCAGTTCGTCGAAGACTTTGAATATATGATTGCAATCTTAAAGTTGTCTTTTCGTCTTGTGTGTTCTGTCCTCGTCTGAAAATCCTCTTATCGACCATTTCTCTTAGATAACTTGCTGCTAACATATCATATTTTCTAACTGTAGCAGATCCTGATCCTAAACTCACAGTACTACCTGAAGTTTTAGATTTGGAGGGACGAAAGTGATCTATACGATCTAGGTGTTTCTTGATCCGTTTTTCTCTATCTACCATTGGATCAATTACATTAATTGCATATGCTGACTGAAAAGCTAACTCTAAAAGGATATAAAGGCTAAGGCCAACTATAAATATTTGAGAACTCATTAATAAGATTAAATCATCAAAGAAAGAACTTATAGTACCACCAAACGTCGGTAATGATAAGTCAATCAAAATCATTCGGCCGGATTCAGTAAGTGGATTTGGTACATAACTGGCTAATATTAAAAGACCCTGCATAGCTACAAAACTGGTTATAGCTAATCTTGCTTCACCACGGGTTAAAAAACCAATGGCTGAAATTAGAGCCAAAGGAATAAGAATTACAGCAAAAAAAACTCCATAAACACCAAGGAGTTCTGCAACTGGATCCCCAATAGTTTCTTGGCGAAAAATTGATGAATTAGGAAAAATCATTTGAGCAACAAAGTTAATATTTTGAGAAACATCAGGAGTAATCTGTGATCCAAATAATTTAATATTCAGAATAGGTATAGTAAAACCAATAGCAAAAACCGAATATAAAGCATTAGTTAAAGGGATTACCACGTCTTTAGATAAGAAAACAACAAATGATTCAATTAAAGCGATAAAATAATCCAAAAATTTAACTAATGAGCTTAAAGCATCAATACTATAAAGCTCATCACTAATTATTGACAGGACAAATAGAAATGAGATAAAAAATCCTATGAAATAAACAATACGAAAAGTATTTGATAAACTTGAAGCCATACTAATATTCACACATATTTTTTACATTAAACCGTAACCGCTAGCTTTACCCTTCTTGTATTGTTTGATAACTTCAGGTAACATATCCTCTGGACCAACGTTTAAAATATTAACATCTAAACTTTGCAGAGCATCTTGAACTATCTTCCTTTGTTGTCCAAATTCTTCCATAATTGCCTCAGCCATAGCGCGCTCAATTGGAGATAAATCTTGAGTTGACTCAAAAAGTGGTCCTAAAGGAGAAATAACAACAAGTTTGTTTTTAGCTCCAATAGCTCTTTTAGCTGCATCTACGAAATCACCCACATTTGAAGATTCAAGATCTGTTATAAATATAAAAAACGAAGAACGAGGTAACCGTTGCAATACATATTGTACAGCAGCTAATGGATTAGATTGACCTTTAGGTTCAACTAATGCTAAAACCTCTAGCATTTGAAACAATAGACCTTTTTTACCACCTGGAGGTAACCAAGACGTTGGTATATCTGAAAATGTACAGAGACCAGCAATATCTTTGTTTTCTTCTGCCATACTCATTAAAAGCATAACAGATCTTATTGCAAAATCTAATTTAGAATTATTAGGTACTCCACCACCCATAGAAGAGGAGTGGTCAAGGAATACGACTATTCTAATATTTTTTTCAGCCTCAAATTCACGAACCATTAAGTTTCCAGTCTTCCCGAATGCTTTCCAGTCAATAGATTTGAAGGAATCACCTGGGAAGAACGTTCTTAGCGCATGGAAATCATCGCCAGTGCCTTTTTCCCTTGTTCGATGAGCCCCAAATGCACGCCCCACCATCCTTTTCTTAGACAGTGCTTCCATACGTCTAATGTCCTGATACGAAGGATAAACAAGAACTTCTGTATAAAATTCTCTAATGTCTTCTTCGTAAAAGAAACCAATACGATCATGAAGAATTATTTTTGTAGGTCCAATCTTATAAACACCTCTGATTGGTACACGAAGAACATAAGAAAATTCTTTCGTCTCTCCTCCACCAATTTGAGTAATAATAAAATTTTCACCAATAGTTAATTCGAAGGATTCTGGGATAGCATCATAAATTTCAATCATATCGTGTTTTGTTCCTGAACTATTAGTGATTTTAACACTAACATGAATAAACTCTCCAGCAAATGATTTCTCACGATCTATATCCCTAGAAATTCTAAATGATGTAGTATTTGCTTTCCTTCTAAACCATGGAAGCCCAACAACCACAGCTAATAACATAATTGTTCCGAGAAACATTGAATAATCAATTAGAGCAGGATGGATATCAAAAAATTGTAATATTTCAAGACCCGGAGGAAATGTTGCGGTTCCATTACTTTCTTCGATATCTGCTATTGTTGAAAATAATGAATTATCGGTACCCCCAAATAAGAAAGGAATCATTGTTTTGAGAGTAGCCATTCCCCCTAGACTCAAACCTAATGATAATAAAATAATTCCCCCCATTATTAAACCTCTACCACGAGAACTGAACGCCATTTAAGTATCTAGTCCATTTTTACTTATTAAAGTTAAAATAAAGAAAGAATATTTATTAACCAAGAAGATTACAATTTTTAATTTTGCTCGAAATCATCAGAAAAACTGATTCCAGTTCCAAATTCAACAGGAACGTCAACATCTCCAGCAATATCCAAACTGACCCTAGTTTGTGTGACTCCTTCTAATTCAGCTTCTGCTTTAAGAATTATACGGTGATGTAATACGTGTTTAATCATATATAAAACATCATCTGGAACCACATAATCACGTCCATCAATTGCAGCCCTTGCTTTAGACGATTCAAGCAAAGAAATTGAAGCTCTTGGTGAACCACCTAAAGTAAGTCTTGGATCTTCTCTTGAACGAATTGTAATATCACGGATATATTTCATAACGTCATCATGCATATAAACCCTCTTTACAACTTTCTGCATCTGTACTAATGCTTGTGGAGATGTTACTACGTCAACTTTCTGTTCGACTGGATTATTTTTTACTCGAATTACATCGAGTTCTTCGTCTGGAGTTGGATATCCGACATTTAATTTGACTAAAAATCTATCTAATTGCGCTTCAGGTAATGGATATGTACCTTCTTGCTCTATTGGATTTGCTGTAGCTATCACAACAAATGGTTGAGCCAAAATGTGTGTTTCACCTTCAATAGAGACCTGTCCTTCAGCCATAGCTTCAAGCATTGCTGATTGCGTTTTCGGAGGAGCACGATTAATCTCATCAGCCAAAATAACATTAGCAAAGATTGGCCCTTTCTTTAATCGGAAAGTACCAGTTTTAGGATTAAATATATTTGTCCCTACAATGTCAGATGGCAACATATCGGGAGTAAACTGAATACGATTAAATTCACAGCCCATAGTTTGTGTAAATGCATTTGTGAGAAAGGTTTTTGCTATTCCAGGTACTCCTTCTAAATACACATGTTTCCCAGTTAACATTGCTATAAACATAAATTCTATAATGTCTAATTTACCAATTACTACCTTTCCTACCTCTTCACTTATCCTAGAAAATGTTCTTTCAATATCTGTTATTGTCAATGTTTCAACTGCTTCTGTTTTAATTGAATCTGCTGGCATACCATCTGTTGTGCTCATATTCCTCAACACTGTTTTTTGTAATAATATGAAATTAATTCCGAATCGTATAATTTTTTGGCTTGTTAATCTTCTAATTATTTTATTTAAAAATCATTTATTTTTATTACTTTCTAATCTATATTGAATTTATTAAAATCTGCTAAATTAAAGGAATCAAAAAAATCCAGATTTTACTTTTTTGATATGTTATTAGATTTCATTTTCTTATCTTTATTCTAGTAGATTCTATTTTTTCACTTCTATTATCTAAAATTCACATTATTCTTCATTAATTTCTTCAAGATTAACATGCTTTTGAACAAGTTTTTTCACTTCACTAATTTTAATTTCATTATTTGGTGGTGTTAACCATGTTATGCTATCTATTTGTCGTATTACTGTATGGGTATCATAAGGAACTAATAATATTGGAATCTTATTCCTTCTTGCCTTGAGAAGAACTTTAGATTCGGGATATTTCGTACCTGTTAATATCAACATTACTGTGTTGGTTTCCATTGCTGCAAGTATTAGGTCGGACCGATCACCTCCAGTTACAACAGCTTTTGAACCAATTTTTCTAAGAAAAGGGAGAGCAGACTGGACTTCCATTGCACCAATTAAAAATTCTTGCACAATTTTAGATCTATTTTCTTTTATCGGGGGAATAATTGCCTCTCCTTGTATTCTGTTAAAAATATCATTAACAGTAGGATGAGCTAATACTTTGCTTTCTGGAATGTTACCAATTAAAGAAATTTTATGCTTATCTAATTGTTTTTCTATTAAATCCATCTGTGAAGATGGAAAATCTAGAGGAATTTTGTTTATAATACATTTAATTCGAGAATTTTTATTAAATATATTTTTTGTCACAATAACACTATCTACTATCCTATCCCTATCGAATTTATTCATTCCAGCTATTATCATTGGTTCAGCTTGTGTATAATCTGCTATACGTTTATGAGAAATATCAAGAAATTGACCAAAGTTTGGATATCCATGACCTTCGATAAATAAATAATCTCTTGATTTTTTTGATATATTGTCATAAGAAAGACTTATTTTATTCCATATTACATTCAAATTTTCTTTCAGAAATTCCGATAAATAATTTGGAGGGATAGCCACACCAAATAGCTCAGTGATCTTATCATTTAATTTCAAAGTTTCTTTGATCATTGATAAATTTGGATCGATCAATTCATTTTCTGTAGATCTTTCAGATAATATGGACCAAGGCTTATAATACCCTATTTTCTTCCCCCTTTGTAGTAAATTCAACCCTAAGCCTAATATGATTGATGTTTTTCCTGCATGATATTCATTACTTACAAAAATTATTTTTTTCAACAAGTTAACCTCATTATTATCTTACAACCATTTTAACATCTAAAGCAACAACGGTTCTATTGTTAGGTAATTTTTTCGAATCATTTTCGTATACAAAAAGAGGATTGATATCAATTTCAACTATTTCTTCTTGATCTAGCGCTAGTTGGCATATTCTAAGCAAAACATCTATTATGGCATCAATATCCGCCGGTTTTTCACCACGTACACCTGTTAACAAAGGATAAGATCTAAGTTCTTCAAGCATTGATCTTCCTTCAGCTATCGATATAGGTGCTACTCTGAAGGTTACATCTTTCATTATCTCGACATATATACCACCCAGGCCTACAGCTAACAGTACGCCTACTTGTGGATCTCTAGTCATTCCAATAAAGAACTCTTTAGCTTTTGGCAAATATTCAGTAATTAAAACGCCTTTTATATCCGCATTTGGTACTTTTGCTCTACTACTTAGTATTATTTCATCAAAATATTTAGAAACTTCTTCTTTTGTTTTAATATTAAGCTTCACTCCACCTACATCTGTTTTATGCATAATATCTGGAGAAACTATCTTCATTACAATTGGATAACCAATTTTTTTTGCATGATCAATTGCTTCTTCTTTTAATTGAGCTAGATCTTCTTTTGGAACCGGAATGCCATAAATATTCGCGATTTGTTTAGCTTCTTGTTCCGTTAAAGTTGTTCGAAAGTCGTTTTTTACTTTCTTAATAAGCTTCTTTACCTGATCTTGCTTCTTTTTAGTAATGTTTAGATTAAAAGGCTTATTCTCTTCGAGCCCTTGTTTTAATTGATTATATTTTGATAAAACACCCATTGCGTGAACTGCTCTTTCAGGAAATGGATAGACAGGAACTCCATTGACCATCAAATGTTTACGTGCATCTTCAACGCTGTCTCCCCCTGAAAAACTGCATAACACAGGTTTTTCTTTATCTTTTACTAATTTTACAATTTTTGATGCAATTTCTGGAGGATTAGTCTGAGCTTGAGGAGATAGTAAAACTATAATTCCTTCCATCTCGTTATCTTTAAGTAAGATTTTTAATGCATCGTAATAACGTTGAGGACTAGCATCTCCGATGAGGTCAATAGGATTTCTAAAGCTTGCAGTATCAGGGAGAACTCTCTTTAACTTTTCTATTGTAGTATCAGAAACTGAAGATAGCCTTAATCCAGCCTCATCAATTGCATCAGTAGCCATTATCCCAAATCCCCCTGCATTGGTTACTATCACTATTTTGGGTGATAAAGAAGATGGTAATGGCATTAATGCGAGAGCTACAGCGTAATCGAATAATTCTTCTGTATCATAAGCTCTTAATACAGCGGATTGTTTGAATAACGCTTCATATGCAATATCCGATCCTGCTAATGAGCCGGTATGAGATGATGCCGCTTTAGCACCGGCTGTAGTACGTCCTGATTTAATAATTACTATAGGTTTTGTTTCTGTTACTTCTCGTGCTACTCTCATAAATTCTTGGCCATTGCTTATTTCTTCTAAATATGCTAAAATTACTTTAGTATGGGGATCATTTTTCCAATATTCTAATAAATCAACTTCAGTAATTCCACAATTCTTGATTTTGTTTCCCAAAGAAACAAAATATGAGAATCCCACTCCAACGCTTTTACTCCAATCAAGAGTCGCAGTACAAAATGCACCTGATTGAGAAAGAAATGCTATATTTCCTTTCAAGGCCGAAGATGCTGCAAAGGATGCATTGAGGTTATGCGAAGTAGAAATTAGTCCTAAAGTATTTGGACCAAGGATTTTCATTTTGTATTTGGTGGCAATATCAATCATTTGGTTTTCAAGATCTAAACCTTCCTCACCAACTTCCCTAAATCCAGCTGTTATAATAATTACTGACTTTATATTTTTTTTTCCTGCTTCTTCAAGAATAGAAACGACAATATGTACTGGTACTGCTATAACTACTAGATCTATATTAACATCAATATTTGTTAAAGATTTATAACATTTCAATCCTTGAATCGAATCAGCATATGGATTAACAGGATAAATTGAACCAGAATAATTATCTGATAGAATGTTATATACAATACTGTAACCAACAGATCCCTTTTTCCGAGAGGCTCCTACTATAGCTATGGATTGAGGTTGAAAAAATGCATCCAAAGACAAAGGGATTTTATCCTTCAAATTATTTTTCTGGTATAAATTTAAGTAAATTATTAAAATATCTATAAATTGATTATCAAATGGAAATGGAATTAAAAATTGTTAAGAGAATTTCATACTAGTTATCTAACCATATCATTTATTTCTTTTAAGATTAAATAATATTTCATAAACTGATCCTCAGTCATAGCTTTATCACTATTAATTGCTGTTTCAATTTCTAATAATTTCCTTGCAATGTTTTTCTTTGCAGCAAGAGGGAATTCTGATCTAAGAGCTTGTTCAGCTATATCTGCATTAAAAACAGGTAAATCATATCGTTTAGTTAATTCCCGTCTTAATTTCCGATAAATCAGATCTAATCCCTTACCATAATTTTGATATTCTAATAACCACCGCATTTTGAAAGCGAAATACGATCTACCAGAATATTGTTCAACACGTGTCATTAATAACGGTGCTGCTGCCTTTCTACCTTTTGGAGCGTATCGACGTGCGAGACCTATAATCGTTATTGGTACGAAAGGAGCAATTAGTGGAAACATTGTCATGACATCTAAAAAGCGAAAAAAGAGCCCCAAATAGAGAATGGGATTTGTGTAAACATGAGCCAAATGTCCTTCATCAAAATAAATTGTAGAACCTTCACGGTCAGCAAGAACAAGAGAGAGAAGATTTTCAGCAAATAACCGGTTATCATATGCTGTAGGATCAAAACCATTCGAATCTGGAGTTGTACTAACATATTTATTAATAAATATTGAAGGATCAGATATAAGATAGATTTGTGGAGCAGCAGCATCAAATCCCAAAGGTAACATGGCTGCTACTGGAAATTCGATATTTCCCCATTCGCTAGAATCTGGAGAAATTGTATTCACATTTTTTGCTTGAGTTACATTATGTTCTATCCACGATTCCTGTGAAGAATACAGTGCTGATAATCGAAAACTTGGAGTAAAAGCACTTAATAGATCACCCAATCCAGCTATTTCTGGCAATTCCAAGTCAAACTGCCCGAATGGAACCCATAGAGTTTCAAAATGAGAAACATTATATGCATCTCTCTCATCTGTAATAAGTTCTTGAGTAATTGGGTCAAATGTCGCTAAAGCAAACCATTCTTCGTAACTAATAACATCCCCTTCACTATTAGTAAAATTAGTTGGGTATTTTACTTTCATTGATAATATTGCGGCATAATTTGCTACTACATTACTGACTCCTTCGGTCCAATCAGTAATCCATGGAGCTACAATAATTCCAGATGCAGCATCTGATTTTGGTGGTTTCAATATAGGTTGAACAGGAGAATCAACAAAATTCTTTGTATCGATTAAAACACTTTTATTGATGCTAATAGCAACAATTGATTTGAGAATGTCGAATCCCGAAGAAGCTAATGCACTAGGATCTAGTTCTTGAGCTGAATGCGCGATGGAATATTCAGGACGAATCATAGACCAGAGTCGTTTACCCGTTGGATGGGAAGGTTGAAGATATGGGAGCAACGGATCGAACTCGGGAGGTAAATCAAAATTTACGTTTGCAATAAAACCAGGATTATTATTTGATGTGTAACTAGCAGTTCCTACTCCTCCTCCTAAACCCATAGGATCAACGTCAGCACTAGATATTGCTTGTAAAATAAGACTAAAATAATATAAAATGTCGTTGGCAGTTCCAAAATCATCAGCTATGATTATCCGTCCTCCTTTAAGGAAGTAAAGCATAATAGCTATTGCTTCAGTTGGATCATAAGACACTTTTGGTCCCATAATAATTAATGTACCAGAATTTGCTCCTCCAGTAGAATTCAATCTATTTAATGCATTAGTTGAACCGATAATTGTTTCTACACTAGTAGATGGATGGTTTTCATTAATTAAATCTTTAAATTCTGTTAAACCATCCCATCCTTCATTATAAATAGAAAATGGGGATGAGTTAAACTCCTGAGGAATTAATGCGAGAAAAAAGGGCAGCGTTAGGACGATGAAGAGAATGACATAGATGAAAGAGCCACGTGGTATCGAAGCCATATTTTACCAAACCAGAAATAACAAATAATAAAACCCATTTAAGTATTTAAGGGACTAGATTCATTAATAATTTTATACTATAAGAAAGTAATTAATCATCTTCTTTCAAATTCGCACGGATTTTCTTGAATGCTTCTTTAAGTTCATTTTGAAGCTGTGCTTTTACCATTAATGGATTACCAGATGAACCACCACCGGGAGATCTGGGAGCACCTGGGGCTCCAGAAGATGGGGGAGGTCCGATTCCACCTCCTCCTGCACTGGCTGGAGGACTTAACCCGGGTAAAGGAGGTAAACCACCTGCACTGGCTGGGGGTGAAGGTAAACCACCTGCACTGGCTGGGGGTGAAGGTAAACCAGGAGCAGATGAAGGGGCAGCAAGACCAGGGGATGGGGCTGCGGATGCAGGGGCCTTTGCCATATTGTTCATATTTGATTCCAATGAATTAATTTTGGTTTCAAATCTTGTTACTTTTTCGTCTAATTGGTCAATAATAGTTGCTAATTGTGTAAACATTTTTTCAGAAAAATTGAATAATTGGCTTAAAATTACTTCTAAGTTTGCCATTTTAGACGTTTCTGTTTTACCTGAAGAAAAAAAATCATCGAAAGAATCAAAACTCATAACTCAAAACTCTAATAATTTAATTATAATATTAATAGTTTTATGCAATTTAGAATCTAAATCACATGTTGTATTACATCTGAGATACCTTTTACTCATACTTTTTAAGAATGTATTGGTTATATTCCAGTTAAATTCATCCAATTTTAATTATTTCATTTGATAACAAATTAATAAGTATTAATTAAAAAAATAATAATAATTAAATTTGTAATAATACTTTACTTATAATCATGTAAATAAGTAAAATTTCCAAATAAGAAATTATACCGTTATTATCTTTGAATACGTAACTTTTCAGCTATTCTTATTGCATCCCGTGTTGCGCGTACATCATGTGTTCGTATGATATTAGCACCGTTTACAACTGCTACCGCTGTTGCTGATATCGACCCATACAGTCTTTCTTCTGGAGGAAGTGAAAGAACAGCACCAATAAATGATTTTCTTGAAATAGAAACCAGTATCGGAAGAGGTTTGACTCTTATCTCAGATAATCTTCGTATTATCTCAAAATCATTTTCGGGTAAGCGGGTAGATACCCATCCTCCTATTCCAGGATCAAGTATTATTTTATTAATATCAACACCCTGATCTTCAGCGTGTGAAATTGACATCAATAATGATTTCTTTATATCTTCTATTAGAAACATATCACCGGGTTTTTCTTTTGTTGACATTATTACAGATCCAGCGTCATAGGTTGCTATTATTCTAGCCATTTTTGGATCTTTAAATCCAGATATGTCATTAATTATGTGAGCTCCATTTTCCAATCCATAATTAGCTACTTCTGCTGATTGGGTATCTATTGATATAAGAATATCAGTATTTAATTCAGAAACTGCTTTTAAGGGTATTTTCAATCTTTTAATTTCTTCTTTTATTGAAATATAATTTGGATTGCCATAAATATTCAGTGGAGCTGTAGATTTTGGTCCAAAATCGAGAATTTCTGCACCTTCATTAATAAAATGTGATATTCTGGATTTTACTGATTCAAGTGATTGGACAATACTATGTTTATAAAATGATTCTGGTGAAAGGTTTAGAACACCCATTATTTTTACAGAATAGTGAGTACTAACTTCTTGTTTAAAAAAAACGTCTACCAATTTATTCATATTTTATTCATCTGATTTGCTATATAATGGAGTACTTGTAAAATTTTTAAAATATAGACATTCTGTAAAAGCAATCTTCATATTGATATCAGTTTTAAAGTCATTTTGCCATTCGTTTAGTGGTAATCCCCTTATAATAGCAAAAGGAGTACGCTGATTACTTTCACCCATAACAAGGTTAGCAGTTGTAGCTAAATTATCTGCAATTGCTCTTGTAGTTATTGTCATTTTGTTTCCTAGTAAATCTATAGATCCTCGATCATCTAAAACAGCAGGAAAATCTTTTGAATAACCCAAACATAATCCAGTAGTTCCTCTTCGCAAAGGACGTGTTGCACTATCAACTATTATAATTGAAACATCAACACTGTATTTGTTTTGAATCTTCTGCTTGAAAAAATCCGCGTATTCATTAGGATTAGTTGGTAATAATATGGCAGTACCTTTAGAAGTATTTGATTGATCAATTCCCGCATTGGCTTGTAATAAACCATCTCGTAAAGTTAAAAGGGCACCGTTAACTCCCCCATAAATAATATCAGATTCACGAATAACTAGACTAATAAATCGAGGGTCAAGATTTGTTAATTTTGCAAAATCTTTCGAGTTAGAATGAATAGGAATCGAGGAAAGATCAATAACTAAATTTTGTTCTAATGCAATTATTTTACTTGAAATAGCAATGACATCATTGTGTTCTAATTTAAGACCTTTTTCTTCTAAACATTCGCAAAAAACATCAAATATATTTTCTTTTACTTTAATGAATTTTGTTTTTATACCTATCAATTCAAATTTCATGAACTACCATTCCTACATTTTACTATAAAAAAAATTTATATATCATTCAAAAGAAATTATTGTTAGAACCTTTTAATGGGTCTATTTGCGAATTTTTATTTGCAAAAATAAGGTTAAATTCTAGGAAGTACAAGAAGATTTTAAGCAGATTATAAATTAAATTAATTTAAATATTGAAAATAAAATAACTATTTTTTGTGATGCAAATGAGTTCAGATTTTCGAGAAGAGCCATGTAGATTCGGTATACCAATTTTAGACCAAACATTAGGCGGTGGTTTATCACGTGGAGCAACAATTTTACTTGAAGATGAGGTAGGAGTTGATTCAAAACCAATACTAATAAATTTTCTTGCAGAAGGATTAACATTGGGTGAGTATGGTTATATATTGAGTACAGAACACCTCTATGATACCTATAGACAATTATTAATTCCCTTTGGCGTAGATGAAATAGTTGTTGAAACAAAAAGATTAGTATTTCTGGATGGTTTTTCACAGCCTTTTGGGTCCGACAAACCTGGTGTAGTAAGCAGTAGAGGCCCACAAAATATGATAAGAGACATTTTTTCATCAAGAGCTGTGGTTGATCAGATTCGCCAATCGTTACTACATGTCAGAGAACGCAATATTCGTGGAGTGTTTGATTCTCTTTCATCAGTTATTTTGGTTTCAGAAAACTACAAAGCGCCAATCTCGTTATTATCTCAAATAATTGCGAATAACAAAGCCAATCAGCACAATAATATCTTCACAATACATGCAGACGTACACGAGCAGTATATCATTAAAGCATTGGAACATTATGCAGATGGAGTGCTAAAATTAACTTGTAATAATGAGGGACAGCCAATTCTACGTATTGTGAAAGCCGAGGGAATATCCAAGATTGAAACAAGTGAATTTCTCTACCTTCCCGAACCTGGGAAAATTGTCTTAGAGCCAATGTAACTGGATTTATTCTCATTAAAATTCCCCTTTTTTAAGTGATTTTGATGCCTACTTGTCAAATAGAATCATGTACTAATGAATCAAACCGAACAATGGGAAAATCGAGAATTACAGAAGCTTTGAAAGAAGAAAAGCTAGAGCTAAGTGTAAGATCCAAAGTTACAAAAATTAAAATTTGTAAAGAACATTACAGAAGAATAAAAAAGCATATTAAGAAAAAAGATAAAATTGAGAGACTTAGATGGGGTATTTAATCTATTTATTATAATTTTTTTGTTCTTGTCCACAAATGGAACAAAATCTAACTCCAAATTGGACATATTCTTTGCAAAAATGACATTTAACCCCACTTTTTTCTGAAATCGGATTTCCTAAATTGACTCTATCCTCTTGATCTCTATTTATATCAATGTTTAAGGTTTCTTCTCTAATCTTCCTCAAAGATTCATCCCTTACGTCCTCTGGAATATTGTAATATTCTTTTTTATCCATTTCAAATACCATGATACCATTGTAGTTACAGTGTGGACAATATCGCTTAGGAGGTGTAGCCCAGATTGAAGTGATTTCACTTACCATTTTCAAATCTGGTTTCAGACATACTGGACATAATACAATAGTATTAAAGACGTCTCCTGTTTCAGAACTCATAATTCAACCTATTCTATAGTTTTTGTAATTAATCTCAAAATATAATATTGACATCAAAAATTTCTCATTATGTATATTTTGTATTTAACTTCTTTACTTTTCTGAAAGAGAAAATTTTTAAAAAAAAATAAAATATTATAGATCAAATTGCAAAAAATGATCAATTTCAACTAGGACCAAAAAACAATGAGTATTTATCAAAATATTTCACTTAAATTAAATAAATTCGATGGAGATCAAGTTAAAGATTTAATTTCAAATATTAACAATCCAGTAACGTTAGCTTATCTTTCAAAATTTAAGAACAACCCCATTACAGTGCCCATATGGATATATACTTATAACAATAAATTTTATATTTTTACAGGAAAAAAATCTAGAAAAGTACAATCAATTGAATTCGGAAATGTTGACATTTCCTTATTAATAATTAATAGAAAATTTTATCCCCATCCAGAATCGGATACCATTCCCTATATTGGAATAAACGGTGTTGCAAAAATTGCTTATTATAAGGAAAATCCTAACTTATTAATAATTTATCAAAAGATACTACTGAAATATGATGAAAATCTTTCTCAAGGCTGGATAAAAGAACTGTACGAAAAAATTGAAAATAACCCAAGTGATGTTTGGTTGATTGAAATTAACCCTACCTCATTTTATTCATCTCTATGAGATAAATAGAAAGATCTTCTTAATCATTAAGAAATCTTAAATGAAAGAGCTCCCGTATCGCAAACATGTACACAATCTAAACAATTTATACAAAGTGGATCGCGTAGACGTTCAGGGTGGTCTAACAATCGCACACCCATTGGACAAATGATTTCACAAGCTAAACACTGATTACATAAAGCTATATTTCTATTCATACCAATTAGAGAATGTTTTGATATAGGTGACATTACAGCTCCAGTCGGACAAATGTATCGGCAAAAAGCTCTTGGATAAAACATTGGAAGAATAATTGCGATAAATAATAAGGTTAATTTGACCCAAAAAACAAGAACATCGAAATTACCTAAAATATTAATAAAACCTGCATCCAAAGTTGGATAATTTCCAGATTGAATCATATAAGGAAAATACGCAAAGAGAGTCGCAGCAGGATCAAAAATGGCTAATGGATCATCTGCTAATGTTCCAAATGATTCTTTAATATTAAATAATCCTTCATCTCCTCCGATAAGTTTAGCAAAGCCAATAAAAAAGCTGAAAAATATCATCACTAATGCAAATAATTTTGCTACATCAGACCAGCTCTCATTAGTTGTTTTAGTTGGATATCGTTTTCTGAATGGAGAGATAAGTGTTAAAATATCTTGAGCAAATCCCATTGGACACACCCATCCACAAAGAGTCTTTCCCATTAACGAACCTATAATAAAAAAGCTCGCTATTGGAATAAAGGGAAAAACAAGATTGATAGCTTGTACTGTTAAGCTATACAATGCTCCATCCGAAATAGAGAATGGTGTTGGAGGTTGATTAATAGGTAATACCAGCCATATAGCAGTTATTCCTAAAAAAGCACTATTCAAGAGAATAAAGAAAAAAAGTTGGACTAAATGACGAATACCGCGATGCGTTGTTAAATAATATTTACTCTTTTCGTATGTTTTAGTAGACATGAATGTTCCTCTGTTATGAGCTAATCCTTTTTCTAAATGATCGGATAGTTTGCTCCCTTACTCACTTGTTCAATAAATCGTATAACTTCTTCGATATTTCCAAAATGAAGTCCTAATACTAAAAAAAAGATTCCAAATACAAAGTATATTGATAATTTAAAAAAAGATTTCATATAAACACCAATTCTATAATAACAATAATAGTTTTTATATTTATAAGTTGCGTGAAGCAATTATTAATTTTATTTTATTAAATAAAACTTAATTATTTTAAAATAACAATACAGAACGTTAATTTAGTCCTTAAAACACAATTTAATATAATTTTGATTAATCAATAAAGCAGCAATCTGACTGCTTGAAAGAATTATAATTGTCATCTATACAAATTAAATATTCTTTGTTGTTTTGTTACAACTTTAACCTTCATTCTTGTTAAAATTTTCTAATAGAATAAGTTTAATACCATTTTCTACTGATGGAATAACTTTTATAAATCATTTTTAATAATTTTTTCTTCTTTCGAAGGTTTCTGTCTAATTGTATTTTTAATCTAAACTTTAGTTTTTGTAATACGGAAACATAAGATAAATCGGTGAAATGAAGGAGATTCATTAGGGATTCTAATTCTTTAAGATTCAATTTGTAGAATTCTCTCCCTGCATTGTTATTTAATTCTGAAATAAAAGATAATTCAGATAATCTTTTTAGATATTCACTTTTAACTTTATTGAGATCAAATTTTTGACTATGTGTAATTGAATCAAAAAATGCATCAGTAAAAGCTAATCCTGTTTGCAACTCTCCTGAAAAATATCCAAAAGTTATTGGATGTGCGATTGAAAGAGAAGAACCTACACAAAACATATCATTCGAATAAATTGGTTGATTTTGGTTAAGAATTTGAATAGAATATTTTTTTTTGTTTTTAATATCATTTTCAATATTGTAACCATAAACTGAATCCATAATTTGAATCAGTTCACGATCAATAACATCATCTGAGTTGTTTTTACCAATGAAATTTATTACTGAACCACTTTTAGAAGGCAAAATAAATACATATGCTGAAGGAAAAATGTTATGAGAGAAAAAAACGTCTAAACCATCTGTTAATATTTTAGGAATGAAAATTGTTTGATGAATATAAGCTTGATTATTTTTTGGCGATGTTGTGATAATATTACACATTCTGCTTTTGATTACTATATTTTGGCCAGAATCAGTAACTATGGAAACTCTATTTTGATCCTTAGAAGAAAGGATATTATAAGACGATATTTTTTGGATTTCCACATTCATTTTAGTAGAAATTGTTGTTAAATAGTTTATAAAATTCTTAATATTGACACAGACTAATTCACGTTTGTCAAAAAAAATTTTTGGATTAACAGGATTAGAGTTCATTTCTGAATCAGTTGGTTGGGATTTTGCAATTTGAAAACGAGATATTTCAAATACCCTCTCTATGTAATTATTTTTGGTTTTCATTGAAATAAATTCACTATTATTATTATCGTAGGGAATATTCATTGCTTTTAGAGAAGATAACGGACTAACAATATAATCTGGATAATTATTAAAATTGTCATTATTTAGTATCAATACCTTGTATCCTTGATTAGATAAGTTTATTGAAGTCATAAGTCCAGCTGGAGTTTTTCCGATTATTATAATGTCATATTCGTCAGAAATAGGCAAATAAAATCAAAATCCTATTGCATAATAGAAATTAATAATTGTAGAATCGTTTTTTCTGAATAAAAGTCATAGAAAACATTACACTCTCATTTCTTCCGCTAAATGACAATTAATAAATGATATGAATTTATTTGTATCAAGTAACAGATATTATAAAATAATTTAAAACTATTATTAAGGAATTAGCTATGGCGTTTTGTACAAATTGTGGCAAAAAAATACGGGAAAATTCGAATTTCTGCACCCAATGCGGCACTAAAGTTAGAAAATCTAGTCAATCATCCTATAGAAGTAGGAAACCTTACAAACAGCCTCAAAATGAACAAAAAATAAGTAAACCCCCATCTTATAAAACACCAATTGTTTTTCAAACTAAACAACCATCTTCCAGCAATATTTCGAACCGAAAATCTGATCCAGAACCTATTAATGATGAAATAGCATTAAACGAGACTATAGATGAACCCCAAGAATCTCTGGATAATAAAATATCTACAAATAGGGATTTACAATCTGGTTCGTCTTCTGAATCTCAACTCGAAAGTAATGATGAAAATGATGTTGATACTTCAGAAAGTCAAGTTATCGAATCTAAAATAGAGGATTCAAAAGAAAATTTATTGAAAGAAGAATTAAAAGAAAATTTGATGCGAATTAAATATAGCTTTAAAAATTTAGACGAATCGGAACCAGATCTTTTCAAAGCAACTTTTTTGGCTGGATCAATTAAAAATCTCATATGGAATTTTCAAAAAGGGTTTGAGTTGAATGCTACCTTACCAGAAAATGTGAATCAAAAAATTATTTTTTCTATAGAATTGAAAGAAAATCGTCCTCCATATGATTGGAAGAATCCGTATAATAACGTAATTTTCGATAATGAAATTGACGATGAAAGGATCTTAAAAAAGATTAAACGAGAGGGGCGAGTGATCGAAAAACTTTCTAGAATTAAAGGAACAGTTAAAACGAAAGTTAATGGTAATAACATAATTATCAATGTTGATTCTATTTATCCTAACAATATCAGACCAGCCCTAGATGCTATCAAAGAAATAGCTTGGTTAATGGATATTACTTTAAAATAGCAAGTTATTTAGGAAATTGAATAAGAATGTCACTTGTTAAAGAACTAGGAAATATTTCAATTAAAGCTCAGGATAAGTTATTAGTTGAGCATGATCCTCATAATATTCCTCCATTAGGAGTGAAAGTTGGCTTTTACAAAGATGTAAGCAATTTGAATTCAAAAGAAGAAAGATCATCTTTACCAACTGATAAGAATACTAAAATAACATTTATAGGAAAGATTATTGATATTATAGGACCTGTAAAAAAACCCTGGATCGTTGTTAAGGTAAGTGATAAAGATGAAATCGCTTCTTACTCAGAAGGTGAAATTCTCTTCTATTTAAAGGAATCTAAGAAAAAAGGTTTTAAAAAAAAACCAAGAAATTATCGAAAAAATAGGTAGTTCACTTAGCAAATTCATATATTTTTAATGAATCATGTACTTTTACCATTTCGGCAACTCTAGCTCCAGCTACATATTCTAAACCTTTTTCATTAGATAAATCTATTAATCGTTGAGTAACTATTCCATCAAAAACAATACCAACAATTTTTTGTTTGTCATCAGGTTTTATACTTGAAAGTTCTCCTCGTAAATCTTTAACTGCTGTCTTTTTTGCAATTTCATTTTTACCTGTAACAAATATTGCTTCGAATGATCCTAATGCTTCTGTTAGTTTGGAAATCTCTGGAGGTAGTTCTGAAACACTTTTATTTTCCAAAGAATCATCAGATCCAACCTCAATAATGTCAACATCTGTATTATCAGCAAACTCTTTTGCGATTGATCCATCATCAATATCTCCAACCAATATTTCCTCTTCCTTTGGTTTGGATTTATCTCTTATTTTACGACCTTTATCCTTTTCTTTTCCTTTACTTTTTTCCGTTACAGTTATCTCTAAATCTCTTAGAACCTGTTCGATTGGAATTTTGTTTCGTAAAGCTTTCAAAACTTCTTTTCCTGAAAGTTCTTCAACTTCACGACCTTGTGGAGCTCTTGCAACAAAATCTATCTCAGTTAATTCAATTAATTCTTTTAAAATTAGATCTCCTCCTCGATCTCCATCGAGAAAAACAAGAGTTCTCTTTCTATGTGTTAATGGGATGATAGATTTTGGAACATTTGTGCCCTCTACAGCAACTGAATTTCTAAATCCGTATTTTAAAAGGTTCAAAACATCTGCTCGTCCTTCCAGTAGAATCACAGTATCAGAATCATTAACTCCTGGACCCGCAGGCAAATTTTCGGGACCCCATTTTGAAATAGCAGAGATTCTAGCTTGTTTTATAACTTCTTCAACAAGATTCTGTGAATCTGGAGCGACTGAGGTTTCCCAACTTTGTAAAATTTGAGTTGCTCTTGTAATTATTTGATTTCTTTTAGTTGATCTAACATCTTCTATTTTTTGAAGTTGAATCTTTGCTAAACATGGTCCTACGCGATCCACGGTCTCAAGACTAGCTGCAAGAATGGACGTCTCAATCCGGTCTAAACTCGATGGGATAACTACAATACCAACGGTTTTTCTTTGTTGTTTATTGTATTGAAGTTTTACTAATATCCTTCCAATTCTAGAAGTTTTTTGAAGCTCTCGAAGGTCCATACTATCGCCTAATAAACCTTCAGTTTGTCCAAAGATCGCACCGATAATATCTGACTTCTCAGCGGTACCGGCTATAACAAATTTAATATGTATTAAATATTTCACAGTTGATAATTCAATAGAAGAATCGTCATTTTCCATTTTATAATCCTCCAAATTCTTATAAATAAATTATATAAATAATTCAAAGAAGTAAATTATGATAAGTAAAAATCATTAATTGTCAATAATAATTGATTTAATGAGGAATTTTTATTGTGGTTTAAATTCTTTAAGAAATAACACTTTATCGAAAAGAAATCTAAGAGTAAGAATCAATATTGATAAATTAATGAAGAGATAGTAAGTATATCCTTATTCTTCAAATAATTGAAAAATAAATAATTATTTTCAACTTAAATTCAATTCGGATATAGGATTTTTACCATTAGGATGAATTATTTTCATAGATTCTATGATTAGCTAAGTTACAAACCTATTATTCCTAAAATACTGGTGCCAAAGAAAAGCAAAATCCCTTGAATGATTGCTAGAACACCAATGCCTAAGACTAAAGGTGGAGAAGTGAGTATATCGCCTAATAAAGTATAAATGTCTTCTATAAATTTTAAACTCATATAAAAGACGAATAAAAATACTAGCATTGCTACAATCAAAATTTCATTTACAGAAGAAGGAGCTAAAAACCATATCAATATCATGGACAGAACTCCAATAGTAAGTGTTAGTATTGCAGCCCATCTATAATCTTTTATAGGTCGTAAACAAAGCGTTACTCCTAAAACAAGACCTAAGACCGTTACATCCCATCCTACTTCCTTTCCTGTAGAAACTGTTTGTGAATCTATATGGGGCAAAACAAGATTAGAAGCAGCATTTATTAAGACAAGAATTCCAATGACGAATCCAAAATAAGCTATATATTTTACCCATTCCTGCAAATCCTCGGAAATAACTCCAGACACGCGTTCAATAAAATAAAGAGAAGAAAATATTCCCCCGATTATTAGAAAAAGAAATGATAATGAAGAAATTAACTCCAAAATAGTAGTTATCAATTAAATCAACCTAAATCAAAGATAAATATATGATTATACTAATAGTGTTGGATTTTTAAAAGTATTCGATAGCTGTATAAAAAATTAGAAAAACAAATCTTACTGGTGATTTTAAGAGTTTTTTATCGGATTCATGGATAAATAAAATGAATAAAGGTATGCTTTCGGCTTATTCCATTTAAAGTGGTGTAAATCCGCTTATAAAAATAGAAAATATCATGTTACCGATAAATATAACAAAAGTTATTATCCTGATCCATTTAATTGTGAAATTTGCTTTATTTTCTGATAATTTTGACCTAACAAAAGCTGATATAAATTTATCTCCATCAAGGGGTGGAAAAGGTAAGAGATTAACCAGTGCAAGAATTAATGACAAACTCAATGTGAAAAATATTGTATTATATATGTAATAAGGCCATAATGGATCAAAAAATGAAATCTTTGGTGCTTTATAATCCCAAGAAAGAACACCAATAAATCCACGTATTGATGTGGAATTTTCACCAGTAACAGATGTCGTTGTTAAATTTATAACATTTTCTTTGTTCAATACTTTTAAAGAAATGTTTTCACCAGCATACGTCGAAAGTGAAAATAGAGAGAAATCTAATTGACTGTTAATCTTCTCTGAAGTACCATTAGAAAAAATTGCCTCAGTTATTATCCATCCTGGTGTTATTCCAACCTCGCCTGCTGGACATCTAGCCAATTCAGAATTTGGACAAACATCAATAATTAGAGCTCCAGAAGCCTGAGTATGATAAAAGGGACTTAAACCAGAGAAAAAAATTGGAGTGATTAGAAGAGGAAGTAATAATATCACTAAAAGTAAGTTGAAAAAAGCCCCAGCTGCAAATATGCGCATCTGTTTCCTAGAACTAGCTTTTTTCACACTCTTTTCATCAGGCTCGACAAAAGCACCAAAGAAAACGAAAAAGAATAGTAATCCTGTGTTTTTCACTTTAACGTTTTCAGCCCTTGCCGCTATGCCGTGTGCTAATTCGTGCAGCGCAGCAGCAATCATTATAGCTACAAAGAAATAAGGTAAAGTTTTGAATGATATTGAAATTCCTGGTATAGCTGGAACCAAGGGAATGGGGTCTGGTAATTCCGAGATCGGATTTGAAATTATATTAGTGTCTACAAGTAAAATTTGAAAATAATTTATTATATTAATTCCAAACATTAAAAGTGCAGCAATTAAAATTCCAAGGCAAACTAACAACCCTACATCGAAAAGATAAGACCAAAACCTTCGTGAGATTCCTGCAATTCTGTCAATTAAATTATTAAATTTACTGGTTCTAAACATTGCATAAAAGAGACCAATTTCCGGATTTCTTAGCTTAACCCATCTATTCTCCGTTATAAATAATAAAAAGAACCAACAAATACCGACAAGAAGAAGGAATGTAATAGCATCCATAAATTAGTTACCAAAAATAAATTTATTCTTGTTATTGAAAATTTTACTATAATAAAATAAGTTAACAAACGAACATAAAGTTCTACAAGATAGAGCATAACCAGTTTAATGAGTATTAATTCTAATAACATCACTATTTAACAATTTAAATAAGAATTCAGCAATTAATATATTTAGAATCTTTACCAAAATAGTGCATCTTCTCTTTTTCTATTTAATCTAGTTGCTGATGATTGTGATGAGGATGTATAATTAGTAAAACCACGAATAATAACAACTGGTATTCCTTCATTTGATTGTCCCATTATCAAACCAGCAGTGCAAGCCAATTCATCAGCAACTGCTACAATAGAGTGTTGGAGCTTGTAACCAAATAAATCTCTTTTGAAAGAACAATCAACGTAAGGATCCAAACCAGCTATGCCAATAGCTATGTTAGTTGTTCCAATTCGAAATGGCCTGCCAAAAGTATCTGAAATAATGATGTTAATATTGTTTAATCCATTTATTTCTTCAAATCTTTTTTTAATTTTTCGTGCTGACTTATCTGGATCTTTGGGTAATGTTAATACATGACCTGGACGCGCATTACTTCTATCAACACCTGAATTAGCACAAATAAACCCGTGATGGGTTTCAGTTATCAATAACGATTCACTCATTCGAACAATTGATTTTGCCTCTTGCAGCACAATTTCCACAATTCTTGGATCTTTTTCAGCAGAATTAGCAAAATTCACAGCAAACATAGATGGTTGAACTTTTTCGTATTCTATTTCACAATTCTCAACTCTACTGACAATAGTATGAGCAATAACTAAAATATCATTATTTTTTAAGTTATCTGCATATTTTTCAGAGATGATTTGAGCTATATCGTCATTAGGCTGAAATATCGGTAAATCAGGAATTGGAATTATTTGTAACACTCAAAATCTTCTCCAGTATCATTTGTATAACTGTTTCAATACCAACTTGTGGTTACCTTTCTTGGATTAATAGTATAAGTTTTAGTTAATTTAATAGAATTATCAGTTATTCATTATAATTAATAAGATTATAAACTAAATAAAAAATGGATAAAAATAATGAGTGTTTTAATCGCTATAGAAGGCATAGATGGATCTGGTGGATCTACTCATTCAAAATTATTGGCTGAATGGTTAAATAAGAAATTTCCAGAGAATTCTAATAAAATTTTACATTCTCGTGAACCATCCGATTTGCCTATAGGTAATTTAATGCGAGATTATTTGAAAAAACCCCAAGTTCATCCAACTGTCGATGCTTTATTATATGCAGCGGATCGTGCTGAGCATTATTACTCCATTATCAAACCAGCAATGGATTCAGGAAAAATTGTTATATCTGATAGACATAAATTATCAAGCTTGGTTTATCAAACTGTTCAAGGATTGGATAGTAAATGGGTTCGAAGAATCAATTCGGCCGTTCCAGATCCGGATTTAAACATTATTCTTGATGTTGATCCAAAAGTGTCGTTAGAAAGAAAATTAAAAGCTAATAATTCATCTATGGATAAATTTGAAACTCTTACCATATTAAACAAAGCAAGAGCAAAATACCTAGAATTAGCTTCCCGTTATAGTAATATCATAACTGTTTCCTCATTGGATACAGTAGAAGAAACACAAGAAGAGATCAGGAGAGTAGTTGAAGTCTTTTTAAAGAAAAAAGACATTTTGAAATAATTAATAAGAAACTTTTAGATTTTGACCCCGAATTCACTTGGTCGATCTTTGACACGTTGATCCAACTCTTTAATGATTTCTTTTACTCGATTAACTTGATCTGTAGCTCCAATCCGTTCATATTTTTCCATTGCACGTGTGAGATTTTGTAATGCTTCCCGAACTTTCACGTTAATCAACGATCTGCCTCTATAAAATAGGGCATGTGCTTCGATGATTGGGTTTAATGATCTTGCTCGGCGGAACTCTTCAACTGCTTTCGCTAAAAAATTAGATTTTTGGAAATCATCTTGCACTCGAGCGGCTCTTTGAACATAAGATTTCCCTCGGGCATCAGCCGCTTCTTTATCCATAGATATCATTTGAAAAACTGCTGCGGATGATTCATATAACCTTGCAGCTTCAGTAAATTCTCCGTTAATCGCTTTTTCTCTTGCAAAATCACCTTGAGCAATAGCTTGTTCATGTCTCATTTTAGTAGACATTTTTTGGTCTTTAATACCAGAAAAAATAACATTCGCATGTCCAAATGCTTTCATACTTTCAATCCAGTCTTCAGTTTCTCTAAATTTATAACCTTCAACCATTTTCATATATGCTTCAGAAATTAACTCTCCACTTTTTCCCTTATCCCCTAATTTATCAAATATTTCATTTGCTTCTTTAATAATATTGTAAATCTTCTTGTAGTTGATTTTCTCAGCATTAAGTAGGTCTTGGCCCTTATTTAGTAATAAGTTTGCTTCCTCGAGACGTTTTCCTTTTCTAAACACAAAAAATCCTCAATAAAATGATATTTGAATTGATATTTCATCACATTATATAATTGACTTTTTTTTTAATAAAGCCAAATCATTAAGTCTTTTATAGATTGAAGAAAAATATTTTATAAAGTGTAATAAATCTACCAATTATTAAAATTAAGAGAGATGCGTCTTTGAAAACATTACATCAGATATTTCTCAGTGTATTCGTCACATTCTTAGCCTTTTCAGTTTTTTCCTCATTAATGGTACAACCATTTAACAATTTCAATCCTAATTACTCTCCTAATACTCAAGGGGATGATGTGTTAGGGAAAACACTAGAATCTAGGTTTGGTTTAGATAATACAACTGAAACTAAAGCTTTTGCACCAGGAGAAAATGTTACCGTTGAAGGATTTCTCGATGGTTTAAAAGGTGTAGGGGATTTTTTCTGGCCAATTCCTTGGCATCACGTCCATGTTTATATGATTAATACTAATCCCTCCAATAATTTGACAATTAATGGTGGAAATCAAATTTTCACATCCGGAATTGATGAAAATGCAAACAATGTTGATGATATCCATCCGCCATTTAATAAAACAGCAAATCCCACAGAATATAATGATATTATCACCAATAAATTATCTGGGTATTACCATCTCCAATTTCAGATACCAGAACAACCAGAATTAGAACTTTTGGGGATTACAGATACCTTACGTATTATTGAATATTATCCTGGAAATAATACATTACCATTTCAGATTATCAATGAATATGACATCAGTCTTGCTAATACAGCAAAAATAACAGCGGGTGAACCATCTTCTCCTCAAATTCTTTCTGATGGAAATCTTTCAATAGAATATCAATTAACATATGCAGATGGAGTAACTAAAATACCGAATATTCCAATTAATGTTTCTATTTTCAATGTTTCCGATAGTACCATAGTATGTGAAGATATATTTAGCTGTTCTCAAAAATATTTTAATATAAGTCATCCTGCACTTACTAATGTTGATGGAAATATTACTGTCGATATTTTAATGCTTTTAAATGCTTCAGAGGTTATAAGAGGAACATATGGGGTGAACGTAACTGCTTTAACAAGCCTTCCAGCTATTGCAAATCAACCTTGGGTAATGCAGAATTTTACGATCGTTTATAATAATGCAACAATAGCGGTGGGATCTTCGTTAAATCCAATGAAACCGCATGAAAATAATGTAATTACTGTTACCGTAACTTCAGATTATGACAATAGCCCTATAAGTTCAATACCACTTGAATATCAACTTTTCAATCAATCAGATAATTCTTTTATTTGTAATAATGTTGTTAGTTGTTCAGCTAGAGGGTTCACAATAACCAATACAACTTATCTTACTAATGCTGCGGGTCAGATTCTTTACAGTTTTACTGCTGATTATCAGCAAGTTAATGATGGTGCATACGTTTTCAACGTTACTGGTACATTTAATTCTAATATCAACCCATTTATTACCAATCAACCAGAAGGTAGTCATATAATTACTATTGATCGGATACCTCAAGTGGGACAAGTAAATTTGTTAACAAAAACACCTGATACAACTATTTTCAGACCAGGGGAAAATGTTACAATTGATTATTTGACATTAACAAACGTCACAAATCCAGGTCCTTATGCTAATGTTCCTATGATAGTGGAGTTGTGGAATTTAACCGGAGGACCAACACTAATATCGAATGACACCTTTGGATTTTCCTATAGTTATTCTTCTGCTATTAGTAGTGGATCGGGTAATTTTTCAGTATTTTTAGACTCGCAGTTTGGAGTAACGCCAGTTGGTGATTATAGGATAAGAGTAATAGGAAATTATTCAAGTTTTCTTGGTGTAGATCAATATTTACAAAATAGTAACTCAACACCAGTCGATTATGATTTTTTTATCGATAATCTTTATGATAACCTTATTTTAAACTTTATTTCAGCTCTACCTTCAGACACAAGTTTACCTACAACAACAGGAGATACAATAGATATAACAATTCAAGCAATAAGAGATTATAATTCTACTTGGGAAACGTATACCTCTAGTCCGGATACTACTCCAGAATCAGGAATGAGGATTAGTCCATCATTCTTGAATTATAGTAACAATTCAGCAGGAATTGTTATGACTATTAATACAGGTTTATTTCCATCTGATTTAACAGATTACTATAAAACAAATGGAACTGGTCATTTAGCTGTTACCATAACATCAACTTATCCTGATACTTATTTGGATCTCTTCAAAACAATTAACTTTACAGCAAGTATAAATACTGTAGAAACTTCATTCCTCAGACATTATAATACAACATTATCCTCTTATACTTCTACGTATCAATTAAATCAAATAATTTTTGTAAATCCTGATTATCAAATAGTTGATGTTTTTCCTGATAGTCCAGCTACAAATGCCCCAGGGGATACTTATACGCTTGGTACTGCTATAGAATTGTATTTTATTGTTAGAAATACGAATAATAACACTCCATTAGAGGGTATTCCAGTTAGATTTGAAATCACATCTGGTGCTTTACCCGGGGTGTATCTTGCAAATGCAACAACTTTTGTTCCCTTAAATCCAAATGATTATGAATATTCTAATCCTACAGGCCAGATTACTATTCTGATGATTTCGACGTATGGTGTTACAAATGAGACAACATCAATATTAAATATCGAAGTTACAGCAACAGCTAACTTAACTAAATATAATGGTGGAATAGGCGTCACTATTCCAGGTCCACCTTATCATATTGGTGAATCTAATGGAGGGACAGCTAACTATAATTTATTTACTAATACCTCGTCAACAACTACTTCAACAGTATTCTTTACAACAATTTATAATTATGGTGAACCAGTTTGGTCTATTAGTGATGCAGTAATTAGACCAGGCGAAAGTATTAATGCAACTGTAACGGTAACTGATTTAATAACCCCGGAAGATCTATCTGGATTTAGGTTTCCAGTTAATGCCACAATTCAGTGTTATGTTAATGAATCATTGAGAGTTTGTTCAACTATTGGTGTTAATCTTAGTGTAGCAGATATAGGAGTCAATCCACTTAACTACACAGATGCTAATGGAGTAATATACTTCTTAACTGATACAAACGCTCAAATTACTTTTACTATTAGTTCAATTTATAATATCAATTACCCAAAATTCTTTACTGTAAGATTAAATGCTACAGTAGACTTCGAAAACAAAACCAATATTGCTTCAGCACTAGATGAAAGATTCGTTGTTGGATTTAATGCTGTAAACCCATATAATTTATCTCAATCATCATTTTCTACAAACGGTCTACAGAATATAACATACGATGCTCAATATGTAACTGCATCAATTCAATTAATAGGAGTAAGTGTTCCTTCGTTAGGAGGAGGGACTACAGTTATACCAGTAGATTCTGGTGTTACCCTTAATGCAACATTTCTAGTGACTCTTGATGTCACTGGAAATCCAGTATTAGAAGGTGTTGGTGTTTCTATTAATACTACATTATTAGCACTTCAAAACGTGACATTAATCACATCAGCAACGTTAACAACTAATGAAAATGGTGAAGTATTTTTCTTACTGAATGTTACTACTGCTACTGAAGATAGTAATCCGAGATATGGTATTCAGGCTACTGTTGATTTTGTTAACAATGATACAAGTATGACACCTCCTCTAGATCCAGATAATTTCAATAGACCAATAGCTCATTATTGGATAAACGGAACAACGGGTGATATCAGTATTAGTAGTCATAATGACGATAGCTATCGAGTTCTACGGCAACGATTAATGGTAATAAATATTTTAGCTGTGTATGATACTGGAAATAATCTGATTTCAACCGGTCCGTCTAATGTAATTGCTTATCGAGGGTATACATTAGAATTAAACGTATCATATATTCGAACAGATTTAACACCCGTAAATTCTTCAGGTTTCACGGTTTATTATAACCAAAGTCTGAATGCTATTGTACAAATTGGTAGTGGAACCACCATTTTAGCTACTGGAAATCAAGTATTTAATACTACTTTATCTGGAGCAGGTACTATTTATCCTGGTTCAGCTCAATTATATGCTGAGCCTACGGATCCTTTATTTAACTCTACTAACACATTCTTCCAACCTTTCAATTTCAGAATAAAAGCTACACCAACGATTGTTTTCGATATTCCATCTACAAATGTTTCTGATAGTGACACTTTAAGAGATGGAGATGTAATTACTATTAGTGGAGAATTAAGGGATGAAATAGGACTATTAATTAGTGATACAAACTATTTAAACACGACATTAGATGAATTGATTTCCAATATTCTTGTTTATGGAACGAACCAAGACCAATCTGTTAATCATAGTGGAACAGTTTCAACAAATTTAACTGCTTTAGGTAATTTTGTAATATCCTATACTATCCCAAATGGTTTTGCTAATGAAAATATAACTCTAAGAATCGAACTAAATAGCATAGTATCAATTCCGTCCTTCGATTCACTAAACACTTTCGTACAAACAGTTTTTACTTACCAATTTGTCAACCTGAGTGTTCTTCTTGATTCAGACACTGGTGGTGCACCATTTCCAGTATCATATACATTTCTTTCCAATGACTCCACTTATAATATTGATGGAAGTTTACTAGATTATTATGCTATAATATCATTCGATGATAACTATGGTCGACCGCTTCAAAACTATTCTTATATTCTATATGATAACACATCAACGAGTATTCCCATAACAACAAATAGTGCTGGAGAAAACAGATTCGATCTTAGTTTATCATTTGAATATATTAATTCAACTCGAGAATTTAATTTAACTTATCTAAATGCAACTTCAGCTGAAAGTTGGAGAGTTTTTATTAATAGAACGGTTTATGACACAACTGCTCCTTATATCGCTTTTATCGATCCTGATCCCGTTAATACTTCTTCATATAATGATTTATACAATAATTTCACAGTAACTATTGATGCTTATGACTTTAACTCGACTCATGGTTTTGTAACTACAGGATTCAATCAGGGTTCATTAATTATTTACCATAATGGCTCTTCACAAGCTATTCTTGCTTGGCAAGATGGTGATACATATCAATATCTCTTCAATTATACCAACCTATCCAATACTGATACTGCTGTAAATATTACAATATTTATTACTGATAACGCAGGTTTAACAAGCCAATCGACCTTGATAATTACCTTTGACAGAACTGCTCCAATAATTAATTCTATTACTCCTGCTGATGGAACTTATCCTTATGGAATAGGCCCTGTTACTGTAGATACTGTTGACAGTGGTAATTCCGTTTCAAGTGTAGTAACAAATGTATCAGTTGCTGGTAACTATACTACATACGATCTTTCCCCAAGTGTTGGAAACCTTTGGGAAAGACAAATTTCTTTCGATTCAATAATAGCTGATGCGATTGTTGAATTCAATGTAACTGATGTTGCTGGAAACTGGCAAACTGTTACTTATACATATTTAAGAGATAGTGTAACACCTGGTGTTTCTATCACAAGTATTAACAGAAATGGTAGTTCCATAACTCAAGGTAATGCTAGTTATCTCAACGATAATGAATTAATAACCATTTCTGCAACTATCATTGAAAACGAATCCGGTATAAACTCAATAAATGATATTTCGATTGCAGGAGTAAGTAATCTGGATATTAACAACATTGGAAATGATTATATTATTAGCTTTAATGCTTCCAAAGTTGCGGTAGATACAATATATTCTCTATTAGTATCAGATAAAGCTGGGAACTCTGTTTCAACTTCATTATTTACATTGCTGCAAGATGTTGGAATCCCTAGCATTATTATCAACTCTCCATCAAATAGTTCAACTCAATTAGATACATTCAATATAGATATTACCCTGACTGATCTTCAGACAGAGATAAATAGTTCATCAATACAAATACTTGATCCGGAAGGATCTTCAATAGCATTTTCTACAAATAGTGTAGGTAATGGCTATCAGATTCTTGCGTCTACATCACCAAATTTCAATGCTGTCTCAGCTATTCAAAGATATGAAATTTCCGTTTCAGATTCTTATGGTAACACCAACACAATAGTATTACTAATATTCACTGATGTAACGAATCCAAGTATTACTAGTACGCAAATCAAGGACGAAAGTGATGTAGTATTTGCTGATATCCCAGTAGATTATGTTGCACAAGAATCTCATACATTAAAAATTGAATATGATGATACTGGAGTAATAGAATCAGGAATTGATGTTAATAATATCGACATTAGTTTAGCATATTCCAAAGATGGATCAGATTTCAGTAATGTTGATTTCGCTGAAGACGAAAAATACAGCATTGAAATAACTTCAACGACTACCACAGCAACTATTGAGTGGGAAACTGGTCTTGGATCACACGAAGTACCAGAAGGACGATACAAATGGTCAATCACTATATTTGATAATGTAGGTCATGAATCAACAGTTGTAGAAATTACTTATACCATTAAATATGATAGACCATCACTCATAGATCAAATAATCAGTATAGGAACAACTATGGCCCTTGCTTTAGGTATTTTTGGAGCTCTCGGAATTGGTGTAGCAATTATTTATGAGAGAATTCGTTATGAAAAATAGAAAATGCATTCAGAAAATATTAAGTATGACATCAAAAAAACAAAGAATAATTAACTTGAAATAAACATTAATATAAAATCTATATTTATTATTAATAAATAGCTATTAATAAATAGCAAAAAAGTTGTTATAATCAATAAAAAGAGTGACTTAAAATGCAAGGCAATGACAATACTGGATTGTTTGTTATCTTCGGAATCATCTTCTTAGTTATTGGATTCCTCCTTTATTGGTATAGAGATTATCTTCCAATCGGTGGTGGAGGTTCTCGCAAAAAAACAGACGTTGATGCTGAAATAGAGGAGCTTCTTGATAAAATTAGGCAATTAGCTCGATCTCACGATTATCAAAAGGCTAGTTTAAATGTCTGGGCCGCATTCAAGGTTTCTGCGTCAGGATTCCTGGGTATGGAGCGAGAACCTAACCAAACTGCTCGCCAATTTGGTATTTCTCTAATGCAATTTGATGGAATTACACAAGAAACCGTAGAACCCTTATATGGCTTATTTGAAGCAGCTAGATATGGTCGAGATACTATTTCTCTTCAAAAGTTCAATGCTGGATTAACAGGCCTGCACAGATTTTTACAAATTGCAAAACAAATTTCAATTGTTATGGCCAGTGGAAAACAAGTTGAAGAAGGAGAAATAGAAGATATAGAAGAATTTTCAGAAGCAACAGCATAGATCACTTGCTATTTTCTATATTAATGAAGATTTTGGGTCATTTTTTTATCCTTTTTTCTAGTAGATCGAATATTCAATATTTACCTATTCAATTTTTTAAGAAAATTAGTTTTAAATTTAGTTTTTAATTAAAAAAATAGTTTAAAAATTAAGTTATTACCTAATTCATTCATAATTACGATAGTTGAGTCCTGAAGCATTATGAAAACTAAAACGACTAATCCTGATAAGTATCTGGATTATTTACAATCCAATGTGAATCAAGAGGTATACAACTACGCTGAAAAATTATATGCTGAACTTATTAGGGTATATCCTCCGTTAAAAATGATAAAGATAGAGAGAGTTTCTATATCGGGAATATATCCTATAAAAAGCGATGAAATTATTGAGTTCAATTCTAATTTTGCAAATATTGTTTATGGTGGGAACGGAGCTGGAAAAACTACTTGCCTAGAATCAATCGAATTTGGATTATTAGGATCTAAAACAATTGAGATAAAAAATACTTTTGGAAAAAGAATTATCAATAAATTTGTTGTAGAAATAATTTTACGGATTGAGAATGTTCTTTATAGCCTTAAACGTTGGATGATCTCTCCAGATAGTCATAATGTATCATTTACACGAATCAGTGAACAAAATGACAAATTGACAGCGTATCCATCTTCTGAAGGATATAGGGAGACAGAAAATGAGTTACATAAACTTACAGGGCTTAATCTAACTGATATTGCATTAATATATGATTTTTTTACTTTAAGAGTCCCAAGAAACCATTATTTATCTAATACTATCAAAGGAAACAATGGATCATATATTAGGGAATTATTGTTATCAAAACTCGTTGATCCTGCCAATTCACTACCAAATATTATAGTTCAGCAAGCTATGAAGCTCTTACATGAAGGCAAAACAAAATTCAATAGGTTATTAAGACGAATAAATCTATTGGAGTCATTAGAAGAAGATAAAGCGGAACAAAAAGAAAATATTACCGATATTAAAGAAGCAATTGAAAATGATCTGATTGAAATATCCAACAAATTAGCAGTACGAAAAACAATGCGAAAAAATTTGTTTGATGACATTCAAAAGAATTTGTCAAACGAAAGTATTTTACCTCAAACGCTAATAACTGAAAACACATCTAGATTACTTGAACTACAATCACAACTGGTAGAATTAGAACAATCTAACGAAAGAATCGAAAGATTAAAAAATGAAAAATGGATTTGTGATACATGTTCATCTGAAATTGATGAAAAAGAAGCAAAATCAAGATTAGCTGAAAATTTATGTCCTATTTGTGGACAATGGTCTGAATTAGCAGTATCTTTTCAGGAGTATCAAATGAACAGAAAAAAAATGTTATCCTTACGAAATATGATTCATGAACAGCAACATCTATCAGAACGAAAAGATTCTGACTCTTTTGTTTCTTCAATAGCTCCAAAAGATGATTTAGATTCAATTTTAGCAAATATTAAATCATTAGATCGCGAAATTTCTAATATAGAAGAGGAATATAGACAAATAACTCGCGAGCATTCAGCAGTTAATCCACCTATGGGTAATGAAGTCATTCATGAATTAAAAGATCAATTAAAACAAACCCAATCTGAAATTGATTTGTTTGAAGAATTACTAAAAAAATCGAGAGATTATTTGGACAATGCAACCATTAATTTCATTGAGGATGTAAATTCAAAATTTCAATACTATCAACGAGAAATTTTTGATAAAGCTAATTTCTTATTAACACCATCTTATGGTGTTATCTCTGAAGATAATCAAATTTTCTCTGATCTTAGTTTTGGGGAAAAAAATTTATTAGATCTAGCTTTTAGAATGGCAGTTATTGAAATTCTTCATTCGAAAGGGATTCCAATACTATTCAATATCGATACACCCGAAGAATCTCTTGACATTGCCATGTCAACAATTGTATCAAACTTACTGAATAATTTAGTAAAAAAATTATCTGGTTCTAAACATCGATTTATTGTTATTGCAACATCTTCAAAAGATTTTGTAGAAAATTTAGATAGTTCAGTTTATAGAGTTGAAAATTTATTAAAGAAAAGTCTAAATGTAAGAAAAATTCAGTTTAAACAACTCTCTTTGGCTAAATTTATTTCTTAAGATCCAAAGTGAATCTAGAAATATTCATCATTTAAATAAAAATTATGGTCTAAATTGTAAGAAAAAAGATCAATTACACCATTTTTAGGCTTTATAAACAAAATGTGAGCATCTTTGTGATCAATGGGTACAGAAAACAGTGCTCTTCCTGGAGATGGAATATTTGTGATATTTAAATCGTTTAAAAAATTAATAATCTTTCTCAACATCATAACAGCAAACCCTTTTACTTCAAAATTTGTTGAAAGCTGAGATCGCTTAATTTCACTTTTTAATTGACCAATTACCGCTTCTAGAGGAGCATCAGAAGGAATATAGATAGAAATATAAGTTCGTCCTTGAAAAGGAGATCCTTTAGACATTAACTCAGCAATGGAAGTATTTAAACTCATTGTTTTCACTAATCAATTAATAATACAAGCTGTATTTTAAGGTAAATAAATATATCAGGTTTTGATATGAAAATTTGGCAAAATAAAAAATTTATTTGTTGAAACATCTTCTCTTAACAAAGTAAAGAAAAAAGACAACAACAATTATACCGGGAAATACTGTGAAACTGACATTTTGTGTTACTGCTATATCAATACCTGCATTTAACAACATTCTAGTTATATTCAGCAACCCATGACCGAAAAAGAGATCTTTTCCTGGTTCCCCTAAATCAGTTGTACTATTTAAAATTAAAAAAGTCATTTCTTCTCTCGTCAAATCAGGTTTAATACTCCACATGAAAGCAGCAGCTCCTACTACAAAGGGTGCAGAAAAGGAGGTGCCACTTTCAGTGAAATACAAATTATCGTTCACCGTCGAGAATACATTTTTTCCTGGAGCGACAATAGACAAATTTTCTCCGTAACGTGAAAATTCTGCTAACTCCAAATTAGAGTCAATTGCTCCTACCCCTATTACAGCAGGATTATTAGCGGGATAATCAACTACATTTCTTGCAGAGGTCCTATCATTTCCTGTTCCAGCTACGAACATAACTCCATTATTCGTTAAATTTTCTAATTGAGTGTCAAAATCTTTTGACTCTTTGAAATTATGAACAATTGAATAATTAATGACTTTTATATTTACACCTTTATTCAACAACCCTAAAATATACTCAAGAGCGTGAACCAAATTACTAGAATCAGATAATTGTCCATCAGTGTTAAAAACTCTTATATCAATAATTTTCACGTTTGGAACTAATCCACGATACATATTCTTACCTATTGCAGATATAATACCTGCAATAAACGTTGCATGATATATTTTTTCGTCTACTCGACCATTATTGTTTGAATCCAGATTTTGCGGAGTTGGGCGCATAATAGGATCATTATCAACAAAATCCCAACCATGAATATCGTCAATATATCCATTTTCATCATCATCTATTCCATTATTTGGTATTTCCATTGAATTCGTCCATAATAAGTCCTGATGAAATTCATCATGAGTGAAATCTATTCCAGAATCTATAACAACAATGACTACATTATTTTTATCTCCTTCTGTAAGATGAGAAACATCAGTAAAAGAAATTACATCATGCTCCCAATATGATGCAGTAACACTATTTACAGTAAGAAAAATCAAACTTAATAACAAAACAGAAAAAATTTTATTAAATCGCATTAAATCCATCAATCAAAAACTTTTGATATCATTTAAAACCCTTTTAGTGTGTGAATTGGATATGATAATTGAGGTTGTGATATTGTTACAATATTATTAACAGGATTTGAACCATTTTCAAATTGGACTGAAAATCCTTCATATGAAGTTGTTGACTCTTTTAATAATAATAAAATAAACAATCATGATATTGTCTGTAAAAAGTTACCTGTAGCATACAAAAGAATACCAGAAGTAATTGATCAAACTTTAAAAGAATTTAAACCTAACATAATAATTATGACTGGAATTGCAGAAGGTAAAAATTGTATCAATGTTGAAAAAATTGCTATTAAGGAAGTAACTGCTAGAATCCCTTATAATGATGAAGGGATTCAACCAATGGAAGAAAAAATCATTGAAAATGGGCCAGATGCTTATTTCACAAAATTACCAGCCAGAAAAATAGTTGAAAACCTTGTGAAAGAAAAAATTCCTTCTGAAGTTAGTTATTCAGCCGGAACGTATGCACGTAATCAAGCTTTTTATTATTTAATACATAAAATAAAAAATGAAAATAAAACGGGTGGTTTTATTCATTTACCGATTACTCCTAATATGGTTGCCCAAATTAAAACAAAAAAATATGCATCCATGAGTTTGGAAATTATGATTAAGGCAATGGATATAACATTAAGATTAATTACTTAATTTCAAAAAAATAATGATTATTTCATTTTTTCAAAAGGTTTAAGACTAAAAATTACTTTTCCAATAATTTCTTGACGAAATAATGGACCAAATTTTCTACCATCTTCACTATTTCTCCGGTTATCTCCTAACACCAAGTATGAATCCTCTATTAAATCCCATTTATGCTCAGTATTCTCTTGAAGCAAGGCATATGGTTCATCCAGATAAGTATTGTCGACAAAAATTTTACCATCTGAATTCCATATTATTGTTTCGTTCGGTAATCCAATTACTCTTTTAATGAAAAGCTTACTGGTTTCTATAAATCTGTAAAAGGCAACAATATCTCCTCTTACAATTTCAGTGTTCTTTTTACATTTTTTAATTACAAGAATATCAGAATCTTTGATGGTTGGAAACATACTATCTCCAGAAATTCTGAAAACGTGATAATTAAAAAATTTCATCTTTAAATGATATTAATAGAAAAGAAGTAAATGAAAATAGAATAAATTCATTTATGCTTTTGGTACAACCATCTGTCCACCTGTAGGATATGGAGCATTCAATTTGGTTGTAGAAACATTCTTGGTAGCCCAAAATACTTCGGAAAATT
The DNA here is from genome assembly GCA_001940645.1 of Candidatus Heimdallarchaeota archaeon LC_3. The sequence continues at coordinate 113,529 of MDVS01000020.1, forward strand.
CATTTACTGTGGTGATTAAATCATTAGCTGCCGTTTCACTTATTTCTTGACGATTTTTAGAACCCAATAACATTATTTTGTGGGTTAATTCTTGAGCTTTGTTGAAATGATCTCCATGATTAGCTGGTTTGAAATAATCACCCCAAATAATGCGAATTTCATGTTTACACAGTTCTGCATGTTCTTCTTTTATTGTCACATATCTACTAAATTTATGATCATAATCTGCTGCACTTTTATCGAGCAGATTAATCAAGCTAGCCATTCTAAGAACAGTAAAGGCAGAGACTTGAGCTAAATGAGGATCATATATTCCACAGGGTATATCGCAGTGGGCATAAGCTTTTTCAAGTTTAAAAAAATTCCTTAACAATTGCATAATTTTACCTCCAAAAAATAATACTCTTTGAGAGTTAAATATGCAAAATTTGATAGAGATAATAATATTAGGACTATTCGAAATAAACCAATTTCAAAAATTTAGAAAATTTTTTTTAACTATTAATTTGATTTAGATAACTATCCAATTGGAAAATATGATGAATTCTCCAAAAAATATAATTTTGCTAAAATTTTTTAATGTAGCAATTATTTTACTAATTTTATATTTTTCCATAATTAATACAAATATTATCCCAATCGAAGAAGAAAATTTACCAAATGATAAGATCCTTCATTTAGGTGCTTACCTTATTCTAAGTATGTCTACAGTTTTAGCTAGATGGGAGATCATCGATTCAAAAAAAGGTAATAATCTTAGTAAAAATAAAGAAATTTTTCAGAAATACAGCATAGTGATAATTATCTGTTTGATATATGGAATAATAATAGAAATCATTCAATTTATTGTACCTAGTAGGAATTTTGATCTCTTGGATATAATTACAAATGGAATTGGAATATTTGCAGGAATTTTAATCCATTTTGTGGCTCAAAAATTATTAGAAAGGAATAAAATAGCGTTTTAATCCATAATCCATCAATAAGAATTTTAACATTCTTGATATGATCAGGCCTTGCTAGAATTTGTTGATTAATTATTCCAGGAATCTGTGTTTTTATCAAATCAGATAATATCATTAGTTTATTATTTGAATCTAGAAGATAAATTGAGTTTTAATGGCCAAGATGATAAAATCTCCTCCTCCATGGAGTATATTTGAATATTTCCGTGTATAGGATCTCTAATAACGCGAGATAGATGAGGAGTATCAGATAATTTCAAAATGACAAACAAATAGTTTCAAAATTAGAAGTAAACAAATATTTAGGTTTTTTTTAAAATAAAAATTTGAAAATAATGGCTATTTCCGAAAATTTTTTGTTACCAATTTTAACAAAAATGGTACAAATTAACACTGAGAACCCAGATGGTAAAACTAAAGAAATTGTTGAATATTTACAGACTATTTTTCCAGAAGAAAAAGGATTTAGAAAAAAAATTATTACTAATACAAAAAAAGGTGTTGCACTTCAAAATTTGGTAGTTGAACTAGGGAGTGGCAAGCAAAAAATTGTTTTATGTGGACATTTAGATACAGTACCAGCAGGAAGTAAAGAAAAATGGAAAATTGGTCCATTTTCTGGTAAGATCATTAATGGAAACTTATATGGAAGGGGTTCTGCTGACATGAAGGGAGGAGTGGCCTCGTTAATCGGAGTTATGTATGACTTTCTTGAAAGAAAAGAGTTTTTAGAAGATTATACTCTTGTTTTTCTAGGTACTGCCGATGAAGAAGCAGGAATGTCAGGAGCAGAAGCGTTAGCAAAAGATGGTATAATGAAAGACGCAATACTTCTAATCATTCCAGAAGCAACAAATTTATCTATTGGAATTGCTGAAAAAGGAGTAATTTGGGCTAAAGTTAAAACTATAGGAAAAGCAGCTCATGGTTCGATGCCTGATCAAGGAATAAATGCCATTGAATCTTTGGTAAAACTGTTTCCAGACTTTTATAACTGCCTAAGCACCAATTCGAATGAAATTTTAGGTAAATCGACCTTAAATATTGGAACTATTATTGGTGGGGACAAAATTAATATTGTCCCTAGTGAGGCTGTTATTGAATTAGATTACCGTTTGATTCCTGAAGAAAACATTAAAGAAATATTAGATAAGATAAAAAATTTGAATGCTTCACCATGTGAAATTGAAATAGAAATGCTACAAGTTCTTCCTCCTTTATTAACTCAGCAAGATCACAAATTTATTCAAAATTTACACAATGTTTCGAAAACTGATTTGATTGGTTTAACCTACGGAACTGATGCAGCTAAGCTTATTAGTCAGGATAATCCTATTCCGTTCGTTATTTTTGGACCCGGGGATAATAAAATTATTCATAAATCGAACGAATTTGTTCCTATGAAACAAGTTATGAACGTAGCAAAAATAATTAGTGAAGCATTAATTAAGACTTATACAAACTGAATGAAGGATTAATTGAACAGTTACGGAGGCAATTTATTGATAAACGAACTATTTACAATTAGAACTGAGGGTGAATTTGAATCAGCTCATTCAATTAGAGAATACGTTGAAATTGAAAATGGAAAATTTATTGACGAACCTATTCATGGACATACTTGGAAAGTAGAAGCTTTTATATCTTCTCAAAAAATCAATGAAAGAACTGGGTTTGCTGTTGATTTTTTGCACGTTAAAAAGAAAATTGATGAATTATGTAATTACCTTGATCATAAATTAATCAATGAGGTTTCTCCATTCGATAAAATAAATCCATCGACTGAAAATATAAGTAAATGGTTTTATGAAAATATTTCAGGAATTGTCGCAAGAGAAAGTTTACTTGAGAAAGTTATAGTTTGGGAAGGACCACATAACTATGTAATATATCAAAAATTATAAATTTTTACTATAAGGGAGATGATAAAGAAGACCACTGATCAAAAGGAGATTGAGAAACAACAATTTTTTTTAAGTTTAAATTAGATAGACTCGCAATTTTCTCTTTCAATTCATCTGAATCCCCGATAAATCCTATTTTGTTTAGAACATCAATAGGGACTATTTTTTTCATGTCATTAATTGGTTTTTTCATCTTTAAACAATTTTTCAGAGAAGTAATTATGCTTTCATCGATTCTTAATCTTAATGTTTCGCCTTTTGTAATGCTAGTTAGCATTTTAATCAAAACTCTGAAGTGATTGTCGGGAATTGATTCTAGGTCTCCAAAATGACTCATAATAAATATATTTGCTAAATTATCATCGATTTTACGATTCTCCAAATTGATACCATTAAATAATATACCTAGATTGTTCTCAATGGCAAAAGAAGTCATTTTCTCTCCTGATCCAGCGATTAAAAGTTCCAAATTAATATCATTATCTTTAAGACTATTTTTTAATTGTAACACACTTTTTTTAAAACGATCAAAGAAATTCTTATCATTAGGATAGTACTTTTTCAATGTAATTTTATCTCCAATTCCTAAGGCGATAAAAAGCCTTTGATCAGTCCCCATTATTTCGACTAAAGTTTGAATGGATTTATTTAGGCTATTAAATCGGTAAAATAGTGGGGATATTATTGACAATCCAAACTTAAGTGAGTATTCTCTTTGAATTAAACTTAAAATCTGAAAATTATCATGATTTGAAGGTATAGAGGATAAAGAGATGCCATGTATACCCAATTCATGAATTTTTTTTATATATGATAATTTATTGTTCAAAGATATTGTGCTAGGAATTTGGGAATAAATTTCGGTATTATTCATTAAATTACAATCCAATTTAATTTTTAAAAATTAATATGATTAAGAATTGGTATGGAGCTTATAGTGGTAAGTGTGGCTTATTCCTTTTTTTTTTATAAATCAAATTTATTTAAAGATTTGAATTAGAATAACAACTTAAGAGTTCAGGTAATATTAAAAAATTATAAATTATTGGAATTCGTGAAATTTATGGAAAATTTAGTTAATACTCAAGATGAAAAACCAGCTCATGAAATTTTACTTTCCGAAGCTGGAATATCAAATTTAAAAACTTTAATTACAATCACAAGAAAAAATGGGAAAAGCTTTCGCTTCATAACCAACGTAGATGTAACAATTAATCTTCCTGCAGAACGAAAAGGAGCTCATATGTCAAGATTAGTTGAATCAATTTCAGAAATTTTTGTAAACGCTATAGAGGGGAATGAGAGTATTGAAATGCTTAATGAAAAAACATTTCAATTATTGAAAGAAAAACACCCATTTACTACAGCAACCATTATATTAAATTTTGAATTCGCATGGTTTCTTGAAACTCCAGTAACAAACAGACCAACTATAGAAGTTTATCCTATAGAATTTAAGTCATATTACAGAGCCGATAATAGTGTTGTTCACAGAGCATCAGTTAAAGCATATGGAAATACTGCTTGTCCTCATGCATTGCTTGTTGCTGAAGGAAAGAGAACACATGTTCAAAGGGCAATTGGTTCACTAACTGTTGTTGGTAAGACAGGGTCTCTTCCCAATTTTGAAGATATGATACCAGTAATAGAAAATTCTTTTTCATCTCCAACATTTTCCGTTCTCAAAACAGAAGATGAAGCTTGGGTAGTAAAAAATATGTTTGAAAGACCATTCTTCTGTGAAGATGTTACTAGGAATTTGTTGGTAAATGCAGACAAAAAATTTGAAGGAGACATCAATTTTCACGCCTTTGTAAGATCAGAAGAATCAATTCATAAACACGATGTAATAGCAAGGGGTAAGATAATACGAAACAATGATTTAGAAACATGTTAATATTTGATTAGTTGTCAACTAGTAAATAATCAAATATATCAATATTTCTCTCCTTTTTCACTAGTATTTAATTTATGATACTTTTATTTTAGTGTCTATCCACTATATTATTGCAAATTCTTAATAATTAACTATGGCAATCACTAACTCAAATTCAAATTCTAATAATATTTACAACCCAATTAATTATTGGTATCAAAATATATCTATTACTGAAAAAAAACCTTTAAAAGGAAGATCAAATTCTCTCCAAATAGAAAAAGAAATAATTAATTATTTAATTCTTTCTGGTAACGTAGGTAAAACAAGAAATGAACTTGTAAGTCAACTCAAGTATCCTAGAACTACAATTTACGATTCTTTGAGTCGAATGGATCGACAGGGACTTATAGAATTAGACCACAAACTCTCAAAAAAAGGTAAGGGTCGTCCACAGACAATATTTTATTTGAAAGGACTTTTACAAGGAAATTTAAAACAGTAATTCTTTTTATTGCTTAAAAACTAATTTACGAGCTTTTCTTGCTTCTTTCAAATAATTTGATATCTCAATGGGAGTGAATCCAAATGAAGTTTTCAAACTTTCATCCATTTCTTGAATATTTTTTTCTACTGATTTAACCCAAGCTATAGTACCCTGGCGTGCAATTTTTATTGTGTATAAAGCTACTAAACTAACACCGAAAATTATTAACAAAGATTCTAAAAGATTAGCCAAGAAATTTGATAAATTCATAAGAATTAAGAAACTTGAAAACGCTGAGTAAAATAATAAAGTTAATCCAATTCCCCTTGAAAATGCTACACTTTGGGTGAGGATTGTTAGAGCAGTTTCTTCTTTCTGTTTTTTTACCTGATTTGGAAAAAACTTAAGATATACTCGATCCACACCCCCAGGTTTTAATGTGTATTTAGGATGTTCCGCTATGAATTTGGGAGTCCATTGATCAGATGAATTTTGTTTAACCCCTCCATAGAACAAAATTAGAATTGCTGAAATAAACCCTCCAGATATTCTGGAGATAAATTTGTCTGAAAATAATATATAAGTAATGATGAATGGAATTAGAATTGAACTAATCATTATTGACAAATCTCGGATGAAAATCCTAAATACGATAACATTTCTTATCGAGAAAGGACTTTCTATACTAGCTTCTATAGTTTCGAGCAACAATGTGGGATCTGGGTTACTTTTTTGAAATTGGGGTATTTCCTTAAGATAATCTGCGATTTCTTCATATGATAATCGGTCATTAGAAGTGATTGTATCAATTAAATAGTTGTGCAACTGCTTTAATTTTCTGTCTTCGATTAAAATATAATATATTTGAACAAATAATATAAGGATAATCAAATAAGTAAGATTTGTTAATTCAAAGATTAAATTAAATTCAGTACTTATCCACAATTGACCTACAATGGAAACTAGAAGGACATAACCCGTAGTTGTGGTTAATGCTATTTCCCATCCCACTTGATGCTCTTGTCTTTTGATACTATCACCAATAACTCCCTGATCAACGTGAGAACGAAATATGGGATCAATTAGTGTAGTTAAAGCAATAGCAGATGTAACGATAGTTATGTCAAAAAATAGCAAAATGGTAATTCTCTTGATTGAAAATATAAAATCAATCGATTCGACTGGAAAAATCATTAATTTCTCTGTTAATTGTATATTCACAAGGATAAAGGCAATAAAACAAAAAAATAAACTCCTTAAGAGATTACTTTTCCTTTCTATAAAGTAATATTTGACTGATTTTCGGTCATTGGCCCTAATTTTTTTCCTTACCTTATGTCTTGTCTGAATATGAGTAGCACCAGATGCTACAACCTTTTTATTAAGGATTGCAACAAATTTTCCTCCATATTTTCTTTTAGAAATCGGAACTGGAGGCATACTACTATCTTGAATTATATCTGAAGATATTTTTTCTAACTCTTCAATAGGCAAGATATTAACCAATCATTTTATTTAATTAAAGATATTATTGAGTTTGTAAGATTTCTAACATGATTTGTTAACGGATGTGATTCATATTCTAAAATAAATATTTTTTCTGTTAAAACTGATTTATCGCAGTATGCCGGTATATTTGCTATACAGGCAATATCGGTATTATCACTTAGTTCTTTTATGATATGATCAGTATTATAAAGTTCTTCCGAGTCCATACTTTCTCTAGGTACTTTATTCAAAACTAAACTTGGTCTTGCTCCAAATTTCATTAAGGAAGGCCAAATCTCTAAGCACATTTCATTAGTCCCTAAAATATCAGCATAATCTGGAGTTGAAACTAGTATTACTGCATCAGATGATGACATGGCATTTAAAGAATCGTAAGTAACCCCTGGAGATGAGTCCAGAATAATCCAATCAAATTTATTTTTTAAATCTACAATAGCCCGCATTAGTAAAGTTAAAGCTTTTTGTTGCCACTGACGAGATTTGATTTGCATTTCCTGCATATCACGTGTTTTAGGAGAAGCAAAACCAATAAAAAATTTACCCTCAGATTGAATCAAGTGTGAATAGTCCTTCATAACCTTAGTAAACGAAATTTTTGAATCCAAATATTCATTTAGCCAATGAGTTTTTGAAATATCCGGTTGAAATCTGTGATATACAGAAGGAGCACGTGTATCAAAATCTATTAGAGCTACACGATAGTTTTGTATAGATAAGAACGCTGCAACGTTTAGACTAAGAAAACTTTTTCCTGTTCCACCTTTATAGGAATGAAATGTTACAGTTTTCATGATTAATATCCCAAAATCCGATTCTATGCTAATACATGTATTGTTAATCTTAAATATTTTTTATCTATCTAATATTTAACTTGATATTTAATTTCCCTACCTTTTCGTATTTTTTCGACATAATTTAAGTCAGATAATTTGTTCAAATGCTGATTTTCTCTTGTCCTGCTCCGTCCAGTTAGAGCAGCAATTTCTTCAGCATTTCCCCCATTGGTTAAAACAAAAAGTGCTCTTATAGTAGGTATCAAATTTTCATCAATATTTTGAAGGATGTTTACTATATCTAAAGAAGACAGGGGATCGTGGCTTTCCTTATCCGATTCCATTAGTTCTAGCCTATTGTTTACTTTTACGAGCATGTTCTCGATTCTCTCAAGAGAACCTAGGATTTTTGCCAATACCTCTTTGTTTTCCATATAGAATTTTTCCCTGACATTCGTTTACAAATAAGTTAAGAAATTAACGAGTTTTATTGAAATTTATTTTTATTACTATTAATATCTAGGTAATATTTGAGTCAAAGTAAATTCTTAATAAAAAGAGGATTTGATCAAATGTTATTATTTAAAATTACTAGCTCAAATGAAAATAAACATAGATGACTAAAGAATCCTTAAAAGATGACTGAAAGATGCCTGAAATTATCTCTATTGAACCAAAAATAGAATTCAGACCTGTTCCTCCCTCAACTAGTGCTGAAGCCGTAGCAGCTGCTAGAACGTGTTATAGTCCAGATATTATTGATAGTTTAGACGTTACAGAAGGCCAAATAAGTCGCATAGGTAAACAAACATTTGATTCCGGTCATCATACTGTTTTTCTTCATAAGATGTTGTCTTTTGATATCGTGGCTAGTCGAAATGTGTTTCATCTCTTACATTACCATCCTTTTTACAATTCTTCTCAATCTTCTCAAAGATATGTTGTTTTTAGATATCCAGAAGTAATTATTCCTCCGGATATTGTTGGTAACGCAAGAAACTTATTTGAATCAATTTTAAAGGAGATTTGGGAGGTTTATCATGAAATCACTAAAGATTTAATACCAATAATTAAAAACAATTATCCCGGTAAAAGAAAAATAGAGGATAAATCTGCTGAAAAATTGGCCATTGAAACCGCCAGGTATATATTACCAATAGGGGCTAAAAGCACTGCTATCCATTCAATTCAATTAATGACTTTATTACGTCTATATCGTTTAGCAGGAGGAGGAGGTTGGGGTTGGGAATTACAAAACATCCTTAATCAAGCAGTTGAAAAATTAAAAATAAGAGAACCAGATTTAATAGAATACATTCCCGAACCTCTGAGTCCAGAAAATAGTCCTGAAAGTAAGTTTGCATCGAATAATGGAATTGATTTACTCCTATCAAATGAAAAGTCAAGAAGAAAGTTTAAAGAAAAAATGGGATATTTTTCATCTAAATTAACAGATTGGAATGCAAATTTAACATCTTCACTAAATCAAGCTACAGAATTAGTCTCTGGTTTTTCAGAAAACAATTTTCAGATTTCTTTGGATCCGATAAAAAATACACACTTAATTGATCAGCTTCATACTGATTGGCTTGCTCCAGTATCAAGAATTCTCACACAGGGATGGGTTTCTTTTTTGAAACGTGTAAGCCATACTGCTAATGCACAAGATCAAAGACATCGAACCATCAGCAGTTTAACACCAATGTCTGAATTATCTGAAACATTTCATCCTGATTATATTACACCTGAATTAATAAAATTTGATCCTCATATCAATACAAAATATGAGAAAATTATGAAGAAAGTTTATGAAATTAAAGCAGAATTAATCGAAGAATATAGAGTTCCAGTGTCTTCAGCATTATACTTAACACCAAATGCTCATTCACTTTATGTTCAGCAATCTGGTAGTTTATTAGGCTATAGACACAAATGGATTTTAAGAAGCTGTTGGAGATCTCAAAGAGAAATATGGGGCATAAGTATGCAAGAAATAGAACAAGTGGTTAATAAATGGAAGGAATTAAAACCTTATTTAGGCCCACCATGCTATGTAAGATATTTACCCGATATTCAACAAGATATTGAAAGAGAAAAACGGATCTGGGTCAAACCAAAATGTACGGAGGGGAAAATGTTTTGTGATATCCCGGTGTGGTTAAAATTTAATACAAAAATGAGTAGACTCATTTAGAAGAAGTTTTTTCAAGTAAAAAATTTATTAATTCAAATGTTTTTTCAGGAAAATCTCTAGAAATTGGAAAAAAAGTAATTGGGTTAGCAAATAATAGAGAACTTGGAATAGAAGATGAAATTGAAGCAACTGATGATTCGAAGACTTGCGACGTTTCATATTCACCTTCAATAGTTATTGCTATCTTTTTTGTTTCTTTAGACTCAGATATTATTTCTAACACTTCTTTTAAAACCGAGATTTGAGGGTTATCGGGTGAAACGCCTTTTGTTGAACTTGTGAAAGTAAAAATCAATCCAGAAGCACTTTTAATTTCTCCTTTTTTCTTATTTACTTGATCGCTTGGGATTATTCGACCTTCAATTTTTCCATTAGCTAAATCTATCTTTCCTTCAATTTTTCCTTTTTTTTGCTCATATTTTGCAATTTGTTCAGCTAACAACCCTAAAATACCCTCTATTGTCATTGGAAAATCAGTTTTTGAATCTGAAATTATAACCAATTTCTTTTTCTCTAGTAGCCCAGAAATTTTTTGTTTAATTTCCGTCTTAGTAATAGCATTTTCTATTCGTTTTCTTATGATAATTTTATTATCAGTTCTTTCAACAGATGTTTCATTATAAACAAGCTGAATTACCTCAGTTATTCCCTCAAGAAATTGATTATCTATTTCTGAAATTGACTTGTTTTTTATATATCTCCATAATGCTGCTTCTAAATAATTTCGTAATAGATTAATTGATTCTATTTCTGATCTATGAACAAAAAGTGCCATTACACAATAGGCCTTTCCTGCAAGTCTTTCATCTTTTACAGAATCATCATCCAATTCAAAGGCAAAAAGGTAAGATAAATAATCGAAGTGTTCACGCACAGGTAACGGCCCAAAAAGCCCTACGAATTTTTGTGTTGATTGCCCCAGAATAGTCATAAAGTAAGCCCCCTGAGAGAGAATGAAGAAATCTTTTTCATCCTCATTATCTATAAAATTTTCTAACTTTATAGCTATTTCCTCTGGCCCTGTATCTGCTAATTTAACTATGAACGAATATACATCAAGATTTTCAGAATTGGACATATTAAAGATAATTCCTTTAATAATTATAATTGATTTAGGACTACGAAAAAATTATTTTCTAAAATATTTTTAAAATGTTACATGAAGTGAATATTGAAATCACTCAACACATAGTATATTATCAAGATTTAATTAAACTCACTTCTATTAATTACAAACCAATTGTGATTTTTTTTAATCCTTGATTAACTAGAATCAAAACAATAGTTAACAAAATTTTTATGAGGTCTTGGGGTTTGAATATTTTTTATCGATTATTTAGCTTTTTATCCCCAGAAAAAACCCCATTAAGATTATACATCTTAGGATTAGATATGGCTGGAAAATCAACATTTGTTAATTATCTTAAACTTGGTGAATTTACTAGTCCACTTCAAACCATGGGTATAAATGTTGAAAAAGTTAAAAAAGACGGTTTAGATTTAAATGTTATTGATCTTGGAGGCCAAAAAAGTTTTAGAATGGTACTTTGGCCGAAAATTCTAGAAACTGGTGCTGATGCAATTCTATTCGTTATTGATGCAACCAGTAAAGATAGAATGGTTCTAAATGAAGAAGAATTTTTCAAACTTTTGACTGCTCCTAAATTAAAGTCTGTTCCAATTATTATTCTTGCAAATAAACAAGATTTGTCAGAAGCAATGACTCCTGGGGAAATCGCATTACAGTTAAAATTGTTAGATTATACTTTAAATCAAAAAGATTGGGGGAATCGTTCACTAAATATTTATCCAACTTCAATGAAAACTGGTGAAGGGCTGGAAGAAGTAGTAAAATTATTGAAACATATTTACAATACTAAAAAGGATTAAAAATCACCCTTTTAGTTGATCATGGAGTAATTCTATTTTGTAATCGAGGAAATAGACAAGATTCTCTTATATGATCTAATCCAAGGATCCAAACTAAACATCTTTCAAGACCTAAACCAAATCCAGAATGAGGTACTGAACCATATTTTCTCAGATCTAAATACCAGTAATAGGGATTAGTATCAAGTCCCTCAGCTTCAAAACGTTTAATTAAAGTCTCCAAGTCATCTTCACGAACACTACCACCAATTACTTCCCCTACATTAGGTACTAATAAGTCAACCGATAATGTCAGATCTTTATCTTCTGAATCACGCTTCATATAGAATGCTTTTTGTTCAGCTGGAAATTTCGTTAGAAAAACAGGATGCTTTAAAGCATCAACAAGCTGTCTTTCTGGCCTTTCAGTAATTTCATCTCCATACTCATAAGCACTTCCATCCTCTTTTACAATCTCTTTTTCGTTTAACATTTTTATAGCATCAGAGTAAGTAATTCTAATAAAAGGTTTATCATCTAAGTGAAAATCGGGATTACGTTCTTTGATAATATCACCAGCCTTTTCTTTTGTTTCCTTAACTATAAATCTAACCATATTTTCAAGAAGATTGAGTAAATCTTCAAACTCTATAAAAGCACCTTCCCACTCTATATGGGTATATTCAGTTAAGTGTCTTCTTGTCCTGCTTTTTTCTGCACGATAAGAAGGCATCACACAGAAAACATCTTTGAGTGCAAATATGACAGTTTCTAAATACAATTGACTTGATTGAGTTAAATACCCAATTTGATCAAAATACTTAAATTTGAACAAAGTAGATCCTCCCTCTACTTGTGTTTGGACTAAAGTAGGAGGGTGAACCTCAAAGGATCCTCTGTTAAAGAAGAAATTTCTAAAAGCTTGTGTAAGAATTGATCTAAATCTAAGAATGTTAGAAGTTCCTTGCCCTCTAATTACTAAATGCCTTTTATCCATCAATACATCTGGATTTGAGTCGGGTCGATATTCAGATTCAATATCAGGAGATGAAACACCAATTATCTCTACTTTTGTTGCCTGTAATTCAATACCGATAAATGGGGCTCTTTTATCTTGTTTTAAAGAACCTGTAACAATTACCGAAGATTCCCGAAATAATCCGGATACTTCATCAAAATTATCTCCTTTATAGTTCTGTGGAGAAATTACACCTTGAATGTATCCAGTTCCATCTCTTATGTCTAAAAATAATTTTTTTCCCATTTTTCTTATGTTTTGTAGCCAACCACGAATTGATACTTCAGGAATCTCTTTTTCCTTTTTAAAAAGTTCTGGTAATTCTACAATATCAATAATTTTATCTTTCATGTACTTACCCAAAATGAATTTTTCCGTTAATAAATAGTATTGATATAATATTTTATTTTAACGGATTTCATAATTAATTTATTGACTATATTGGTTTTTAAAAAACAATTTTTCTAATGAAGATTTTGATTTTTAGATCGATATAATATGGATTATTTTTCCCTAAATTGTTCTTTCTATCTTAAATTCTGAAAATAAAAATTCCTTATCCTTTACATTAATCCAATCTTGTTTGATATTAGTGATATTAGAACCGAATGAACCCTGTCTACATTTATTAACAAATTTTTCTAACGTGGATCTATCATGATGAAAAGCTTGAACCTCTACCCCTCCACTATAAAGATTTCTGACGAATCCACTTATACCTAATTTATTTGCTTCAATGTTAACAAACCTTCTAAAAAAGACGCCTTGAACCCTTCCAGAGATTATTAATTTTACTAATAAATCCAATTGCACCACATAATTTTTTAATTAATAAGAACGAAATTAATATGAACTAGATATAATCTTTAACTGTTGGGAAAATTTTTTTGATAAGAATGTTAAAGAAAAAATAAAAATAGAAAATATAAAATTACTTCATTTTATTTTATTGTTAAATTGTCTAGTTTAGCTTTATGTAATCAAAGAAGTATTACCCAAAAACAATTTAATTAGTAAATTGGTGGTCAATGAACTTATGGTGATTAAACTCGTTTATAAAGATAAATTATTTGTAGAAACTAGTAACACAGAAACAACAGGTGATACTTTAGCAACTTTGTCGATAGATGAATCAAATATGGTAGCTTCATTAAGTTTTAGTAATGATGCTAATCTTATTGAAAGAAGAACTGCCAAGAGACAGGCCAATTCAATATTAAAAACAGGATTTTTGTTATCAGATGGAAAAAGAGTAGGGAAAGAGTGTAAACTTCAGGATCCTGAAGAAGAATCGATAGATGATCGTCTCCTACAAGAAGGTCATAAATATAGATAATCCATTCAAATAAAAAGACTATAAGCATTTTTTGTCCTTAATTTCATTAACTTTTCTAACAAAAACGAATTATTGACATAGTTGTGCTGGGTAATCAATCCAGTACTCAATTTTAAATTTTGATTTAAATTTAATTTAATTGGATTGAGAAAAATTATGTCACCCTCCTCGAACAAAGATGATGAGAAAAAGAGCAGCAGATCATTTAAAAAAGCAATAGATGCATCTAAAGTACTAGTCGGAGCACTAGCAATAAAAGCAGCCGATGAAATATCAAAAATTGTTGTTAACCCTCCCAAAAAACCGAAAAACGTAACAAGGCGTGAATATACTAAATCAAAGCCAACAAAAACATTTACTCAAGCAGCAAGAGCAGTTAAGTTTTGGGGAGAAAATCCAAGTTATTTTCCAAAGACAAACAGTTATCAAACAGAATCTGCTGAAGATAAAAAAGATAGGGGATTCTTTTATAGTCCTGATAGACAATACAAAAAGCCACCTCCATCAGTGGTTCCTGGTCTAGATGGTTTAGTATCTTTTTCGATTTTACTCGTTCCTTTTGCAATTTTATTAGGAATTATTAATCAAATATTCGTAGGAATACTGATCGATATTTTATTATGGTTCTTATTACTTATTTACATTCTATTTATTGCTGTACCTGGAGCTTATTTAGGCTTAGATGCAATCAGAGATGGAGCAAAGGAATTGTTAGCTAGTAGTGGGGCAACTATAAAGTTTGGATTAAAAGGAATATTTTATATGATTAAAATATTCTTTCAAGGATTAGCAGAGATATTTTTACTATTTTTTAGTGCATTTTTCGAAAATGTATTGGATTATTGGATATTTGTTTCCACATATATTATTTCATTAATTATCCTTTATTTTACAATAACCGCAATATTCGGTGTGAATTTAGGACTATTCACTATAATGATGTTGATTTTGATTCCTGCATTATTACCTGCAGCAATTTTGCATCGGTATTGGCTATTATTCAGATTTAACCAGGAAAAAAGATAATTTGATTAATTATGAAAATCTTTGTTACTTGCATTATTTTTTATTTTCATAATTTCTTCTTTTAAATTAATACTCCAGCAAATTTCATTGAGTAAACCGGAGCGGATTTAACGATTGTCAAAAAATGTTTCAATACAAAATGAAAAAGTTAGTAAAAATCAATTCAGTTCTAATTATTTCATGGAATTAGAATCTAAGTATGGAGCTCATAATTATCACCCATTAGAGGTTGTTCTGTCTAAAGGAGATGGAGCTTTTGTTTGGGATGTTGAAGGAAAAAAGTATTTGGATTGTTTATCAGCATATTCTGCTGTTAATCAAGGTCATAGACATCCTAAAATTATTGAAGCAGCTAAAATTCAATTAGAAAACCTTACTTTAACCAGTCGTGCCTTTTATAATGACCGATTAGGCTTATTTTTAAAGAAATTGTGTGATTTAGCTGAAATGGAAGTCGCACTGCCTATGAATACTGGAGCAGAAGCTGTAGAAACTGGCATAAAAATGGCAAGAAGATGGGGATATGAGATAAAAAAAGTACAAAAAAATTCTGCAGAAATCATTGTTTGTGAAAATAATTTTCACGGTAGAACAACAACTATTGTTGGGTTTTCTTCAGATGAAAATTCTCGCAAAGGATTTGGCCCATTTACACCAGGATTCATTGAAATACCATTTAATGACCCAAAAGCATTAGAAGAAGCCATAACAGATAACACTGTTGCATTCTTAGTTGAGCCTATCCAAGGAGAAGCAGGAGTTATTATTCCGGATGAAGGATATCTTAAAAAAATAAGAGAAATCTGTTCCAAGAACAATATTTTATTAATTTTAGATGAAATTCAAACAGGGCTCTGTAGAACAGGAAAAATGTTTGCTTATATGCATGAAAACATTAAACCAGATATTCTACTTGTTGGAAAAGCTCTAGGAGGAGGAGTAATTCCAGTCTCAGGAGCATTAAGTTCTAAGGAAATCATGGCTCCGATAACACCAGGTTCACATGGCTCCACTTATGCTGGTTCACCTCTTGCTTGCGCTATTGCAGAAGCTTCATTAGAAGTTTTAATTGACGAAAAACTTGCCGAAAATTCTTACAGTTTAGGTAAGTACTTCAAAAAAGGTCTAGAAGATTTAAACAACCCATTAATCAAAGAAATTCGTGGTAAAGGGCTTTTTGTTGCAATCGAGTTATTTGAAAAAGCTGGTAATGCTCGTAAATTTACAACTGCCTTGAAAGAAAAAGGGATTTTAGCAAAAGAAACTCATGAGCAAACAATAAGGTTTGCACCTCCACTTATCATTAATGAAGAAGATATTGATTTGATTTTAGCCACTATAAAGGAAACAATTAAATGATTATGAAGTATAAATCTTAACAGGATAGTTTTTTATTTTCAAATCAATGAAATTATACCAATGCAATTCTTCTATCCTCAAATTTATTTCTTACTTGAAGATGAATATATAAATTAGGATTACCAAAAATTTCTAATAATTGCAATTTACTTAAATTTAGTAACCAATCAGGTAGTTCTGATATTTTATTAAAGAAAAAATTAATCATCCATAATTTAGGATGATATATGGAAAAATTATAAGGAAATTCAGTAAAATTATTATGATATAAGCTGAGAACAAAAATTGTGAAATTATTGAAGAATTTATTGAGGTCAATTAACAATCTAACCTGTCCATGATAACATTACGATTTCCACAGTTTCAGGTGCAAGTTTAATATAATCTTTTTTCTCTAATAAAGTCTAATATCTAGCTATGACAGATTCTATCAATCTTTTATTCATAAATAAGCATAAATCCCTTGAATTTTAACCTCTAATTCAGTAAATCGCCGTTTAAATTCATCTTTTAGAAATTATATTAGTCGATGTAAACGTAAATGGCGATTCATTTTTTCTTTCGAGATTATTGGAATTTCGGTAGGTATTTCTTTTATATTGAAATACCATAATAAAAAGAGCTAACAAAAGAAATCCACCAACAAAGCCAAATAAAAGAAGGATTGGATTGCTTCTTAATTCATCTATTAGTAAAAAAGATAATAACCAAATATCTAATATCAAAAACGATAGGATATCAGTTTCATTGACAATTTACAAATTACATGAATAGAAAATATCACATTCAAACTATTTGAGACTATGGTAATGATAGACGCTATTTCTTTGACTTAGACCAAAATGAAGAATAAATTTAATCTATTTCCGATATAATAAAACTTTTCAATTCTTTCTAGTTTTCAAAATTTATTGGGGGTCTGCAAATTTCAATTTCACTTTTTTTAAAACTATCCGATAACAACATAAAAATATCTAATTTGAGTCTTTCGATGGTCTTTAGTCTAAATTTAATACTAATTTCTTCTATATTCACTGATTTCTTTTTAAGTTCCTTATCTTTGTTCTTGTTTTTTCTAACTGCAATTAGTCTGATGATTTATTTATTTCTATATTACTCAAATCTTACTCATTTTCTCATTAGAATATTCTGCAAGTTAGTCAATAGACTTTATAAACCAAATGCGGATGTAAAACAAATTCCTCATCATCACCCAATTTACAGATACTTTCTTTTATATAATCATAGACCATTCCAAGGACTATATTATAGCTTTCTTTCAAAAATAATTTTAG
Organism: Candidatus Heimdallarchaeota archaeon LC_3; assembly: GCA_001940645.1. The sequence goes on from MDVS01000020.1 coordinate 131,140, forward strand.
TATTTGCATTATTTCTATTTACTTTTACATTCTTACATGGCAAAATAAAATTAAAGGCAAATTTTATATCAGGTTCTAATTTGACTAATGATCCAACTGACTTTATTGAAATAAATCTTAATCCTTTCGAGGATGCATTTGCTTTTTTTGTTTTATTATTCTGTATTGTCTTAATTTCACTAATAATATTCAAAATATTTAGAGATATTAAGAACCACATAAAAATACTTGCAAGATTTAATGTATTTTATCATATTGAGGCTGATTTATTAGCATTTAAGAAAATCAATATTGATAAGACTGAATTAACAGAAATGGAATTAGAAATTATTAAAAAATTAGAAATTTACAAAAAAAAGAGTTTCGAAACTGTGTTACAAAATTATTGGGATTTTCAAGCATTAATGTTTAATAAATATTGCAATTATATGATTGAGCTAATAATTTTCACACGTGGAAATGAAATATTAAAAGCTGAATCAGATCTTGTCGAAAATCTTCGAGGACTAGATAATATATTAATAGAAATTGGTTTTATTAATTTTTTACATTATAATATTCGTGAAAAAGAAAATTATTTTGTAATATTTTCCAAAGCGTTAAGGAAATTTGAAGAAAATAATGAAATGAATTCCAAGAAAATTTTAGATGAATTTGTTAATCTAAGAAAATTCTTGAATAGAGTCTTTAGTAATGATTTGATTAAAATATTTTTTGAAAATGAGGAATATTCTTTCAGATTATTAGAAAGACAAGAAAAAAATGATAAAAAATTCTTGAAGAAATTAATTATTTAGCCAGTTCTCTATTCCACTCAAATTCTAATTCCATTTATGAATTATAAGCATAAATGATAAATTACTGAGATCATATTTCAACAGGACCAAAAGGAGTTCCTGGTTCAACATATTATTACTAGGTCTTATTCCCGTTGGAGAGATGTTACGAAAAAAATTTTTTATAATTAACAAGGTCATTAAATTGTCGTTCAATGTGGTAAACTGTCCTTGTATTCTAATTTTCAAGTGATGCTAACTGTTCCCAAAATAAATTAATGTCTCTCAGAGGATTAATAATAGTCCCGAGTTCAATTAAGATCCATAATGCTTGTGAAAATGAATTTACTTCAGTCACATTATTTTGCATGCCATCTATGTTATATAAAAGTCTTACATTTGTTTCATATTGTTCATTTTTATAAGGAATAGCTAAAATATTATTATCTGGTAGGTTTTTAAATGAAAAATTTATCCATGGAAGGTAATTTGGTATCTGATTTTTTATATCATGAATAAAAGTAAGATTATTATCGATATCCCTTTCAGGAAAACTAATTGTATTCAAATTTATAATTTTGGGTGAAAGTTTTTTGAATTCGTTAAATGGATTCGGATAGCATACAAAATCTTGTAGATCATACCGGACGAATTCGTTTTTAAGAATCAAAAATAAAATGTCGTGGTTTAATATTATATTACTTTTTCTATCTTCAAGTTCTTTAGGAATGTCTAAGTATACCATTCCATATTTACCAGCCTTATTGATTGTCTCCACAGTAATTTCGTCATATTCTTGATCAATATCTGTGACCTTATCGTAACCGATAGCAATTTCAGCTCCATTAGGAATAGATAATCCTTTATTTTTAAATTGATCAGTCACATCAAATAAGAATCTATTTTGTTCAACTAAATCATAATTTATTTCCCTAAGTGAAATACCTATGAATTCTTTTTCAACCAATCTTCCTTTATACTCTATTTTATAATTTTCATATAGAAACTAATTGATATTTCCTGGAGAACTTAGTAAAATAACCTCGTTGTATTTTGGAAATGGAGGATATGGCAAATAAAAAATTGGAAGTATTAGTAAATCCTTAGAAAATCCGAATTTATTTTTATTATTATTAAGCCAAGCAATTTTCCTTTCGAATTTTTTTATTTCAATAATTACCTCATTTCTTTCGGATAATAACCAATGTTTTGATTCAATTACAATTAAATAATTTGAATTATGAACGATAATATCAAATTCAATTCGTTTATTGTCTGGATCAGTTACTCGAATCCCTAGCTTGTTATTTATTGGAATAGTTTTTGTAATATTAAGCGCTCCAATGGAATAAAATATTATTTCTTCAGTCCTATCACCAAGGATTTGATTTATTTTTCCCCGAGATCTCATTGAATGGATAAGAAATCTAGTCAAATTTAAGGAATGAATTGAAAAAATCTTATGATTTTGAATTTGTATAGGGAAAAAAATCCTGTTAAAAAATCTATAACCATTCTTTGTAGTTTTTTCTAAATTTTCAACAAAATCAATCATATATCTTGTCATAGAATTTATTGGGACAATTTTTAATCTAAGAGTGTTAAAATTTGGTTCTAATTTTTTAAAACTATACTCAAAACTAAGAAGTTCTGGATCAGTTAAAAAATTGAACTTTATATCCCAATCTATTCAATAAAAAAGTTTTCCGATCAGTGCAGAATGATGAATAAGATTAGAATATTCATCTGAATGAGTTAGCAATATATGATCAATGGCATTGTACCCTTTCTCTTCCAATGGAAACACTAAGGAATGTGGAGAACTTTCTTTTTTTTTCTCAATCTCATTAATAAATCTCTCGTATAAAATCCTGTGTGGTTCATGGTGGGTAACTAAAAGATATTCACCTTTAGCTTTGATTGAAGTCCAATCTTCGGAATTAAATAATAATAAATATCGATTTTTAAATAATTGATACAATTCTTCTGTCAAACTGTCAATTTTTTCCGTAAATGGTAGATCTTCTTCATTTATTTGACTAATAACGTTATTATCCAGTTTAACAAACTCTATCTGTCTTTTAATTATTTTATCTAATAAAACGAGAGTTAATGAATATCTCATATATGAATTTGCTTCAGAAAGTGTACCCAATGGATTTTGAGCAATTTTTTCTGCAAATTTTTCACGTTTATTGATTAAATTCCGAATGATTTTGTAAAAAATCTTTTCCTCTGATTCATTGAAAAATTTACTTAAGTGTGCTAAATTTGTTCTAATTTTCTTATTATTAAATTCAAAGTATTCTTTTTTATCAATTTCAACAATATTAGTGCATTTTTTACATAGATATGTATTAAATGAAGTATAATGATACTTCTTATAACATTTATCACATCTATCTCGATTTTCCATATTTAAAATCACTAAATCAAAGAAATTATTTCTTTTTATTAAAGAAACTAAGAATGACTAGATTGTCCGCTCTAGATTTTATCCCTATATCCAAGGATTTTAAGAAAGTTCTAATTTTAATTTTCTTTTATTCTTCGTGGTCTTATAATTTTAGAGTAGAAGAAATTTCTTATTCTGAGGATACTTAACAGTCCTTTGATCAGTTTTCGTCTCAATCAAGTTTTAGAGTTGGAATTTACGATTTTTTAGATGATTCAAGACTTTCAATGAATTTATTAAATAAATTTGAAATAAAAAGAATATCATATTAATGATGATTTTCAGAAAATTTTTACAGATTCAACCTATTCACTTTTAGAGTATAATTAGTGATCACATTGATAAAGATTCGGGTTTTTCGTTCAAACTTTGGAATTCTTTGCTAGTAAAAGGTACTATCTTATATTTCAACTTGTTGCAGCTATTTTCTTATAAATATGATAAAAAAGACTACTATGACACTTTTTAACTAGTTATTGTCAATTTTGAAAAACGAAATTGGGAATCAAAGTAAAATGGAATATATCTTATTTTAAATTGATTTATATTTTATTGATCTTTGAAAAAAAATTTGGACAAAATACTAAGATATTTAAATCCTTTTATAACAAATCTGAGTAGGAATTTAATATTAAATTTAATTAGATATTAAATTGCTATTAAATTGAAGGATGGTAGGATTTTGAAAAAAAAAATATTGAGCTTATTTTTTGTTTTAAGTGTTTTTTTAACATTTAATGTAACACCCGGTCTTGGTCTCACTCAATTAGAGGCATATGAAGAAATCGACAATACAATGGCTGACTCTTTTGTTAAACTGCAAGGACATGCAGTTTATGTAGATTCACCATACGGAGGGGCGACTGATTGGAGATTAAACATTAAAAATTATGTGCCTAATATACCTGGTGTGCTGATGAGAGTTTACAACAACATTTATATTTCTTCATACTATAAAGAGTATCGTTGTGTAATTGACTTTGGGGAAAGGTATTGTAGTTATTATTATTATTGGGGTCCTCCACCGACAGACCTAGTAACTTTATCTAGTGATTACCAGACATCTAACGGTCCTGGTAGTGTAGGTTGGACGGTAGGTTTAAACGCTTATGTTATGACGGTAACTGTAAGTAGTAGCGGAGACTTTTCAACTTCACACTCAGTCCAAAATGGTATTAATGGTGATTATCGTGATCTAGGCTATATCAAAGTACAAGAAGGTTTTTGGGGAGCTTATCTGTCTATTAATTTGAGGATTCTAATAAATTTACATATTGCAAACAATATCGCAAAGGAATATGATCAACAAGGTCATTATGAAGCAACAACTTATGAAGAATCAAGATATTGGATCTTGAAGTTAAGAGTAAAGATAGTAATTGATATCCATGCATTTTCCTGGCAAAAGGAGACCCATACATATGTACTTGGAGATGGTGTTCCAGCTCAAGATTTATCAACAATTGATCTTCTTCCTGGAAATGTTTATTAGTCATATAACCCGTTCTAAATTGTTATATTGACGTTTGTAGTATGACGCGTAATTAATTTTCTTTAACTCAAATTTTATTTCATAGTAACCTTTATTTTCCCTTTTCAATTATAATCAATTCCCGCGTTCCCTTTATTCTAAATCTTAATAATAGTGACTATTTTGCTCTGAATATTTCTAATGGTAGAATAGATAGGAACTTTGAGACAAATACTAATGATTCTAGACCTGCATCATCTAAAGTATTCCTGCTAAGTCTAATGGGATGATAATTTTTACCAATTCTCTGGATCTGATAATTATTTTGTGACTATTACTGTTATAGTTATCATAAAACCAAGTAATATTATTACAGCAAGTACATCCAAAATATCAGCTACCCTTTTGACTTCCTTAATCAATTCCTTCTTATTGTTAATTCCTTCTTCTTCACTCAATTCTATCTTCCATTACCTTTTAATTTCTTTATTTTGCAAATTCTTAATTTTCTATATCAAGATATATTAATTTTCGAATTTAATATGGTTTTCAATTCTAAAATGCAACACTTATAACAAAATAATCGCAATAATTACTCAGGACTAATAATTTTTTTCTAAATTGGAAATAATTGCTTCAACTCTCTTAAACTGGTCTATAACTCCACCAGATAATTGTTTTTCTCTTTGATCTAATACGTTATTATATAATAATTTCAAACGCATATAAGCACCCAAACATAAAAAGGAATAAAAAAGGAATAAAAAGATTTATTAGTGTTACAAACAAAATATAATTATTTCGATCAATACAACTTTAATGGAGAAAGGTGTTTCTGCCATGGTGAAAGCACTGATAGGCCAATTAGTAATGATTGGTCACCTGAAAGAGGAAGTCTTCTTACTCCAGATCCAGACTGGCATTCAGAGTATTTTAGTAAATGGACTAATAACGGAGGTTCTGTTATATTAGTCTCTTATATGGTAGCATTGACTACTGGAGTTAATAATAGCAAAAATACTGATAACAACTATGAAATATCCAGAAATAGATTCTATAATGTGTCCTTAAATCAGGATTTAGCCTTCTCAACGCAACTATTTTCTCAACCAGAGCGATTATTAAATTATTATAATGAATTTGATCTGGTAGTCATATCTACAAATTAGGACATTTGGGAAATATTAAGCAATCAAGATTTCACAACTTTTTATATTATTATAGCAGGAATTCTAATTGTTCTTCTAATATTCATAGTTTTAGAGTTTATATCCGGTGGTATTGCTGAAATTTTAGCTGCTTCTCTTGGACTAACAGTAGAAACTACCGTCTTCTAAGCATAGACCTTTATAGTAGCTGGGCTTATTTACATACACCTAGCAAGGGGGTTTACGAATACTTTCCTTGTCGAACATGGTAAATTTTAAAATAATTCATCCATCCACCAAATAATAATAGAATTAATTCCATTCCAAAAATTATCGATCAACTTGAGAATTTAATCTTATTTGATTTAAATCTGAATTTCATTAGAAAAGTCCCTGATGAGATTACTAATTTAAAGAAACTTAGTTAACTTTTTCTGCCTTCTTTAGGCTACCCTAAAATTGATAAAAGAGATTTAATTGATAAAATGTATGGTCAGAAGATTATGAAATTTTTTCATCTTTGGTGGTTAGCGAGAAGTATCATTAGACGTTTTAATTGATGAAAAACTTAATGATGAATCTTATAAATTAGAGAATATTTCAAAAAATGGTTAGAAGAGTTAAGCTATCTTATAATGTCCAATAATACACTGAATTCTGAATATATTAGTGCTACTTTAAATTTATTAATGTATCCTGAGCATGTTTATGTGATATTCTTAATATTTTTAGGTCGTTTGAGAGTGATAATGGGCTAACAGAATATCCAACAAGCTCAGAAAAGAATTTACTTAATTTAACGAGTGACCAAGTATTAAAGGGAAGCTTTAAACTTTGAGAAGAGCTTGCGACAAGTCTTTCAACTGCTTAGCGCCTTTTAACTTGCTTTTTCTAATTGGTTGTTTGACGATAAGTAATTATACCACTTAAACCATTCTTATTCCAAATTTGAGCTACATTAGATACGGTATTCTTATCGCAACATAATTTTTTCGCTATTTTTCTGCAAGAAAATTCTTTAAAGACTAATAAGAGGATTTTAATTCTTTATTGAATAAGTTTTCGGTGATCCCTACCTAATAATTTGTTAAGATATGCTATATGGTCAATTGTAGGCAGTCTGTTATTTTTTATATTAAAAAAATACTCAGATGCAAAACCTGATGTTTTTGTCGGTTTTGCTACCTTCGTTTATAGTAGAAACTAAATTAAAACACTCCTAATTTATGAATAGACTTTTTCATTATATTCTACTAACTAAAACAAGTTCCGATTTAAAAGTACCCGACACAAAGATTAAAATGGCAATTAAATCTAATTTAAGGAGCAAAAAATAAACCAAATGAAAAATCAAAGAAAAATTTTGACTAAATCAAAAAAAACTAATAAAACAAAGGATTCCTTACCTGCTAAACAAGCATATTATGTTGTATTGAAACCAGCAGGATATCCATTACGAATATCCGGAGAAGAAACCATTAGTGCATCCAATATTATCACTGATAATCCTAAATTGTTTAATGAATATTCAGTAAGTCAATGGGGTGGTTTGCTTATAGAAAGAGGGGATTTTCTTTTTGATAGTATGATATTTCCAGATTTTGCATTTCGCGTAGTGAAAGTTCATCCTAATCCAGCAGAGATTGGATTGAATACCAAAATAGAGCTTGAAACAATCAAAAAAGTGATAAAAGAACCTTTACAAAACAGATCAATTGTAAAATTTTCTGATATTATAGGACAAGAAGATGCAAAAAAGAAATGTAGGGTTATACAGAAATTTTTACAGAATGAAGACCTTTTACAATCAGTTTGGGCACCCAAAAATATAATATTTCATGGTCCCCCTGGGACTGGAAAAACAATGATGGCTAGAGCTTTAGCAGCCGAAGCTAAGATTAATTTTATACCAATTAAAGCTTCTGAATTAATTGGAGTTTTTGTGGGTGAAGGATCTAAAAAAATCCAGAATTTATTTTCCAAAGCTAAAAAAAATGCTCCTAGTATTGTCTTTTTAGATGAACTTGATGCAATTGCTCTGAAAAGGAACTATCAGAGTGTGAGAGGGGATGTAGTAGAAATTGTTTCAAGTCTTTTAGGAGAGCTAGATGGGTTTTCACAATACAAAAAAATTATTACTGTTGCAGCAACGAATCTGATTTCAGAAATAGATCCTGCAATATTAAGTAGATTTGAAGAAGTCATAGATTTCAAACTTCCTGATTTAGGAGAAAGAAAAAATTTATTGAAAATGAAATCAGTGACTTCCCCAATAATTTTTGACGTTGATTGGACTAGAATCGCTTCAAAAACACAAAATTGGTCAGGAAGAGATCTTGTAGAACGTTTACTTAAAACAGCAATACATACAGCTATATTAGAAGAAAAAAATAAAATTTATACAAAAGACATTGAAAAGATCGTAATCAATAATACCAAAGAGAAAAAACAAAGCCATTACGTCTAATTTAAACAGATTTTGTTGGTTAGAATTGATAATGTCAGAAATTATTAAAGAAGGACTTGAATCAAGTAGTTTGAAAAAGTTATCTAGAGATGATTTTCCTCCTAAATCAGATTCTTTCAGTGTTACAATACTTGTAGAAACAGAAATAAGACCAAGTGAAAGTGAAGATCTGGTTTTAAAAAGTTTGACTACCTTATTTCCTACAATTAACTTTAGTTTATCAGAAGAAACTTTTATAGGAAGATCCACCGATATTACAGACTTGAATTATTTCTCAACACGTCTTTTAGAACAAGAAATTTTAGATGCTTCACGTAGAATTGTTTTAAAAAGTTTAATGAAAAAATCTAGTTTATTAGATGAAAATAACATAATAAAATTTTTTTTGAATAAACAAACAGCAATAAGAAATAAAATTGTATTTTGTGATCAAAATGAGGCTCCTCTTGGCCCAATAAAAGTTGAAATTATATCTTCAGACTTGTTACGCATTATAGATTATTATTTTCCTAAATATGAATGGTTCAACGAATGAATAGAAATGTTTGATTAAAATGAGTGAGAAAGTGAATAAAAATATTAAACAAGCAACAAAAAGAGAAAAAAGCGTCGAGGATGAAGATTACATACCTGAAAGCGTATTTGCTAGAATAAAATCTTTTTGGCTATTTAATAGACCAAGTATACGACAGGTACCATATATCCAAGATTTAGAATTAGAAGCAGCTATACTCTATTTGATACCCGGATTAGTTTTAGCTTTTGGTGTTTTTATTGGATTAATTGCAAATACTCAAATTGATCCCTTAGATTTAATAATTGTTCCCCTTCAAACTTTTACGATAGAATTAATTGCCATTCTAGCATTTTTAATTGTTTTATTCATTTTTATGAAAATCATTTTACCTGGTTTCCCAAATGAAAGTCATGCTAGACCAAAGATGGTTGTAATATCCTTTTCATATGTTTATATAACAAAAATCATTTTATCTTCAGGTTTTGTTATCTCGCTATTATTTTCAAATACTTCTTCAGCAGGATCAGCTGTAGGAATATTATTTATATCATTTTATGCTTTTTCTGTTTACTTTGTTGTTGTTTCGGCATTTTCTATAAAAAGTCTTACAGGAATTGGATTGGTAAATAGCTTAATTGGCGGATTTGCTCTATTCTTCAGTCTATTTATTTTGAGAATAATTTCTTTCTTCTTATGAGATTTTCGTCTATTTATTTTCAATAACCCAAATTATTCTTGTTAAACTTCGATGAACAATATTTGATATAGAAAAAATAATTTGATTTTTATCAACTATTTTAGGAAGTGGATATTCTGAAGGAATTGATATCACAATCCTTTTTCCTTTTTTTAGGACTCTAAAACACTCACTTAGAACTGTGGTTAATAATTGTGAAAAATTATTATCCTTCAAGGAAGTACTTATTCCATAAGGGGGATCGGTTACTATTAAATCTATAGAATTCTTTCTAATGGGTAGATTCTGGCTTGTTGTCAAACTTATTATATTCCACGGCATTGACGAAAAGCTAATTTTTTCTTCAAAATCATATAAATTCATTCTAGTTCCTCGTCCCATCCAATATTTAAGGTCTATACCTATAGTATGAAACCCAAGATCTAGAGCATCTACCAACATTCCTCCACCACCCATAAAAGGATCTAAAAAATAAAGAGAAGCTTTTTTAGATAACTTCTCAATAATTTCATTGGTCAAACCAAAATTCATCATATTTCTTATCAGAAACGGATTCATCGATGAAGGGTGAAAAAATTTTCTATGTTTTGGAGCCCTTTTATCAATAATAGTTCGGTTAATAGTAAATATATTCAATCCGAATACAATTTTTCCTGAATCCCATATGATAAAATCTATTTTATGAAATGGATCTTTAACATCTACTGTAGCATTAGATTGTCTTAAAATAATTTCTCCTAACTGTGGTATTAATGAATAGTATTCATTCTTACTGTATTTTGAATTTTTAACAAAATTTCCTATTGTTATTAATCTTACTTTGAAAGAATTATAATTCTGAATCCATGTATCCCAGTTAATTTTTTTTATATTATTTTTTAACATATTGAAGTTTGTATCCAGGGATAAATTAAATTCAAAGGTTTCTTCATGGATTAATTTTCCTATTTCTTTTATATAGGCTGTAAAATTCTTAATTAGAATGAGTTTCTCAATGAAATTTTCATGATCGGTTTTTAAAAAAACTATTTTGTTCATTTTTGCTTCATTCAAAGAAGAAATATTATTCAAAAGATTTATATCTATTGCTTTTAAAATATTTATAAGTTCAGAATAAGCAGAAAGAATAGAAGAGCCATCAAAGATGAAATAATAGGTTTGAAAATAATTTGTACTAATTTTTGGATCTTCAGTCATATATCCCACTAATTCGCGATGAAATGAATGATTTGAAATTTAAAAATCCAGTAAAGCACTTTTAACATCAAATTCTTTTTGTAATTTTGGTTCGAACTCTTTTTTCATTTCATTTATTAATCTAATTTTAGAAGGATCTAATGATTGCAAAAATGCCAAGTATAAACTAATTAAATCACCAAACAAAGTTGCAGCAATCAAATTCTCTAATAAATTACTGTTATCAAATTCTAACAGGTGAATCGTTTTGTCAATATTATCATTTGCAATATTCAAACAGAATTTTACTTTTTCTACAATTTCATCTTGAATACTGTTCCACACCAGTTTTAGTCACAATAAACTCTAATAACCCTAGATGTTTCATGTTCCCAACCTTAGTAATAGCTATTATGCATTAATTCAGGAAAAACGTCCATATAGGCAATCATCTTACTGTTTTCGTTTATTTGTCCTTTCCATCTTGTAATTAATGCTAATTCTGAACTAATTATTATTGGAATTTTATTATGAAGCTTGGAAGCTAAATTTTTTGATAAATTATTTGTGGAAGGTTGATCTGGGCCAAATCTAGTAATAATATTGTTGATAACGTTTCCAATATTTTTTATTTTGTTTGATAACGTAAGAGTAGGAAATAATTTGTCGAATAATCCAATTATCGTTCCAAAAATTACAGGAAATGCTGCTCGTGGTTGATAACCGCTTGGAAGTTTTATCCATGGTATAGAATATTTCTTAGCAACCTCTTCTATTGTTCCTCCAGATGATAGAAGTATTGTGGAGGCTTGGACTTGTAAAGCCTTATATAAACATGTTAACGTTTCTCTGGTATTTCCTGAATAACTAACAGCTATAACTAAGGTGGATAAAGAGACCCATTTTGGAATATGATATCCTCTAATAACTTGAACTGGTGTGGAAAAATTTTCTTCTCTAGATAAAATGGATGATAAATAATCACCACTTATTGCAGATCCACCCATCCCAATTACTATAATTGAAGAAAATTTTTGTGAATAATTAAGAGTTATTTCTTTTTTTCCAATATTTATCTTTTTGGGAATTTTGATAGATGATCCTGTATCAAATGCTTGATTGAACATTGATTCCCAATTTTGAATCCAAGAAAGTTGATTAGATTGATCCAATTTCTCCATTAATGGTTTATCATCTAATAAATTCATCTTTGCACCATATTTAATCTCAAACATGGGATTTAAAAATTTAAGAATGAAATCTTTGACTTTGATTAGAGAAATACAAATTAATAGCTCAAAGGTATAGCGAGGATTTATAGTCAGATTGGGTGTCTTGATCAGCTAATTGCCTAGTACGATTAGCAAAATCCTGCATAGTTTGTTTAATCTTTTCTCCATCATCAAAAAGTGATTTTGTGTCAATGTTCAGATTTTTAATCTTATTTATTGTCTCGATTAAATGACCAGCCCCGTTTGGGTCAGGGTAATGACTTGTAGTAGAGACTAACAATGCGTATCCATCAATTTCTCGAATAATTGATTCATTTAATATTGCTCCACTTAATCCGCCAATATACCCTGTTTGAGGCTTAGGAAGGTTATATTGATCCATTTTCCCTTTAACATCAGGTTCAGCTACTAGATAAACATCGTTTTTTGGTTCTCCTTGATCTGAAAATCCATCTAGACAAATAACTTCTTCAGCATGTCCAAATTTCGTACCCCAATCTAACACGGCATTAGCCAAAAAATAATAAGCCTGAGGAGGAGCAGGAGATTCACCTATTAATACAATTATATCCTGATTGCCTGAAAGATCCCCGTATATTCTATAGGGATATGCTAATATGCCATCTAAGAAAACAGCAAGTGGAGGGATAAGTGGAGATCGTAGATAACCGACTACTTCTAAATCAAGAGATTTGATAATATATTTAGCTGCTATAGTCCCAACCAATCCAAATCCTGGGAATCCTACAACAATTGTTTTACCAGAGTCTCCGAATGCTGTAGTGTGACAAATACACTGAGCCAAACTTTGTTCGATGTTTGCTAAACTTTGTTCCATAGCACATCTCCTTCTTTTTTCTTAATAACAATTGAAACTAATAAGTACTCTATTATAAAATTATAGAAAATATTCTTTTTTAATATAATTATACTATTAATTATCTCTATTTAATTATTTTATTGGTGATAATTCTTTATGATAAAGTTACCAGTAAACGCATCTGAATTACTAGATATTTTAACAAATAATTTGTCTTTAAATGGCCAAAATGCTTTTGGTGGGTTCCAAAATACCGTTGAATTGTCTGATTATGTTATTTTTGGTGCACCATTAGATGATACACCGTCTTATCGTCCCGGATGTGGAAAGGGACCAAAATTTATTAGAGAATCAGCAATAAATATTGAAACGACAAATATTTTCAACTGGGAAGATCTAGAAAATATCAAATATCACGATGCTGGGGATTTCAATTGGCCTGAAACCCTTGAAACTGTAAAAAAGGTACAGGAAATTCAACACATTGTTGATTCAATAAAAAATGTTGGTAAAATTCCTATAACAATTGGTGGTGAACACACTGTTATGGTGGGATCAAGAAATGCGTTTAAAGATTGTTTATATATAATTTTTGATGCCCATGCAGATTTAAGAAGTAAATATCAAAATAACCCATATTCACATGCATGTGCAAGTAGGAGACTATTAGATGAAAGCTATGTTGATCCTCAACAATTATACCAGATAGGAATAAGAGCACTATGTCCTGAGGAAGTAAAATTTATAAAAGAAAATAACATAAAGCAAATATTAGCTCCTAAATTTACAGCAGATACTGTAAGAAACGTCATCAAAGAGATCAATGATATTGGTTCAAGTTATAAGGGTATTTATTTGTCAATTGATACAGATGGTTTTGATCCTGCTTTTGCACCAGGTGTGGGTACGCCAGAACCCTTTGGTATTAATCCAAATGATGTATTAACATTGTTAAACGAAATGGAAGTTCCTGTAAAGGGAATGGATATTAACGAATTTAATCCAAGTCAAGACGCTGGAGGGATTACTTCAGTGCTTTGTGCTAAGCTAATATTATATATTCTAACCAAATCATAGAAGAAAAATAAGAATTATTACTTGGAAAGGATATAAATTGCTTCAGTCTTGTTGTAAATGAAATTATTTATTAAAATATGAGTGAAAAAACATTTCAAAGAAAAAGAGGTCATTTTTTAAAATACCTTGTTAAATATATATTTAAATACTTTGCTAAGAGATTGATTTTATAGAATAAGAACAACTAATTTATTAATTTTTAATTATCAAGAATGGAATGTCCAAGAATGGGAAAAGCATTATTTATAGTAAGTCTGATAATCATGATTGTTGCTGGAGGAGCTCTTGTTTTAGGTTTTGTGAACGTTTTACCCTCACAACAATTCCAAGATCCAAACGAGAGTGCAACTTTTTCAGGATCACAAACAACAATTTCTTTATTTACAGGGAATCAAGTTGCTTATAATCCGATTTATAATGAAATTAAAGTAGAATTATTTTTAATAGCAAGCAGTGATGCAGAATTAACTATAACAGTATTCATAGAAGAAAATACTGGATCAAGTTTAAATATTGACAAAAATGTTCAAGTTTTCGCTGACAATCAAGTAAATATTGTTTTTTCAATTTATGCAGTTGATGTGTTCCCAGCTTTATTAGGTCCTAGTTACAAATTAACTGGGGATTCAATTAATGTTGATCTATTAGTTACAAAAACCGATGGGGGAAGTGTGTCTGTCTCTTATGTCGCTAAGGCAAGCTTGTATTGGAAAATATTTATTCCTATTAGTATATTATTAACTATGGTCGGTGTAGTTGCTTTGATCATTGCTTTTGCAACCAAGTCAAGAGGACCAAAAGTTGGAAAGCCATTGAAATATCAAGCTGCAGTGTTTGAACCAACTTTAAGTGAATCATCTCAACAATTTGGAGGGCGAAGTTCCTCAAGCAAAAAAATTAAAGATAAAAAAGCTAAACAAAGTAAATCAAATAAGCGAACCCGTGGGCCACAAGTAACAAGCTCAGCTGATCGATGTAAACAGTGTTCAAAACCTGTACCAAAACAAGCTCAATATTGCCCACATTGTTACGCAAGACAATAAAAATTCTCTCTCTTTTTTCTTTTTCTTTAAATTTTAAATAGTTCACTTATAATCGGTAGAATAATAGTTACATCAATTACAACTGTTACAAAATCCGCAGCAGCTTCAATTTTTCCCCATGAAATTGCTTCATTTAATGAAGCCCCACTTAATCCTCCATGTTCTGGACGATCCATTGTGAACTGAACTGCTTTAGTTAGTTCCCTTCCTGATAATAACATACCTTGAAATAAATAGTTCTTAGGAACTCCTCCGCCTAATACAATTGCTGATGTTTTTTTCTGATCGAAACATAAAGAACTAAATTTTTTTAGTTCCAATATAATATCCACATTAAATTGGGGATGAAATTCTCTAAAAGTCATTATATGAACACCTAACATAGAATCAGTTATTGCAGGACAGTATACAGGTACATTCTTTCTATTACAAATTCCAAGAATAGACCTTTCACTTCTATCTTTTCCTAGGTCAAATAAAAAATCAGGAACAGAGATATTAATTTGATTAGAAGCTGATGAAGGGTAATTCTTTTCCAAAAAATCATGAATGCTTTTTTCCATGACTTCAAAACCTTCATCTAACGCAACCATATCATAAATTCTATTAATACCGTTTTTACGAAGTTCTTCATCAGATTTATTATGATCAACAGGTGTATGTTTATAACCAAGATCCTCTAAATAATCATGGGTTAACATTGCTCCAGTTGTCACAACTCCAGTGATCCTACCAGAAGATATTATATCAACCAAAAATTTTTGTTGACCCGCTGGTATCAACGCACCCGATAGACTTAAAAAAACTGAAATATCTAAATCATCAACCATATCTTTTATCACCTTACAAGCTTTACCAAATGAACCTGCTGTAAATCCAGAATGGTTATATTCGTTAATAAGATTATCAATAGATTTTTGAGAAATATCCTTCACCATTTTATATGTTGAACTAATAAATAGATATTTTATTTAGTTTCTTATGATTTAGAAAACAAAAAAATAATCTATGGATTGAGCTATGTAAAATATCAACATAAATTTCTAAATTAATATTTTTATGTAACATTTTAAGTTTTAATTTAAAATTCACTTTTAATGAGAGATTAATTTCTTTTGAGATTAATTTGATTTAGAAATATTAAGATTTCGCTTGCTAAACTATTTTCATCTTTGAGATGCCTGCTTAACTGATTACCCATAAATTTAATAGGATAAATTTCATTAATTAAGGATTAAATTGTAATTTCTCTGGTTATATTTTAAACGATAATTGAACCAAATTTTCTTAATTCATTTTTATTCTTTAGATTAATTAATTAATAATACCTTTTAAATTAAAAATATTCTTCATTAAAGGAAAATAGGGTTTTAGATGCCTTACACAAATATTTGGACCAAGAAATTACAAAATAGTATCAATCAAGTGAATTCTGCACGTGGGGTATTTGTAGGGTATAATGCATGTATTGATTTTTTAGAATACCTTGATCATCAGAGTTTGGAACAAATTTACCTCAATGAAATATCTTCTGATGTTTTATTTAATAGTCTTCAGAAAGATTATCCCGAAAAAATCGAAAATACAGATGATTTTTTAATATCTCTGATTAAATCTATATCTAGTGGAAAGGCTAAACAAATTCCAACTTACAATAGTGAAAAAATGATTAAATGGTTTAATAGAGTATTTGAAGAAGCAGATGAACATCGTATGGGGGGTCAAAGTGGGATAATTGCTAATCTATTAGGAAAGCTGGGAGTGAGTACTATTGTTTATATTCCAAATCTGTCCCATGTTCAAGCAAGAAGATTTTACAAACAAAATATACTTTTTCCAGTAATAAATGAGGATTTAGGACCAATCACTCTACGAAATATCACCAAATGTGGGCAAGAAAACGTTTTAACAAAAATAAATTGGATATTCGAATTTGAAGAAGGTCTTAGTTTTCCAATTGAAAAATTATCAGAATTTATAACTGCACCCCGATCAAATCGATTAATAATTGCAGACCGTCCAAAAGGATTAGTACCGGGATTTTCAGATGAATTAGAGTTTTACTTACCTGAGTTAGGTTCATTAGTAGAACGTGCCATTCTTTCTGGCTATCAGTATCTAACAGATGATAATGTAGACTTTTGGTTGGATCGCGAACAAAAGTTATTAAGAAAATTTGTTTCAAGAAATCCTAATCTGCGTCTTCATTTAGAATTTGCATCCATAAGCAATGAAAAAGTAAGAAAAGCCATTATTGATAAATTAAGATTACATGTTCATAGTTTAGGTTGTAATGAGGTTGAATTAAGAGCAATCCTTCATGATTTAGGGGAATATGATATAGAAAAAGCAATATTGGAAAAAGAATCAGTTGAAACATTATATGAGGGAGTAAACCGAGTTAAGGAGATACTTGATATACCACGATTACATTTACACACATTATCTTACCATATTATTTTTATTGACCCAAATTATTGTGCAAACGTTACATTAGACTCAATACAAAATGCTGCTCTCTATTCTTCTCTTATAGGAACAGCTAAGACATTAATAGGTGAATTTTCCTCAAAAAATATTAAAGAATTTGAAATCAAATTAGCAACACAATTTCCAATATCCTATAACGGAATAAAAGCATTAGAACAAATAGCAACAAAGTTAAAAAAAGAAGGAGAAATAACTAATATTAAAGAATATCTTTCTAATGGAATAATAAAAGAGAAAAAGACTTGGAAGCTTGTTATTCCAACACAATTAACACCTGCCTATCAAATGAAATCTACAGTCGGATTAGGAGATAGTATTTCATCAACAGCCTTTATTTTTGACTGTAAGGATTAACATAATGGTTTTAATCTAATTGCAATTGACCAGAATAAAAAAAAATAAGCTATTTCCAAAAATTATACTAAAACAGTTTCTAAATTCTTTTTATAACAAAAATAGATGAATTTGAGTTCAGGATTGATATTTTTGATAAATAGACGAAAAAACCTAAATTAAAAGAAAAGATACAAAAAATTAACATATTAAAAAATTAGAGTATATTAATTTCCAGAAAGAAAGAATTTACGGAATTAAAACGCATTGAAAATTGGAATATTAACTGGTGGTGGAGATTGTCCGGGGTTAAATTCTGTTATATACGGAATTATGTTAAAGGCCTTTAATTCAGGTCATGAAATAATCGGCATAGAAAAGGGTTGGAAAGGATTTCTAGATAATATTAAACAACCTTTAATTCCAGCAGAACATGATGATTTGCATATAGTCGGGGGAACTATCCTTTTTACTAGTCGAACTAATCCATATGAAAATATTTTAAAAATTAAAGACAAAATTGCTAGGGAAGAAAAAATCAAAGAAAAAGCTATAGACCTAGCAGCTCATTTCAAAATATTAGGAATTGACGCATTGATTGTAATTGGCGGAGATGACACTTTAGGGGTAGCTGCCTCAATTTATAAACACACTCATGCTAATATTATCGGAGTACCTAAAACAATTGATAATGATTTATCAGGAACAGACTACACCTTTGGATTTTGGTCAGCAGTCCAGTTAGCAACAAATACAATTGACAACCTACAAACAACCGCTTATTCACATCAACGAACATTTGTTGTAGAAATTATGGGTCGGGATGCAGGATGGTTGACTGCGATGAGCGGTGTTTCTAGTGGTGCTGACGTTATTTTAATCCCTGAAGAGAAATTTGATTTGGAACATGATATTGTTAATGTTTTAAAAGAAAGAATCAACTCTGGATATATTAAACATATTATAGCATGTTCTGAGGGTGCAACTCCAACAGATGAATCATTAAAAAGAGATTTCAAAACAATATCTAAAGAAACTATTGGTAATCTACCAAAAGATGTATTTGGAAACCCTCTTCTTGCTAAATTAAAAATTGCCAAAATAATTGTTGATGAATTAACTTCTCGAACTGATTTACTAGAACTGTGTAAAGAAAAAGGAGTAGAATTTGAAGTAAGAGATGTGGTTCTCGGACACACCATGAGAGCAGGAAGTCCGAATGCATTTGATCGATTTCAAGGATTTCGCCTTGGAATGCATGCTGCTCAATTAGTGGAGGAAAATTTATTTGGAAAAATGGTTGCAATACGAGGAGATAGCATAAGAGCTATTGATTTAACTGAAGGTATACAGAAACGGCTTATTGCAAATCCATCGGATATTATTGATATGATGAATTTAATAACATCTGTAAAATATCGTTCCAAAGACAAAAATAAAAACACGATTTAAGATTAGGGATGCATGCTGGAAAACTAATTGACAACAATGAATGCTGGAAAATGGTTACCATTAGTAGAGATGAAAGTAAATCAGTTGATTTAACTGAAGGAGCTCAAAAAAAGCTTATCGGACATAAATCTGATGTAATTGAATTATTGAGTCTCATGACTTTTGTTAAATATTTATCTAAAAATCCGAAGTAAATTAAATATTGGTTATAAAATCATGACCATTTCGTTAGAAGATAAACTTATTTTAATCACTGGAGCGACAAGTGGAATTGGTGAAGCTACTGCCATTGAACTATCAAAATTCAATCCAACACTGATACTGTTAGGAAAAAATTCAAAAAAAGGAGAAAAAGTTTCAGAAAAAATTAGAAAAATTTCAGAAAACAAAAAAATTGATTTTTTTAATGTAAATCTTTCTTCTCAAACAGAAATTCGTAATTTTGCAAAGAAATATAATGAAAAATATGACAGACTAGATATTCTAATTAATAATGCAGGAATCAATGCATTTAGGAGACAAATCACAGAGGATGGTATTGAAAGAATATTTGCTGTAAACCACCTAGCATACTTTCTCTTAACAAATTTACTACTGGACACTATTAGAAAAAACCCTCCTGTTAAAATAATTAATGTATCTTCAGGTGCACATTGGGGGAGTACCATAAATTTCGAGGATATTAACTATAAAAAAACTCGATTTAATGGATGGAAAGTATACGGACAATCTAAACTAGCCAATATTATGTTTACGTATTCACTAGCAGAGAGATTAAAAGATACGGGAGTAACAGTAAATTGTTTACATCCAGGACAGGTTAGAACAAACATTGTTAAATTATATGGACTTGGAAAATTTTGGAGATATAATCCCTTTAATTTCTCTGCTACCGAAAGTGCGTTGAATGGACCTGTTTTTTTAGCTATGTCAAAAAAAGTAGAAAATGTAACTGGAAAATATTTTTATGATAAAAAAGAGAGAAGAACATCTCCTATATCAAAAAATAAAGAAGTTCAGGAAAAATTATGGAAGATGTGTGAACAAATGACAGAATTAAAAAATAATTAATGAAATTAAAACAATTTAAAGTATTAAGAACATCCAGATGTCGAACCGCACTCTAAACAACGATAACAGGATCCAGAACGAGTCATTATAGCTCCACAATCAGAACATGGGGGAGCATCGCTTTGTGCTGTATAAACTTCATTTTCTGATAGATCTCTTTCAGAAAAAAAATTATTCAATTTTTTTGAAGGATTTGCTTTTTGAGGGATTAGATCTGAATTAAATTGTCCCATATCACCTAGTTGCTTTTGAGGTTTAATTACTTCTTCTGAAGTTGCCTGAGGAAGAAACTGAATTGCTAACCATCTAAAGATATAATCGATAATAGATTTAGCAAAAGGAATATCTGGGTTACGTGTTAAACCACTAGGCTCAAATCGTAAATGAGCAAATTTGTTAACTAAATCCTTTAGCTCAATGTTATGTTGTAGTAACATCGAGATAGCTAAAGCAAATGAATCCATTAATCCTGAAATGGTGCTTCCTTCTTTGGCCATCGTAACAAATATTTCTCCAGGTTTACCATCTTCATACATTCCAACTGTCAAATACCCTTCATGGCTTTCAATGCTAAATTTGTGCGTTATTGAATTCCGTGTATCTGGTAACCTTCTTCGTTTATATTTGTTTATTTCTTTAGATTTTGCTGTCTTAACCGCTTTACCTTTACTATCCATTGAAAGGGGCTGAATACGCTTTGAACCATCTCTGTATATTGCAATTGCTTTTATTCCCATCTTCCAAGCTTGAACATAAATATCAGCAATTTCATCAGCTGTAATATTTGTAGGAACATTTACTGTTTTGGAAATTGCACCGGAGATGAATGGCTGAACAGCAGCCATCATATGAACATGACCCATGTAATGAATAAATCTCTTACCATTTCTAGGCTTAAAAGCACAATCAAAAACTGGTAAGTCAGAATCTCTTAAATCAAGAGCTCCTTCTATTGTATCATTTTCTTCTAAATGAACAAGTATCTTAGTTTGTTGCTCAATTGTATAACCAAGTTGTTGCAATGCTTGAGGAACAGTTTGATTAACAATTTTTATTTGTCCTCCTCCTACAAGATTTTTATATTTAACTAAAGCTATATCCGGTTCAACACCTGTAGTAGCACAATCTAGCATAAATGCAATAGTACCTGTAGGTGCAAGAACACTTATTTGACCATTTCTAAATCCGTACTGTTCTCCAAGTTTTACAACACTATCCCAAGTTGAAGTAGCTACTTTGATTAAGTTAGGAGAAACAAAATTAGTGTCTATTTTGTCAATAAAGGATTGATGCTTTTTCATAACACGTAACATAGGTTCTTTATTCTTTTCATAACCATTAAATGGTCCAAGCTTTCTAGCTATTAATGCAGACTGATAATAACCTTCTCCTGACATGATAGCAGTTAAAACCCCAGCTAATGCACGTCCAGAACCAGAATCATAAGGCAATCCCATTGCCATTAATAGAGCACCAATATTTGCATAACCTAAACCAAGAGGTCGATAATCTTCACTATTACGACCAATTCGTACCGTAGGATAGGATGCATTGCTTACTAAAATCTCTTGAGCTAGGATCATTATACGAATGGTTTGAATATAAGAATCAACATCAAATTCACAATTAGAATCTAGGTATTTCAATAAATTAATGGATGACAAATTACATGCTGAATTGTTGAGATACAAATATTCTGAACACGGATTAGATGCATGGATTCTGTCTGTATTTGAACTTGTATGCCAGTTATTAATTGTAGTATCAAATTGTAAACCTGGATCTCCACAAACGTGAGTGGCTTCTGCAATCTCCTTGAGCATATCTCGAGCTTTATACTTCTTAAATTTTTGGCCCGTTAAGACTCTACGTGTGTAAAAATCTTCATTATTCTCAACTGATTTCATAAATTCATCAGTTACACGAACTGAATGATTTGCATTTTGAAAAAACACAGAATTATACGCTTCACCATCTATTGATCCATCATATCCTGCATCAATTAATGCCCACGCTTTTCTCTCTTCATTAGCTTTAGAACGAATAAATTCCATAATATCAGGGTGTTCAATATTTAGAATCACCATTTTTGCTGCGCGTCTAGTCTTTCCTCCTGATTTTATTACACCAGCAAAAGCATCATATCCCTTCATAAAAGAAACGGGTCCACTAGCAATTCCACCTCGCGAAAGTTCTTCAACTGAACTTCTCAATGGACTAAGATTAGTTCCAGTCCCACTACCCCATTTAAAAAGCATTCCTTCGGTTTTTGTTAGTTCTAATATTGATTCCATATTATCTTCAATTGAGTTTATAAAACACGCCGAGCACTGCGCTTTTTCTTCAATTCCAACATTAAACCAGACAGGAGAATTAAAAGTAGCATATTGATGTAAAATAATATGAATTAATTCATCTCTAAAAATTTCTTTGGAAGTTTCATTATGAAAATAATTGTCTTTTTCTCCCCACATTGCAATAGTATTTACAACACGTCCAATAAGTTGCCGAACACTAGTCTCTCTTTTTGAAGATCCTAAAGATCCACTAAAATATTTCGAAACTACAATATTTGTTGCTGTTTGAGACCAGAATTGAGGAATTTCAACATTTTTTTGTTCAAAAACAACTTCTCCTTTTACATTTTTTATTTGTGCATTTCTTTTTTCCCAATTAACTAATTCAAACACCTTACCAGATTCATTATCTGGTACAAAATGTCTAATTAGAGGTATGTTATTATCAGTAATTAATTCAGAAACAGCCATGTGTTAATCCTCTTTCATAAATGCATAAGATAAAATAATTCAATTAAAACAACCTTTATAGCAAATCAACTAAGTACAAATGTTATACTACTGTAATATAATATTTGTCGGTATAAATATTCCAATAAAGCATTATATCGGATTTATGATAAATATATGAAATATTGGATTACTATGATAATCTCTTTTTCATAATTTCAATTAATTTAAAGATCATAGTTAAAATGAAATGGACACCAGTTAAAAGAAAAAAACACTTAAATTTAGTCTGCAAAAGGATTATAGATTAAATTCATTTTTTAAATAAGTGATAAAAGGAAAAGTTATATTTAATTCTTAAAAAAGAAAAAAAAATTAATTTAAAAGGTATTGAGGAAAAAAATTTTATACCATGTAATATTTAGATTATTTGATCCTTACCAATGGTAAGAATTTGCTGAAAAACTTAGTAATTTTACCATTTTAACACAAAATTATAATACTTCTTTGTATTTTTCTTTAAAGGTGAATAAATTATATCAACTAATGACAGAATGGGAAAAATTAAGCTCTTATTAATTGGTGATGAAGAAGTTGGAAAAACAACTCTTCGAAAACGGTTTATGGGGCAAAAACACACAGTCTCTTATCTAGCCACAATTGGGGCTGATTTTGCTAAAAAGGAAACATCTGTTAATTTTAAAGGACAAGATTATCTAATTGAAAGTCTTATTTGGGACTTAGCTGGCCAAGATGCTTATAAAGTAGTGAGGGCTGCTTTTTATGAGGGTGCATCAGGTGCTCTTCTTATCGTGGATATTTCTAGGAAAGAAACCATTACAAATATGGAAAAATGGGTTGAAGAATTATGGACAAATAATGGAAGTGGTCCTATTCCTTTTGCGATTTTAGCTAATAAATCTGATTTAAGAGAGAAAGATCCATCTAAGGTTATATCTAAAGAAGAAACTGAAGAGTTAGTGATTGATTTTCGTAATAAAATGCTTGAAAAGGCTAAATTCAAATTCACTTTTTTAGAAACAAGCGCCCTCGATGGAATTAACGTTGATGAAGCTTTCGATATTCTCCTAAAAGAAATTTTGGAAAACACCCTAACTGAGTAAACTGTTAAATTATCATTTTTAATTTATCTATTTTTATACGGAGCGCTTTAGATTATGCGTAAATCAACTAAAAAAGGGAAGACGATTCCTGTAGTTATTAACAGCCAAATACGAGATAATAATAAGCTTAGAAAAAAATTAGAGAAGAAAGAGATCAAAAAAGAGAGGCTTAGGGAAAAACTTGATAAAAAAAGCAGACCCGAATTTAGAGCATATATTTATTCTAAAAATAGTCAAAATGATGATTATGAAAAAAATATAGAAGATTCTGCAAGAAAAATTAGGCATGAAAGCGCTACAATTAGAATAGGTAAAAACGGTGTTACTCAAGGGATTGTTGATGAAATTAAAACTCAAATAAAAAATGAAACTGTGGTTAAAGTCCAAATATTGAAAAATTGTCCAACAGATCTCACAGACATTTATGCTGAATTAGAACACAAATCTGCATCTAAACTTTGGAGGAAAGCTGGTAGATCAGGAATTTTCATCGAAAATGAAAATTAAATTGAAATCAAGTCTTTATGATGTTTTTGAGTTTCATTTCTATAGATAAATAATATCGATACCCATATAATGAACCACAAAGAAAAAAAACTAGAAAGGATTTCTGCTTGAATAAAAGCTATTAAAATAGTTAAGAAATAAAACATATTTCCAACTATAATGTATGAATTCGGTATTAACAACAAAATTTTAGGATATTGTGGGAAATTTGATATCCAAACTATTAACATTAAAAATCCAATAATGATTTGAACGTATTTACCAATATCAAGAAAAAAATCTAATCCTTTATCTGAAAGGTTGTCATTCAAAAATAGTGGGAGAGTAATAAAAATAAATAAAACTCCTATTAATCCCTGCATTAAATAAAAAAGCAGCACGAATATTTTTTTACTATTATTTATTGTAAAATTTCTTTCAGAGTCATAAACTTCAAGATTTTCTTTCAATAAAGATAATGCTCCAATCAATGTCAAACAAGGTAACAATAATTATTAGTTTATTGTGATTATTAAATTTCTTCTGTCGAAAAGACACCTTTTAACTAATATTATTAGTTTACACAAATTTTTTAAAATTTGACAAATCTTTTCTAAAAGTTACTAATTAAAATGCTTTAAACTAATAAAAACGATGCCAATATTATAAAAAATATAGAAAAATGGTTATTGATTTAAAAACTAAAATCAAAATTAAAATGGATAAATTGCTGTAGATTAATATGGAAGATTTAATTTCTCCGATTTCAGATATAAGTATTATTGTTGCCATAGAAAACATCGGTCCAGTGTTAAAAAGTAGTACATCCAAAGAAATGATATCTGATCAAAATGATGCCAATATTGTGTTGTATTTTACACAAAGAGTTGTCTTTTCGTTAGGTTTTGGTAATGAACAAGTTGAATTTAATAAATTTCATGGTCCATTATCATTAATTAAAACAAAAACGGATAAGGGATTATTATTGCCCATTAAATTTAAGGATACTGATTCCTCTGATTCTAGAATAGTACAATTTGGTAGAGATGTAATTTTTGTTCTTCAATTTTTAGAAAGTGATTATAATTTAATTCAAAAGCATCAAATGGATCTATTACAAAAAAGTTTGGAAGAAATAGAGATATCTTGTCCTAATTTCGATTATTTACCTTTGAAGGAAGAAAAAACAATTAATAAATTAGCAGAAACTTTAAAAGAAAAACTCAACAGATTTATGAGCTTACGCTTATGGGCCGACGAACATGGAAGTAGCCTACTTCATCTTGGTACTCTTAATAGTTTAACTGGATTACATAGAATTTTAGCCGCTCAACTTGTTGGAACTCCAGCAGGTTTAACCATAGATAAAATGAATCAAAAATTGTCTAAAGATGAAAATAAGAACATAGAAGAAGCACTTCAAGATTTATTAGATATGGGTTTTATAAATAAAAAAAGAATTGATGAATCAAATTTTAAATATTTAGTTGTATAAGGAAAGTGAAATATAAGTTAGTATAAATCATTAAATTTATATTTTGGGCATATTTCCCCTTTGTCATACAATTTTTTTTAACTTCAAGTTAAAAATCATCAATTATTACAACAAATAAACAATAAAGCCAATAATCAAACATAATCCAGTAATAACGATAAAATAATGCATTGATTCTAAAACAGCCAATAATTGAGTTCTCATGAATCGGAAAAAAGTGTTATTAACTCACTCCTTTAAAGGCGGTACAGGAAAAACAGTTTTAGCTATTAATATTGCTCATTTCTTAGCTAAAGCTAATACTAAAGTATTATTTATTGATGGGGATTTGTTAGCTCCGTCCTTAGAAAAAGTTATTCCTCAAAAAGATGAGGAATCTATAAAGAAAACTTGGCCAGATTTCTTAGAGGGCACTTATTCAGACGTTGAAGATGTTATATATAAAACAGATATAGAAAACATGGATGTGATCTATTCTCCCCCTCCTGAAATCGGAAAAACATTTCTAAGCGAGAAAAAAATGAATTGGTGGGTTACGGCTCTAAGAAAAGAACTAACTTGTCGTGATGTTTGGTTTCAGGATCTTGATTATGATTACGTTATTATTGACAATCAAAACGGGATTTCAATGAATTCTGCAAATAACATTACAACCAGTGATTTTGGATTTCTAATATTGCGTCCTGTTACATATGGAGTTTCAGGAGCCTCTTCGTTAATAAAAGAAATGTATAAAACGATACAAGGAATAAGAGAAAGAGCAGATTACTTAATTTGGAACCAAATCCCCCGTTCATCAAATAAAAAACAAAATCGTAAAGTTAATGAATTGTTAAAATTTTGGGATGAATATTTTAAGCAAATAAAAGTTGATCCTGTAGCAAAGATATATTATAATGCTGATCTTAGTATCTCTATGCTAGAAGAAAGCAATAAGACTTTATTGGGTGTTAGTGATTATATTCAAAAACACGTTAAGGAAATATTAAAAATAACTAATATATATCCTTGAGAAATCCCTTTTGAATAATAAAAAAGGAGCTTTGATTAACCATTAAGAAGTAATTTCTGACTAAATTTTTTAAAATTTCAATTAATTATTGTCAAATTTCTGTGTTTGATATCTTGATTAGCTCCCGAACTAACTAGTAGACCAAATATCAAGTGTTCTTAACCAGAATTCAATAGTTTGTCCAACAATTTTTAATGAATCTTCTGAAACGTAATCTAAATTATCTCTAGTTGTGTGATGTAAGTTCCTATTGTCTTCATCTAAATAATCAAAATCTATTAAATCCACAACGGGTACTCCAGCATCTTTAAAAGGTATATGATCATCAGTCATCGCATAACCGGGTTGATTTAGAAAAAAATTATCAAAACCTAATAGTTTAGCTGATTCCCATATTTCGTTCATTAATTGATTGTTTGAATTTCTTTCTCTGGGAATATTAAGATCTTTATCGCCAATCATGTCAAATAAGATAAAACTTGCAATGCTGTTAGCCCCATTAGGAAAAAAATTTTCCAAAACACCTGCAAATTCTCTAGATCCTTCTATATAATTCCAACCAGAAATCGCACCACCTTGATCTTCTGCATCAATAAAAAATAATCCAATATTAGTGGAATTTTTATAAATTCGAGCCATTTCTAAAAGAATTGCAACACCTGATGCACCATCATTAGCACCTAATACTGGTAAAGATTTATTAGCTTCAATAGGATCACGATCCGCTTTAATCCTTGTATCATAATGAGCACCAAATAGTCTAGTAGACGATAAAGTAGTGTTAGTTGCATTAGCAGGAAAAGCAAGTATATTCGTAACATCTATTCCTTTAAATGTAAAATTATGAAATATGACGGTCCAATTAAATAAATTTAAATGATTAGTGATATAAGATCGAGTTAGATTGATTTCATGGGTACCAGGATATCTAAATCCTATATCGACTTGATTTTTCAGGTGTTTAAATGACTCCGAACCATCGAAATATAATGGGTAAACCAATATATCTGTGATATCTTCATCAATAAGTACCTGATTTGATTGGTTTAAATAATCATTAATCAATACTAAAGAGAAAGATGTAATTATAAGAATTAGTATACCAAGGGAAATTGTGGATTTTTGGTTCATGATTTTTTCTCTAGGACTTTAAAGAACATTTAAAATTTCATCAGCATGAGCATTTGTTGTTACTTTTGGAAAACCTTTCAATCCAAAGATACTTTGAATTTTCAAATCTTTATCTAAAACAAAAGTAGATCTGATTAAACCCATTCCACCAGTACGTTTTTTACCATAAGCACCAAAAGTTTTTGTGAGATTCAAACCAGAATCAGAAATTAGTGAAAATGGAAGAGAATATTTATTAATGAATTTAACATGTGATTTGGCAGAATCACTACTCACACCAACAATATTTGCTTTCTTTTTAATGTCATCAAAATTATCACGTATAGAACAGGCTTCTTTCGTACATCCTGGAGTGTTATCACGTGGGTAGAAATACACAACTAAAAAATTTTTATCACCTAGTAAATTCTTTAAAGTAGTTATATTATCATCATGCAAAAGAACTTTTTGATCCTCAATAATTGACCCAACAGCTATTTCAACCATTTTATCACCTAAAAAAGTAAATTAGTTAAGAAATATTATTAAACTACAAAAGTTAATAATTGAACTATTTATTTAAATATCCAGATTTTAACAGTTTAAACAAGTTCAATATTTTCAAAATTCATCTTAAAACTAATCAAGTATTCTGGTTTTTGTATCCATGATTACTAAGAACCGCTGGTTAAAAACTTTTTCAGATAGTGAAGAAAAATTAAATGAATGGATGAACAAAGCTTTAAAAAATGAAAATTCTCTCTTAATGGAAGAAAATATTTATCAAAATCAGTATGTAAAAAAAATTGATTACAAAATTCCAGATTATCAGATATTCCAAATTGAGGAAAAATATGTTGTAATAACTTTTGTATTTGAAGAAAATAGTTTTAAAAATTCCTTCTTAAGTCTGAAAACAGATCAAAATTATCCACTTCAACCAAAAGGAGTAGCCATTGAAGAGGAAGGATTAACTGCAACAGTAGAATTTTCCGGCCCTCAAAATTTAAAATTATTTTCTTTCGCAAATGATTTTTTTAACAACAAAGATATCTACCAGAATTTTAATAAACAAAATCGTTTTTATTTGACTGGATGGGCTTTATCTCTAGAACAACAACTAGATCCACCCGAAGTAAATCGACCCGATGGAATAAAAGTTACCACTGCAGGAAGTACAATCTTATTGCCACATCAAACCCCTCAACCTGATGAATACGTTTATCAACTGCAAGTTCAGGATATAGAGGAGTTTTTATTTCAAGATTTTATAAATGTAATAAAAATCAGAACACGATTAGCTGTGATGCCTGAAGGAGATATTCCTTTGGATTTATATGTAACTGAACGATCCCTCCAATCAAATTACTATCCGGAAAAACATCAGGATATAATGGGAGTTTTTATTTTATGTTGCTCAGCTAATTAAGATAGGATATAACGAAAATTCAAAAATTAAAACAAGAAAATCGTGATTTAAATTTCGATTCAAATATTTGAATAGGAGATTTTAGATGAAAAAAGCAGACAGATTAAAAGAAGTAAAACCCAGTGGAATAAGAGCTATATTCACAATTGCAAATGAAATGAGAGCTAAAGGACAACGAGTGATAGATTTTGGATTGGGTGACGTAAACATTGGTTTACCTGAATCAGTTAAAAAAGGAATTATAGACGCTTTAAATTCGGGAAAATCAACATATGGACCAGATACTGGAGAGCCTGCGTTAAGAGAAGCACTAGCTAATCGTTATAATACTATTTATGGATTGGATACTCACCTAGGGAATACACTGGTCACTTGTGGAGCTATGGAATCTCTTTTTGATACTTTTTTAGCTTATTTGTCTCCGGGTGATGAGGTTATTCTTCATGAACCTTTTTTTGGAAACATTTCACATCAAATTACATTAGCTGGAGGAAAAACTAATATTATTTTATCTGATCATGAAAATGAATTCAAACTAACTTCAGATATGATTAATGAAGCTGTAACACCAAAAACTAAAATGGTTTTAATTAATTTTCCCACAAATCCTACTTCAATGATATTAGAACACTCTGATATGAAAGGAATTGTAGAAGTATGTAGAGATAATAATTTGCTTTTGGTATCTGATGAGAGCTATGAATCACTCTATTACGACGGAAAAAAGCATGTCACTGCATTAGAATTTGATTATGAAAATACAATTATGATCAGTTCAGTAAGCAAATCATTATGTATGACTGGACTTCGATTAGGATTTACAATTGGTTTGAATCAAGAAATAATGAAGCCAATTTTTCAAATACATCAATATAATACTGTTCATGCATCCAGACCAATTCAATATGGAGTAATCAAAGGTTTTGAAGAGGAAAAGCAAATTATTATCTCTACATACTTCTACAATTCCTTTCATATCAGAGTGTTCTAATATCATTGAAGTAGGATTTGTGGGAAAATTAATTAAAACCATTTTAGTTTTTGGTGTTACAGCTTCATTAATCATATCTGAAGTTAGTTTGAATTCATTTTCATGATCAGATAAAATAATATTAGTTTTTCCTCCAGCTAATGTAATTTGATGTGAAATGTTTCCAAAAAAAGGTTCATGAAGAGGAAAAGCAAATTGTCAACAGGAATTTAAAAGTTTTAGGAGAAAGAAGACAGCTTGTTACTGAATACTGGTCAAAAATACCTAAGATAAAGTTCTATAAACCAAAAGCGGCATTTTACGTTTATCTTGATATTTCAGAAACAGGAATGAATTCAGATCACTTTAGTAAATTTACTTTAGAAAAAGGCATTTGTCTCGTTCCGGGTTCAGCATTTGGTCAAACTCAAGCTTCAGGTATGTTAAATTACTGTCGTATGTCCTTTGGTATGACTAATAATCAAGACATTAAAGATGCAGCAGAAATTTTAACTGAGGTTCTTAATTAGAGAATTTTTTTGTCTTTCAGTCCAAACTGTTAAACCTACACCCGTTAAAACTATTGATCCTCCAAAAATTATCATGGGAGTTGGAATTTCGTTTAAAATAAGAATAGCAAGCAAACTCGTTATAATAGGCTCTCCTAGCATTACAATTGAAACAACAGCAGCCTTTATATCCTTTATAGCAAAATTATAAAAAGTATGACCTAATATACTTGGCCCTATAGCTAATAAAACGAAAAATAAATAATTTTCAATTTCAATATTAAAAAGAAAAGAATTAATCAATTCTTGGGGATTTAATAAAAGTGCAAAAATAAAAAGAAATATGGTAGAAAATCCGTACACCCAAGACATATAGGCAAAATTACCAACATTTTGTCTAACTGATCTCCCAATCAACAGATAACCAGATACAGTGATTGCCCCAATCAATGCTAAAAAATTACCTAAGAAAGGATCAAAATTTTGAATTATAGATCCCGAATTATCACTTAATCCTATAATAATTCCTCCAAATATAGAAATTATTATGCCTAAACCTTGGAGTTTATTGATTTTTTCTTTAAGAAACAAATATCCACCAATAACAACAAACAAAGGAGCAGAATCCACTACAGTGACACTAGCAGCGACAGATATATAAGACAGTGAAATAAACCATGAAGCAAAATGTAAAGCTAAAAAAAAACCCGATAGAACAAAAAATTTGTAATATGACGAGGGAATCTTTCTAAATTCCCTAGTTTGTCTGAAAGCTATTGTTAATAAAAGCATTCCAAAAAAAGAAAGTAATAAACGCCAAAAAGCTGTTACAAGAGGAGGAGAAGACGCTAATCTAATAAAGATTGATGACCAACTAACCATAAATAATCCTATTACAAGAATGATATATGGTCGACGAACGTTAATCAAAATGCTTTTCTCGGTTACCTGAATTATTAATTTAATAGAAAATTGTTCATTTACAATATATTTTAAGAAAAACATTGATTATATCAATTATAATTATATATTATCTATGGTATTTGAAGAAAAAGAAATAAAAATTGAAATTCCAGCACTTAAAAAAACGATTACCATAAGTGTTAATGCTTCAACAACTGTAAATGATGTAATAATTTTTATAGTAGACTATTACAATCAGGAAGAGACTGAGGAATTAAAAAAACAGATTAAAGATAAATTGGTATTATCACGTAATCAAAAAAGAAAGATGAGATAAAAATCTGAAATAAAATATTAAAATAAACAGAATTAAAATAAAAAATCTAAATAATTAGATAAAAAATTCTTTCCTTTCAAAATTTGTCAGATTTTACAGCTTTTTTTCTTTTCTAAGAAATTTTAACATCTGTTTCTCACCGAAATTTTTTTGAGTAATTTCGTCAATCTTGGTTTCAAAATCCATTAGAAATACTTATTAGAGTGAAAAACAAAATTTTTTATTCCCTGCTTTTATTACTAACCAATCAGTAGAGGTGTGTGAGTGTGTTAAAAGAAGGCATTAAAATTTATGGAGTTCAAGTTTATAGTGAAGGAGGAGCCAATCCAGCATGGCATTATCCCCACACTGAAGAATTAAGTCCAGTTCACGATCCAGGTGCAATAACTACAGCATTACTAACTGCAATAATAGCTAATTTTGAGGGAGGAGACTTAAATGACAATTATAGTGGTTTTGGAAGTATTAATTACTTAGCTTTTGATCATAACACAAAAGATGAAAGTTTAAAAGAAATAATAATGGAATTTGACAGGAATATTCATGGAAGCACTATAGCTCTTATTAGAGATAAAATTGGTTCTGAAAATCAGAAAATTACTGGGAACATAACCAGAAATTTTTTAGAAATGTATGAGGTTATTAAGAAGAAATATAGATCTATTCAAAACATTAATGAAACTATAGAATGGAAAATATTAATAACTCATGCTGCTGCTGGGCTTTCCAATATTTCTAGAGATTTGAAAGAAGATGAGAAATTATATTCTGGCAAACATCCTATTTTAAAATTCACTTTTGCTCATGATTTATCAGAATTTAATAGAAATGAAGTTATTAATAAATTAGGAAATAAACTATTAAGCATTATAAGCATTGATAGTAATGAATTAAAAAATAGCTTAGGAGCTAAATTTTTACCAAATAAAAACAAGATTGACCTTGTCAACCGTAGACTAAAAATATTAATCAATGAACCGGAGAATATCAGAAAAATTCATGATTTTAAAAGCGATTATGAAAATCTCTATAGAGTATTTAATGAATATGACTTGTTTGGAGGTGCCAATCAATCATTCAAGGTTTTTTATAAAAGTCTTGATGGTTTGAAGGATGAATTGTTAAGTGCTGTTGATCAAATTGAATTTAGATATTTTAAAGGAGAAGATATATTTTCTACGTACCTAAAAGAAAAATGGAAGGAAGCAAACGGAGTTTGGCAGAGTAATGAAAATAAATTCAAAAATCTTTGTCTTACACTTATTTGGTCATCAAGGGATTTATTTAAGCTTAAAGGAGAGAGTGTTAGCAGACAAGTTTTTGCAAGTTTTATTCATAAAAAAGAAGAATATTGGCTTAGTGTATACCATCATATAGAAGAAAGAGGGGAGGATAACTTAGAAATTGGGAATGTTGGAGGAATAGTGTTGAAACCTATTATAGGCTCGTCAAGAGATGGTAATCCAGGATGGATATTGACTGAAGCATTAAAAAATACCACACTCTTTTGTAATAAATATTCTTTTTCGCAATCCGATGTTATTGCAAAATTAAGCACAACTGAAAAATCACTTAAAGCTGAAACTAAAAGCTATATCGATTCTAAGACAGCTTCTAAGGCTTATCTTACTAGGAAATATACTAGGACAAAGTGAATCTTAAAAGCCCATTTAACTCGAGACTTTCATCTTATTAGAAAAAATCAAGAAAAAAAGGGAAAAAATAAAAATTTGAGGGAATTATCTACCAAATAATCTTCCGAAAAATCCTTTTTTCTTTAGTTTATCTTTTTCAGCTTCTTTAGTTACTATTTTTTTACCCTTAGCTAATGAACCTAGCATTTGCTCTTTTCCTAAGTTATCATCTGCCGCCTGTGTTATTTCATGTGTTCCTGGGTCAGTTCTGTCATCTTTCATTTGCTTCTTAGGATCTTCCTGTTCTAATTTTTCTAAGAATTCAAAGAAACCATTCGGTTCGAGACCTTCATTTACTGTATAAACCATGGGAGTGCGCTTCCTTTCTGTGTCAAGCTTTCTAGCTAATCTATTGCCAGCGGCCTTTTCACCAACTTGACTCTTGCTTCCAATCCATACGTAAATATCATTCCAACCATCTATTACGAATACGTCTTCGCTTTTCAAACTGTTTTTTGATAAGGGAACAGGATCAATTTCAATATCATCTGAGCTTGATCCATCAGATAAATCAGTATCATAAACTCGATACATTTCATAATCCACGTCTTGGAAGTTTACTTCAACGTGTTTTAGGAATCCTGGAGTATCTCCTTCAACCACAGAGAAATCTACTATTGTTTTAAACTCAGCTGATTCCTTTCCTTCAACTTCTGTATCAATATCTATTGCTTGATTTTCCTTGTCGAGCATTTTTGCTGCCCAAGCACCTACTCCTCGATCATCAGCATATGCCTTAGATCCTAACCAAATGTATACCTTAGGACTATCTACTGGATCTTTATCACTACCATCTGGTTTTTTTGAGTCGTCAATAACGTAAACGTCTCCATTTAAAAAGTTATAAGGAGATTGAACTTCTTTTAACTTTTTACCTTGAACATGTAGAACTTTAACCATATTACTCACTTTTTTTTTACTGTTTCGATTTAAATTGTCAATGATTATAGTATATTCTTAATAAGAATTAAATTACTCTGATTGTTGATAAATTTACCAAGAAAATAAAAAGGTTAGTTAATTTCCCCTTTTGTTTTACCATAGATATCCTCCCTAATTTTACTTTTTCTCCCTTAATTATTAATTTCAGATTTAATATTTGTAGAAATTATGAAAATAATCCTAATAATTTTATTATAACAGAAACATTAGTAAAACTACCCAATAAATGATAATTATAGAATATTTTCTTTCCATTAATTTATTAAATTTAGTAATAAAAATTAGTTATTTGGGGCTTATCTCTATAACTGATGAGGATAATTATGTATAATAATGAAATAAGTAAAATTTTTTTCTCCGATGAGAAAGAAATTAATGAAATAATCTATAATCCAAATAAAAATAATATTATACTACTCTCTTCAAATAAAAATAGGACAATTGACTTTGAAGGTAATTTATCTTCACCAATGATTTTTCCTGATGAAGTCAAAATTAAGAAAATTATTCATAAATCCTATTTCCATCCGTCAAGAAAACTTTTTACCTTAAATTACGATGAATCAATTTGTATTTTTAACTTAAATTCAAAAGAAATGGTATTTCAGAATAAGTATAAAGCAGATGAAAAAATTTTTGCTATTAATAAACCAGGAACCATGATTTCATTTAAGGAAGACAATAATAAACTTCAAATTATCTGGTTGGGTGAAAAAAAGAAAAAAACTGTTAAAATTGATGAAAAGATAAATGATATTGTATTTTCCCCAGATAGTGTTAATTATCGCTTTTTACTTGTTATTGGTGAAGATATATTAGTTATTCCATATGATACTGGAAAAATCGCTTCAAAAATGTTTTTTTCAGGAAAAAAAGGTATTTTTACTAGTTCCGGTGATAGATTATTTATTTTAGGAAAAGAAACAAATACAATAAGGATATACCAAACTCACAAATTAGATTCAAATCCTAAAATGCTTAATGAAATTTATCCAAAACTTAGAAGCACACAAACAATATTATTAACTCCGGATAATAGAATCTTAGTAGCATTATCTCCAGATGGTATCGAGTTATGGGATATTACTATTCCTGAACAGGAAATTTCATTAATTTGGACTAAAAAAGTATCTAATTTCGTTAATGGATTTTTTCTTCCTAATGGTCAACTTGTTACTTCTAGTGCTTCAAGAGAATTATCATTATGGAATGAATCATTTTTATTAGAAGATATTAGAGAGATATTCAAAAATTTTGCTGATAAAATTGAAGAGATAAAAATTGATTTAAGAAGGATTCCTCAATGGGTAATAGATGGAGATATTAAAAATTTAGGAATGATGGAATTAGAAAATATTGAAAGAAACCTCAATGAAGTTAAAAAGATTGTTGATCCACCAATTATTAGTAGATTTCAACCCCCGAACTTTCCATATTGGGTTGATGAAGTTTTTTCTGATGAAATAGCAATATTTACCCGAATAGAAGCAAATAGTAATAATTCCATAACGTTGTTAGATCAAGAAGTGACCAAACAGCACCAACAATTACAAGAAAAGCTAGAACGGTATCAAAGAATTGTTGATAGGTGCATATTTTATTTAAAGAGCTTTGCTCATGGAACAAAAGTACAAACTGAACAAATATCAAATTATTTATCAATAAGCTCTGAAGAAACTATTAAACTTTTAAATAAACTCGAAAGAGAAAAAAAATTACCTCCTGGAAGGTTGGTAAGTAATTTATTTGGAAGATTAGATTTTATTTCAGGATATGAAACTGTTGGAACAAATCATCTAATTGAAAGATCTGATTCATTTTCCTGCTATTATTGTGCAAATTCAATTAATTCTATAGATACTCATTGTACAAACTGTCAAAAAGAAATTTTACGATGTAAATCTTGTAACGTTCCTGTAACTAGAAATCAGGAAAAAATTGATTGTAATTTTTGTAAAGAGACTTTTCATTACCTTTGCTATAAGGGTAAAGTAAAAATTTTTCATAGATGTCCTCATTGCAAAACAGAAATTACTAAAGAACAAGTCGAAATTCAATTTTATTCGGATAATAAAAAGAATGCTCAAATATCTTCATCTTTAGGAAGAATGCTTCAAATAAAGAAGAATATTAAGAAAGAAGAGAAAAATCCGTTTGATTTCTGAACTTGGTTAAATTTTAATCCAATTTCTCAATTGACTCAATATCTTCTCTGAAAGCGACTAAAGGAGGTAATGCCATTATTGATACTGTAAAGGGGTATTTTTTATCAGTTTCTTTTATATTAGTTTTATGATCCTCAGAAAATTTAGTTTCGCATTCTGGTCTTTGAACAATAAAATCTATGATTTCTTTTTTGATTTTGTCCATTAATTTATGATATCGGTCATGTGGAAGCAATAATGTTACAACGAACGGATCTTCTTTTAAAATTTCTTGGAATTTTCCAGAAATATTTGTGAGATTCTTATCTGCTTCCATAGCAGATGCAGAAATTACACTAATTGATCTTCGTAAGTCTTTTATTTCATTAAATCTGCTAGTTCCTCCGTCTTTAAACCTATTTTGCATGTGATTAATCCAATTCTGTCTAAAAGCCTCAAGATCATTTTTATTCTTAATGAGATCCTTTATAGAAGAATTTCCAAATGCTGTATCACAAAATTGGTAGTTTTTTTCTTTTAATTCGTATAACACATCAGGACGGTTCTCAAAATATCTTCTTCTAGTAGAATTTTCTGGATCTTCAGTAGAAACAATTAAATTCGCTTCTTCAAGTTTTATTATGTGATGATAAATGGCAGTTGTCTTCATATTGAGGATTTTGGCTATCTGTTTTGCTATTATTCCGTGCTCCCCTTGATATTTGAAAATACAAAAATAGATTGTTGCTGTGATTGGTTGATCTATTAAAGAAAGATTGTAGCGTCTCAACCAGTCTTCATGAATATCCTTAATTCTCTCATCTATGATTTTTTCACTTTTTGTTTTATCCCTGTTTTTATCACTAGTTATTTGAGAAGACATTGTCTAATCATTCAGAATTTTGTTAATTATATAATTGTACACTTTTAAAGAAGTAACCAGTTGGAATTTTTTACTTGTAGTTTTAAATATTTTTGGTAAACACATTATATTTTTTTTAATTTCTTTAAATTTCTCAGTTTAAAACTGCAATAAACACTTCTTCGGTATAAAAGTATTATTTTCATCGATAGGAATTCTTTTAAATGCTACAATTACTTGTTTCTCATGTGACTGAGAATTCAATAAACAATCAATTGAACTGAACTACTCATTCAATTGAAATGAATACTCAGTCAATAACTGAATAATTATTTTCTCACCTAAAACATAAAAAAAAAGAAAAAATAATCGGGATGATCAAAAATAAAAATCATAGAGGTTCTAAATAAGAAATGGGTGTTATCCCTACTCAATATATTCTGGAATGATCCAAGTCCATCAAGATTCTCTGAGCTAGAAATAAAAATGAAGGAAGAAGCAAAAGAGAAGATATCTGCGAAAGTTTTGTCAGAACGATTATCTGAACTAACTCAATTAGCAATAGTTGTAAGAGAACGAGACTTTTTCAACCCAAAATTTGTTCAGTACTACTTAACTGACTACGGACAGGAATTAAGGAATTTAATTAATCATATAAGAATTTATGAAGAAGAATTATTGGATAGTGAACGTTTGGAATTATATCAACAAATTAAATTTAGAGAGACCGCTGTTATTACTTAAATTCTAAATTAAACTTAAAAATTGATCTGAAAAAAAATACGAAATCCTAATTAATTCTTATATTTAATTATATATGGTTAAAAAATGGGGGTAGGACTAATTTTTTTTCACGTTTCGTCCAGAAGGACAAAGAACCAACTCTATACTCAAGGGGATGGAAGATATTTTCATTCTTTTCTGGAATTAAATAAAGAAAAAATCGAAGATGATGATTTTAATTATTTAATATGGATATCTGAAGAGGATAACGTAGTTAATGCTCTTTTTAACACCGAACATTTATGTTATTTTATATCTGCAACAACTGAATCCCTTGAGGATCTATTAGGAATTTTCGGTAGTCTAATTAGAGAATTTGCATTTAAAATGAAGGATGACAATTTTCGATTTTCGAATACTGTTAGAACCGCTTATTATGATCCAAAAATACTTCAGATAATTGAAAGAAATGAACGAAACATAATCTTTTATTTAGTAGGATTATTAGCACTCCGAACTCATGTTTTACCCGAAAAAGTAAATATTCAATACCCAATTAAGCAAAAGAATGGAGAAGAGTTTGAAGTACAAATTGTAATTGACTGGGGGAAGATATTTTCATCAGGTATAACGGACAAAGCGGCATTATCTTTATCTGGACCAGATTTCAAGAGAAATATTGAATATGTATATTTTTGTCCTAGAAGGATCACAATGCGTGAAATAATCTCCTTCATTGAAAATTGTAAAAAAACTGGGAGAAGAAGAAAGGAATCAGAGTTTCCTTCTTACTGGCCTAAAGCAGCAGTAATTATAGGTGGAGAGATTCCTGTATATGATCTAAAAAAATATTTTAACGAAGGAAACATTAAGAAAACAGATCTCTATCATTATTTAACACCATTGACAGCACCAAAATTACTACCAGAGCGAATGGCTCCATCAAGCCATAAATGTAATATAAAATTTTTTGAATACAAAGAAAATAAGGGATTATTTGAGAAAATCATAAAATAATCTTTTCAAAAAATTCTTTCTATTCTGCTCTAATTTTCATCAAAGGAATTTTGATTTATTTAATTACATCTTGATTTTTTACTCAGTAAGAAATTGTTAAAGGAAATATGTCATAATGAAATTTCAACGTTTTTGATTTTTCTAAAAATCTGTTAATTTCGAAAAAAATATCAATAATTATTTTAATTAATTGAGATAAGTTCATTTTTCATCTGAGTTTCTGAATAAACTAAAAATAAAATGTGATATTTTTTTGATATTATTTCCTAAATTTTTATTATTTCTTAGAACAAAATCACTTGAAATGTGTTGGGTAATAAAATATTTGTCATTTATTTTGTAAATATTCGGAAAATTTCCTCTAGTAAATGTGTCTGTGAAAGGTAATAAATTTTAGATTACCCTACACAATTTCGAAAAAAGTCTAAATAATTACTAATTTTTCTAAATAAAGTTTAAATGAACCCTTCTTTTCTCTAAAAACTTTCCTTTGGGTATATTTTAGAAATATATATATATTATAAATACAATATATAGTTAGAAGAAAGAGAATTCTTTGAAAATGATTAAACTCAAAGAATTTGATTATTTTAATGATGTGATAAATAAACTTGATGGATTCTGAAAAAAACCAAAATTTTGATGTTAAAATTAGTGAACACATTGAATCTGCTGTTGATCATTTCTTTTCTCACAAAAAATTAGGTTTAGAATTTTCCAAAGCTTCTCAACTGAACTCGTTTGTTTCTGATTATTTCAGTTTGTTTCAAACTCTGAAAAAAGAATTGCATTACAATAATCTCGAAGACCTGTTATTTGAGATTGTTATGATTGGCTTGGCTGACATCGAAAAAGAATACGAAAAAATTGGAGGGTAAAATAACAATGGAAACTCATGAACTAAACAACTGGGTAGACAATGAAAAACACGAATTACTATTGACTGAAGCAAAAAAATCGAATACTACAGTAACACGTTTATTACTAAAGATTCTCGACCACTGGATTACCCATAGTTATGGATGCGATAATTTCGTTGAAAAACTTTTAGATAACAAAGAATATCTTCTTAAAATCGCCAACTACGCCAACTACGAAGAAAAAGGTTTAGAACTACTAATTTTAGAATCATTAGATAGAGGATTAAGCCTTGTTTTAACTAAATCCGAAGAACACCTACCCTTTGCACTTTACTAATTTAAAAAAATAATTCTCTTTTTTTCTCATTCCTTTATCATAAACTGTTGTTTTCAGATCTATTCTTTTTCTGCAATTCAGAGCCTAAATTATTCAAAAATATTGTTAAATAATGACCGATCAAGCTAACTCCTATAACTCCCAAAATAAGAATTTGGTTTTATTCTGAATATTTGTTATCGATTTTTAACCAGTTTGAGTCCCTTAACTCTGTTAGTAAGGATTCTAGCCAGTTCTCTTGATAATATGATAACCGAACTTTGTTTTAACGGGCATTTTATGGAGTTCACCAACTTTAAGTCTATAAGTGACTGATTCGAATGCAGATACCATTTGACCTTTCGAGAAAAATCCTAAATCTCCTCCTTTTTTTCTGGAAGGACAGATTGAAAATTTTTTAGCCAACTCTTCAAATTTTTCTCCTTTTTTTAATAAATCAAGTATGTTTTGTGCTTTACCATTTTTTTCAACTAGAACATGGCTTGCACGTATTTGGCCAGCCTTTCCTTTTGCTTTAACCATAATTTAACATCTACTTATTTATATTTCAGCTCTTTTATTATTGTTTTTAGTACTAAATAGAATTGTGGGGTCTTCATAATTATTTTTTGATACTAGAGTTTTAGCGTAATTAACCAAAATAGATATCAAAAATACCTTAATTCTAAAGAAACGATTTTAAAAGTCAGCAATTATATTTTTTTCATGTTATTATATGAGTAATATGAAAATATTTTTATATGATCATAAAATTGTTAACTCATAACCTCAAAAATTACATTTCCGATTTATATATCAAATTTTTATTCGTTTCGTGATAATCTATGTCATTAAAAAGACGTAAAGTACTAAAACTAATTCTATTAGGAGACCCTGGAACAGGAAAAACGAGTTTGATCCAGAGATATGTACATGGAAAATTTAAACATTCTTACCAGGTTACTATTGGTTTAGATGTTTCTAGTAAAGATATCGCCCTTGATGACAATGAAGTCCGTCTATCAATCAATGATATTGGAGGTCAAGATCGATTTGTTACCATTAGGCACCTTTTTTATCCAGGAGCTCATCTTGCTATGCTAGTTTATGATTGTACTAGACCAAAATCTCTTGAAAATTTAATGGATGTTTGGTTGAAAGAATTGGATCAATATAATCCACCAAAAAAGGGTGCTCCTAAAATTCAAAAGGTTCTTGTATGCAATAAAATTGATTTAACAGATTTACGATCTATTTCTGAAGAAGAGGGAGACGAGGCTGCTAAAAAAATGGGTTGTAATGCTCATTTACTTGTTTCTGCAAAAGAAAACAAGAATGTTGATAACGCTTTTACTGAATTGACAAAATCTTTCTTGAAAAAGAACTAAGTTGGAGTAATAAAAGAATGCTTGAAATTGAATCTGATTCATTACTTGAAGAGAAATTTGTGATTGATGATGTTTTATGGAAACCTTACAAGGTTGAATCATTTGCATCTTTAGATGAATTTCTCACTCAAAATAAAACAGTGTGGCCAGTTAAGAAATTTATTACTTCTAAAGGAATTCGTGCACGTGGAAGAGTGGAGATAGTAGAATTATTACCTAACACACTCCTAATTATAACTGAAATCATATCCAAAAGTATCAATATAAGAGGATGGTATCGTTTTTTAGTCCTCCATAATGATAATCTTTTATTTGTGGAATCAAAAGATGAAAGTAATAAAATTTTTCAAGAATACATTGTTCCAACCTTTAAAGTTGTAAATCCAACTGAAATCAGAATCAATGCTATGAGAATTAGAAAATTAGCAAAAAACGGCACTGAGGCTCCAGTAAAACTAACCTTGCTTGTCAACAATCAAACTGCTGGTGTGGATGGGTTAGAGACTTTAACACTTACCGGGGAAAATATAGTTCGTGGTATTCAAACGTTGAAAGATCGACAAGAAGTTGATTTGAAAGCTGAATCTATAGGACCCTGGATTGAAATAGAGACTAAGAGTATTAAATTGGAAATGTCCAAAGGTTTGAAAATTAAATTAATGAAAAAAGAGGCTTTAACTTTGTTATCTTCTAAAGTTCTCATCTAAAATTTCTTTTTCTTAATGTTAGTAGCCCAATTATAACAAATATTATTAAAAAACCTCCAACAGTAGAATTTACATGAATAGATAGACTAGATGAATTGATTGAATTATTTGTAACGCTAAATTGTGATGAAACATCTGTTTGACTAGGTTCACTTGTTCCAGTAGAGGGATTTGTTGATGTTGTTAAATCTGGATCGACGATATTTAACTGATTCAATAATCCTAAATAAAAATCCAGATTATTATCGGGAAATGTTCCTAAAGGACTCAGACCTAACTCCAACATGAATGAGGACCCTGAAACAAATACTGATCCATTGGACGAAGATTCCCAGTAAGCAAATGCATTACCAGCACCTAAACTTTCATAAAAGGAGCCTTCATATTGATTAAAATCAATTAATGATCCCCCAATATAATCTATTGAAAAATTATTAATTTCAAAATCATTTGATATTTCATTCAATTGGAAATCAAATGCTTCTTGTGTATCTTGATAGCTTATATTAAAAGTATTTAGTAACTTATTAACTTCAGTGACGTTTGTAACAGCTGGATAACTGGTGAATATTTGCAAATTGCCACCAAAATTAGAAACATAGTTCATCAGTGTATTTATTTCGCTACTTGTAAATTCATTAATATTATTATCTAGATCTGATTCAGGAAAGAAAGTTAAATCGTTCCACCAATCAGTAAATGTTCCTGTTACCTTGGTTGCTGGATTAACTATTAAAACAAGATCAAATTTTGATAATTGGGTAATATTAGCTAATTCATTTGGTAATGCCGTGGTAACACTTACATCAAAGCTAGTTAACAACAAAAAAAATCTCTGATATGGACCCCAAAGAAATGATGATGTCCAAGGATCAACTGGAGAATTTATTCCTCCGATATATTCATTGATGATACCAGAATGAGTGAAATCTAACAAAACTTCAATTTTGGGTTGTCGAACATGAAATTCTAAAAATATTTCTATGGAATAATCATTCCGATCAGTTGTGATAATAATGGATCCATTATAAAAACCTGGAATGGCATCTTCTGGTATATTAATAGTCACAGGAAATAGGGTTGAATCTAATATATCAATTTGTTCAGGAAAACTAATGAAATTAGAGGGAATATCGTTTACTGAAACAATACCGTGAAATAGACCAGAAGATATTAGAGTAACATTATAAGTCATTCTTTGACCAAGAAAGTGCGTTGTAAGGGG
The DNA here is from genome assembly GCA_001940645.1 of Candidatus Heimdallarchaeota archaeon LC_3. The sequence goes on from MDVS01000020.1 coordinate 175,365, forward strand.
AACATACGGTAGTTTATTAGGAAAAGGCGTGATCAAATCAGGAAGAGTTGAATTAGTTTTTGTAGTAGAAAGAATTAGATTATAGGCCGCAAAAGCATTAATTAAACCAGCTCCTTGTCTGAACTGGTCATTATTAAGTGGTTGGGCTGTTGATAAGAAAGCTGATTTTATTGTACCTGGTGTATAACTAATGTTATTATTTTTAAGAGCTGAAATTAATGATGCAACTGATCCTGCAACTAATGGAGCAGAAAATGAAGTTCCTGAGGAAGAAGTTAAAGTTCCAGTGTCAGCTCTAAGACGACTGACACCTACCCCTGGAGCAACAACATCAGGTTTCAATGCATTATCATACCGTGGCCCATTCGAGCTGAAGGCTGACCATTCACTTGTACCAACGGTTATTGCTTGCAAACTAATACCAGGATTTCCAATAGAACCATAGTTATCATTATAAGTTCCCTCATTTCCTGCAGAAACAACAAAGATCACATTCTTCTCTAAAGAATACTTATTTATCCAATATTCTCTTCCTTCGTTATACATATTGTGATATTGACCTATACTGAGATTAATTACAGAAACATTTTTTTCATCCACTAACCATTTTATTGCTTCTACAACAGCAAGACTCGTTTCTTCCCCAGCTACTCCATTGTTACCATGAGCTGTACTTGAATGAAAAAGTTTTGCAGATATTAAATTAGCTCCTGGAGCCATTCCTAATGTTTTTCCCATTATCAAGCTTGCTACTCCAGTACCATGTCCTGATCCCCCAAATTCAATATCAATTGTTGAAGTGGTATTCTCAGAATATCCATAAAGTGTTAAAGTAAAAGTCTTATTGTCAATCACTCTACTTTCAAACTCTGGATGCCACCCATTCACACCAGAATCTATTATTCCCACAGTAACTTTTGATCCATTGTAACCTAGATCAAGTAAGCTCTGAATACCTAAATCTTCTCTCATTGTTGTTGTCAAACTTAGCACATTAGCTTCCACTCTTGGATCTAAGTTATCTTTCTTCTCGTTATCAATATTTAAATTTTTCTCATCGAAGTTTAAGAATAAGTAATTATTTAAGTTGAAAGCGGTGAAGATAATGATTAGAGTTATAAATAATAAAAAAAATATCTTTTTACCCATAATAAGTCCAATATTTTCAATTTATTTAAAGAATGATAAATTATGAGAATAATAGAATTATTTTATCCTTTTGTTATTTTTCCTTTTAATTAGAAATTTTCTATATAATGTAGAGATTAATAGAATAACTAATGTAAATTCAATTACAGTAAAGTAGCCTGCAGTATTTACCTGTTTACTTTCAGGAACAGGGTTTAAATCAGATTTAGAGACATTATTAATAATATTTAATAAGAGCTGAGTATGATTTTTAGCTGAAATTGTATTTAATTCAGATAATCCAAGATTTTCCATGAAAAAACCCGAACCTGATACAAATAAATTTCCTCCATTTGATTCGTGCCAACTGGCAAATCCAAAGACAGTTTCTCTTTCTAATTCTCCCCATAATATACCTTCAAATTTTGAATCCGTTTCTTTTAATCCTCCTCCAATATAATCAATAATACTGACATTATTAATTAATAAATTAGTATTATGCTCAGAAATTAACGACAAAGACTGAACAAAGGTTTCATCAATATATGTGAGATTAAATCTATTTAAAAATTTGTTTAACTCAGTTTTATCATGCATATCAGGATAGCTAGTCAAGATAATAAGATTTTTGTGTTCATTTGTGATAAAAGATTCCAAAGTGTTTAATTCTTCATTAGAAAATCCTAAAATTGCATTGTTCAAGGTCGATTCAGGAAAAATAGCATCATTCCACCAATCTGTAAAAACACCAGTTAGCTTCGTAGCTGGATAAGGAAGTATGACAGTATCAAATTTTCTTAAATAAGAAATATTATCTAATCTTCCAGCTCGAAAAGGAGTAACACTTATATCATTTTCTATCATTTTCAAGAAAAACTGAAAGAAACTCCCAAAAAGAAAATTCGCATCCCCCCAGGGATCTTGAAGGTTACCAATTGAATCATATAACCCTTTTATCTCATTAACTAATCCATTGTGTGTTTCATCAAATAAGATATGTAATCTAGGTTTTTTGATTTCAAAATTAACTGGAATAGTAACTTGTTCCAGACTTCCTTCAATTGATATTTTTATATTCGAATTAAATACCCCTAATGCAGCATTTTCCGGAATTTCGATCCAGACTGGTAAAAGTGTTGTATCACGTAACTGCAATTCTTTATCTAATAATAAAATATGAAGATTATCATTTTCAACAGTTATTTGTGCTAAATAATTAGGAGAAGATATTAATGTCAAGTTAAACCCCAAAGTTTGACCCTGAAATAATGTTGAGATAGGATGAAAAGGTAACGATTTTGGATAAGGAACTACAAAATTAGGAATATTATCTGATGTTTTAGGGTTTGAAAGAATATAATCCAACGCATCAGCAAAATTTACTAATCCTGCTCCTTGTTGCCACCAAGGATAGTGTTCATTTCCTTTCGAAACATCTGTTAGAGGTATTGCTTTTTCTATTAAGGCTGCTTTAATAGTTCCTGGGGTATAAGAAATATTTTTTTGTCTTAAAGCTGATAATATTACTGCTATTCCACCGGAAACTAAAGGTGCGGAACAAGAAGTACCCGTACATGTGGTGGAACCAGATAATGATAATGATGGTGCAGTCAAGCTTGTTCCTGGAGCAATAAGATCTGGTTTCATCACCCAATCTACGCGTGGACCGTTTGCAGTTTGTGGATTAATTGAATAAATGCCATCACTCATACCCACCGTAATCGCTTGTAGGCTTGTACTAGGATTACCAATCGTTCCTAAATTAATTCCTTGAATTCCTGAATTAGCTGCTGCAACAACGAAAATTATTTTTCTTTCTAGACTGTATTTATTGATAATCCATTCTCGACCTTCATTAAGAATGTTATGATACTGAGATAGAGACAGGTTTATGATACTCACATTTTGCTCCTCAACTAACCATATTATAGACTTAGCTATTGCACGACTGGTTTCTTCACCGGGATATCCAGCATTTCCCGTCACACCTCTATGAAATACTTTTGCTGATACAACATCTGCACCTGGAGCAATTCCTAAATTTGATCCAACAGCAAGTCCAGCAACCATTGTTCCATGGCCATTAATATCATCAATTATGGTTATATTGTCAGAATAATTATTATTACTGTTTACAAACGATTTTGCAAAAATGATTTTATTTTGAAACTCCGAATGATTGCTGTTGACTCCTGTATCTATAATTCCAATTTTAATACCCGAACCGTTGTACCCTTTGTCAATAAGAGATTTCACTTTTATTTGTTCTCTGAGTGAAGATTCTTGCAATATTACATTAGTATTACTAATTTTTTCTCCTAATAAATTTGTTGAATTATAAAAATATTTGGATTCCACTCTAGTTGATTGAATAGAAAAGAAAAGAAGAAAGAGTAATAAAAGATTAAACAATAAAAACTTATCACGTTTTCTAATGAGCATACCTAACAATTGCTAATAAATTGCTTCTTTATTATTTCTTTCTATCATTGAAATATTATCTAAAAACTCCCAAAATCCGTAAGAAAAATCAGAATAAAGGAAAAAAAATTCTGAAAAAGTTTTAAAGGAAACAAATTTTTTTGTTAATGGACATTTCTATTATCAACTTTGCATTATTTTATTATTATTTTGTGATTTTCTAATGAATCGTACCATCAGAACTGGATTAACTTTTGAAGATGTTTTACTTGTTCCTAAAAGATTTTCAGGATCTTCTCGTTCAAATATCAGTACGAGAACTCAGTATTCTAAAAATTTTGATTTAAACATCCCTATCATTTCATCAAATATGGATACTGTTACTGAATCAACAATGGCAATTGCTATAGCTAGAGAAGGAGGATTAGGAGTGATTCACAGATTTATGCCAATAGATGACCAAGTTTATGAAGTCATTAGGGTCAAAAGAAGTGAATCAATTATCATTGATAATCCCTACACCTTAAAACCAGATGCACTTTTATCCGATGCTAAAGAATTGATGTTGGATAAAGGAGTATCAGGAATTTTAATAACTACCAAAAATGGCACCTTAGAAGGCATTCTTACTAATCGCGATATGAAATTTGAAATAAATAATGAAACCACAGTTTCTGCTTTAATGACACAGAAAAAAGATCTAATAACTGCTAATCCAAAAGTTTCATTAGATGATGCTAAGGCTATCTTTAAAAAAAATAAGGTCGAAAAACTTCCATTGATAAATGAAGATGGTATATTATCCGGTTTAATCACTGCATCTGATTTAGAAAAAAGAGAATTGTCACCAAGATCTACCAAAGATAACAAAGGCAGGTTACGGGTTGGAGCAGCGATTGGAGTAAAAAATGATATATTAGAACGTGCTAAATCTTTATTGGAAGTTAAAGTTGATTCCTTAGTTGTGGATATTGCTCATGGTCATTCTGATTTAGCCATTAATACTGTAAAATTACTTAGAAAAGAATTTGGAGACGATATTGATATTTGTGCAGGAAATGTAGCAACAAAAGAAGGCACTGAAGACCTAATTTCAGCTGGAGTAGATTCAATTAAAGCAGGGGTTGGACCAGGGAGCATTTGTATAACAAGAATAGTTGCAGGGTCAGGTGTTCCACAGATTACTTGTATAATGGATTGTGCTGAAGTAGCTGAAGGATCAGGAGTACCAATAATATCTGATGGAGGGATAAGGAATTCAGGTGACATTGCAAAAGCTATAGTTGCAGGTGCTTCGTCTGTTATGATCGGTAATCTACTTGCTGGGACAACTGAAAGCCCTGGATCACCAATTATCCGTAATGGGAGAAGATATAAAATAATTCGTGGAATGGCTAGTTTAGGGGCTAGTTTGGGACGTCATAGTAGAGAAAAGAATGGAAATGGAAAAGGGGTGCAAAAAAAAGGATCATTTGATGAAAAAGATATCGATGATTTTGCCTCTGAGGTAGTCGCTGAGGGTGTTGAAGCAATGGTTGCCTTTAAAGGACCAGTAAAAGAGATTATTCATCAATTGGTGGGAGGTTTAAAATCAGGGATAAGCTATTGTGGTTCGAATTCACTTCCTGAAATGCGAAAAAAAGGAGAATTCATGCAAATTACTGCTGCTGGAATAAAAGAAAGTCAATCACATGATGTAGACAAAGTTTAACAAATTAATAATATTGTTTAAAGAAAAAATTAGTATGTTTTCTATATTACTAATTTCTATTTGATTTAATAAATAAGTTCGAAATTTTTATTTAAGAATTCATTCCAAAATTCGTTACAACCTTTACAATCACATACCCGATTATCAATTCTATTATTCAGAAAGTTAACTGGTTCAAATAAGAACCTGTCATCTAAATTACTAGATATAATTGGTATTAGAATATGGCCTGCGAACACATCCTTTGCGGTTCCTGGTTCGCATTCATTAATGAATATTCGAAAGTCTTCAATCTTTGGAGCAATTAAAACTAAAGCCATTGAATAACGGTATCCCAATAGAGGATAAGCATTTAATACAAAAGGACAACTATTCCAATGATCTAAAAGATCTTTTTCAGTTTTAGTATTGTTAATTTGTATTAATAGCATTACACGTTCTAATTTGAATATTTTTGTATTAATCAAAGTTTTAAATTTTATTAGTTCACTTTTTTCTAACTGTTTCATGCGATAAGCAACTTTAGATTTGCCTGCGTCTATTGTTTTGCTAATTTCACGTATACTTTTTCTTGAATTTTCATTTAACTCTTTTAATATCTGAATGTCTAATGCATTGACTTTTTTCTTCTTTATGTTATGACTCTCTGAGTAATTTTTAGATTCTTTCATCCATTTACCCTCAATACTTATAATTCATTTATTGACTGTGTAGTCAGGACTCATAAACTTAGTTAGGTTAACCTATGATATTAATCAATTAAAATCATTCAATGGACAAAAAATATTATGAAAAATGGACATTGTCCTAATAATTTTTGTGTTCTTATGTATTTGAATTGTCATTAACAGAAATTTCTATGCTTAAAATTATATATAAGGTCTCATTCTTATGTTATATTTAGATTGATTAATTGAATTATGGTTTTGAATCAATCAAATACAATTATAATTCACAGATTTTATAGGTGGATTAAAATATGGTATATGAGAAGAAATATGATTATTCTGATATGGTAAAGGGCATAATTCCAAGAAACGCAGATGCGTTTGCTTTTGGAACTCTTAGAATTGCTTTAGGTTGGATATGGCTCTGGGCTTTTTTTGATAAATTTCTAGGTTTAGGGTTCGCAACTACACCTGAAAAAGCCTGGATAAATGGTAACAGTCCAATCACAGGATATTTAAAGTTTGCAACAAATCCAGAAAGTCCCTTTTACACGTTTTTTTCAAAAGATTTGGTTAATTTTGCAGGAATCTTAGATTTTCTTATGATGGGCATGTTCATTTTTGTTGGAATATCTTTGATTTTCGGAATTTTTATTAGATTAGCAAGTTTATCTGCCATTGTTTTCATGTTATCAATTTATTTAGGTAATATTCCTCTGGTCAATAACCCAATAATTGACGACCACATTATTTATACATTAGTATTATTGGTATTCTTTTTTACACCAACAGTAGGAAAATATATTGGTTTTGGAAATAAGTGGCAAAGTATAAACGTTGTTCAAAAATATCCAATATTAAAATGACTTCTTAAAAAATTACTCTTTTTACTTTATAATTCTCTTTTTATATTCAAATTTTATCTTAACTCTAAAAAATTTTTAATAAGGATTCCAATTTTTAATTTTCGGAAATTTTTTCATTTTTTCCCCATAAGGATATTTTTTAAATAATTTTCCCCATTCTGATTCGTTAAATTTTTTTATGTGTTTCTTTCCAGCAGTAGGATACCATATCAGGTCGTGAAATATGTAAGAAGCCCATATGTTTACACGAAATAAGGGAGTATAGAATATTAACCAATGGAGAGGACGGAGAAAACGATATTTGTGAGTCGTTTTCCTGATTCTTTGATCCCATTTGATAACTATACTTTTTTTTGTTTCAAAATGAAAATTTATTCCATTAAATTTCTCTTTGTCCATGCCTATTATCTCAATTTGATCTATATCCCCCAACCCTAGTCCTTTATCATGAGCTAATTTTATATATTTTATCGAAAGAGGATCAAAACCCATCAATTTTGCTGAAATAGCATCAATAGCTACTTGATCTTCACTAGCTAGAAGTGTATTGGATAAATAGGGGATCATAGTTCTTGGTCCAGCTCCATTACCAGAAACCGATCCATCCATTACAGCAAGAAGTCCAGGATGGATTTCTTTTTGAATAGTCAACAAATCAACGAGCACATCGTCAATTATTCTATGCGAATGATGACGAAATTTAGGTATGAGACCACCAAAAGCATTTTTCATTGCCCCAGTTGTGATAGTGTGTCCATGAGTCTTGATTGTCGGTAAATGGATCATGTTATTTCCCATAAATTTTTTAGGGATAATTATTTCTTTGAACAGATCATACATACCAATCATATCACCTTTTGGTTTGTATGTAACCCAATTCTCATTTGTTAATGGGTAAAAAGGAACGTCGTATTGATTAAGGACTTGAAGCCATTTATTCAAATACGCACCTTTCCAAGGATGAGTAACTACAGTTTGATTTTCGACACATTCGAGATCTTGCTTATATCCATCTTTAATTAATTTATTCAGAACTCCATCTAATTGCCAAGGAGGAGTACTACAGGCTGGATAAAATAAACTCCAAGATAAATTAATCTTGATAATAGTTTTAAGCTTTTGATTTAAAATTTTTTGATATTCTACTAAATTTAATAAATCTGAATAATCATCAACGACTGTTTGTGGTGTTGTAGGGATAACTGCTACTTTAGACAACTTTTAGCCTCGTATAACTTTATAATTACAAGTAAATATAATTCTCAAATTAAAAATTTCTTTTTAATACTCATTGCTAGCAAATACTATGTATAAATATGATTTTTAAATCAAATTATCCATTTTCAAATATGTTGATATTTTATTTAATAAAGGAATTATAAACAAAATAACGAAATAAATATCAGAATGAAAATAAAAATTGTTTAATATTTGTTAGGTTATCAAAATGTCGTACGAAGAAGGTTTAAGTTCTTCTGATAAGAAAGAACGGCTGACTACTTTAAAATCACTCTTTAATGATCCTAATATTAATGAAAAAGAAAAACTAAATTATTTGAATAAAGGATTAAACGACAAACACGATTTGATAAGATCAAAAGCAGTTGAACTCCTGAGTGAGTTTAAAAACGAGTCAGTTTTCGAATTATTGATCAAGAGAATTGATCAAGAGTCTTTTTGGGGTACTAGAGTTCTTATTCTTAGTAAACTTGCCGAAAATATTGATTTTTGGAATACAGAGAAATATTCTAAAGATTTAATGAAGTTTATTTATGATCCTAAACCTAAAGTTAGGATTCAGTCGGCTATTCTTTTAAGTAACAAAAAAATTGGTGCTTGGGAAAAAATAAGTGAAATTTTTTATGATAAAGATCCCGAGGTTAGAAAAGAAGTCCAAATTTTACTTGAGAAATCTCCAGATCCTGAGATTCAGAAAAAAGTGCAAGATCATTTGAAAAAAGTGCAAGAAAAAGAAAAAAAGAACAAAGAACTTCAACAAATGTTTGATGGTATTTAATCAATTTCTATTTCTTTATGGTACTTCACTTGAGAATTCAATACTAAATAAGCGTAAAGATCTCCATTTAAGTATGAATGTTGTGAGTTTTTAATATTAACACTTTTTGGCAATTTTAATTCGTAAGAATATTTATCTAGAACTGTAAAACTAGGTTTCTTATTAATATCCAGTATCTCTTTAAATTTTCCAAACCATTGAATTTTCACTTTTTTTTTGTCAGTGGTTATTAGTTTCCTCACATCAATTATTATAGACTTAATGTTAGTTTCTGTGATATCTTTAAAGTATACTTTGAATAAAAATTTTTCTTTTTGCTCTACTTTCAGACCTAAATAAATACATTCTTCTTTTTTTAAGAGAAATCCTCCTTGATGATTATTCAAAGTTAAATAAATTTGTTCTAAAGGCCAGGATTCATGATGTGTTCTATTAAATTTTTTTCGAATAGCTTTGGAAAATGAATCAAAGTCCTGATCAAACTGAAATGAATCTTTCAATAAAATATCACTTGTAAGAAGAATTAATTTTTATTTTTAAAATCAATCAATTATTATTAATAAAAAGTCTTGAGGAAATAGAATTCCCCCTTCCAGTTAGTCTATCAAATATAATGTAAATTTAATAAATTTATCAATATTTTGGCTGAGATGGATCAATTCGATCCACCCAAGCATTGATTCCACCAGTTAAGTTAAATATTTTCTTAAATCCTTTGTTTTTTAACTTTTCGAGTGCTCTAGCTGATCTAATTCCTGTTTTACAATAAAGAACTGTTAAGGTTTCTTTATCAAGCGAGTTGGACATTTCAGAAACAGAATTTACAGGCATAAGAAAAGAACCTTTAATATTACTAATCTTTTGCTCATGGATCTCTCGGACATCCACTAACTGGATTGGTGTTCTCTTTGAAAAGAGATCTTGTAATTCCTCTGGAGTAATACGTTCATCTTCAACAATATCCAAGTGATCTTCACCAGCAATATTTACTCCACAAAATTCCTCATAATCGATTAGTTTGGTAATTGTTTTATTCGAACTACATATCGGACATTCAGGATTCTTTTTAAGTTTTAATTCTCTGAAAGACATATCTAAAGCATCAATTAGCAATAAACGACCAATTAGTGGTTCTCCGATGCCAAGAATTAATTTTATTGTTTCCGTAGCTTGTATAGTTCCTACAATTCCTGGTAATACACCTAATACACCACCTTCAGCACATGATGGAACTAGTCCTGGTGGTGGAGGTTCCGCATACAAACATCTGTAACAAGGACCATTTTCTGGATCAAATACTGATGCTTGTCCCTCAAATCGATAAATTGAACCATAGACGTTTGGTTTATTTAATAAAACGCATGCATCATTTACAAGGTATCTTGTTGGAAAATTATCAGTTCCATCAATAATAATATCAAAATTTTTGAATATTTCCAATGCGTTGTCTGATGATAATGCTGTATCATAAGTAATAACTTTTATTTCGGGATTGATAGCGTTAATACTTTCTTTAGCTGATTTTAACTTTGATTTTCCAACATCAGAAGTGGTATGGATAATCTGACGTTGTAAATTACTAAAATCAACCACATCAAAATCAACTAATCCAATTGTACCAATACCTGCAGCAGCTAAGTATAAAGCTAAAGGTGATCCTAGACCTCCAGTTCCGATTAATAAAATTTTAGCTGCTTTGAGCTTTAATTGTCCAATTAATCCAACTTCTGGTAAAATTAAATGTCTACTATATCTAGCAATCTCTTTGTGAGATAATTCTTGCTTACTGTTTACTGATTCTTGAACCAATTCAATCATTGTTTTTACCTAACTTCAATGTTAAAAGCTTAATCTAATTCCCACCTGCAATAGATGGAATAATGCTGATTTTTTGTCCTTCTTTTAAAGAAGTTAATTCTTTATCCTCTAGATGTCTAATATCATTTTCGTTAAGATAGATATTTACAAAACTTCTGATTTTATTATTTTCGTCAAAAATATGGTTTTTAATTTCTTTAAAATCTTCAGTTAGTTTTCGTATACATTCTTCTACATTAGAAGCTTGTATTTTTACAAATTTTTGATTATTTACATATACTCTTAATGGAGTTGGAATAGCAATTTCAATTTCAACTAGTTCTGACATCATGTTCACCGTTAATTTTCTGTATAATTTTCATTTAGAATTTCAATTTTTTCTTGTAAGAATTTTTTTCTATCTGGCTCCAGTCTCCATGAAGTAATCAGGTCTGATTTCCCTTCATTTACGGATAAAACCATATAGGAAAAATTAGGCCAAGCATGTTCAAGATCAAATTTACTAGGCCGTGATGGATGATTTGGGTGCGAGTGATAAATTCCCAACAATTCTAGTCCTACTTCTTCAACCTCTTTATCCACTTTAACTAAGTCCATTGGATCAATGTTGTATCTTCTTTCTTTAGTTCCAACATTTATATTCCTCATAGGTCTAACTTCTTCAACAACGGGATATTTATTATTTGAACCTATTAAAACTCCACAGCATTCCTCAGGAAATGTTTTTTCTCCGTGGGATTTAATTTTATTAACTTCAATTTCATTGATTTCGATTTTCATTATTTTATTCCCATAAATTTGTTGAGAGGTACCGTTCTCCTCCATCTGGAAAGATAGTCACTACATTTCCAAATTTCATGTTTCTAGCAACTTTGACAGAAGAAAATAATGCTGCCCCGGAACTGGTACCTACAAAGATGCCATTTTTTGCTAGAATTTTTGTAAATTTTTCAGCTTCACTAGTGGAAACAAATTCAAATTTATCTGGGAACGAATTATCATAAATTCCAGGAATAATTGAGCTCCCCATGTGTTTAGCACCTTCTATTCCGTGAAATGGCGAATCAGGCTGCACTGCAATCAACTGAACTTTGTTTCCTAAATTTTTCCTGAGTCGTTTCCCTGTTCCCATGAAAGTACCAGAAGTTCCTAAACAACTAACAAAATGAGTTATTTCATTATTAGTTTGTTCCAAAATTTCTCTCCCAGTGCTGTAATAGTGAGCTTTCAAATTTGCATCGTTATTATATTGATCCAAATAGTAATAATCTGGATTCATTTCAATAAAGTTTTTAACTTCTTCTATAGCTCCATCAATTCCCTCTAATGGATCAGTAGTGAAAACTTCAGCTCCATATGCTTTTAAAATCTTCAAACGCTCTTTAGAAGCATTTTTCGGTATAAATAATCTTAATTTAATCCCCAAAGTCGATGCTACTAAAGAATATCCTATAGCAGTATTACCACTAGATGCATCAACAATTGGACGAAAGAAACCTTTTTTATTAAATATTTTTCCAGAAAATATGCCTTCTCGTATGATAGACCAAGCTGCCCGATCTTTTATTGAACCACCTGGGTTTTGGGATTCGATTTTCGCGAAGATTTTGACTCCATTTGGAACATTAATATCTTTAATATTAATTTGGATAAGGGGAGTATTGCCAATACTTGCTAAAATCGAATTTTTTGAAAGGTATGAAATCTTTTGTAGCAAATCGGGATTTATCAATGATTTAGAATAAATTTCGTACGTCGAGTTATTTTCTATACCATCAACACTTAGCATTTTTTACCACTAGCAAAAAGATATGTTCTATTGATTAAGTTAACAATAGTTAATTAAAATTTTCGTTACTTCAAATTCAATAAAAAATAATATTTGAACTAAATTTAATTAAAAAAACCATATACTATTAAAAATAAATAATTTTTAACTTTTTTTCAAAAAAAACCAGGAACCGCTACGTTCTAGAATTTTTTTTTCCACTAAAGTTCTTAATATTATTAAAATTTCATTTTTCGTATAATTATCGAATTTTGGGTCTTTTTTCACCATACCTGATTGAATACTTCTTGTAAAACGATTTTTAATTATAGCAATCATATTTTCTTCCTCTGGTGAAATAGAAGCACTTGATTTTATTTCAAATTGATCTTTTCCTATTGAAAAGCTATAATTTATCTTTATCTCTTCAGAATTTGATATGAATTTGTCAAGAATTTTAAATAATAGTGATTTGGTCAATTTATTGTTGAGATTATTAAAATTATCATCCAATACTTCTCCTGTTAATGAACAAACTTCCCAATGATATTTTATTGACCTGATAAATGAGTTTAAATTATCTATAATATTGAATAAGATTTTAGAATCTGTTTTGCTATCTATTTCAATTGTGATTTGATTTTTATTATTTTTTACATTATTTTGACCTAAATTAATAATTAAACGAGGTTTAGAAGGATCAGAAGTTACTAAATATAAACCTGCTGTTAAATCCATCATTGTAATTGTGTTTTGATCATAATTCTCGTAGTTAAGTAAATGTTGAATATAGTCGAGAAAGTAATCAGAAATTAATATTCCTCCTAAATTTTTAAATTAATACAATCAATTTTTAGATTATGTTCTTTAAATTAGTAATCAGATTATTTCTTGATGGATCAGTTATTTTAATATATAATGTAATTGAATTTTCTTCATAATATATAATAAAATTCCTAATTCCCTCATTTAGATATCTCGCTGCTTGTTGAAAGACAATCCTTTGCTTTTCATCCTGAACACTTTGACATTTGTTTCCTAAAGGCACGAAAGCACCAAAATTGGAAGGGAATTGTTCGTCAATTAAGCCTAAAGAAGGATTTATACCGTCTCCTGGCCCTATTAAAATAGGAAATGATTTACAAATAGTTAATAGTTCATAATCTGAAGGTGCATTACATCCATTTGGGGTGATATATTCACACCACTGACAACAATATTTACAATCTTTACAAGAATTAAACGAAGTTTCTATTACTGGCAAAGGAAATTTTATTGTTGTTTCGTTATTAGAAATAAAGGAAAATGGTTGAACCATCAAACTAATCAAACTAAATTGTTTATAAGGTTTAATATTAGAAACTCAATATTTTTATAAAAATAATTCTATAGTGCACTTTTTAAAAAAATTAAGAATGTTTGCTCAAAATCTTTTAAATGACAAAATTTTTAGAAAACAATAGTGATTTAAGAAATTAGACATAATTTCAGATAAGCATAATATTTTTGGATTCATTCAGAATGGTCAAACGAAAAAATGCAAAAAAGAAGCTTAAGAGATACGCGTTGACGAAAGGAATTTGTGTTAGTGCAAAAAGTTTGGAAGAATTCAGAACTGTAGAAAAAATGATTTTAAAAGAAGCACCCGATCTAAATGTCATCCCATTTGAGAATATCCTTAAACAACCGAATTTATTAGACCAATGTGATTTTATACTAACAGTAGGTGGTGATGGGAGTGTTGCTTGGCTTGTTGGAACTTTTTATAAATTATTTGAAAGCGTTAGTAACTTAAAACCAATTATACCAACAATTAGACCTGAATCTGTTGGTTATTTGAAGCAACTAAGTTTAGATCCTGAGGAAGAATTCCGAAAGGGATTCAAACAAATCATTGATGGGAACTATTCTATACAGCACAGAACCATTCTCAAAACAAATGTGTTGGGAAATAACCTGATTGGAGTGAATGAAATTCTTTTACACTGTGAACCTCACTTAGGAAAGTTCAAGGTTAGTATTGAAAATAGACAGACAAGTAGTGCTAACAAGAGAGAGGAAATTCTCACTGAGACTATGGCGGACGGTGTTATGATTAGTACATCTATTGGAAGTACTGCTTGGTCTTTATCGTATAATGGTCAAATTAGTTTAAATGAAGATTCATTACAATTAGTTTTCATTGCAGGAATCCATTCTACAGCAAACTTTATTTTACCCAAAGAAAAAATAAGATTAAATCTTGAATTAAAGAATCCAGTTATAACCAAAGAAACTATTGGAGCTTATAACCAGTTTCGTGAAAAATTTAAATTACCTAAGGATAAAAATCCTTCTAAAACATTAGAAATTGTTTATGGTCCTAGAGTTGTTATCGACGGAAAAGTACAAGCGTTTGGTGTAAAAGAATTAGAGATTGATCCTAGCTTGTCCATCCCATTTATGGTATTAAATGAATCTGTTGTAGATAAGGCACGAAAACTAACGAAAATGCAAGGAAATTAAAAAAATAGGGAACTTTAACATAAATGAATAATAATTTTAAAATAATTGAATCCTTATCAGACCTTGAATCTTTAATAGATCAAGAAAGAAAGAGACCTAAATATAAAAAATCAGTTAAAATTGTGGAAAAACCTAATGAAAAACCAGTGGTATTGGATGGATCCGAAATAGCAAATTATGGCACCCATGGATTTCCTAGTATGAAAAATATCAAAGTCGTTTTAGAAAAAATCTATAATGAGGGGTTTACACCGATAACAATTATTAATGGTTCTGAATTGAGATACCTATTACTGGAACACGAAAAAATAAAAAACTTAGATAAATGTCATTGTGAATTTTGTATTGCTGTAAAGAATCAATATATCAAAATCAATGATTATCAAAAAGCTATTTTTTTAGAATGTTTACCCGAAATTGATGCTGATGTTGAAATTCTTAAAATTTCAAGTAATTCTGGGGCAAGAATTATGTCTAACAAAGATTTCAATAAGTATAGAGATAAATATGCCATATTAGCAAATAAAAATTGGCAAATAAGATATAAAATTGAAAATAATGATGTTATTTTCAAAAAATAATGAAATTTGACTTTTTACAACATTGAATTACTAATAGACACAAAACTGGTGATTATACGCCTGAAGGACCTGAGGTTGAGAAGGTAAGACAAGATTTATTGCCATTAATGGGGAAAAAAATTGAATCTAGTTACTTTACTGAACTTGCATTAAAATATTCAAGATACAATAGCCAAGAAATAAAAATTTCTTCCTTGAAGAATACAAATCTAAAGCAAATTGAGCGTAAAGGTAAATATCTCATATGGAATTTAATTGGAAAGAATGATTATACCATTTTAAATCACTTAGGAATGACTGGTTCATTTAATATATATGAAAAAAAAAAGCAATTACAAAATCATTTGAATAAAGAAAAGAAGAATTATGTAAAGGTAGTATTAGAATTTACAGATGAATCGTCATGTGTATTTGATGATATGAGAAATTTTGGAAGATTTCATCTTTTTTCTTCCTATGAAAATTTAACTAATCGATACCCAGCAGTTGCTAAAATAGGATTAGATGGGTTTAATTTTTCTTTAGAGGATTTTAAGTCAGCATTGGAATTAAAACGTAATAAAAATAAGGCCTTAGGGATTTTATTACTTGATCAAAGATTTGTAGCAGGTATCGGAAATATTTACAAATCAGAATCGTTGTGGAGAGCAATAATTTCACCTTATAAAATAGCAGGAGATTTAAAACATGAAGAAATTTTAAGATTATCTAAGTCTATTCAAGAAGTTTTAAATGACGCCATTATTGATGGTGGATCAACCATTAAGAATTTTAAATCGAATAAAGTTGAAGGTAAAGCACAGGAATGGCATGCTGTGTACGGAAAGGAAGATTTACCTTGTTTAAGATGTAATGCTAAAATAAAACGAATTATTCAAAATAAGAGATCAACTTTTTTTTGTGAAAATTGTCAATCAGGTAAAAAATCAAGATAAATTAATTAAGGAATTCCGGAATCAGGCCATTATAATAATCATTTATTGGGATAAAATCTGTGAATAAGTTATTTGTTCTTAAAGTAAGATCGAAAATAGTCCTTGTCCAATTTCGTTGGGCGTTATTAGGAATCATTATTTTAATCATTCTAGGAACAATAACAATGATTTCATTTTATTCTAAAGATTGGGATGAAAATTACCATGGAACTCTATGGGATGCTATATCAGGAACCATAGAACTTTTAATTGGGCAAACAATATTTAATTTCCCAGTAGATTCAGAAACAGGTAATATTAATGAAGTAATAATAAGAATCTTGTTCTTCACATTTCCTATTCTTGGACAGGTTTTTATTGTTTACGCTATTTTTGAGGTTGCATTTACTTTATTTCAATATCAAGAAAGACAGGAGTTGTGGTTTTTAGCATTGAGTAAAAATATGAAAAGTCATACAATAATAATAGGTATAGGACATGTGGGAAGCCGTATAATTGATGAAATGGATAAAAGAGGAGATTTAAACCTTATTGGTATAACAAAAGAAAAAAGTTATGCATTACATGATGAATTTACTCAAAAATACTCTAAAAAAGGGGTACCTTTCATTTTTGGTGATGGAACACAAAATCATATCCTAAAGGAAGCAAACATAAAACAGGCTAAAACACTTCTTGCAGTTACCCATGATGATATGACGAATTATAAAATTGCTTTAAGATCAAAGAAGTTAAACCCTAGCATCAGGACTGTTCTTAGAATTTTTGATACTGAATTTGCAGAACGGATAAAGTTACTTCCCGAAGTAGACGAGACTGTGTCAACATCTAAAGTCTCATCGGCTAACTTCATTGCTAAAGCTCAAATGGATGGAATTATTGCAACTTTGAAAACAGAAGTTTCCTTATTAGAGAAAACAGAAGAAGATATTTTTCGACCTATGGTTCTAGCAAAAGTAAAAATAAGGAATTTATCAATATTAGGAGATAATAAAGAAGCTGATGATGTTTTAGATTTAGAAAAAACAGCAAACGCAACTATATTAGCAGTAAATGGTAATTTTCATGTAAAAGAAGGATATCCTATTAAATTAGGAGACGAATTAATGATTTTGGGTGATATTCGTGAAATTCATAAAATAAGATCAGAGTTAGAAAAAATTGATTATTCTGAGTAATACCTTTCAGATTTTATAATTTTTAATATACCAATTACCAAAAAAGAAGATTATCCTCCGTAATCTCTCCAAGTATTTGAACATTCAATGCATCGAAAGAAAGTTGTACTTGCTTCATCAGCAGATCTTGTTTGTACCTGCCATTGAGCTGCGTGTACCATTTTATTGCAATTAGGGCACTCTACTTCAACAGAAGCTTCCATAGACGGATCAGTAATAACTATCGTTTCTGTATTCGTATGTTTTATTTTTTGAGTAATTTTAATTTCTTTCCCTACTTCTTCAATGTTGCATTTTCGACAAAAGAGCATTACGGTCCCGTCTGACTTTTTTTGAGGGATCATCAAGTTCTTACATGTGGAACAAAATGAGACCATGTTTTATTTCATCCTTAAGTAATAAATAGTAATGAATTTAACGTTTAATAGTATTTAATTATCTATACGATTATTCTACAATTGATCAACCGGAATTCAAGTCATTATAAATAGTTCAGGAAAGTTCAATAACCATCCGAGTTATTAAGCAAAATAATGAAAGTTAAGAATAGTATAATCTAATTAGTTTAAATTATTAATTTAACTCTAATATTGATTTGATTACTATTTTTTAAACTCCCAATTTACCGAATGCCAATAAAGCTAAGTTTTTCAAGGTGAATTTATGAAAATAACTGTTCCTGATTATTATCAATATTGTCCATTAAAAAATGTTTCTAAAAATGCCCCCGGTAAGAAAATTATTCTCTGGGGAAAAATTACAGAATATTTTCCAGATAAACATGAATTAACTCTTATTAATAGTAACGAACAGGAAAAAATTTCAATATCTTTACTTAGTGTTGATCAGGAAAAAATTCTTATCAACGAAAAAGGAAAAATAGTTAAAGTTTTTGGTATTGTGAAAATGGACGGAATTGAACTGCAAAAAATAATTCCATGGAATTCAGATGAAGATCAATTATCTAAATTAACAAAAGTACTATCTGAATAAAATAAATATTATCATTGTTATTTCTAGGATCAATATTTGAAAATTGAATTGTGAGATAACAGAAATAGAAATTATTTTCTTTTTACTTTTCAATAAATAAGTATTATAAAAATTAGTAATTATGAAATGAATAATGGAAATTCTTATTTTTAATGCTGGTTTAGAAGCTTTTTTTTTCTTTAAAAAATAATATTTACTTTCCATTAGATATTTACTTTCCAAAAAGAGAAGAAATTTAATGTTGTAGGTTTTAAATAATACAAGCTTTTACTAAACATGATGGTGAGAAAATAAATGTCAATTAATAATCCAAGAAGTTCTTATACAAGGGAGTTATCTAGCTTTTTAGGGAAACGCGTAGTTGTAGATGTAATTTCAACAACACCTGATCAAAAACTAAAAACTTATACAGGTAAAATGACAGCCATTGCACCTGAAGGAGGAATAGGATATATAGTATTAAAAGATGTGATTGTAAAAAAGGATGATCAGCAAGTAAATAAATTTCACAAGATATTCATTAATGGAAACCTTGTAGGAACTATAGTTGTCGAAGATGTACCCTTTGATTTACCCAAATTAGCAATGGAACTAGAAAAAACTTTCAGAAGGCCTGGAGACATAAAATTATACGAAGATTCAGGTTTGATTGTTGTTCTTGAAAGAGTAAAAGTCACCGAAAAAGGCGTTGAAGGAACTGGACCTGTTGCAGATCGTGTGGATGCTATCTATAACAGATTTCTTAAAGAATTCGAAGAAGCCGTGGAAAAAGCTGAACTAGCTGAAGAAGAATAATGTCTAAACAATATATTTAGTTTGATAAGGTTGAAAAATATGGCTTATACAACTTCTGGTGAAATTATTCGTCTCGATTATGATAAATTTGTAGACATTGAAAAAATTTCTTTCCGTGATGAGAAATTAAAGACTGAAAACTATT
Organism: Candidatus Heimdallarchaeota archaeon LC_3; assembly: GCA_001940645.1. The sequence continues at coordinate 194,894 of MDVS01000020.1, forward strand.
TAGAACTTCCTAGAAGCATTATTTCTTTTGAAGAAGGTGATTCTGTCAAATTAGAAATAACAGAAGAAGGAAAAAAGGTTGATATGAAAAAAAAACCTAAATTGGTTTTGAATACAACTTTATTTCTAATAAGACCTAGTAAAGCAAATGAAAAAGATTATATTTTCCAATTTTCGGCTGGTGGTCTAATTTTTAGGATTACAACACGAGATAGTCAGATTTTTAGACTACGAGGAAATAGAAAATTTAAATTGCTTTTATATTGAAATTAATCATAAAACTAGTTAGATTAAATAATCCACCCTTAATTTCAAAAAATAATTACAATTTAGTTATGCGGGGGTATCCGAGCCAGGTCAAAAGAAAGAAAGGTGTTTTCTTTCAGATTCGAGGAGCAGCGTTGAGGAAATGTCCAAATTTTTGGATAGGTCAAATTCGCTGTCGTGTAGGCGTACGGGAGTTCAAATCTCCCCTCCCGCATTTATTGATATGATAATTCGATTATAAATGAACCTAAATATACATGTGAATGAATTATTAATCCTTTTTTAAGAATAAAAACTACTCATTTTTTGTATTAAACGGAAAAGAATAATAGAATAAAGTTCTAATCAAAATGTCAGTCTGAAAAATTTGAAAAAAATTTCATTTCAATCGATTTTAAGACCTTTTAAGACATTGAAAGATGTTCCTATGAAATCGATTTATAGGTTATACGAAAAAAGACTTTGGAGTGAAATTAAAAATTTTAAAAACCCACCACACCATCTTGCAATAATTTTAGATGGGAATAGACGATATGCTCGAAAATTAGGAAAAGAGACTAAAGAAGGACATGATTTTGGCGTTGAGAATTATTTTCTTGTAACTTAAAATACTATTTTCTTGCAGCTTAAAATTAAGAGATAAAGAGAATCATTTGAAAGAACAATCATTTAATAAAATTTTGTTATCTAATCTTGCTTTCTTAAGAAAGAGGTCTAATTCCTCCTCAGAATCTTGAAAGGAACAATTATTAAAAATAAGGGATTTAAACCTACTAATAACGATTATCTGGTCAGGAAATAAGAATTTATCAAAGAAACAATTATTAAAAGTCAAATTGCTTATCTGGAAATCGTGGTACAAAAGTTCCGGTAGACTCCCTTTGAAAAATGTAATCTGGATATTTGAAAACTCTGAAAAAAAATATTCAGGGATGATCTTCAGATTTGGAATGGTCAAGTCGACAGTCTTGATCTTACCTAATGAAAAGAAAGGTGAAGGAATATTTTCTCCATCAAATCTTAAGATAATTCTTTTGAGAGATGGTGTATTTATTAGTTTATCAGGTAATTGGACCACAGTCTCTTTAAGATGAATTTCAAGGTCAATAATTGTTTGTTTAAAAACTCTGACGAACCCTATCTCTTCACAGTACTTAGTCAATAATTCATAATATCTGAGAAAAAAATTAATATCTTCTCCATTTGTCAAATCGATGAGTAGTGAGATAGAATGCAAATATATCTTTTCTAGATCCAGTAAACTCTTAATAAAATTGATCATTTTAGAAGTATTTACAACAATTCTTGAAGAATGAATGTTAGTATAGTCAAACTGGGGGAAGGAAATACTTTTAAGTCTTTTCAACTGATATATGGAATCTGGAATAACACCATTAAATTCAGAAAAATTCAAATTTTCTAAATGGGGTAATTTAGAAAATAGGTTGGGGATTGAAAAGACATTTGGAATTCTCAAGCTCAAGTTTTTGAGGTCTTTTAATTCAAAAATTTCATTAGGGAGAATGGTAGCAAGAGGAATTTTCAAAATTAATATTTTAAGATTTGGAAATGAAAAAAGTGAATCTGGAAGGTCTCTTCCGCGAAATTCTATAAGTAACCACTTTAATTTTTTGAGTGACGTTACATTAAAAAACTCTGGGGGAATTTCATCAACATCTTCCTTAAAATATATATCGAGGTGAGTAATATGCAATTTTTTAATATGGATCCTATTACTAGTCTTCCATTCATAATTTTCCTCATCATCCTCCCATCCCTTGCAATAAGGGATAAGGGATTTGAAAAACTCTAATTCATGAGAATAAACTTTATCAGCACCATACCATTCGGTAGGATAATAAAGAACATCATAATCTTCGATTTCATCAAAACAAGATTGATGAAAATCATTATCATCTGGATGGGATAATTCTTTTTTACAATATTTACAGTATGATTGATTAACCTTCATAGTTGGGAACACATGATATTACCATAATGAAATTATAAATTATTCCTTAATAAACACCTAAACTCTCACAATAGAATGGTCCATGTTCAAAGTATGGTGGACTTCAAAGGAATCATATTACCTTTATAAACATCAAAAAATTATGTCTAATTATTTCTAATTTAAGGAATTTACCATTATTGCTCCTTTAGATATATTTACAATTTGAGCAGTATTCATCGCCATTTTCAGTAATGAATTCATGGGAGCAATCTGTCATTTTTTTCAATCTTTTTCTAGCAATTATAAATCGAATGTACACGCTAGGATAAACCAATGATAAAAAGAATCCGGGCATCAGGGTAGCAAATATCCCAAGTGCAAAAATTATGTTCATTCCTGCATTATAGTCTTCTTGTGACGCAGAGTATATAAAAGCTGCTAATATTCCTAATCCTATAATAAATGCGGGTGGTCCATACTCGACGGGTGGTCTTTTGACATGGGGATAATTTTCATAGAATTTATTAAAAAAATCCACCACATTAGCAGGATTATAAGTACCCCTAATTACTCTACTAAAATATTCATTGTACCAATTACTCAACAATCATCACTACTCAACATTTTTTTTTATATTTATAATTAATTAATATCATATAACCCGTATTCAGCAAGGATCGCCTCAAAGGAATCATAACTATTAGTTACATGGTATTGAGACCCGAAGTCATCATTATACATATAATCTTCACGCCAATCAAACAAATATATCGGTGTCCCATACACAGAAAGATCGAGTCCTGATCCTTGACGCCAATAGTCATCTATCCCATTAGCGAATTTATCTTGATGGAACATTAAATCATACGCTACCCCAAGTTTAGAGGTAACATACCGGACGGCTAAGTAATCGAAATCTGCCAACATGGCGGTCATACCTAAAGTATCACTGATAAGACCTCTATAACCGGGAGTAGTCCTCGCTGTTGCAGCAGCGTAACGGAGAAAATCAAAGAACTCAAGACGGACACCACCATCATTAGTCTGACAGGCAAATTGATGATTAGCACTATATCCTTGAATGCTATTACATTGACCTAATTGAACAACATCACGACCAACATTATATCGCTCATAAGCAATCTCACTCAGGGTAAAAGCCATAGAAGAAGCAAGCACAAAACCAATCTTCGCATATTTACCACCACCTAGAAGACCGATAATAGGAGTGAAAGCACTAAAACCGATTATACTACCAATAGAAGTAGCAGCGAAATCCATTTCCGTGGAGCTATAGGAGTTCATTAAGAAATTGAAAGCAAGATTCCGCATAATGATATTACCGAAGAAATATAAACTCTTAAAGAATCCTACTTGAGTATAGGCGATTAATTTCTGAAATCTCGAAAAGGAAGTTGCTACAGCTGTAATAGTACCATCAGCAGCTCGTGCCATAGTAAAACCGTGACGCATTTCCCTATATTTTGCAAATATATTACTTATACCTGAAAATTTCGACAATTTTTGGGCTTTACGCATCCACCCTAACCAGCCAAGGAATCCACCGACAGCAGCCCCAAATGCAAAATCTCCGACACCTTGATTGAAGAAATCATATTGTTCACCTGCTAAAGACGCAGAAATAGCACCTATTAGCATTTCAGTTATACCGTATCCAACTGCTGCACCCAAAACAGCACCTACACTTGACGCACCTGACACGACAGCTGATTCTGCTGCAAATCCTAAGAAACTAGCAACTCCAGAACCTATTGCTCCACCGATAGTAGCAAAAAGGTAAGGCACAACGATCATTAATAGGAGCATAATCCCTATAATGAGGAAAGGAAGAAGTTGTGCATGAGCGAGCCTATCAATAATACTGGGAGTGTAAGCATCAGGTAAATAATAGGTCATACGACCTTGATAGTCAGCTAAACGTTCAGGATGACTATATAATCCGGTAGTAAAGACAATATTTTTGGTCATAGCTGTAGTATATTGTCTGCTTCTTGGAGCAGAATCAATAGCATTAACTGATTGTATCTCAGTCCCTAAAGTAGAATATCCAACGAAAGCTTGAAGACCACCACTTGAAGCTCCATTATTAGTCCAATAATCACGATCATCAAGATCATTCACATCCCATAAAGCAATATCGGTCGTGAATTCTCCCTGGTAGGTACCTATAGAACCCGAATCGTGGAAGAAATCGGATGAAATAGTCAGGTCTGATGATGGGGAACAAAGATTCCAAGTACCCGTAGCGAAATCGCCATAATACTCATTACAAATCTTACCAATATTGTATGAATGATTTGAATAGCTTCGTGGAACAGCTTCGACATTATAAATATTCCAATTATTATCAGCAAACTTCCCAGATCGTAGCCGAGGATCTCTGAAAGAACCCCCAAGATGATCTTGTTCAGAAGATTGACCAAGATACTCGTCAGGTAAAGCTATACTCTCAACTGAAAAAGTATCATACGCATATGTTAGGTGGTCATAATCAAAGATGTTGTGAGAACGCACTAGACCTGATCGAAGAATAATAGGATTAGAATTTCCGAACATACTGGATGATGCGACATAATCGTTGTAAGTGTTCATAGTCGGAACGCCTCGATTGAATTTACGCCACAAAGTATTAAGTGGACCAGAATCGTTTAATGGATTGGTATCTGAATCATTTATCAAAGATGAATTAACATAGTGAGTATTATTGTCCTCTAATGAACCAACACTAAGATGGACAGGATTATTAATTGCAATATTATTATAACCAGCAACAGTATTAAATGACCAATCCATATCACCCCGACTAAGAGAAACAATAATAGAATCGCCCTGTGAAGGAGTAAAAGTCAAGTTTTCAATAGTCAGAAGCTGGAGTGGTAATGGTTGATGAACTGATTCTCCTGCATAATATTGCCCAGCGTTAATGGTATCACTCAGTTTCTGAGAGCCACTAGCTCCAAAACCGTTATTCGCTAACGATGTAGCAGTGATGTTAGAGTATTGTTCCATGAAGTTATTTGATATTGTCCTGTTTTGAATATCTTCAGGATCGTCAGTATCACCATCAGCATTAACATCATAAGAAACAGAAATAGTTTCATTGTGTTCATCGAGTTCGCTGATAGGAATAACTAAAGAATTTGATCCAAAATCGAAATGCCCAACTAAGAAATCAAGATCAAAAGTGGCCCAACCAGGTGCTTCGTGATAAATCGGAGGACTATTAGGATCATTAGGATCAGAAGGAACCGCTGAACCATCATTACAGAACGCTCCTGGTGAATATTTTTCGAGGGTCGAGTCTAAACGCGGATAATAACTGCGGTTACAATCAGGTTGTTCAGTGTTAAGGAAAGTGTTATCATCATACATAGTACTCCAACGGATTTTATTACCAAATGAATGATCAGGATAATAGAGGATTCTTTTGTAAGGTTCTTCACCATACAGTGGATCGGAAAGATGAACCATTTGTGTCTGGGAAGCACTATCAACATAAGTACGCTTCCAAATAATCGCAGTGTGAAATCCATCAGTTTTGTCTTCAGTACCGAAGAACGTTCGTCCTTGTTCACCAGTGCTACCCCAGAGATATAAAGGATAATGAGTCTTATCATTATTCAGATAATTGACTTCATTATCTAAGCCTTCTAAGATTCTGGTATCAGTAATACTAGCAGAATTATTTTGTGTAATACGGACTATGAATCTCGCTTTATCATCAGTAGAAGTGAATTGGCTACCTTGAGCTAACTTTCCAGTCAGAGTATCAAGGAAATGATTCTTATTTTCGCTATTATCGTTGACTACACCTGTGGAAACCATTCGTAATGATGCTTCTTTAGCAGCTTGGATAAAAGAAGCCACAACCATTTTTCTCGCGGTAAATTCATCCAGTAAAGAATTCGTTAATCCTGCTCCTTCAGGACGATTACCATAAAAATCAGAATTAATACCAGCATATTTAAATTTTTTAATACCAATTGTTGATTATCAGGAAAGGACTCAATTTCATTTTCTCTATGAGCTTTATAATGACTTGCAGCTTTACGAAAAATTGCTGAAGCTTTTTCTTTATTTTCTTTTCTCTTGATAATTAAAGCTTTATTATAATTAAGTAATCCAAGATGCCATTCAGGCATTGTCTTTCCTAAATTTTTCTCTAAAACTTTTATATTTTCAAGACATTTTTCGAAATTTCCTAGAAAATTATAACACCAAATAATTAGTCCAACTAAGTTTCTTCGTGTTTCTGATTCAAGTTCAATATGATTTATCTTCTGTTTTGCAAGTAATAAAGCTTTTTTAAATTTATATTGGTCAAATAATTCATAACATTGTAAAAGAGGATCGATTTTCATTATTTTTCTTATGTTTAGAGTTATTATCTATTTTCTGATTTTTCGAATATATATCAGCAATGAAGATAAAACAATATTTTCTATTATTCTTTTGAACAAAAGGGACAAAAAATACAATGATTTGCTCCACTTGTTTTAAAATTCCTAATAGAATTTTTAAGGAATTAAATCTTAAACCTGTTCGCTTTATTCCTCATTTCTTTCATCATGAACTCCCTAAGCTATTCAAAGAGAATAAACTTTAACTATTCCAGAAATTTCGTTGTCGAAAAAGGAATTGCAGGAATTAGATCAAATACAAAAAGAAATGAAGGAAAAGAATGAATTTTCATTAGATTCGCCTGAGAACGATTAATAAATTATGTATGAGCCATTTTTAAACCATTACAAAAATTATTTCACAAATACTGACCATTTGTTAGCAGAAAATTCTTATTTTTGACTTTCTAATAATAATTAAACATCTATGTTCAATATTCTCCTTATAATTACTGATTTGACTTAAAAAAGTAGATAATAAATTTAATGATTCAATATGTAGACAGCATAACCTTTTTCAGTAAACTGATTTCTCAATTGGAATGATCGGACTGTCCTGGATAAAATTTCACAATTTGAGGAAGGAATTTCCCGACCCTTACTTTGTCAACTCTTGAATCTTCCACGGACAACTGTCTATGATAGTTTGAAGCGTCTAATGGTAGATAATTTAATTTCGACTTATTCCTTCCGTCATGGAGGAGTTGGTCGTCCAATTACAATGTTCGAGGTCATTAATTATGATCCTGGATAGGAATCTAGTCTTTTGCTCTTAGATTATAATTTTGATTGGATTATTCTCGTACTCTTCTTAGCCAAGACTCTCTTTTGTCCTGTCTTCACTTTATAGTTTCTAGTTTACTACTTCGTATTGAGATTAAACTCTGTAAAATTTTTAAACATGTTTTGCTAAAAAACTACATGCTGTCTGCTTTTTTGATATATAAGATCCACTGGATTATCTTTGGTAAGGTGAATATTATCAATGTATCCAGTTATTCAATCAGTAGATGAAAAAATAGTAGTAGATCGAGACAAGGACGCAGTTATCACTCTTCCCTGGTTAGTTAGGGGAAAAGAAATACTTGAAAATATGGTCGAATATCCAGTTCGATATGGTAAAAGAACCATTCTGACTCCTGACGCTAAATTATTATGGTCTGAGTTGGTCTGTGCATCTAACAATCTTAGAGATATTCACGAACTACTCTTATCTGAGATTATTAATTTTCTTGTCAAAGTTGGTCATGCATTAAATATTGATAGTAATAAATATTTACAACGAGCCATTGATCTTTCTATAGACGCTTCAAACCTCACTGAGCCTATTATCAAATCTTCTTATTATATGTTACAAGAATTGTTCTCTATTCCCTCCTTGACAGGTATGATTAGACCTGTTGGATATGAATATATGGATGGGTGGGTAAAAAGACCAACATCTTTTGGAGAAGCTTCAATTAAAGCAGTTGGGGTTAGAACACTTCATATTCCAGCAGGTAACGTTCCAGCTATCTCAGCATTATCTATTATTAACGGTGCACTAACTAAAGGCGACACCTTAATCAAGCTCCCAAGTAATGATCCTGTAACTGGTTGGGCTATATTGCGTACTATGATAGATGTGGATCCTAATCATCCTGTTACGAAACATATGTCGGTAGCTTATTGGAAAGGAGGAGACACAGTAGTAGAAAAAGAATTAATCAATTCTACGCGTATTGAAAAAATTGTTGCATGGGGAGGTCATAACTCCATAGCTCATATCAAATCCTTGATCGGTCCAGGTATCGATTTAGTAACTTTAGATCCCAAATTCTCCATTTCAGTAATAACCAAAGAAGCTTTCATGCAGGATAATTGGAATCGTGCTGCTAGACGTGCTGCTCAAGACGTAGGGTATTTCAATCAAGATGCTTGCCTATCATCCAAAGTTATTTATGTTGAAACTGATCCTGAGAAGGCTATGACGTTTGGGAAAATGGTTTATAACTATTTAACTTCAGATTCCTTAGAACTATCTTCTAAACCGAAATCCTATCCCTTAGCACTCAAACAAGAATTAGACTCTATCCGGTATCTTGATGAATTTGAGGTCTATGGTGGTGATCAAGGCGAGGGTGCTGTTATCGTTAGCAAAGAATATCTCTCCAAAGTTGACTTTGCAAACAGACTTTGTTCAAAGACCGTTAATATTGTTCCTATCGAGTCTATTTCTGATATGCTGCCTGAAATTAATGTAACAACTCAGACAATTGGTATATATCCTGAATCAGTTAAAATGAATTATCGTGACGATTTCATTCGTGCTGGAGCACAGCGAATAGTTACTCTAGGTGGAGCAGCCAAAGGTATGATTGGAATGCCTCAAGACGGGTTAGAATTAGCAAGACGTATGGTCAAATGGGTAGTAGATGAATCCTGTAAATGAATAATTTGGTGAAACATTTTGAAAATTATCTATCAATCGTTGAAGTTAGATACATTATGTAATTATTGTAACATTCCTTTAAATCGAAATATTGATCCAAGTATCTTATTGACATATATTGCATCTGTTAAAGAACAATTAGACAAAAAGATTACTCAACAGCAAATGGAGAATGAGAATCTCTTTACAACACTTAAACAAGAGTTTTCGAAATACCGACCTCAAATAATTAATCAAGAACACATGATTCGAGATAAGCATAAAGATTTATACGTTAAAAATGTTGGAGAGAAGAAATTATCTCTCAGCTCACAATTACAAATCAGAAAATATCAAAATGAATTAGAGAAAATAATACAAGATTATGAAAAGACATACATTCCGGTAAATATACAATTCAACAATAATAAGAGTAAGATTGATCAGGATAATACTCTTTTGCATGATATGAATCACTTCATTGAATTCATAGCATTGATTGAAAAATTACTTGAATTTGAAGGATCATGTCTTTTATTTGATTGGTTTTTAATAATAATTTCTACAAGTGGGTTACATATTGTCTATAACACATTACCCGAAGGCATGACAGAGGATAGTTATCGAAATACCCTCTATGATAATATTATGAATTTTTTTAAGACTTATTTTGGAAAAAAGACAGATGTCATTATTGATCTATTCAATATTGTCCAATATAATCAAATAGATTATGAACATCTACCAGACAGACTTGATTTTGAAGATTTGACACTATTTACTAATATTATGGAAAAAAATTCACTCGAATTGACAATATAGGAAAAAAATATGAGTCAGGCTAACATATTCAAATTTCTTGATAGGTTCCTTCCTTCGACAGCATCAAGGATATATCTATCGGAAGTACCAATAAGAATTACAACATCTGATGATTCGATATTCTTAGCTCTCAAGAATATACCTATAGGTATTTATTTCCCACTTAATGGAGAATTTTGGCAGATTCATCCCCTCCAATCATATAAAGAAATAGTTACTCCATTCATACTTCCACTTCAATTTCAGTTTTGTGCAGATTTTCATCTCATATTATGCTCCGTTAAGCAATATGAGGCCTACCCACAACAAATTACTGATATTTGGCGACGATATGGTTTCGGAGTTATTATAATAGATAATCATTCCGAACCTCCTGTCAAGTTAGTAGATTATCCTTTAGCTCAATATGTTTTTCCAGAAGTAAGACATCAAGTACAGGATTATGTAAAAGAAACTAAGGGGATAGAATTTTTTCGTGAACCATTTTGGGTTAAAGAAAATGATCCTAATGCTGTAAGACTTTCACCAGCACTTGAATTACAATCTTTAATTAAAACTACAAAAGAAAATAATTCGGAGCCTAAAAGTTCTACATTCAGTGAAGAAAAGGATCAATCTTACGAACAGATCATTTTCCGACTTCAGAATAATGAGACCATCAGTATTCCTGAACAACAAGGATTAGTGACCTATATTTTTAAACAAATTGAATATTTTTTGAGATCCTTTGTGAATTCTACTAAAAAAAATCAATTAGAACTCATAAAGTTAATAGATTATGCCTTTGAAGAGAATTTTATTACAGAACAAGTAAAGAATTTCCTTCATACTTTCAGAAAAGGCAGAAATATTTTTGTTCATAGGAGAACTGAAGAGAATCCGCTATCCAATATTGATTTGCTTACTTTATGTGAAATAATGCAAGATTTAGAAAAGAAAGTCGAAGAAAATACTTCTCTAACAAAATCTAATAGAGAAATTAACAAATTGACAAAAAAAGACTTGAAACACTTACCCAAGAAAGTATCGGATAAATTACCCTATGGTAAAGTGAAGAAGCATATAGATTCAATTAATGCAAAAAATACAAAAATTACTCTTTATAATAATTTTTTAACTGTTATTTTAAAGAAATATAATTTATCTAATATTACTAATCCAAAAATATTATCATACATGTTAGCAGACAAAATTCAAAAGGATATAGACATAGAAGAACTCAGTATTGAAATTGAATCATGTTGTAAAGATTTAAATCCTGATAAATACAAATATCCATTATTACTTTCATTAGGAGGATAAACACGACTTATGAAAACCAGAATACATGTGTTTTCTATTCTCATTACAGTATTATTGCTAATTAATGCTTATCATATCGGAAAAGCAGATATTACTCAGGAGAGCCAAGAACAAAATTCTAGTATAAAGAGACCCTATATCTTTACCTTATTAAACGGTTCTCGGGTACTTTCCGTAACAAATACTGATAATGTCTCTAACACAAATTTCTCTATTCCTGTACCATCTACTATAACACCTGAGTATGTCTTTGTTGATTTAAGAGCAAGCCTACTTTCTGCAACTGGATTATTATCTGGAAAAATAGTAATTGCGATAGCAGATCAAAATAAATCAATTGATTTTTCCGGTTATGATTTTGATCCTCATGGACAAGTAATTTTCGACTTTGAAGACCTTGAAATAACTTCATCTACTCAAATTTCTTTCATATTAATTCTTGAAAGTCGGAGTGTCTTTGATAGGAGTCTGGAATATTCACTGATGTTAGAGGGATTGGATGTCTATATTATTACTCCACCAGTGTATTATCCAATCATTGTTCCTGTGATCCATAGACAAATACAGTCCAGACTTATTTTTGATCTCGATGATTATATTACTCATTTTATCATGTTTTTGCCACAAAATCAGGCATTCAGTGTCAATATCACGTCCACAGAGAAAATAAAGATTAAATATTTGCGTATTGACGATGCAGAATGGGTAAATGTTCCAAGCAAATTTGAATTTACCAATAATCAATCGTTGGAATTCGTAACTGATGACGAAGACAAATATTTGACTCCAAAATATGTAACCTTATCAATTACGCTTTATCAAGGAAGTTCACTAACATTATATTTCTCATCACAAATTATTATTCTCGAATCAATCACGTATTTACCTAAACTAACTTCAGAGGAAACATTAATGGTCTACGGAATAAATGCGGGATTGATTGGAATACCACTTGCAAATCTAATCAAAGATAGAAGAAAGACAGTAATAAAAAAGACATAAGGGAATGAAAGAAAATGGAAGAATATTGGTTTTGTCCTGAAGACTATATGAAACTACAACATTATACTCACCGATACAGCACAAACTCCTATTTTAATATTAAAAAAGAAAAAATTGATATTTCATTACAGAATGCAGCTGCTGTGAGAAAAATTAATCTGGATTCTATCGAACGGGGCAAAATATTGGCAGAAGAATATTTTACAAGCTTTTACAATGAAAGTGAGCTCGAGTGTATAGGAACATCTTGTCCTATATGCAGTAAAGTATATGTTTCACCCAAAAATATTACTACCAACAAATTAGGAGACTTACACTTAACTAATTATACCTATAATTGGATATTTCGTTATCCAGTAATAGAAATTAATCCTCAAGAAAATCAGAATAATTATTATCTTTTCTTTTTCTGATACTACCTTTACGCGTATTTACTCAACTATACTGTCTTACTAGAAATGAAATCCACATCAAACTTAGGTTCTGATCGATTTCCACTTTGTGGCCAATTAGCGAAATACCAAATTCTTCCTATTTCAGTTTTAAATAGCTTGTTTACAAACTCATTCTGTTAGCAATTTCTTTTCTCAAATGTAATACATTATCTTTTTCATTAATTATTTGGAATCCGTTTTCTAAGAAAAACTCTTTAGGTCTATTCAACCAATCTGAGAAGGGATCTTCTTGGTCATTAGCCTTAACTAAAGTCTCAATGAATTTAAAATTAGTGTTTTCAAGATCCTTTTGAATCATTTCTAATAATTTCTTTCCTACCCCAAGTCTCCTATAATCTTTATTCGGAATATATAAACAGCTTAAAAAAATCGAATCAGATGAAAATTGAAATGAAACAAAATGGGTTAATCTAGGGAAGTAACTAATTTGACTGTATTGAGTGTAACCAATTGGTTCCTTATCCCAAAATGCCAAAAATCCATAATTATACCCGTTTTTGTTCAGCAACTCAATACAATATTGTTTATATTGTTCTGCATCCTCCAATGAGGTATTATTATCAAAAAAAGTGAATTCCCAAAAGGTACAATATTTGCAACTGAAAGGGAAATATTTAAAATTAGGGAGATCCCTAAAAATTGCTCCATTTAGTTTTTGAATTGTTAATCTCATATTGTTTTAAATTATTCCTTCTAGTTTGATCTTTCTAGTTTGATATCTAACATAAGCCCATTTTTTGTTATTTTTCGTGTCAAATGGTTGTTATAAGGTATTTTGATATAACCTGAATCTATTAGTATATCTAAATCAAATTTTAAATCAGAATTATCTCTATTTTGTAATTCAAAAAAATATTTAATTCCCCAGTCTGAATTATATATTTCCAGAAGAATATTCTCTTGGGAAGGGGAGATTGCTCGAAATTTGTAGAAGATATCTCTAAAATTTATATTAATTTCCAATTTAAATCAAATAAAAATGAAGAATGTCATTTTTATACTTTTTTATATTGGATCAATTCCTTTATACTACTTTTTTAGTAGTGTTTGAACTATATATTAAATCGCCATCTTCTTCCTCTCCACCCGTCTCGAATATTGATAAAAATTCTGAGATACATAAAAATTTAGCCATGAATAATCAAAGGGTACAAAGGATGATAAACTTGACTATGCTTTATCTGTAGTTCCAAAGTTTCTTTTAATAAAATGAAACTATTAGTAGAAATAGAAGATTAATTAGTTCAGCTAATTTTGGAAAAGTGTATAAAATTCTGAATTCAGTTTCAATGCTGAAGTTTAATCGTTAATTTGGGGCTGGATACTGCAAATTCTCTATATTTTATGAATAATTTTAGTGATCATCATTTCTGTATTCTGAATAGGGTAATCAGCATAGCTGCTATACCAATATTGTGGGTACTTTTTTGAAAACCGATTAACTGGCTCCATTTCATCATTTCTGTTACTAATCAAATGAAAATCGATAAATTTAAATACAGTGATTCCTTCAAGGTTAAATAAGCTACTAAATAACTCAAAGGAATCCTGTAAGATATGTTTAAACAAACGACCTTAAAAAAATTTGTAATACCAATTTTGTTAATTTTAACTGTCCAGAGCAATGTACTGCCATCTCAAGCCGATCAAGAAGATTTCTCTAGATTTATCTTAAGAATAAGTCTGAAACAGACTTTTCCTGAAGCTCAATCGATGAAGAAGGGAAATAAATCAGCGGATTGGTTCATAAAGAAATCTAAAAAGGGAAATCCGCGAAAATTAGAAAAATTAGTTAATAAAACACTTTTAGAAAAAACTACGGATATCACCAATGAATTATATCCTGGAGGAGTTAAGTTGGCAATTGATATTACTAAAATTCCTGTATATTCGAAAAGCAAGTCGAAATTTATCACTAATGGGGAAGCTGAAAAAGGGACAACAAAATTTTATCAATTTCTAGGATTTTCTATTGCAGAACGCCAATTGAAATCACCAATTGCTTTCCATTTAATGGAAAAAGATGATTTCAAAAAGGTGCACACAATCTTATCTGAATCCTTAACTCAAATCCAAAATAAAATTAAAATTAATATGATAATACTTGACAGAGGTTTTATTTCTTCTAAAATAGTCCAGACTCTCTATTCATTTAATTATTCTTTTATAATTGCATTCAGAAAAAGTAAAAAAATCACTAAAGTCTTTAAATTGTTGGAACATCCCAGAACTATGAAGAAAAACCAATTCTTCATTCCAAGCTTGGAAAACAAAATCTATCGGATAAATACTAATTGTTGGGTAATAAAAGATTATCTGTATGGAGATCCATCAGTTAAGGTAAATTTAGTCATATGGAAACTAAAAAAGAGAAAAAGCAAGTTAAAAGGGAACTCAGATCTGAAAAATGAATATTTTCTATATATTACTAGTCCAGAAGTTTCTTCTAGTAATGTTTATGACTGTTATGGAAAGCGCTGGCGTATTGAAACAGCATTCCGGCAGATAAAGTCATTACAAGCCAAAACAAGAGTAATTGATCCTTCACATCGAATTTGGCTCTTTGCAGTTGCCTGTCTTTTATATTCATCCTGGATCTACCGTCACCTTCCTAAAGACCCAGATCTAATTATACCTGAAGATTTAGTTACTAGAGAACTTCAATTACTATATACTAAATGGACGTATAGTCGTATTCCAGTTCGTGAGCTTGTTGATCAATATCTTATCCTTTTAGACAAAAAACGGTTATTATTTTTTTAAAAGGAGGGATTTATATGTAGTATTAGCTAACGTCTAAACTGGAATTAAATAAATATTGATTTAAAACTTTAGAATCCAAGTCTGATTTTTATTATCATATTCTGCAACTATATTTGAATCTAATATGTTGTTGATAAGTTGTTGAATATATTTGAGATGGTCTTTGTCTTTCACGCTCCAATGCAAGTATAATTCATGCTTACTAAAGTCATAACTCGCACCGAAACTATGTAACAATAAACATAGCATTGTCCAACGTTCTTCATTTGATAAATAACAATTGGACTTTTGAAATAGAGATTGAATTTCACTCTTATTAGTAGTATTTTCAAAGAAAATTAATAGATCTTCAGGAATCATTTTATTCCCCTTTATGGGTCTCCTCCGATAGATCCGTTAGTGGGAACTTGGCAACCTGATCCGCGACAATCTAAGAAGTTCATTTCCTGAAAATCAATTTGTGGGTCTAAATATCGTTCAGAATAAGAAGAATTATCTTCTGAAGACGTACCGTTAGGAATTCCAAAAGCAAAAGCTAAAGTTGGAAGCAAAATAATTATCATTAGGGAAGAAAGTAAAGTTTTGTACCTCAATTTAATCACTAATTGATGATTTTTGATTGAAAATCAAGAATACCCACCCATCACATTGGACAAAAGTAAAAACATTTTTGAATAATCGATTAATTATCATTAATCAAGTGAAAATAATTATGAGTAGTCATAATACACAAATTACTACAGAATTAGTAGAACAGGATGTCATCAAAACAATAAAAGATGGTTATTTCTCGTGTAAAGATTTTTTTCGTAACTATACTAATGAAGGTTATGAAATCTATACAAAAAAAAAGAAAGAGTTTTTACGAAATCTTTGCACTGATTTTTATAATAAATATTCTTCACTTCTCAATGATTTTTCAAAGGAAGCCTATACTACAACAATTAATCGACACCTATATATCCCAATAAAGTTTAAAGATGGAGGGTTTGAATACCCGCGGTCATTTATTCCATTCATGGACAGAATAAAGGACATAAATCAAACTCCTGTCAAACGACCAGATTTAGATGAATTAGATAATTATATGAAGACTATTCCTGAAAGTTATTCGTTAGATGAATTTCTTCGAGGTTTTTTTAGACGATTAAAGAAGGTTAATATCATCTTAAGGAGTAGAGAAGCTGAAATATTACAATTATTGTCAAATATAGAATTTCTGAAAACAAAAATTGATGATTCATCTCGGATAACCATCCCAACTGATAAAGAAATATTAGAAGTATTAAAATTTAATCGAAAAAATGTAAAAAAAGTTGAAAGAGCAGTAAATTTCTTATTTGGTCATAAAATTTGTTATATATCAGGAATAATTATGAATCCAGCAAAATTGGGTTATTATTTTGCATTAATCGACGATGAGAAAAATTTACTAGATATTGATTCTGCGAACATATTTTGTAAAGTACCATTTCAAATGGGTAATTCTATTATAGTATGCATGCGATTTGATCAAGTTCCAGAACGTATCGGAAATATTGATTATATTCCGTTGACTCATTGGTTCTGGAATGTTAATATGAATAGTTATGGAGCAAAAAAAGAGGACCCATGGGAAAAAATGAGAATTCCTAATTTTTCAGCTGATGACATGGAACTAGAAAAATATCGTAAATGGAATTTAACAGAACCATTAACAAAAGAATTTACTTCATATGAATGGAAAATCATAAAAAAATTGAGCCAGATGAATCAATTATCAGTAGATAATATTAAAGAGCTTTCTCCGTCTGGAGATTCGAAATCAGTAATAGAATTATTAAGATTTTTAGTCAAAAACGATGTTTTTCAATATTATCCTAATATTAACTTTATTGGAACTAATTTCCTTGTAGGATTAAGAATAACTAGTAAAGAACAAATTCCGTTTAATAATCTAATTAAAGGATTATTAAAATTACCAATAGCGCAATTATTTGTCAACAAAGAATTAAATGAGTTAATCGGATATGTACAATTACCAAAGGAAAAATTTGGGCAATTAATAGAAGAATTTAATGATGTAAAAGAAAAATATCCGAGTTTGAAAATTAACTATTCAACAGATCCAAATTATTTAATGAATAGGAGTTTCAACATTGATTAGATTAATTTATGAGTTATCACAATTTAACTAAGTTCATTGCGAATTCATAATTTTAACTTAAATCCACATAGATATATTTTAGGATATAAGTGAGTTATTTTTGCAATTGAGATGAGTATTATGAGTTTACAAATCATTGCTTTAGCTTGACTGAGCCTATATAATTTGCAATCGTTATGAGTTCTTAAAAAATCATCTAGTTTAGATTCTTGAGTGATTTCGGGTTCTTTTGGAAAAATACTTTTTATAGTCCTATTATCCTTATTAAGTTTGATTCTTTCTAATTCTTCGACCCGTCTATTTCTAATGAGCTTTGATTGAATTAGAATATAGGTCTTTCTGCTTTCAATAGTATCATTTATTTCTATTGCGAAATCCGATCCGAATTTAGTTTCAGAAAACACCTTGTTATTAGGAATAAATTTAAATTCAATTCTATCTAAGATTCCCGTCTGTTTTATATGAATTTCTTTATTATTAAATCGGGATAGTATCCTTTGTTGTATATTCTCTTCCCGTGATTCATTAAAAGTATTTTTCCATTCTTCTTCATTTGAATATTCTAGAATACTCTTAATCGATGAAGAAATTTCTTGGTGGATCCCATGTTGAAAATCATTATTATAAGATTTACGTAATTTAATTTGAGAATTAGAATCCTTTGATTTAAAGAAGGCTTTGAATAATTCAACATTAACTTTGTTATCCATTTTTATCTTTCATCATTTTTCTCTCTCTTTTGTTAGTATCATTAATATTTCTCACTAGATCTACAACTTTTTCTGGAACATTGGAATTTTTTGTCGTTATGCTTTTTGGGAAATAGGAAATCTTTTAATTTATTAATTTTCTTACATTTGCGGAAATCAGGAATTTAATTAAGTTTCTAGCTTTATCACAACTAAATTTCTTATAGATAATGTTAAACATATTTCATCAAATCTTATATATATATAAGAAAAATATGAGAAGACTAACTGCTTCTTTAATTCCCTTTTGTACTATAATATTGTATTAAGGAAAGATTTATATATTTATGGGTTTTAAACTAAATTTGTCGCCACAAAAACAAAAATGGTTTTTAATATGTTATCTTTAGAAAAAATGTTAGAAGATGAATTTTCCGAATTTAATATTGTTGTAGCTTTTCGTGGATCAATATGTGAAGTCAGAATTCCGGAAATAAATAATTTACTTAAAATAAAGGTAGAACCATATCCTGATAAAGAAGATAAATTTAGTGGTGTAGCCAACCTTGAAGTTAATGGTTATAGAAGTACCTATCCTAGAAGATCCTATGAAAAAGCCATATCGGAGGCTCTCTCTGGATTTTTCAAAGATTTTTATGAGACTGATATAAATAATTTAGTAATTACTGAATCTAGTGATTGGTAAGGATTATTTCAATTTAAAAACCTTGAATTATTTATTGTATTAATATTGTTTCTCATTTTAATTTTTCATCATTTTTTTTATCTTTTTTGCTATTTAAAGTACAAATACTAAGAAAGTCATGCAACGCTATCATTTATTCTTTATTGGTTTATCAGTATCATTAGTATTTTTCTCTTTAAATACTCCCCTAGCGAGTAATGCTTCCTTAAAAGCAAGTGATATTGTCTTTCAAGTTAATAAAAATCTTGTGGACGTGAATGAATCAATATCGTTCTTTGTTGGATTAGAAAATGGTGGTTTATGGCAAGCAGGTTCAGTTACACTAAAGGATATCACTACCAACACTCAAAAAAATTATAATTTAAATGCAGAACTGACAATTGTTACTGATTTTCTCTTAAATTCTCCCGAAGGAAGACACATTATTGAGGTGACTGACGGATCAATTGTTAAATCCTTGAATGTGACTGTCTTAGCAAATACTGGTCCTGTTAGCACATCTGTTAGTGCTTCTGTAAGTAATAGTTCACCCAAAACTGCTTCCTCCATTGTCATTTCCGCTGAGTTGGATAATCCTTCTCAAGAATTCGCTTATTTTGATGGAAGTCAGAGTCTATATGCCAAATCTAATGGTCTTATCAACTCACCTATCTTATCTTCGCATTGGTTTCCAGCTGGAATGGTTTTCTTCCCTATAACAGTTAATATTACTGTAATTCTTCCATCTTGGCATCCTCTAGGTGCATATAATTTAGAAATAGGATTTTCTGGTGACGATACTTTTGCTTCTTCGACACAGATTATAGGAATTTTTATTACTTCAGACGATTTTTTGTTAGATATTTATCCTAACTCTTCAGAAATAGATAGAAGCTCAGAGAATCAGACTACTTACATATCTATTAATCTGGTCTTGGGAGGAGCAGAAATAGCTTTGGATAATTTATATTATAATATTTCTTTGGTCACAGATAATGGTACTTTTCCACTCAATACGCCTTACTTAATAGGAAATAGAGATAGGACTGTAATAGTTAATATTCCTACTCTAATCCCTCTAGGAGATGTGGTTCTTAATGTGGATATTATCGATGGTTCTGGTGTAATATTTTTTTCAAATCACACTTCGGTACTAATCTATGACACGATTGATATGGAATTAATAGCCAGTAGTTCGACCATACGGGCTGGAGACACCATTAATTATTTAGTATTAACATCTTTAACGGATAGATCTAACAGATTAGTTGAAGCATCAATAATTGTAAAGAATACTACCGATATAATTGGTTCTGGAATGACTACTAGCGGGGAATGGACATTTTCTTACCTTGTTCCCGATGATCTAGTTTTAGGCCAATATATTATGATCTGGGAATTGACTCCAATTGGTGAAAACACTTCAATAATAAGAAATAATACAATTACTAAACAATTTCTGGTCTCCCGACCTACAGAATTTCATGTTACCAATTTTCCTTCACAGATATTCCGCAATCAATTCCTCAATTTCAATATTCAATTACTTTCAGGTACTTTTCCTCTCACAGGTAATGTTGGAAGCTTTGATATCTATCTGCAATCTGATCTATCATTAATAGGATCGTATCAAGTCAATATAACTCAGGATATCCAATTATTCATTACTAATGATATTCCTAAAGGAAATTATGATCTACAATTAGTGTATGATGGAACTGGAATATATGAATCAAGCATTAAAGATTTAACAGTCAAAGTCATTTCGCGACCTTTTTTTAGAAATGTCTTGACCAATGCGTCTGGAGGTGTCGTCGGTGAGACGATAAAAATATCTGGGTATCTATTAGAAGAAGATACTAATAATTCTCCAGTCAATAATGCAGAAATTGAAGTTTTAGTTAGTGATGGATCAACTCAATGGATAGACGGGACTACCTTAACTGATGTTATTGGAGCTTTCAGTTATGATCTATTGATCACTGATAGTCTTAGCGTAGGTATTCATTTTGCTAAATTATCATATACTGGTGATCAGAATACCTATGGACAATCATCTAATGAACCCATTGTTAATTTTGACAAGGAAAATATCCTTTCTTTAGCAATTTCTAGTTTGATCTATTCAGGACAAGAATTCAATTTTTCTGCATCAGGTAAATTGAATGGCCATTACGCATTACAATACTTGGATACCACAGGACAAGAATGGATTTTTATTCAAAACGTAACATTAGACAATCAGGGTAATTATGTTGGACAAGCATATTCTCCAGACTTAAAAGGACCTATTTTTTTTAGAATATTCGATTTAAATGATAATTCGACTTTTTTAATTCAAGAACGGATTATCTATAAAATACCCGAGGCGAAGATCACTTTAGAAGGCAAAATCTTTTCAAAAAAAGAGACTACTTTCTTATTTTATGCTAATGAATTATATGTCGTTTACTTAAATGATTTGAGAATTACCCCATCAACTCAATCATGGTTTCTAGAGGAATATTATCAATATACCTTTAATCATCCAGGAGACTATAAACTAACGATTGAATTACTTGGCGAATATTTAACATTTTATAATATCAGTAAAGAAATTACAGTCTATGAAGATTATGAAATCATTAAATCCGTTCCCAATTCCATAACTGAAGGATCGTCTATCACAGTAAATATTCAAATACGAGGAAAATCAATCGGATTCATCCAAGATGTTCTTGTCCAAATAGTAAATACTCGCACTGAATTAGTCATTGCAGAAGGTTTAACACAAGTAAATGGTAATATTACATTAAATGCAATAATCTTTGGTGCTGAAACTGAAATATTTATCAAAATCCCAAAACAAAAAATTGGTCAATATTACCTTGAGGAACAAATTCTCAAACTTGTAGATGAAATCAAAAGAAAAATAGATATATCTGTTGAACAAGAATATTATTTTACCGTTAATAACAAGAATAGTTTAAATCTGAAAGCTACGTTTACAGCGACCAATAATCCTGTCAGTGATGTTCCCTTTGGTATTAGTATCTACAAATTTGATACTCTAATAAGTGAATTCACTATTACTTCAAATATGGATGGAAGAATAGACATTCCTCTAGGGACATTAGGTGAAGGGGAATATCAAGTCTATATAAGACCCGCTTCTGATGATTTCGCGCCTTTTGTGTTGGTGACAAATATAATAATTTCTTCTAATGATGTCTTTAAAGATATCGGAAGTATTTCTGTTGTCATAATTGGTGCTATATTACTTGTTGGGTTAGGAGTAGTTACGAGGTTAAAAACATAAATAAATGAGAAAATGGGATGAGATTATATGAAAAAACATAAGACGCAAGAAGAAATAACTTTCAGATTACCAGATTCTTCTATGTATTCTGACGAGGCGATTAAGATTTCATCCGCTAATTTATTAGTTAATGAAATAAAAATGGTTATTTTCCTTTCAGGTATTTTTGGCACATTTTTTTTCTTTAATTTGTATAACTTTTTCATCAAAGGTTTTGTTTGGTATTTTCCTTTACTTTTCTGTTCATTAATGGCTCTAGTCCTTCGATTAATCATTGGTCCATTAAAATATGAAAAAAAGGAAGATAAGCTATCAATAAGACCTGAAATAATAAGTAACAAAAAAGAGAAACCATTAGATCATGAGCAAGTAGAAAAACAGACAGAACTTCTTTCCAATAATAAGGATACATTATCATTCTTAATATGTAAGTCTTGTGAGGAGAAGACCATCATTGATCCTCTTAAATCAACATTATTCTGTGATTCGTGTGGAAAAGAATTCATCGAAAAAGAAACTTCTGAAATCAGCGAAAATCCACCACAGTCAGTCCAAAAGCTAATACCAAAGACAGCTAAAGAACTCTATTCCAAAGACAAAGACAAAGATAAAGACAATACAAAGATAAGAGAAGAGACTAAGTCAAATGACAGACCGGAAGAAATTGGAGAATATTTAGCATTACTAAGAAATACTTTTCAAGAAGAAAAATTAGATTCTACTCAGAATGAGGATAATCATGATGATTTATTCTTAAAGAAATTGGATGATGTCCAGAAACTATTAAAACTAAAACAAGATAAGATTAAGCGTTTTAAAAAACAAAAAAGAAATCTTATCAAGACATTTGACAAGACGAAAAAATCTGCTGAATTAGAGACCGTTAAAAGTGTAAAATTCACCTGTCAAGCTTGTAATAATGATTATCAAGGCTCCATAAAACGAGTTAATGGATCCATTTTTGTTGAACATAAAAATGAAGATCTTATTTTACAAAAGACTAACTCAGGCTACATGTTTTATTTTGAACATAGGGTAGGAAAGGATACTCACCAGACCTTTGTTAATCTAGGAAAAGGATTTAATGTATTATCCTCTGAGGTAATAATATCAGCAACTGGATTAAAAACAAAAAGTAAAGCAGAGACTCCCGCTGTATCAGACAGAGAAAAATTTATTTCCGATTTAATGTATCCCTGTTCTCTTTGTAAAATTGATTTTAAAGTCAAGGACTATGTAAAAATAAAATATGAATCCGCTAACCAGAGTACTTTTGTTCATATCCAGACACAACATACTAATAATGGACAACAGCATTTAGTGACTCTCCGTATAGACCTTATCGATAAGATGCTTGTTGCTACTCCAAATGTACAATTAATTACCCCTATTCCAGTCTCTAATGAGGATAAAAGAGACGTAAAAGAAGAACTAAAACAAATTGAGGCTACAATCTAAATGATTTTAATAGTATCATGCCCAATATGTCATCAACAACTGGAATTACTATACAGAAAATCAGTTGATCCTAGCGATGATGATTCAGACTCAATTAAGTCTATCCCCTGCAATCATTTATACAAATATTCAGATGAGTTGTTTTATCAACATTCCTTTATTGTTAAAATTGATTCTAAAGGAAAAATACTTCCTACACCTTTTTTTGGGGAAAAAAGAAGTCAGACCAAACCCGCCCTGTATAACTCTTATTTAAGACCGACTGTTCCGATTCAGGATTTATACCAAAAAGTAGAGAGTTTGTCAGAGGAATTGACTTATTATAAAGAAAAATCATTATTTGAGAATATTAGCGATAGATCCGAGTTAGTTATTAACCGCGAAGAATTACAGCAGATATTAGAACTGGATCAGGTCAAGAATGATAAAAATCTATTAGAACAAGACTATGTCAATATGTTAATGAATAATCAGGATTGGTTCTTGGAGCTTCAAAGTTTAAGAGACAAAATCAAAAAAGAAAAGAGCCCAAATGAAGATCTCAAAATAAATTTTGAAATACTAAGAAATCAATACACTGAACTTAAAGAAGAATTTAAGACTCTGGAAGATCAAAACAATCAATTATTCCAACAACTGTTAGAAGCACAGATTAGTTCTGTAGTTGAAGTTAGTAATTGGCATAATTCAAGAGACAAAGATAAGACAGACATAGAGACTCAAATTGGGACATTTAGCGATCCATCAAATGAGACCCTTATCCAGATGCTTCAGAACGAGTTACTAATTACATCTGAACAGAAAAATGTTTATGAACAAGAAATTAACAGACTATCTGGTCTATTATATAATAGCGAGAAAGAATTATCAGATTTATCCAAGGACAGCGTTTCTATTACTGAATTAAAGGCTAAGAATCAGATAATCAGCGAAAAATTTAATACCTATGGACAATCCATGGAAGCACTGGTAAATAATATTGGCAACGAATCAGTGAAAGAGACTGTTAAGAAATATTTTAACCTTTTAGTAAAAAGAATAAGCGATTTGGAAGATCTGTATCTCAATTCAATGGTCAGAATTAGAAGTGAAATAGATCAATACAGAAAAGTTATGAACCTACCAGGAATTGCTAAAGATCATCCAGCTCTTTCGGTACCGAAGCTTGAATTAGAAAATATCCATCTTGAATTCGCAAAATTACTTGAAGATTATGATAAAACATTACCAATAAAGAAGAAAATACCCTCTCCATTCAATAAAATCCCTGATCCTAATGAATTCTATGAAAAAGTTACCAGTAAGGAATGGAAATATTCGAAAGATGAACAACTCATTTTTATAAAAGCACTATTTAGGTTAGATTCTTTTATAATGGATACCGCTAAAGAAATTACTGTAGATGATCAACTCAAAGAATTTATGAAATTTTTCAAAGAATTAAAAGTCCAATCGGTCAACGTAATCAAGGCATTAAATAATTTAGTCACTAATAATGAAAACCAGTTCAAAAAAGTCCCAAAATTCATGCAAGATTATCTGTTAAAATATGTTGGAAAAATCAGTGAATTAGATCTCGAAAAAGATGTGTTCAAGAATGAGGACTTGAAACTCTTATCCTACTCATTTATGATAAGTGATCTTCCAATTATGGAGATTACTGAAGATGAGAGATCTCCTAAGAAAGAAGAAAAAATTCTGAAGACCAATTCTAAAAGAGATTCAATTCCTTTTGCAAAAAAATCCGACAAGAAAGTCAGCAAAAAAACAAGAAAGAAAAGAACAACAAAAACTCCACCTAAAAAAGTTCCTACAAAAAAGGAAAAAGAGAAGGTCCTAATTAAGAATCGGACTAAGAATATCCTAAATCTTAAAGAAATGGAAATTAATGATTTAATATGACCATTTTTATCAAGTTATTTATTGGAATTAATTGAAATCATACTGGAAATAATATTTTAAATAGATCTGGTCTTGATTTTTCAATCTTTTTTAAATATGTGTTCGTATAGAAAATATCGGGATCAAATTTTTGAGGTCTATTTTTTATTTCCCATTTAGGATTATTATTATTCCTAGAATCATAAATTACTAGTCCAATTCCGAAAATTAGACATAGAGAGTCTATTCTTTCCTGATCTTCTTGTGAAGATTCATTCGGAATGACCAAATAGATTTTATGAGAAAATAATCTGTAAGCACATGCTTGACCAAAAGCAGTGATTAATTCTGATGGGTTTAATTTAATTTCCGCTGAAATAATTTCTGTGGGTACATCCAACAACTCCCTTCTACTTGTTTTTCTTACACCAATGACATCAGGAGTACCCCATTTATCTTTGAAAACACTTCCTCCTAGAGGAATAGCTGAAGTTGCTTCAAGTGTCTCTTCAACAAGAAAATTCGCAAAAGGATCATAAAAATCTTGTTCTTTTAATTTAGAGACCAATTTAGCTTGCGATTCAATGTCTTGATATTTATTTAATTTAAAAATACCTTTCTCTGGTTTAAATACTTTTTCTGAGAATTTTACATCTAAATCCCACATTCCACCCTTAATGGTATTTAATTTGATATCTGGGAAAGACAAAGAAATTTGTCTCACTAATTCAGTAAATCGCACACCTTCTTGGTCTTTCTCGAGTATTTCAATTGCCTTTTTTCTAATTTTACTATGTTTGCTTTCTTTATTTTCAGCAGAGATAATATATCACCAATTTGTGAGAAACTTTGTAATTACTATACGTCTTATTTTTTCAATATTCTAATTTCCTTATTTAACAATTCTATGTTTTTTCCATTTCATGAAGTAATTCAGTGTAAATTTTACGCTTTTAGTCTTCATAATAGTCTCCAGAAAAGGCAGGGATGGTGTTACATTTAAATAATAAGTTACACATGTCCATAGTAGGAGGAATATAAATTATTTCGGGTTTCCGATTTCTTATTGATTACCGGTAAATGTATCATAATTGAGAATTTATTGGAATGTATATAATCAATTAGATCCACTTCTCTTTATAAAGATATTGAAAAATTAGGAATGTACTCGAATTTCGAGTACGAATATCAAATATTCCAAGACCAAAAATAATTGTATCCTTTATTCTTTATTCTCATTTCATTGCTAATCTTTGGGGAATATCGAAAAATAATCATCATTATTAAGTTTAGTATTTAAAAAAGTTCTGAGATTGCTTATTATCCTTTCATTATTAATTTGCCCTACCTTTTTTTTAAAATATTCTTTAAATTTCGGGTCGTATCGTGTATAACAATTCTCTATCATAGTAAAGGGATCATTAATACCTAAATTAGTAATATTTAATTTCTTGGTGTCTAAAATACTTTCTGAAGTCTTTATTAGTGATATTAGATAATCGAAGTTAATATCAATAATTTTTTTTACAATTATATCCGTTTTAGAATTAATTTTGTCAACGATTTTTAATTTCTGGTTAGGTGAAATAATATCAATAATTTTTACTAGACCCTGCTCAGTTTCATCGAACTCATATGGAGTAAGCTTTTTTTGTATATTCAAAAAGTCTAAAAGTCTATTTTCTACTGAATCTTGTTTCATATACTTTTTAAAATAGTGAATGAATATCATTTGACTTAGATTTGATTGTATAGCATAATTAATTCCCTCAAAATCGAGTCCGAGATATCTAACAACTCTTTCCATAGGTATTTGCAAGACACAAAGTAAATATTTTCTAAAATCAGAATATATGGAGGTTTTTAGCTCTGTTTTTGTGGTTAAAAGTTCTAGATCAGTCATTGCCCAAGCTTGTTGAGCATGAGGTCTTAATGCTTCGGGAATACTTGCTTCTCTTAAATTAACGAGTCTTTGATGTCTCCCATCGAAGACTCCATTTGATATCTTTTTATCCCAACTAACTCCATACACAAAGACATAACAATATTGGTCAACAGAAAAGCTACGATTTTCCAAATCAGTTGAAGCGAACCAGAGTGCAGTCGCTATATCATCGACCAAATCTAAATATCTGGTATAAAAACCATAATGTTGGAGTATGGCTTCATTAGCAAATTGATTTTCAGAATATTTTTTATTAATAACTGATGTATAACCAAGAGACAATATTCCAAATTTAAATATTCTTAATTGTTTTTCAAAATTATCACCAGTAAGGTCTGTTCTTGCTATAGTTGGTTGTTGTTGAAGATCATGATGCTTTCGCTGGCCTCTAAAAAGAACATTTACGTTGAAATTGCTCATGTAGTTCTTTAAATCACCTACAATTTTAATTACCTCATCAATTTCTTCCGCCTTAATAATTAAAAAGGTATTATTTTCTAGTGTGTTATCACATTTCCGCTCAGCGAATAGCATCTGTTGCGACGAGTAGTATCGACTTAATCTTTGATGAGCTTCAGCCTGCCAATAAAATGGATCTCTCATATTCATACACGACCAAATAAAAATCTATTATCCTAATTTTTGATAATAGACCTTTTAATATTAATTATTTCATTAAATCATTTAATCCGTTTAGAAATATTACATACGATTCTAAAATCTTCTTTTTTAATTTAAAATATTGAAATGACCATGCTTCTTTTTTCTCATAATAATAAATGATGATTTCTCTCTCATTTTCGATGAATTCTGTCTTCTTAGTCTTTAAAAATCCACTTAATGTCTGTCTTTGATCAAATGCTAAATTTCTATTTGGGATAATAGCCATACCATACATACTGATCCTCAGTAGACCAATTTTTCCTATTTTGTAATTCATATCAATATCAGGATGTTGATCATAGATAATTTTTGTCTGTTTTTGTATCTGATACTGTAATGAATCAAATCGTGCAATTTCGCGAGATAAATTTGCTGCTATTGATAATCCTACTATTATTCCTAATTGATTAAATGGGAGAGTTACCAGATTAGCACCCATAGTCAATAGGCTGCTTCCTAGGGCAGATCCACTAAATATCAAAATTTTTTTTGTGTTATAAAATAATTTTCTTAATATCAGATATCCTAGCGTTGTTAGAGAAGATATTATGAGTAATGCTGATAGAATTTTTTCTTCACTGGTTATTGGTTGTAAGTGATCTATATAGTTTGGAAATTCTTGCAATAAAATGTAAGGAAATATAACATAGAGACTATATCTTAGGACTGGTAGCTGTTTAATAAGCTGATTAAAAAAAGAATTACCATTTACTTCTTGGTCTAATATTTTTTGAGTTGAAAGCACCATAAACTATTCGCCATTATCTAATAACTTTTCCCACTTAAATAATAAAAAATGCAATCACTAGTTTTCAGTACTTCCGTAAGTCTTCGAAAGATTTTATTAAATTACAATAATTCTATTGTTTAAATCCGACAAAAAGTATAAATGACTGCATTGTTGTTAATTTTAACTGCAATGAAAAAAACAACAAGCAACACAGTCAGGCAGCAAGTATGGTCAGAACTTCATAAGCTTTTCGGTAGGTTTATTGAAGGCACAAAAGGATGGAATTATTCGAAGCAATCTCGCTGGAATTCTACTCATGTTTTCCAACGATTAGCTCAGGCTGCTCTAGAAAACAGTTCTTTAGAAGATGTTTGCACCTCATTTAAAGGTTGTAGTCCTGATACAGTCCAATATCGTTTAAAAGGACTTGATTTCGATAAGACAGTCCAACAAATTAATGACATATTAAGATATAATGCACAAGGCTTTCAAATTCATAAAAACACCATTTTAAC
>MDVS01000021.1 GCA_001940645.1 Candidatus Heimdallarchaeota archaeon LC_3
TCAGGAGAAAGAGATTAATACACTAATATATGGCCGTTGTAAGGTTTTTGCTATTCGTCAAGGTGATAGTTCTACTATCAAATATTATTTAACAAATCTGGTGAAGATGACTATTCAGACGTTTTCTAAACGTTGGAGTGATCATTGGGAGGTAGAAAACCTTCATGCGAAAGTAAAAAAGTTCTTTGGGTTTGAAGATTGCTATTCTGGGAAGGAGGACTTTAATTTATGTTATTGGGAATTAAGTTATTTTTTATATTATTTATTCCGGTTATATCAAGAACAATTACGAAAAAAAGGAATAGATTATACCCTTTTGAAACTTTGGGAATGTTATTGTACTGATTATGATATTTCTAAGGCTAAAAAACATTTTTATTCAAAATCAAAAATGAAATCGTTTAAAAAGAGGATATTAGCAGGATGATGTAAAATCTATGCTAATATAATAAGGAAAAAATGAGTGTTAATAATTTTGATATTAAACCATCTATAAAATTAAATAATAATATTAATATGCCGATATTAGGTCTTGGTACCTGGAGTATGAATAATAAAAAATTAATTCAAGCAGTTAATTGGGCTCTGGAAGCTGGTTATCGTCATTTTGATTCAGCTAGATATTATAAGAATGAAAAAGCGCTCGGTAAAGTAATTAGAAATTCAAGCTACTCTCGTGAAGAATTATTTGTTACCACAAAAGTTTGGCCACAGGATTTTGGATATAATGAAACTTTGAAAGCATTTGATGCGAGTTTTGATGATTTGAATATTGAATATGTAAATCAATACCTCATACATTGGCCAAGTGATGATAGTAGGACTCACGAATCTTGGAAAGCACTTTCAGATATTTATAAAGAGGGAAAAGTTAAGACTATTGGTGTTTCAAACTTCTCAATCACTGATTTGGAGAGATTGAAAGAAATTTCAGATATTATTCCTGCAACTAATCAAATAAAATTTCATCCCTTTTGCTTTGATCCAGAGATCTTGGAATATTGTAAACGGGAAAACATTGCAATTGTTTCATATAGTCCGTTATCTGAAGGAAGAAAATTGAAAAATCCTAAGCTTATTGAAATAGCAACGCAATATGATAAGACTCCTGCACAAATTATGTTACGATGGGGAATTCAACATAACACAATTACTATACCAAAATCCTCAAATAAAGATCGAATAATAGAAAATGCTTCTATTTTTGATTTTGAAATTAGCAATACTCATATGGATGAATTGAATTCTTTAAGCTAAGCATGAAATTACTTATATAGGATATCTATCATTAAACAAAATCAACAAACCTACCTTTGTCTTTCCGGTAAAACGTATAATGCTATTTACTAATGAATCAAATTACGATTGGTCAAATATCGATGAGTATATCATCAAAAAAGAGTATTTAATGGCTTTATCTGAAATTAATAGAATATTACCTAGTTTTACAAAGCCAATTGACAAATTTTTTGCTTATTACAAAATTTCTTATTGCTATATCTATAAAAAAGATTTAAAATCAGCTATTGAACCACTCCAAAATGCATACAACTTTAAATTTTTAATTAATGATAAAAATCTTATATACGACAATACCTTACAACTGGCCATAGTTTATATAAAAGAACAAACGATAATCAAAGCTTTACCACTATTAGAAGAAATAATAAATGAATTAGATAACTTGCAATTCTCTATTTCTTTAATTGAAGCGAATAAAGAACGTAGAGTAAAAAATAAAGCATTTTATTGGCTTGGTAAATCTTATTGGTTAGGAGGAGATTTGCCTAAGGCTCTTCATTATTTTCAGAGAAATTTAATGTTGAGTAAAGTCCTGGTAAATTCAGATGATATTTTACAAGCATTAATTTCTTTGGGTGAAGTTTACAGAGCACAAGGTCAATTAACTAAGGCCCTACAATTTTTCCAAGAGAGTTTTAGATTTATAAACAAGAATCAAGATAATTATATCGAATCGGATCTTAACATGTTTATTGGCCATGTTTACAGGGATAAAGGAAAATTTAAACAGGCTTTGGAAAAGTATAATCTAGCTTTCTCTAGTTTTAAGCCAAAAAAGACCGAAAATTCTGAAAAAATAGCTGAGCTAATCTTTAACATTTTGAGGATAAATCACAGACTAGGATACCAAGAAGAATCTGAATCCTATTTAATGAAAGAATTTCCATTGAACTCAATATCTAAACCAAAAATTGTAGCTTATAAGCATTTCATAGATTATTTGACTGCTTTTAAACGAAAACATTGGTCAAAAGCTCAAGAAACTATAGAAAATGCCCAAAATATTCTAGGACTCGATTTTAATTATCAAATTTTTTGTTATGAAAGTCTTGCTGAAATAGGTTTAAGTCAGTGGATGGAAAATAAAAAAGATTCGTCATCATTAGCGTTTGTATATTCGAAATTAGACTCTATAAAAAAAATTTCTATGAAAAATAACTTAGTTGCAAGTTTAAGCAAAGCAATATTCATTCAAGCTAAATTATCATCAGGATTAAAGAAATATAATGAAGCTGAGACCCTTTTTCAAGAAAGTTTATCAATAGCTAACAGGTATGATTTAGAAGCAATAAAGAAAAAAGCCCATTTAGAATTACGATCACTCAAGCATAAAAAAGATAGTCAAGAGTCAGAATCGCAAATTATTGATTCAGAAATTGAAGAAATACAAAAATTATTACATATATTTGGAGAAGATTGAAAATAAAATTAACAAAAAAGTAAAAAAAAATTGTTATTCTTTAGGTAATGATTTACGGCCCTATTATTTGAACACCAAATATTATGAATACAATTCCTACAACACTAACTAATCTTATCCAACTGTCCTTTTCATCATCAAAAGCAAGAACTGCCAATCCAGTAGCAACAAAAACTCTAAGTAACAATGCTAAAATTGCCATGAAGAATGAATAGAAGTTTAACATAAATAGATCCAATAAATCCTTTGGAATTAGAGGATTGTTCGTGGAATCATAAATTGGTCCATTTAGATCTAGAAGTGACTGGATATTAAATAAATTAGTATTTATTGCATTTAATAATGCTAAAAGTATGAATACATAAAGGAAATAGAAGTAATATTTAATACCTTCATTATTAACTAACGATTTTGGTATAGGTTTCTTTTCTAGTTTTAATCTTCTACTACTTGTTATTTCTTTTAGTTTAGTAGAAACTTTATCCTTAGATGGAATTTTTTTAATTTCTGATGCTTTCTCTTCAGTAGCTACTTTCTTTGGTTCTTCATTTTTTGTTGTAGTTTTTTTTGCTTTACTCAATTCAAATTCCTCCTTAAAATAAGAATGATCCAAATAGCAGAACTACCACTGCTATTAAGGAAACCATTCTTAACCATATTAGTAAATCTTCATCAAAAGCAAGATTCAAAAATGCTAAAGCCCCTATTCCAGATAATAGAAAAGGTAAAAATGCTATTAGAAAACTCCAAATGTTTAATAGCAGTATATTTTCTACTAAATCCAGCTTTGCATCCGTTAATCCAGTTATGTTTTGTACATCCAACAAATTATTAAAAGCAAACAAATTTGCTGTTAATGAATTGAGAAGCCATATTAAAATAAATATATAGGCACCCCATCGGATCAACGTTTCCGGATCAGATTGTCTTTCCAAAAATCTATCATATAATGTCATTTTGTCACCAAATTTTTTAAATAAATATTTCTAAAGGATAATAATGTGAATGTTTAAATTTCACAATATTTGAACTTAGTAAAAATATTAATTTTATAAGTCTTCTACCTATTTAATAATTCCATAAAAAATTCATAAAAACATAATAACATTTAAATAAGTAAAATTATTTGATTTCAAAAATCAAGGATTAATGACTAATTATGACCAAAATTAAACACAAAATAACTTATGTATCTCTCATGTTTATAATATTATTTGTATTATCAATGACTCAACCATCTTCAGCCTCATTTGAGTTCAAAGT
Source organism: Candidatus Heimdallarchaeota archaeon LC_3 (assembly GCA_001940645.1). Next base: position 3,986 of record MDVS01000021.1, read on the forward strand.
TCGAACAGGTGCCTCAATGGAATACGAAGTAACAGATGTCAAAATAGCTGGGAATAATTGGATGCAAGTATGGTTGTTATCAAATAATGGAAGTTATCTTTCAATTGATGTTACAAAAGGAACCAAAATTAAAGCAGATGTAACAAATGGTACTGCTACTGAAGTAACTGGTACGATATTAGTAACAGAAGGTAGTAAAACGTTAACTACTACACCTATATCCTTGGAATTTGTTTCCTTTGGTCAAGTAAGTTTGCCTATTGTCCAACAAACCACTGATAAAGCAACATGGCAACAAATAGCAAACACCCCAAATCAGCAACTTCAAGGAAATATTTTAACGACCAAATGGAAATGGGAACAAAATGATGGCATATGGTCTCAGGAAACAAGAATGAATGTTATATCTGGATTTGTTGAATTTTTTGCCTTCATATTTTTAGTAAATGAAAGTATTGACGAAATTTTTTCAATGACTAGAAGTTCACCAGTTGTTCCGGGTTTTGAAATACCAACAATAGTGGTTCCGTTTATCGCATTGGCAATAATAATTAGAGTCAAGTCAAAACGGGAAACTTAATTTAATTTATTTAAAAATTTGTCATTAGCTATTATTACATTCTAAAAAATGCACTTCACGTTCCAAATAAAATTAGTTTCTTTTTTTAAACTATAAAAAAGATGATTTGTATCTTCTTTTAACAAATTAATTACGCATTAACTAGGCTTAAAGGTTCTCAAAGAAAGGGTATTTATAAGAGAATCACCTTATTTTCAACAATACCAAAAAATACCTTTTGGTCATTCAGAGTTGAATTATAATTGAATAAAAAAATTTTAACAATAATTTTCCTTTTTTTCCTATTTCTTGGGTTATCTTTTGCTAGTGTTTCGCAAGCCAAGGTTTCTTTTGCAATGGATGAACCTATTAAAGCAAAATCTATTTCCACAGATCAAGCTATTACACGTGGTAAAATAGAAGGTACAAATGTTTCTTATGCTTATGGCGTTCGAACATATAAAGATGGTGGCAACTTTACTGCTCTTGAAGAAGGTTCTGTAAGTGAATCTATAAAAGAAGAGCATATAGTAAATACGCGTATTCCTTTAGTCAATGAATCATCTTTTGAAGTTGTTGATATCATCTATGAAGTCCATATTACAGCTGAATCTGCTATAGATACTACTTTTACAATTAAACGCTGGAATAATGATACTTTTTGGGCAAGAGTTGCTTTTGCTAATTCGTCTATCCTTGGAAATAGCATAACTAAAGTTATCGAAGATTATGATACCACTGAAGTTACAATGAAGGCTATTCCCAGCAATGAAACTATTGGTAGATTTACTGCTAATGTCACCTATGCTGAATGGACTTCTGATCAACTGGATAACGCTAAAGATGCCAATGTTACTTGGATCATCTATCCTAAAACGATGTTAGTTAAAGTCCAATATATTGATCCTGGTGAAGAATTAGAGCTTAATGTTACAATAAATGTTGAAAGCGTTGTTCAATATTATTCATATTACAGTGTTGCTTATAATATCTCTGTTCAAGAGTGGTTTGCTAATATTCGTGATGGAAATAGAATGAGTGTCTCAGTTTCTGCATTTAAGAATCTTAATTTGAACTATACTGAAGTTAGGAGTTCTGTTCTTTGGTATTCTTTTACAGGATTGTTCAACGTTACATTGAAATACCAAAATGGAACAGAAGTTCCATTTGAAAAAATGCCTTTTTCACTTCGTCCTGCTTTCTCAAATACTCATGGTGTTATTCAAGAAGTAGATATCAGACATGTTCAAATGAAAGCAATATCTACTACTAACTCTATACTACAAGCTTTCCATGCAAGATTCCAAAAAAATCTTCCTAATGCAACAGTCACAGCTCAATCTTTTGTTGCTTGGATGATAAGATCTGTACCTAGGTTAATTGTTTACAAGGATGGTAATCTTGATCATCAGTTAAATCTGGAATTCTCTCCAGATGAAGGCTTACATCCCACTGATGGTGATATAATTCCTCTTGTTGGTGTTACCGAAGCCTATCGCGGATGGGTTGGTCACAGAAATATCTTCAGTCATCAATTTAATGAAACGCAGATTACTTTCGACGGATATACAGTAAATAATAAGACCAGAATGAATGTTAATCACACCAGAGATACTACCACAGTCTATCTTAACTCTTTAGGTGATGTTGATTCTCCATTTTCTCAAATTTCCTATTGGAATGATCCCACTGTTGGTGATGATGGAACTATTAAATTTGAATTCGGTGTAGAATACAGGAATTTTCCTGTTACTTGGTATCTTACTACTGCTGAGAGTGATAGTGATCATATAGTCCTACCAATGAATATTACTTATGATTATGTTTATGAAATTAATCCAAGAACTGGAGAATCTGCTCTGAGCCCCACTATGACTTATGGAGCATTACCAGTGGAAGCACAAAACAATTTAGCTGGTTTAAGTTTAGCCACTATGTACCGATCAGATTTTATGTCATTATTTGGATTGAAAGTTGATCGAACTAAAGATACCAAACAAAATACTACCTCCAGTAGAGCAGGTGGGTTTACAGAAGTTTCTTTTGCTGGTCCTGATAATGAATTCAGCAAAATTGATCATCGTGGTAATAAACAGTGGTATACTCTTGATGGAGTCACTCACCAGACTAATGTGTCTGTTCTGAACTTATTTGCTGTTTCAGTTTCCGCTGTAGGTGGAAATATGACTGTATTTGAAAGTGAAACAGATTCTGTTGCAGGTTCTGCTTATCTCCAAAACACAACTATTGCTAAATTAGACTTCAAATACAGAAAGGATCTAATTCTTGTTTCTTATCCTGCTTGGGATGGTAAAGAAATAGTCCATGATCCAACTTATTCAGCAGCTTACCTACCATCTCCAGTTGAAGAGGAACCTACTTCTTCTAATCCATCAAGCACGACTACTACTACATCATTGACCTCTATTGATACTTCTACAACAGTAATTGATACCGGTGTTCCAGGTTTTGAAATAAGTATTGCTATCTTTTCTGTAATTTCTTTAGGATTGGTTACCCTTGTAAGATTCCGAAAAAATAAAGATATATAAAAATAAAAAAATTATTTTTTACTATTTCTAATTCTCTTTTCTTTTCTTTTTAACTTCAAATTTTTTTCATATTATAGGAAATAATCCTGTTGAGTGTAATTATAAATGATAATTGATATCAGAGAAGATGCTGTCAATAAAGGAAGAATTAAATATAAAAATTCCATGAAAAATCCGACTATACTCGGGAATGGTCGATAACCAAAAAATAATATTAGAATTATTTGATATTATCTTGAGATTGTTTTTATAATTCCTTTGTAAATTATTATATTTGTGTCAAAAACACTAATTACACAAACTTTTATTTAAAATTCGGTTTAAAAAATGGATAAAACTAAACTTAAAAGATGTAAATGGTCAGGAGAAGACCAATTAATGATTGATTATCATGACAAAGAATGGGGCTATCCTGAACATGATGATCAAAAATTGTTTGAATTTTTAATATTAGAAGGAGCTCAAGCTGGATTATCTTGGTCAACCATTCTCGATAGAAGGGAAGGTTATCTTAAAGCTTTTGATAATTTTGATGTGACAAAAGTAGTCCAATATTCTGAAAAGAAAATCGAAGAATTAAAAGAAAATCCTGATATTATTAGGAATAAACTAAAAATTACTAGTACAGTAAAAAATGCAAAAGCTTTCATCATTATTCAAAAAGAGTTTGGGTCCTTTGATAAATATATATGGGAATTTGTTAATCAAAAACCAAAAGAAAATACAATCAAGTCTTTAAATGATATCCCTGCTTTAACGGACGAATCTATTGCCATAAGTAAAGCTTTGAAAAAACGAGGATTCTCATTTGTTGGTCCTACAATCATGTATGCCTTTATGCAAGCATGTGGCTTAGTTAATGACCATGAAATTTCCTGTTTCAGGTATAAAGAGTGTCAAATAGAGAAATAATAATCTGAAGTTTATCAATAATCTGGTGAGTTAAACATGGATGAGAATATTAAAGATCAAATGTGTCAAATCATGAAGGATCTTTATGAAGAAAAAATTTTAACAGATATAGGAGGAAATCTAAGTTTTAGAGAAGCTGATAACAATTTTTTATGGATAACACCTACTGAAAAACAAAAAAACTTAGTTGAACCAGAAGATCTAATAAAAATGGACTTTAACGGAAATATTCTTCTTGATAAAAATCATAAAGGCCCATCTGTTGAAGCTCCGATGCATTCAGCAATTATGCAGGAAGATTCACATTTCAAATCAATTATTCACAGTCATCCACCATATGCAACAGCATACTCTTTGATCGCAAACCCACCAAAATTACCTCGCCTAACAGCTGAGTTATCTATTCTCATTCCTGAAATTGTAATTGTTCCTTATACAAAATCTGGAACAAAGGAATTAGGAAAGTTGGTAGCTACAGCTTTACAAATTTGCGGGATCGCAATTTTAGAAAATCATGGAGTAGTTGCAGTAGCAGAAAACTTTCAAAGGGCTGCTCAAAAAACTCGTGCTCTAGAAGAATATTTTCGATTATACTTAATTACGAAACGTTTTGGTTCAAAGATACGCCCATTTCAAGATTAGTTCATTTAGATAAAATATTGAACTCCTCTCTTTGATACTATTATTTCGTTTATAATATGAATATTGTTACATAAATTAATTGTGTTTAAAAGGCTGTATTCAAAGGAATGTAGTAATAATTGAGAACAAACCTTTAGAACAAATTCATAAAAATCTCTAAATATAATACTTCATTGAATCGTAAACAAATTTTGTTTTAAATTAATCTCTATATAGAATTTTAGTTGTGAAAAAGTCTTGATAATTGAAGTAATCATTTTACGTAATGGATTACATGCTTTTCATAGAATTTATTCAGATATAAGCATAGAAAACATCAACATCACCGGAGGACTTTTTCAAGCTATTTATTCATTTTCACAAGTATACGCTGAAGACGAATTGCGATCAATTAATATGAAACAGTTTATTTATCATTTTAAAGCCCATAAGGGTTTCATATTTATTCTAAAACAACTCTCAGACCCAGATTTTTCAACTGAGGTTATACGATACCTATTAGATCAATTAGGATTAAGTTTTTTTAAAAATTATCCTGATGCAGAAGAATGGGATGGAATATCTAAACAAAAGTTTGATGATTTTACTTTAGTATGTGATGAGATTTTAGATCGAAGGCCGTTAAGAAGAGGAGTTCCATTTTTATTCAAAGTGCTACTGAAACCGTTTTTGATGCTTCCTATTAGTCAAGTAGTATCAATAACTAGTGAAAATCAAAATTTATACAATTATATTATTTATCATTTTCATAGATATTCAGAGCTATTAGGATATAAGAATCTAGTAAAACTTGTCGAAAATCCTTTTATGTTATATCTAAAAATTCCTCAAAATTTAGTGTATGCGTATCCTTTTCTCAATACAACTAAGAAAGATAATTTTGTATATTTGTTATGTTTTGTAACTGAAAATAAAAACTGGTTTGCTTTTTATCAAGTGAATTCATTGATAAATAAAAAGGTTGGATACATTCTACCAATATTAGAAGATTATTTAAAAAAAATTGAAAAAAATCCTACAATTGATTCTTTACAAGTTCAAAAACCTAAAATACAAGAATTAGTTAATAATTGGGCCAATTTAAACCAATATGTTGGAGCTTTACAAGCAAATCTCTTTGAAGAATTCATAAAATATGGTACCATTAAAAAAACATTAACGGAAGAAGAAGTAAGATCTCAATTATTAATTATTTTCACAAAGTTTCCCAAAGATATTGACAAATTAATTTTTGCTCTGTTAACACAACAAAAAATTTTGTTTGTGTCATTGGAAAAAGAAAAATTAAAATCAACAATCAATGCTTTACTAACATTTTATCCTCAACCTGCTGTAAATTTGTGGGCAGAAAAACCAAGCGATGGTCTGATTGTTGGAACTGATCCAAAATTAGTTTCCGAATACGATCATAAAAATATATTAATAGTTGATATGGAAAATGACAAAATTTTTGGTGGAGAAAAGAATGAATATTGTGAAAATTTGCTGATAGATACTACGAAGTTGATTAGAGATTTATCTGTGACAGAAGCTAGAAGATTCTTTTTAGGAAAAATATCTAGCATCTTTAATATTCTTACTTCCTTGCTTGAAGTGTCCATTCTAGAGGATAATGAGAAACAGTTTAGGGTTATACTCAAAGTTTGTCCAAAAGCTGTAATTCATTTAATTACAAAGATGAGTAAGGACATTCATCCTATTTTATCAAAAAGAATAGATAAGTTTAATTAAATCAATAATTAACAGCATTTTTTTATTTGATCATAAATTCAACGGCAGATAATGCATGTATTTGAGTTGTATCAAATACTGGGATTTGAACATCTTCCTGTTTGATTAGTAAAGGGATCTCAGTACAACCTAATATTATGCCTTCAGCTCCATCAATAGCTAAAGAATTAATTATTTCAATATAATTATTTTTAGAAGATGTTTCGATCTTTCCTAATATAAGTTCATTATATATTATATCATTTACTATCTTCTTTTTATCTTTGCTAGGAGTGATGACTTCGATATTATATTCAGATTGTAAGAAATCTCTATATAATGGACTATCCATTGTATAAATTGTTCCTAACAAACCAACTTTTTTAATCCCTTTTTCCTTTATTTTCTTACCTGTTTCTTCAACAATATGAATAATTGGTACATTGAGTGCTTTTTTCATATCTTCTGCAACAATATGCATTGTATTCGTACAAATCAATATTCCTTCAGCACCTATTGACTCTAGATCAACAGCTGCGTTTGTTAATAAAGATGATAATTCATCCCATTTTCCTGCATGTTGTAATTTGCCAATTTCACCAAAATCAACAGAGTAAAGGATTAATTTAGCGGAGGTTAATCCACTCAATCTAATTTTAATCTCTTGATTGATGATCCTATAGTATTCTGCACTAGATTCCCAGCTCATGCCTCCTAACAATCCAATTACCTTCATTTTAATTACCAATTAATTTTTTTCCGTTTATATTATTTTACGAAGTGTTATCAGTTAAAAATCCTTAAATTGCGAACTTGAAAATGGTGTTAAGAAAACTTAGTAACTTTGTATTATTTGATAATGAAACTAGCACATCATTAACAAATTGTGCAGATTGAGCTTTTGGACTTTCAAGGTTATTTTTAATTTTGAGTTCATTCCAAAATAAGTCAAAAGAAACTAAGTCTGAAATTTTTTCATTAATAAATTATTTTTGGTATGTTGAATAATAATTAATTCACATATATTTTTATCTATAAATTTTTTATTAAATAAAGTGAGGTAATAAATAAAGAAATATGAGCTTTCTAAATCTTTAAGTGGTAAAATCTATGCATAATGAACATTAAAGGTAAATATTGATAAGTTTTTTTACATAAGATTTCTTATCTCTATTTAATATAATCTATGCAAAACATTCCTTGTTTAAATACCATCTACAAAAAATCACATGTAATAAAGAAAAACTCTATTTATATGAATTTCATAGCTGAATAATTTATGCCTAAAAAGACTTATACAATATTTAACCAAATTGGTCTGTTATCACTCTATATTATTGATGATAGTGGTCTTCCATTAATAGTTGAGAATTATGACCAAAAACCTTCGTCTGAAGAAGATAACATTATAATTACAAGCTTTTCTAGTGCAATAAGCGTTTTTGCTCAAAACATGCTGACTTCTTTCATTTCAGATATCGGTATTTTTTCTAAAAGGCTATTTTTTAAACATCAATCCGGTTTCATTTATTTATTAGTTTTTGATGTAGATATCATACATAAACTAACGCTCCATCAGTTACATGATTTAATAACAATAGCGATATGGCATTTAGATGTAAAATTTAAAGATTTTTATGAAGAAATGTCTAAAAAAACAAAACGATATGCTCTGCCATCTGAAATTCAAAATAATGCAACTTTTGTTGAAACTCTACTTGAAAAAGGATGTAGAGACTGGTTAGAAATTCATAAAGATAATTTGAAGATTGAAGAAACCATTAGTGATTCATATTTTGATGAAAACACATTAGACTCATATGTAAAAAAGTTAGGAATCAACGCTATTTATTTGCTTGATAAAAATAATAAACCCAAATTCAATAGGATTTATGACCCCAATTCACCACTTATAACCAATGATGACGTAATGCCTTCATTGTTAACTGCAATTGGTACATTTACACGTGCATTATTAGTATCTTATGTTTCAGATGTCGGAATGTTTGACCAGAGGATATTTCTAAAGTATAAAAAACCTTTTACATTCGTTTTAATCGTTGACGATTTGAAGTTCTTAACTGAGTCAAGAAAAAACGAAGAAAAAATATTTAATCTTCTTTTCAATAATCTCACATCTGAATTCAAACCAAAAAGAGGTAGGCCGAGAAAGAGGAGAGGAAGCAGAAGGATAATATCGACGAATTCTGCATTTACCAAGCTAGTAGATGGAATAATAACGAAAACATGTCAAGAATTTGAAGATATTTTAGCAGATAATTGAAAAAAATTAAGATTTATTTGAATATTCTGTGTTAGAACCGTTGTTTATACCGTTTTCTAATATACTTTCCATGTTATCAGATTCAATACTACTTTTTTTTATTTCTTCAACTAACTCACTTTTGAATAATTTCTTTTTTATGTAATTCATTAAATATTTCAAACCAATGTACAATGCTATTAACAATCCAATGTAGAAAGCTCCTGCTTCTAAATTTTCAAAAACTTTTGAAGCCCAAGGAAGTAAATTTCCTTTTGTTGCAAAAGCAAAAGGCATAAAAGAGGTTTGCCCTGTATCTGAACTAAAAGCTTCAGTGATATCTTGTAATATTTGAGTTGTTATAAGTACAAAAGCTGAACTAATCAAAAGAAAAAATATTTGTGTATCATGTTTTAATCGTTCAATAACTATTGATACACTTAGAAATTTGAATGAACTTATTAATATTACAAATAAGGGGATCAGTAAAATAGCCAACGGGACTAAAAATTCACTATAAGATATTATTTCATTTACAAATTGAAATAAATAGGAAATTATAGGCAGATAAGGAATATCAGGAAGAACAATGGTAATAAATTCTTCTTTAACAAAATCATACAGAGAAAGGAATTTATCCCAAATAAGACTCATCCAAACTGATAACATAAGGATACGTGAAGTTATAACTATTAATTTAGGTGCTGATGATGATGCAACTTTTCCTGTCCTTGCTATACTAACTCCTTTCGTCAATGATTTAACAATAGCTAAAATTGAATATCCTTCAGCTAATCCAATAATAATTGCGCTGATTCCTACTATTATTACAAAATCAAGTTGTAAAATTCGATATATTGTATGATCAAAAGGTGTAAAATTGAAAGTTATTGTTTTAACAACTATATCCAAATAATCAGAAAAACTAAGAGAATCAAAGTTTATCTCTTTATTATTAAGGTCACTCTGTAATAAATGATCATGTATAGTATCTGTTATTGATTTAGAAAAAAATATTTTAATTAAATCCCAAATGGACCATAATATTCCAGGTAATAAATAAAATAATCCAATTATAGGAAAGATAAGTTTAAAATTTGCATAAGATAACCATGCTGTGAATTTAACTGTTCTAAAAATAATTAAAAATAATGTGTATAACCACCAAAGTGCTAACCCTAAAATCCATAAAAATACAAAAATAAATAATAATGTATTTTCAGATACACTGATTAAAAGAAATACAAGAAAAATTTCAATAACAGGTGTGAAAATAAAAAGAACAAATTTTAATAATTGAACAATTACCGATTTGTTATTCTCGTCTTTGTGCTCTCTTTCAAAAAGTTCTGTTCTTCCATATCTTGTTAGTATCGAAATAAACATTATAATTGGAAACACTATCATAAAGATGTAAAATCCAAAAAACCACATACTTCTTATTTGAGCATAGGCTAATCTATTTGTATCTGCTCCTATTCCAGGCATACTCATTCCAAGGACATTATCCAAATACCAAACAAGATCTACAGGACCGGTGACTAAATATATATTCACTAAAGAAGAATCTAATAATAGATAAACAGCTGAAATGAAGGCAATAACTAAAAAGAATACTAATATCGATCTCCAAGATCGGTAAGAATCAATTCCGAATTCCTCTTTATTATCAATAAAGATAAATTTTGTGAAAATGAATAAAACAAATAAAAAAAGTGTAGATGAAGTTATAATAAGCAAAAGGTATGTTGAATTATCGAAGCCGATTATGCTTTCCGGGTTTAACTCATTTCTATCTGGAGTAATATTATTAGATAATTGTATAATAAATAATACCATTGATATAATAATAATGATACCAACTATTTTCATAAGTTGTTTTTTAACAAATTCTTTCCAAGGAATTTGTCTAACTTTGGTCGTTATTCCCAATAAAATCACTGTGATTATTTATGTAAGAAAACTTTGATTAGAAGGATTTAATCAACAAATTTATTTATTTATTATTATAAATTCAATCCAAGCTTTTAATAAAAATTGATAAAGCTATTGATGATTCCCATTGTATCGGTTTAGATAAGCAATCTCTGAAATGGTGATAAATTTATGGAAAAAATTGGACAAGATGCCTATTCATTAGATGTGAATGCCCATTGTGCATTATTAGTTTCTGGTCGATTATTACTAGTTGATACTGGTACAAGTAGTGACGGAAAAGATCTTATTAAAGAAATAAAGTCTTGTGGATATCGAATAGATGATATAGAATATATTATATTAACCCATACACATCCAGACCATGTTGGTGGATTGGATACGATGAAAAGTCTTACTAACGCTCGTATTGCTAGTCATGAAATTGAAGCTCCATTCATTTCTAAAGAAGTAGTGTATGAAGGACCTCCTGGTAAAGAAGCTCAAAGACATAAAGGAACTCATGTTAATGACCTATTAAAAGATGGGGATATTTATCAAGGATTATTAGTTATTCACACCCCAGGACATACGCTGGGACATATTTCATTATTAGATCGTGAAAGTGGTTTGTTATTAGCTGGCGATAGTTTTAGAACAGAAGAAGGTGAATGTCTTACTATGCCTGATATGTATAACATTGATCCTCATCAGCATAAACTATCAATGAAAAAACTTTCTGAATATGATTTTAGCAAAACAATCGTAGGTCATGGAAATCCAATTCATAATAAAGCAAAAGAATTACTAACGAAAGCTTCTGCTGATTTCAAGTGAAAAATTATATTGAAATTATTTTTCTTTATTTTTGAACTCCATCTTAAGTTTTTCTAGATAATTTTCAAAATCAACTTTTTCTCTTTCTTCGGATGTTTTTTCCTTCTCAAAGATTATCGCAGAATAATCTAACTTTAATTGTTTGACATACATTATTTCTTTATCTATTTTCGTTCTAAATCCCTCAGCTCCTGCTTGTTTAGCAAACATTAACGATTTGTCTAATTGCTCTTCTGCTACATCCAAATTAATAATGTCATACTTATTGGGGGAACTTAATGCAAATTTTGCACGCATCAAATATATTTTACTTAGATGCAATATTTTTTCATCCATACAAAGCATTTCCCATGAATCTAATCTATCTTCAAGCAATAAAAGAGATTCAATAGAAGTATCAAATAGCCATTCTTTAAATGCCAATTCTGCTAATGCTTCATGTGCTAATAGTTGATATTCAAAATCAATACCTTCGTTTATAATAGCCTTATGCCAATACTTTTTAGCTTGTCCGAAATTATTTTGTTCTTGTTCAATTAGTGCTCTTAATACATAATTGTAAGCTATTATGACAGAGCTATATCCTTGATTTATTGGAAAATTTTGAATTAATTGATTTAAATCATGAACATTTCCAAAATTTGTAGCATTTTTTAATAGTTCAATATTAAATTCAGCGATTAAAACTAAATTCTTATTCTGATTTGCAAAATCAATCCCATTTTGAAAATATTCTTTTGCAGTTGTATGATTTCCTTCTAAGGCTTGCACTCGTCCTAAATTCAGGTAAGATTGAGCAACAATGTCTAAATTTCCAACTTTTTCCCAGAAATCCAATGCCTGCTTAAAATAATCTGTTGCAATCAATAATTGGCCTCTATGTGAGTAAATTTTACCGATTTCAATTAGTATTTCTGCCATTTTGCTTGGATTACCAATTAATTGATTAGTTTGAAGAGAATTAAGGAAATATTGTAAAGCGTTATCATAATCTCCAAGTTTAAGATTATAATTTCCAAATAATGTTGAATGCTCAGCCTCAAGGGATTGCTTGAATAAATTTTGATTGATCTTGTTAATATGCTTGCCTAAATAATTTAAATTAGCATCAATTTTTTCTAAATCCCCAATTATTATTTTACATTCAATTAATAGAAAATTTAGTTTAACGAACAAAATTTTACTATACTTTGGAACATCCTCATCAAGAATAGTCGAAATTAGTTTAATAGCTTCATTGAACTCCCCTTTTTCTTTCAATAACAAAATTTTGTTATAAAAGTAATTTATTTGTTCTAAAGGATTAGATATTTGTCCTTCATATTTATTTACGATATCTTCTATTTGTTTGACCATATTAAGTTCAATATATGTTTCAGACATTATCCAAAGTATATCTAGGCTAATCTCATCTTTTTCAAATTTTTTTAAAAGGTCCCCATATTGTCCTTTAAGTAATTGCGTTTCTCTTATCGAAATAACATTCTGATCCATCGCAAGTAATTATTAAATTTATGTTTAAAACATTTTTAGAATTAGAATTTATTAAAAATTTCAAAAGTCAAACCAAACCTATAATTTGACTCAATGCGCCTGCGGTCCCAATAAACGCTAAAATAACCCCTATAGTTCTGACTGTTAGGGTCTTCCTATCAATCGGTTCAAAAAGATAATTTTTAAAGAATTTTGTCTTTGCCAAAGCCATGACAAAAATAAATGTGAATACTCCTTCTAAAATACCTAAACCTTCTGCTATCGTTAAATTATGTCCTAAGGCAAAAATGAAACTTGATTGCGCTATAATTAATACTATTATATAAAAAAATGTATGCATTACAATTCTTCTATTTATCTTCATTTGCCTTCCTTCTGCAAAAATCTTTTTAAATAAAGGAAATGTAAGAAATGCTAAAACTGAAAATATGATGACTCTTATTAACAAAAATAAAAAAGGATTAACTTCGTTATTTAGTTCTCTAACAAAAGAATTTGAGATCGCCCAAAACACAAGTGTAATAATAAACCAGTTAGATCCACTTGATCGGAATGTAACAATTCTAATAAAACTTATATCTTTTTGATACGAAGTCATAAACGCACCAATTAATGATATCAGTATAAAAACATAGGTTAAAGTTGGATAAATTTCACCAAATAGAATAACTGCAAGAGGTATACTCACTAATACTCTAGAAGATAAAAATACTCCACCTACAGTAACATTCCCTACTTCGAAACCTCTAAATAATGTCAAAAAACCTAAAAATGCAAATATTGATGAACCAATTATAATTATCCAATTATCAACAGAAATGAAATCAATTTCTATAATTTGGAAAAGTAAAAAAATAGCATTTAAAAGTAATAAAACTCCTAGTGACATAAAAGTTTGATAAAGATAGAAATGATAGGAATTTTCAACTTCTAATATCATGTATCTTCCATAGATTGATGATGTAGCAAATACAATAGTAGCAAAAATAGTAATGACTACCACTTCGATTAACATATTAATCAAGACCATTCAAAATACTGAAATATTACCATACGCAATTTCCTAAAGATGCTAAAAATGTACATTAGCCTTATTGAATTAACATATTTAGAAAAACATACCACACAATTATTGGATTCTATATATTGTATCAAATTTATTTGCTAAGAAACTTAAAAATAAATCTTGCTCTGGATTATATTTAAAAGAAAATTTACATTAATTGAAATCTATTTGGTTAACTAGCGTTTTTGCATCTTTATAGGTCTTAGTTACTGGATTGAGCAATTATGGCCAAAATCTCTGAAGTAGAAAAATTTAGAAAACTTATACATCGAGGGTTTTACAGGGATGCTCTTTCAATCTCCAATAAACAATTGAAAAGAAAAAATTTAACAGAAAATAATTACGTTACATATAAAACAAATGAAATAAAAATATTATTATATCAAGGAAAAAATAAAAAGGCTTTACAAGAAACTGATGTATTAATTGATCGTTTAACTAAAATAAAAGCTAAAATAAGTCATTTAAAGATTTTTGATTTATTAGGAGAGGTTTTTTTAAGAACAGGGGATTTAGAAAGAGGACAACATTATGTCGAGCAAGGAGAAGAATTATATAAATTAGAATTTGAACAGTCAAATAAACATCCTAATTGTTATGCTTCATTATTATTACAGAAAGGATCAATCTATAATTTAATGGAGAAAAAAAAAGACAGTATAAAATATTTGAATAAATCTTTAAGTCTCAGTGAAGAATTAGATAATGATAGCATAAGAATATTGTGTATAAATCAATTGGGAATTTACTATGGACGATTGGGAGACCTTTTTAAATCTAAGAACTATTTTGAAGATGGTCTTTCATTATCAGAAAAATCTGAATATAAATTTGGTTTACTACTGTGTAAAAGTAATTTAGGATATATCCACTTTGTCTTAGGAAACATTAACCTAGCAGAAAAATTAACTGAAGAATGTATTTCTCTATTTCTAGATTCCGAAAATATACCTTCTGCTGCTACAGCTTATATTAATTTAGGTAATATAAATAGAGCAGCAGATAGATTTATTGATTCTTACTATTATTACAATAAATCACTTCAGTTGAGAAAAAGTTTAAAGAATGAATTATACGTTGCTGAATCATTGTATCATTTAATTATTCTTACAGTAGAGAATCAGATGGAAACTTACGCAAAAGCTAATTTAGAACAATTAAGCTTAATTAATGATAGGACAAAGATTACCTTTATTGAGCAATATTACCATTTGGCACAAGGTTATGTCAAAAAAACTGTCGGTACGATTAAAGAGAAAAAGGAAGCAATAAGAAATTTTGATATAATAATTAATCAAAAAATTATAGATAACGAACTAACTGTGTTTGCATTATTGAATAAATTTGATATTTTATTAGAAGATCTTTCCTTATCAAAATCAGACGAAATTTTTCCAAAATTAGCTGATTTATCAAAAAAATTAACCGATATAGCAAATGATAATAATTCATCGTCATTATTTGCTGAAACCTATATTCTAAAATCTAGATTAGCATTAATTGAAGGGAACCATTCTTATGCTGAAGAATTATTATATGAAGCAAAATCAAAAATCAAAGATAAAAACCATGATAAATTAAACAAACAAATATCATTAGAAATTGAATTGCTAAATAAACATAAGATCCAAATATCTGATTCAGAAAAAACTGATACTGCAGATTTAGATGATTTTATTGGTAAAATGTCAAAAAGGCAAACATTCATTACAAAAGAATCACAAGGAGAATTAATCGATTATTTAAATGACTTAAATCATGACGTTAATAATCATTTAAACACAATAATTATGTTTTGTGAATTAATGATTATGGATAACAAAATAAATATGGAATTTCTTGAGAAAATTATTAAGAAATCAAAACAAACATCTTCTCTGTTTAAACAAGGGTTAAGGTATATAGAAGCAGGAGAATTATTAAACTTAGAAAACGGAATCGATCTAAATTTAATAGTAGAGATGGTTAGAGAATTGATTGTACCTAGAAAAGTAAATTTTGTAAAAACTGACTTACCCAAAGTAAATTGTGATCGCGAGAAAATAAAACAGCTATTTTCGAATCTATTTGAGAATGCAATTATTCATGGTAATCCGAAATCATTGAAAGTGGAATCAAAAGAAGCAAAAACTCATTGGAACATTAAAATTTCAAATGATGGTGCGATAATCCCAAAAAATCTAAGAAATAAAATTTTCGATAGGGGTTTTTCTACAAGAAAAGGGAATATGGGATTAGGTACATCTATTATGCTTAAAATAAGTGAATCACATGGTTGGAACCTAACTTTAGAAGATAATAACCTAACTACTTTCGTCATCTCAATTCCAAAGTAGTGGTGAATAAACTCAATAGAGTTTTTAATCCAAGAAATATGATTAAGGAATTAAGTATTAGATATAACTAATATTGTCAAAAATTAACAAAACTAATTCCTTCGATTATTTAAAAAGGTTGAACGCTACGATTATCCCAAAATTTTCATAGATGGTAATAATTGAGTATTGACTTTAAAATTTTTCAAGCATTAGAAAAAAACATTATTGATGCAGGTTTATGCAAAGGATGCGGTACTTGTGTATTAGCATGCGAATTCGAATTTATTAAAATGGAAAACAATATTCCTGTTTATATAGGGAAATCAGTTTGTGCAAACTGTGGAATGTGCTTATATATTTGTCCTTCTATATCAAAATCTTCAGTAAACATATCTAAAAGTCTTAACAAGCCATTATTCTATCAAGCGCGTTCAAATGATATTGATTTTACTGAATTTGGTCAAGTTGCAGGGGTAACAAATACTCTCGCTTATACAGCACTGATGAAAGGAATAAAAGCAATTAGATCATTAAAAGAAGGAGAAAATATCACTGATATCCAATCTTTTAATGCGTATAATAAGGATCAATTACTAGAAGGTTCTGGTGGGAAATTTTTTCTTGCTCCTATTAGCGTAGAAGTGGATGATCCTAATAAACAAGAAATAGAATCGAATTTATTCATTGGTTTACCATGTACTTTAAGTTCAATAAACACTTTACAAAAATATAAATTCAAGAATCTAAATGAAATAATAAAAATAAAGATTGGATTGTTTTGTAGAGGCATTTTAGATCCGGATAAATTCAAAGATTTTATTATTAAAAGGAATTTAGATTTAAATAGTATAATTAAAATCAATTATTTCAAGAAGAAAAATGATCAAAGAATACTTAAATTAAAACTGGAAAAAGAGAACGTATCAATTAACCTTGAAGAAAAGGAATGGTCACAACTAGTATGGGAAGGGTGTCAATATTGTCATGATTTTCTTGCTGAATCAAGTGATTTGAGCATTGGTTGGGAAGGAGTTCCTCCAGGTTGGCAAAGTATTGTAGTTTTTACAGAAATTGGCAATGAACTCTTGAAATTTGCAATTAATAAAAAATTATTAGAAATAGAACCATTACCACAAGAATCTGTTAAAGAATTAAATCGTATCCATGAACTCAAGGATAAAAATGCTAAATTTGTTTAGGGTCAATATAAGAAATCACGAATTTCATATTTAGCTATCTTGGGTTTATTTTTTTTATCTAAAAACATTTGATTCAACTCATTTTTTAGGAAAATTATTTGTTCTTCTAATTCTCGATTGTTCAGCATTGGAATATTTTCTTCTTTAATCATCAGACCATATTCAGTGTCTGGTGGAGGAACGAGTGTTGAAAAGTAAATTAAATCTTTTTTAGTCAATTTTAATTGTCTAATCAGGTGAATGGTATCTTTTAAATGATCTTTTTCATATTCCTTTCCCCCTGCTCCAATTAAAAATATTGTTACAACACCTATATCTGCTTGGTGCAAATTATTTACTAATGTTAATATATCCTCTAATTTATTTGGCTTATTCAAGAAGTTTAGTAATTTTTTTGAGCCAGATTCAATCCCTAAATATACTGATCTTAACCCTTTTTCTTTCAATTGTTTGAATTCATCAAATTTTTTATTATGACCAGAAAAAACATCTAGAAATGAATAAATTCCCGCAAAATTGGGTTTATTTTTAAAAATTAATCCTGGAGAAAAGTCACTTTTAGAAATTTGAAATTCTTTGTTAATAATATTAAAAATATTCATCAATTGTTGATGGGGAATAAACAACGCATTCGCATCTCCAAGAAATATGGAATGGAAACGTCCAATACTTTCACCAATAAAAGATTTAACTTTTTTGATGTGTTCTTGGAATTCTTCTGGTGACTTCTGATGAAATTTAATATTTTGGTAGAAATCACAAAAAGAACACTTATTATAGACACATCCTATCGTAGATTGTAAAACAAGAGATCCATATCTATCAGGAGGAAGAATCCCAACTTTAGAATATACTGAATTATATAAAGCCTTCTCTTTTAGTTCTAATTCATAATTAAATCTTTTCATAAGATTTAACCAATAAAACAACAATTTTTTCGTATTATTTTCTTTAATTGGATCGTTTTGTTCAAAATCTATAGCAATATTAATATTGTTCGCTATTTTTTCCAAATCATTAACAGCTTTTGCTATTTTAGAATATAATAAGTTTGTAGATGTGGAATCGAGAAAATTGCGTATTCTTGAATTATTATCATGTTCTCTTTTTATTGACATCCAATTGCTATTTAATGCCCGTCTATAAGTTGTTTGATCAAATATAACACTTAACCATCGACCTGTTTTGTCAATATTAAGAACGACTTCATCATTCCAAGAAAAAGAGCTTGTATAAGTTCTTATTGATCCCTTCCAACCTGTTGAGGGAAATAATAGTCTCATAAATTAATCGCAAAAGTAAACATTGAATTGAAATTACATGTCTTTGACATTTTGAAAAATATTTAATATCCTTGCTTCCACACCAGAAAAGTCACTAGATTGACCTTCGTAAGCAAATAATTTTTTTCTATCTTTCTTTTTCTTCTTTTTAGAAACCGAATCAATTAAAAGTTCAATTTCTTTTTCGCTTAGAATAGAATCATGATTCACATCCATTTGTGTCCAATCTGCTATGCCAGTTTGAAATGCTAGTCGTGCATCATTTGGAATACGTTCTATCTGTTTTTTTTCATATTTTTTTCTTATATCTTCAATGTAAAGTTTTCTCTTTTCTTGAAGTTTTTCTTGAGCCTTTTGAATGGTGAATTCAATTTCTAATATATCTGTTTCATAATAATTTTTCAAATTTCGCAATTTTTCTCTCATATATATATATGGAGCCATTCTTTTAGCCAGTTCTGTATTTAATTGATCAAGAGGGAATTTTTGAACTAATTCCAGTAACCGATATTCTTCATATGAATAGAGAGTACCCTTCTCAAGTTGTTCTAGCCATCTAAATTCTTCGACTAAAACAGAAATGATTTCCCATCGCTGACCTTGTTTTACGAGCATATTAATCATAGCACGTTTACCTACAACATCAGCTGAAAGTATATCAGTTAAAAAGACGACCCTTGAGCTTGAAAATCTTAGAACTCTTAGATGTATAGGTCTGAGTATAATTACAGTAAAAATTATGGCAACAAAAATAAATAAAGTTGCTAAAAAATAATTTGGATCCAATCTAGAAAGATCTATTAAGTAAAGGAAAATTTCTCTTAAAAATCGGTATCCGATCGGGATAAGAATTACAAACCAAAGATATTGAGCTTGAGAGTGAACCATTCGAATTACCGATAACCTCGTAGATACCAGCAACATATTTTGGACTAAAAATGCTCTTAATTCTTGAGTTTGTGCAATTTGTAACAAAGCAGGATCTAGAACTAAATATTTTCTTCTAAATAATGAGAAACTAAACATTTTACTTACTGGATTCTTTAACACATACACTTTATGATATTTTATCGGTTTTTTATCTAAGGTTGTAGATATGGCATCTAAAAAAGCTATAAGTTGTTCGATGCTAAAATAATGATAAACAGTTTTTTCAGTTGATTTATCATTTGGATAAATTTCATATTTAGGTTCCCTGAAAAATTTGAAAATGAACCCTAGATAAATAATTAAAAATTGTAAAATAATGCCAATTATGATCCAACCCCAAGTAAAAATATCAAATGGTAAAAAATAAATAGGTATATCTGCACTTTGTGCATCATCAAACCTAATCATTGCAAAAAATAGAAGAAATAACCCGTTTAGCAAAAGAAATACTACAAAAAAAACCCAAATGCGTGTTTTTCCAACATAAGCAGATCGATATACCTTTTGATTAGTATCTGAACTCATCTATTATTCCTTTTTATTAATCTTTATGAAATTGTGTATATAAATTAGGATTATTCAACTTCAACAATACCAATAAAATAAGATTAAATCGGTAGTTTTTAAACGAATTTCATTTTTAAAGAAATTTTCTAATTATTTTTAATTAATAATAATATTTGTAAATGTGAGAGTTTCCAAGGAAAAAGAAAGCCTCTTGAACGCATAATATCATAATTAGGAAATATTCTTGACATTCTGTTTTCTTCTAGTATAGCCCCTAATATAAAATAGAGTGAATATCCAAAATATTTGGTGAATAAAACTAGATTGTTTGTGATAAATAAAATGGGAACAAACATAACTAATGCGCCAAAATACATTGGATGACGTGAAAATTTATAAAAGTAAGACGTCTCCAGATCTTTTTCATAATTTTCAGAAGTTAATCCAATAAATTTTAATGGATGAGACTGTAATAACGACCCCGCTATAATAAAAACACCAATAATACTTAAATAACTTACTATTGTTAGTATCTCTGCTGATGGATTAATAATTGATTCATATTCAAGGCGATTAGGATCATTTGCTAGTATTCCAATAAAATATTCAACAATTAAAAGGCTTATTGCTCCTATAATAACATAAAGAAGTCGAAAGTTCTTCTGTGATAAAGGTACAATGTTTTTTACATAGCTAGTTGCAAGAAATGAATGAGATACTCCAAAAAGCAAAACTAACATACCTGTTAATAGTTCAGGAATCATTTCAACCTAAAATTGTTAAAACCCGGTTGATTAAAAAATTACAATTTACTTCAAATAATAATTAACGATCTAAATTTAAATATTCAAATCGTTTTTAATTTCTAATTATGTGAACACTCCAAAAAATTGTTCTTAATTCAAAATAAAA
>MDVS01000022.1 GCA_001940645.1 Candidatus Heimdallarchaeota archaeon LC_3
ACCATTTTTCGTTTCGAATTTCTTAAGGATTCTTTAATACTTTGGACTTCATCTTTAAGTTTGTCAACAGATTCTTTCAATGATTCAAGTAGTTCTTTATTGAAATCTTTATCATCATTATATGACATTTTGTTAACCTTAATTTTTATATCAGCTATTCTGATTACATTGGTAATTTCTTTTGAATACCTAATAAATTACCATAAATTTTTTGATTTCTATTTTGTTTTAGTTTAAAATTCAACTTATTTTTTTCCATTTTTGTATCTCCTAAACGTTTTCTAATTTTATTTTGATCGAAGAATAAATAGACCATTATGGGACGATTGTTTTTGTAAAATCCCTTTGTTATTGGACATTGAATAATTTTTAAAACTGGAATCAACAATCATGTAAGTTACCTAAGTTATTCGTTTTGAAGTGTTTTGTTTTACTTCATGTTAATATGTTAACCATGTTAACTTATAAAGTTTATGATTTTCGAAATCGTGTAAAATGAGATTAAAGCTGATTTAGAAATGAAAAATAACTTTATTTAGTAAATCAAACATAGGTTATAAAATTTTATTGATTTGACACTTATTACATCAATATTAATTAATTTAATCATTATTTAAATAATAATTTTTTTTATCATAAAAATATTTAATGAATTTATTCAATCAAGCCTATTTATACTAGTTTTAAAGACCTAAAAAGGTAAAAAAATAAAAATTATGGAAATCCAACAAAAAATCATTATATGATTAAAGTTTGAAGGATTAATTAAATCTGATAAACGATCTCATAGGTGCAAATAATCGAAAAAGAATATAACAGATGTTATTAAAAAAGGTAAAGTTAATAATGTCAAATATTATCTTTTCATCAAGCAGGTAAATTTATTTCAATTTTTAAATATTTATTTTGGGGAATTAATCTCTGAAATTTATATCATTCCAAAAAAAAATTTACTCATTTATCAGAACAAGAATTTTAATTAGGATTACAACAAACCCTCTGTTGATAATTCTCCGTAATTGAGATTATTTGAATAATATTGATTTCTTTTTATGAAAGAGATAATGAAAACTAATATTAGTGTAAAAAGAAATCGTTTTACGTAATTGTTAGGCTTTTTATCGTCTTCTTCTTCTAGGTGGTTTCCAAGCCTTTCTGTAAGTCATTTTTTCCATTTTTTTCATTTTAGGTTTAATAATGTAAGTTGTCGGACTTTCCAGTTCTTTAGATAATAATTCAGTTAATTTTGGGATATTTTCAATTTTTAATCCCCAATTATAAGCTGATTGATAATTATAAGTATCTGTAGAACCTGCTGATCCTTTTCTTTCATTTCCTTCGTCATCAACAAAAGTTTCTTTGCGAAAAATCTTTATAATTTTTAACCTACTAGCTTTTACTAAAAAATGTGCTTCGTCATAGAACGGAAAGTCAATAGGTGTGGATTCATCAAAATTCAACTCTGATTCAGGCTTAATAACTGAATTAGACAAAAGAATTGATAATTCATCGTATTCCGGAAATATAAAAGTTTTATTCATTCTTAATGAAATCAGCTGGTCAGTTTCAGAATCTTTAATCATTTTTTGGCAAATGCGTTCAAATTTACTATAAAACTTTTTTCTAGTGTTTATTTTTGCTTGCTCTTTACCAGTAAGTTTAGTTTTTGTTTTTGACAAATTTAATAATACCTCATCTAATATGAAAAAGCATTTTTTTACATTTAAAAAACAAAGCTTTTCACGACGAAGAAAATTTTGTTTAAAAGAATAAATTTCAACACAACGAAAACAAAAGATTTTGTAATAATGATTTCGGAATAGAAAAATGAAGAAATCCAGAGTTTTTATAATCACTAGACTTTTGTATTTTATAGACAGATTCAATATTTTACATACTTTTAAAACAGGTTTATAACTTACAACCATTCATTTGAGTATTTCGAGAATTTATCTTATCGATTTCTTTCTTTTTGTACTATATCTCATTTCTAATGTGTTTTTTGAAACAATTTCGTATAATGTTGCTTCATTTTTTTTCTCATCTTTTCGGAGTATTCTTCCTAATCGTTGAATGAATTGTCGAGTTTGGCTAGTACCGCAGACAATAATTCCAACTTTCGCCGAAGGAACGTCCACACCCTCGTCAAAGATTTTTCCAACACATATCTTAGCATTTGAATTAGTTCTAAAAAAGTTCATTATGAAATTGCGTTCTTCTTTACTCGTACGATGACTCAAAACCGGAATCATAAATTCACGGCCGATTCTTTCACAAAAATCTATCATATCACTAAAAATAATCATTTTATCATTTTCATGATTAATTAACAATTTTTCAAGTTCATTCAATTTTTCTTCTGCTGAGAAAGCTATTTTTTTCGCATTATTATAAGCTTGAAAAGCATTATAAGCATCTTGATTCCTGTTTATCATAAATCTAAGCTTTTCAAATGCTTCAGGACCGTATAATCTATGTTTCTTAAAAAAAGAAGTCAAAATATCAATGTTTTTTTTATATTCGTTTTCTTCTTTAATTTTATCAATTTTTATGGTTACAATTTTATAATGAGACAAAATATTTAATTTTTCAAGCTCCTTTGGAAATATTTCATAAACGACTTTTTGAAATCCTCTGTTAACAAGAGTTTCAAAAGCAGAATCACTTTTATTAAGAGTTGCAGTTAGTGCTAATCGATAAGGACTTAAATATCCATCAATAATTTTTTCGTAATTTGAACCAGTTAAATTATGAGCTTCATCTATAATTAATAACCCAAATTGTGAGCGAAATCTCTTGAGGTACAAATAAGCTGATTCAAAAGTGGATATAGTAATAGATTTTATTTCCTGATCACCTCCACCAAATATTCCAATTTGATCAGATTTTAATCCTAAATTTTCAATTAATCTATTTTTCCATTGCTCGAGTAGTAAAATTGTAGGAACTATAATAACAGTACTTGCCTTAAGTTTTTCTATTGCTGCACAACCCAATATTGTTTTTCCCGCTCCAGTAGGTAAAACAACAATTCCACGATATTTATTATTTATCCAATGCATTAGGGCTTCATTCTGAAAGTCATATAATGGCAAATTAAGACTTAAATTAAAATAAGATGATGGAAACATATATTCTGGTAAGGTAAAAGGTAAAGATGTTTTAATTGGTAAATTATATTTTGAAACACGTTCCATTATTAAAGCAAAATCTCGAGGATAGATCCGGTAAAAATTCCCCTTCTCATCCCAAATAGCTTCTATCCCTTCTAAACATTTATAAAACTCTCCATAATAAGCTAAATCCTCTCCTTGAAATCGAATATATGGTATTTCATTATCTAACAAAATAATCCACGTTGAAAATTATGATTAATTGAGACATTGAATATCTTTTATAATATTATAGGGTGCGAAATTTTTTAGTATTCAAAAAAAATCATCTTCTCATTTCATAATGAATTAACTAACCTTTTCAACTCATCAAATTAAGACATGAGAAATTATAGATGCAATTAATTCTTAAAAAAAGGAGAGTTTCTGATGGAAATCTTAAATTTACACCCATATTTTTAGAATTGCATCAAGAAATCATTGATTCTATTGCTGAATTAATTAATAATAATTATGAAATTAATTTAGGAAAAAGGATAGCTAAAATAAATGATGATGAAGAGTATTTCATTAATAAATTTTCGGATATTAGGATTTTAAGAGGATTAAATCTAATTTTAATGAAATTTTATTATGAGCATTCTCATTATTCTCACGATACAGGTTATTCACCTGAGAAACTGAGAATTCAAATGTATAAATATTTCGAGCAAAACAAAATATCTTTTATTCTTCCTAAAGACAAAGAAAATTTCTTTCTAAATTATAGTGAAGAAACTAATATTGTTGTACAAAACCTAAAAAAAGATTTATTTGCAGATCACTCATTATTTAAAATATTAACCAGAAAAAAGCAAAATGAGCAGGTCAAGGATCCTCCTCTCCCAAAAATGATAATATATCTCTACAATAATGAAATCATTAGAACTCTGTTAAATCGTTCTTATTGGATAGACTTTGATTTTAAGTTAGAAAATGTCAACGGGACTTTATTTAAAAATTTGATATTTCTTTCTAAACGTCTAGGGCTTCATTTTGAATCTAACAACTTAAATAACGGTGCAGTGAATATTCGGATCCTAGGCCCTCAAGAATTAGTTGGAAAATCAACAAAATACGGAAAGAATCTCAATATTTTATTTTTAAAAAATATAGATTTTTTTGTTTCCAACAATCTAATAATTAATCTGCTTATTAATTTTTTCGGTCAAAAACGAGAAATATTTATTGATCTTTCTATTTTAAAAGATCTACTGAACACTTATACCAGAGATATTTCTGACATTGACCAAGTTTTTGATTCTAAAGTTGAGAAAAAATTCAATGATATCTTTAAAATTCTTAACAAAAATTGGGAAATTACTAGAGAACCTATTATAATAGAAAATGGAATAATAATGATCCCTGATTTTAAATTAAAATACTTTAATACAATTGTATTTATGGAAATTGTGGGTTTCTGGACTGAAAGATATTTAACACATAAATTTCGTAAAATTAAATTATTAGAAAATAAATACAAGGATATGATTCTTTTCGTTGATGAAAATTTAAAATTTCCTGAAACAAAGTTGAAAACATTTTATTATGGAAAAAACATGCATGTAACTAATTTTATTCAATTTTTGAAAGAAAAATATGAAACTCCTTATATTAAGGAAAATATTGAAAAATTGAAAACAGACAAAACCAGCATTATTAGCTCTATTAACAAATTAAGTAATAAATTGAAATCATTTTCATTTTTAAAACTAGTAGAAGAAATTTCTACTTTTAAAAATATCGAAACAATAAATGCCTTAATAACTGAAAACTATTTTGATGATAAACAAAATATACGTTTCTTAATTGCAATAAACGCTCGAATTATTATCAATTTAGATATTATTATTGAATTGCAAAATAATTTAATAAAATTATCAGAACAGAAGGATAATTGGGAAGGTGAAGAACTATTAAAAATAATAGTGGACTTGAATTTGGGGATGGATAACGGACACATCCGTATTGCCTTAAAAATCTTAGGATGTACTTGGAAGATTAAAAATCTAGTACAAGAATTTATATTATTGCCTGAAAGATTTAATGATTTAAAAGAAATTTCTCGATGTCTTTATTTCTGAATAAAAAATTCTCAAAGAAATTATTTCTTATTCATTAAATACTCTACATTTAAAGTAATTAATAATCAGATATATATTAAGACTTGTGAATATTCTTAATTATATTTATTCGAGAGTTTTCAAGCGGTTAAGTTGTTTTTTTTTCTTTTATTTAATTATGTGACAATTGAAATTCAAAATAATTTTATAATGTATCTAACTGTTTTAATTCGGGTTCTTTTTTAGAATCGTTAGAAATATTTTCTTTTGGGAGCATGAAACTACGAAAAATAGTAATTTTAGAAAAAATAATGAAAAAAATGGTTCCAAAAATAAAAAAGACCGTTTCTTAAAGAGACATAATTTAACGCTTTCTCCTATAGTTAAACTTAATTTACTTGCCGTATTAGTGGGAATAGTCGGTGGGTTTGGTTCATGGGTTTTTCGCTTAGTGATTGAAGTTATTTTTTATTTATTTTTTACATTTCCAAATTTAATATTAGACTTTTTAGATTTAAGTTCATTTAATTGGTTACCTTTTCTAATCGCACCTGCGTTAGGAGGAGTTATAGTTGGTTTCCTTACAAATCGAGTATCTAAGGAAACAAAAGGCCATGGGGTCCCAGAAGTTTTAGAAGCAGTAGCTTTACGTAATGGAAAAATGAACATTCGCATTCCCTTTATTAAAATTGTAGCTTCAGCAACCACTATTGGTACGGGTGGTTCAGCTGGACGTGAAGGTCCAATTGCACAAATAGGAGCAGGATTTGGCTCATTACTGGGTCAAAAACTTGGTTTACCCCCAAAAACTCTAAAAACTTTAGTAGTTGCGGGAGTAGCAGCAGGAATAGCATCAACTTTTAATGCACCCATAGGAGGTGCATTATTTGCCATAGAAATTTTACTAGGAGAAAGTGGAGGAACAGCATTATTCATTCCTATCATAATTGCTTCAGTTGTAGGAGTTGTAGTAGGTCAATTATTACTTGGATCTAATCCTGCGTTTATTGGATTTCCACAATTAGAATATCATGATCCTTATCTAATTCCTATTTTTATTGGATTAGGATTAATTATGGGAATTTTATCTGCTCTATGGATTAAATTTTTCTATAAATCTGAAGATTTGTTTGAAATTGTTACTAACCGGAAATTAAAAATTCCTAATATATTGAATCCCGCCATTGGTGGATTATTTGTCGGATTAATCCTTGTTTTGACATATTTTGCAACAGGAAATCAATGGAAAATGTACACAGTAATGGGTCTTACATATTTACCAATGGATGCAGTTTTTCAAGGATCTTTATTACAAGGACCAGCTTTAGATGTTTTACTAGTACTTTTATTATTGTTTTTCCTTAAAGCATTAGCAACTGTTTTTACAGTAGGATCAGGAGGTTCCGGAGGAGTCTTTGCACCTACTTTATTTTTAGGAGTTATGTCAGGAGCAATATTTGGAATAATATTAGGAGATTTCACTAGTAAAGCTAATATTCCAATACCTTTATTAGCAGTTCTTGGAATGGCTGCTTTTTTTGCTGGTACCGGAAGAGCTCCTTTAACAGCAATAATAATGACTGCTGAAATGACAAATGATTATTTTTTAACCATTCCATTGATGATAGTTGTTATTATTAGTTATGTCGTATCTATTTTTATAGAAAAAGAAGATATATACACTTTAAAATTAATAAGGAGAGGAGTAAGCTTGAAAGATCAGCGAAAAGATATTCTCGATACTTTAATAGTAGAAAATGCAATGACACCAGTAGAGAAAATTAAATCAATTTCGAGAAAGAGTAGATTAGAAGAAGTTTTAAAATTAGTTAAAGATACAAATCATCAAGGATTTCCAGTAATAGATGATGGGAAACTATTAGGTGTAGTAACATTAAGTGATATCCATAAAGCAATTGAGGCTCATCCAAAAGATTGGAATATTGGAAATATTCTTGAAAATAAACCAAAGGAAAAAATGATTATTTGCACAAGTAAAAATGCATCATTAACTCAGGCAGTAGTTATTATGGAAAAATACGATATATCCAGACTTCCAGTTGTCGAAAAACTTGAAAATAATCAATTAAAGTTGGTGGGATGGTTAACAAATCATGATATAACTCATTCATTTATATCCGCGAAAACAACATCAGAATTAGACAAAATTGAAGAATATCTAGTAAATTATCCCGACATCATAAAACAATAAAAACGTTTCAATTCACACATTGATGGATAATTATAATACGTTCATAGTATGCGTAGATTTCCTCAAATAAATTCTCTCAGCAAAAAATTTTTCCAAGGCAATAGTTGATTCGTCTATTTTTATTATATATGTTGGATGCTTAGAAATCAACTTTATAGTCTTTCCCGGTAAAATTCCAAAATTTACTAATTTCAAAATTGAATCTTCCTCATCGGACGAAGTTTTTAGATATCTAACTGATCCAAAATCACCTTGAGAAAGCTGAGATAAAGGAATGACAATTTGATCTACATTTCTAGTATTATTTGTACAACATGGACCTTTTGGTATACGTTTTCCATGGGGGCAATAAGATGGATGACCCAGAATAGTGCATATTGCTTCTTCGACTCCTTCATTTAAAATATGTTCAAATTTGCATGCCGTCTCAACAATATCTGTATCTTGTAGAGCTAAAACATCAGCAAGTAATCTTTCCCCTAGGCGATTACGACGAACTACCTGTTCTCCGATTTTTTTTCCTTTTTCAGTAATTTCATAGTTATCTTCAATTTTCTGGATAAAATCTTTAGTAATTAAATTATTAAGTATAGAATCTAAATCAACATCGTTGTGATGTACTATTTTTTCTATTTTGGTAAAAACTGCCTTAAAATTTTCTTCAAAAGCTACAAAAAGATATTCTAATATTTCTTCTTGTATATGATGAGGAAAAAAATTATCAAGAATTCCATTTGTATTATTTGATAACATTGGTAATCAATTCCTTCATTTTATTTCTTTAATTTATTGTATAAGGAAAGTATTTTTCCTGTAATTCCATGATTGACATCTGGAAACTCATATCCACACTCTGGACATTTAATCAGTGAACAATCAACATTTGCAATACAATTTTGACAATATGAAACATCTGATTCATTAAATTGTTTTAAGCAAAACGGACATGAATATTTCAAATTATTGTTAATCTGATTCATTATACTAATTCAATCCCGAAGATTATTAGAAAATAGTTTACAAGTGTTCCAATCAATAAAGCATAGGGTAATATAAAGAATAAGACAGAAAATGCAGTTTTTTGTCCATATTCTTTTGCAATTATCAGAAATGTTGCTAAACATGGTATAAATAATATTAAAACTATTGATAACACTACTATTTGATTCACAGATAATAAATTCATTTGTACTAATTCAAATAGTCCTGCTGCGCCAAAATCTCTCCTAATAAATCCAAAAATAAATGTTAAAGAAGTTTCTTTGGGTAATCCTAAAAAAGTTTCGACAACAGGCTCAAAACTATTAATTATTAAATCAATTATTCCTAAAATATTAAGAATGTTAATGAAAAATATTCCCACAATAAAAATTGGGACAGCTTCTTTAATAAAAGATTCAATCCTTGCCAGTGTTTTAAAAATTACGTTAGAAAATTGAGGAGATCTCAAAGGAGGTAGTTCAAGAAGAAAATCAGATCGTTTTCCTGGAATAATTTTGTTCATTAGATAAGCAACAATTAAAATTTGACTTATAATTACTAACACAATTATTAACATTGAAACAACAGAAATAGAGGAAACTATACCTAAAATAACACCTAATTGTGCTGAACAAGGAATTCCAAGTGCCAATATCGTTGTTGCAATCAATCTTTCTTTTTTAGACTCAAGTATTCTTGTTGACAGCGTGGCCATCGTAACACAGCCTGTTCCTAATAATAACGGAAGAACAGCTTTCCCATTAAGTCCTACACGATTAAAAGTTGAATTGAGAAGAACAGCTATTCTTGGAAGATAACCGGTATCTTCCAAAAATGAAAAAATAAGAAAGAAAACTGCTACAATAGGTAATATAACACCAAAAGCATAAGTTAATCCTAAGGTGAAAATTCCAAATTCACCAGATAGAAAGTCCCTTACTATCTGCCATGGGATAATAGTATCTGTTAAAAATATAATTCCAGGATTTATTATTCCATTAAATATTTCAACCTCGATAAAATCAACTAGTAAACCAGCACCAATGTACCCAACAAGAAGAAATATCACAACCATTACGATTATCAGTAAAGGAATACCAGTTATTGGATTCAAAGTAATACTATCTAGTCGTATCCTTAAATTTGAGTTATCTGTCTTAATTCGACTTGTAACTTTTTGAGAAATTTGCTTGGAGTATCTATCAATAATGTTTATGACAGTATAATCAATACCCAAATGATATTTTGAATTTATTTCACTGATCATATCTTTTAATTTTAATACAGACGACTCTGATGCGAATTTCTCAAACCATGCCCAAGTAACAGGATCTTTTCTCAATAATTGTAAAATTAATCCTTTTTTATCCCAAGTTTTATGTTCTGGAATAATTTCAGAAGCTTTTTCAAAAATTTCTTCGATAAATTTAGGAAAATTTATCTCAATTTTAGATTTTTTTGGTTTTTCTTTTAAAATATTTGATAAACCTTCTTCTTTAGTTGCTATAGTAGATAAAACAGGTATACCAATTAAATTTGATAGCAATTCTGAATTTATTGAAATTCCTAGCCTTTTTGTTTCATCTGTCATATTCAAAACTAAAACTAAAGGAATTTGTAATAAACTAAGCTGTAGCGTTAAATTTAATGTTCTTTGGAGATTTTTAGAATCACCAACAACTATAATTGATCTAATACTTTCTTTAAGTAATATTCCTATGGTGATTGCCTCATCTTCAGATACTGGATTTAATCCGTTCAATCCTGGACTATCTATGAGCAGAAAATCGGTATTATTAGACTTTATCTTTGTTTTTGCAAGTTCTATTGTTGTTCCTGGATAGTTAGAGATATTTACGATATATTTTCCTGCTAAATAATTAAAAATGACTGATTTACCAACGTTAGGAGGTCCAATTAGCAATATTGAAGGAATTGATTGATTTTCTTCTTCAAAATTATCTGGAGACACGTGACAAGTTGACAATCGATTCTACACATCTAATCTCTATTAATATAGGTCAACCTAACTCCCTTAAAAAATGTCTTTACTCAAGATTTTGAGTATTAGGAAATAGTATAGTCTGCCTACAAAAAGATATTTATATGATTAGTTAGTTTTCTGGGGCTAATCCAATATAAATATCATTAATGGCTAAATTTGATAAATCAGTATTAATCGCAGAAAGAGTAGTAAAAAGATTCGCATAATCTAGTTGGGTTAAGTCAAAGGGAATAAGAATAAATTGATCAAAAAGATAATTAATAATCGTCGTGAAAGAATTATTTCCATTAACTATGGATAACCAATTTGTTTTATTCGTCCTTATTGCTCCAAAAGTTTCTGCATTAACTAATGTCACATTCATATCAACTAAAAAAAGGTCCATATCAGTGAGTTGAGTTAATATGCTATCTCTATAAAGAATGTTTAGTGAATCAGTTGAATTTAGGTTATATGCAGTAAATGAATTATTGATATTTTGAATTAACATGCCTATCTTATTGTAAATAGTGAAAGTATTTATTGCACTCTGATATAGATCTCTATAGACAGGAATAGCTCCCGCATACCCATTGAAAAAGTCGTTGAACAACGATAAAATTTCCTTAAAAGGAAAACGTATCACTGAAGTTGATCTTTCTAAAGCTGATTGTAAATAATTAATCGATTCATTAATAATTACACTTGTCGAATTCAGTCTCAAAAAAGTTTTGTTATTGATTACATTATAAGCTAAAGATCCATTGATTGGTAGATCAGGATTACTTAAATTATTAAGAAGCCCAATTGTCTCATTTATTGTTAAAAACATATTTTTAGTTGAATTTGTCATGATATTAAGTTTATTATTAATGAAATTTATATCCTGCATGGTTTCAACCATTATTTGTATAGGTTCCCATAAATCATTAGTTATCATAGACCTGAGTTGATCATTTGCAATATTAATTTGTATAGTTGTCAAGTCAGATCGATCTTTTGCTAACAAGAATTTATCATGTGCTAAGGCATCAGTCACAACCATAGCATTGAAAGTAGCATTAAGTAATGAAATACTGCTTTGCGATAGTTGAAGCATTTGTGGAATTCGAATGCTCAAATCATTAAGAAAATTAGTGATTATTTTAATTTGATCTTGGGAATTAAATTTCGATTTAGAGAATAAATCATTTATAGCCTTGATTCTGAGCTTTATCTGAATACTGGATAGATTTGTTGGAAAGAGGAAACTATCTAACCCCTGTAATCTTTCGAAAAATGCTGATGATTCGTTATAATCATCTGGAACTTTCCAAAATTCTCCACGAAATTGTATTTCTTCTGTTAGTCCAAATAAAAACAATAACAGTTCACTGATTTGAGGAATAAAAATTGGAAGATCCGTTTTTACTAAAATTGAAAAAGATTCAATTAAAGATAGAATTGTAGAAATTTCATCCTCATACCCTAGGATAGATAATAAAAGTGAATAAAAAGGATGATTTAAAAGTTTATAGTGAGAATGTGCTGATTCTAAATGAACACCTGCATCCCGAAGTGCTGTACTTAATTCTATTATTTCTGTTGATCCTGATAACAAATTATCAATATCTAGTGATCCCTGTCCAATAAATGTTTTTAATTTCTCATAAGCAAGAAGAATATCATTAGTTCCTTCACGGACTTCTATTATTGGTTGAGAGACTTCGATATAAAATAGCGGAACCAGCACAAGAAATATTATTATTATTGACTTTGATTTATTTGTAATTTTTTCTTTCTTTTGGACAGAATTTAGTGCTATTTCAATATGGGGAATTACAAACCTCCAAAGTCTAATTGATAAATAAATGACACATAAATCAATAATAATACCCAAAGTACTTATTAAAATGAGTAATACACCAATGAAAGTAGCATTATCTGTCCCGATTAAAGAAAAAAGAATCGTCCAAAATGATCTATAGTCGAAAAAAGAAGACCAAACATTCCAAGCTGTATAGCTATTAAATAATGTTACGATTATTACAAAGAAAATCGGAATTAACCAGAAAGACTTTTTTCTGTTATATTTTATCGGGTGATCTAAAAACCAAATAAAAAATGGATATATGACAAACCCAGACAAATATCGTAACATTGTATTATGAAATAAAAAATTAACGCCAATGTTTAATGATACAGCAATAATAAATATGAATATTAGGTTATTTTTAGAAAAAAAATCAAATGACCTGTTTTCAAACAATTGAAATCCTCATATTATCAGACAAATTTAGTGAGCTACGTTCCACCATCAATTTTTCTTATACGACTAAATTTTATAACTGCGATAATTATTGGTAAGGAGAACGATATGACAAGTAGTATTACATTGGGTTTGAGATTTGTTATGATAGGAGGAAGAAAATTTGTCTCAGAACTGTTATGAAAAGGATCAGGGGGAAATCTCTCAAAAGCATTAGTAGCATTTAGGGAAAAATTCATTGAATAATTTTTTATTTCACCATTGTTAAAAACGTAATCACTTTTTAAGAACCCTTGAAGCAATAAACCAGTGTGTTGATCATAAAGAGCAGAAAAATCATGTGAGGCACTAGTATTCTGGATAGAATTATAAAAATTTTCCCTTAATTTTGTAACCCAAGTAGACTTTATTCCAATATTACCTTCAAAATTTGTTGTAAAATCATTTGTAATTGTGAAATTGAAACTATATATTGGATAAGTTAGATTTAATGCTAAATTTAATGGAAAAATCCAAAATGGATTAAAATTTACTACTCCAGTTTCGTCATTATAAATAAGAACTAAAAAATCCTGAATTATTACACCTTCAGTTTTACTATTATCTATGACCATCTCTCTACTAGTGCTATTAACGTAAAAAGTGGCGTTTTCTTGAATAGGAACTCCTTCCGCACGTAATTTAGCTTTTATATCCAGAGCAAAATCGAAGTTTTCAATTTCATTAATTAAGCCCCTAAATTTTATTTCAAAAACGATAGGAAGGAAAAAAGGGAATATTATTTCAGGAAAAAATATTGCTAAATTAAGATCATAATTCATATATAATCCTTCGAAAGGAAGTGGGTAATCATTCACATCACTAAAATTTGATTTTAAACCAAAATTATTTGAATTCAAGGTTGAAGAAGGCTTTAGAAATGGTGGATGTAAGAAATAGAAAATTATGAATATCAACAGGAAAATTTTTAAATTTAAGTTCTTGTACCTTCTATTCAAATTAAACCATCTTAAAATTTAGAATTTAAGAAACCAAGTAAGGGTATTAATCTTTTTATTATCCAAAAAAAATATAATCAAAGTCTGAATGAAATATATTTCGTAATTATTTATATTCTTATTCAATAATGTAAAACCTTTATTGATTTAATTTTAATAAGATTAATGAACGTTTTAATTATGGTGGACATTTATAGATATGAATGAAGTAAAAATTAGCTCTTCTCAATTAAACATAAATAAAAAAAGTGTTATCGTCCAAAATGTAAGTAAAAATTTTTTATCAGTTATTAATAGAGCAAGAATCCAGGTCTTGAGTAATGTCAACTTAGAGGCTCATTCAGGAAACATCACAGCTATCACTGGAAGTAATGGGAGTGGTAAATCTACTTTATTACGAATGATTAGTGGTCTCATTAAACCATCCTCTGGAAAAATATTTGTGTTAGGAAAATCTTCCTCATCTAGGGACGTTAAAGGAATAATTGGATTTTTACCAGAAAATCCGAAATTTCATAGAGGTGTAAGTGGATTAGATTTCTTGACATATCTTGGAAAGCTAAAAGGACTAAAAAAACCAAAATTGAGAGCTGAAACATGGCTTGAACGTTTTGGAATTAATGATAAATGGAAATGTTTGCCTACAAATTTGTATTCAGAAGGAATGAAGGTTCGAGTAGGACTTGCCTCAGCATTTATGAATCCAAATACTAAAGTAATGTTACTTGATGAACCATTGGAGAATTTAGATAAAGAAATGAAAAAGATTACAATAAAACTTATTGATGAGGCTGCAAAGTTAGAAAATAAAATTATAATAACTGCTATACATCCTGATCCTGATTTCGAACCTTTTATTGACAAAAAATACTTAATAAAGAATGGAAGAATTAACTGATGAATTATTTATTTATTCTAGGGTTAATTAAAATATATTACATTGTCTTTTATGAAGTAAAAAGATACGTTTGGTCTAATCGTGGCTATATCCTTCTTTTAGTATCAATTTTGCCTATGTTACTGTTTTTAACCCTTACAGCAAACCAGATTGATATTCAAAGAGTAATTTTAGATCAAAATGAAGCAAATGCAATAATTCAAACTACTCTTATATTGGGTTATGCTAATTTTGTCTATTTGATATCTATTTTAATTTCCATAGTTGTTGTTTCTGATATTATTGGAGGAGAAAGTGCATTAGATTTACTTGTTCTATCGACAAATAGAATTGTAATTCTTATAGGAAAGATAATCTCTATTGTTTTAATTATAAATATTAGTCAAATCTTGTCATTCATTGCTTTCTTTTCAGTTTTATTAACATTTGAGGTACCTATCCCATCATTAGACATAATTTTGCTAACTTGGATTTTAGGGGTATCAGTGAGCATAATTCCTGTCTCATTTGCATTTTTTTCTAGTGCATTAACCTTAAGATTAAATATGAGCTCTCATACAGCAGCCTATATCACAATTTTTATTTTTTTTATAATTCCCTCTATAATTTATATTTCTCTCTTTCAATTTGGAGGATTTTTATTATTTCAACAATCTATGTTGGATTTCACAATTAATATTTATATTCAAAATATGATAGTAAATAGTATCGTTTATTCAAACTTTTTTGGCCCTAATTTCCAATTTTTATATACGATTTCATTAATTCTTAATATCTCAGCAGTTATTCTTTTTGAAACAACACCAATTGATTAGCAAGAAGGGAACTTTTATTTGCTGAAAATAGAATCAAACGCAATTTTTGTAAAAGGTGCTTTAATAGGTAATAATCTGGAATACAAAGAAAATGTCAAATTTATTTTGGAAAAAGGAATTATAAAGGACATTATTTTTAACAGCGATCAAAAAGATGTTGAAGAAAGTAACATTTTTCAAAAAGAGATTTTACTTCCAGGATTTATTAATTCTCACACACACATTGGTGATTATGGAGGATTAGATAGAGCATGGAATAAAACTTTAGAAGAATCCGTAGGAACTAACGGATTGAAATATAAGTATATGTCATCTCCTGAAATTAAAAATATAATTAATGATGGATTTCAATTATTAAATAAATTTGGTGTTTTTGGGTTTATTGATTTTAGAGAACAAGGAAGAATTGGGGCCAAATTATTAAATGAAATTCACTCCTTACACGAAAATATTGAACTAAGACTTATGGCAAGACCGGAATCTAGATCAGAAAGTGAAATTAAAGAAGAAATTACATTTTTAACAAATAATGGTTATGACATTGGACTTAATAGACCTTATGATTTTGATAACAATTCTTTGAAGGTTATTAGAAAAATTTGTTCTAAGAATAATAAATTTTTAGGAGTTCACTTAGCCGAAGATAAAAACTTGGATAAAATTTCTAAAGAAAAATATAATCAAACTGATTTTTCACGAGCTATCAATTATTTAAAACCAAATTTTATTGTTCATGCGACAAATCTAACTAGAAAACAATGGACTCTCCTCCCAGACGAAACTCTCGCAATTCTTTGTCCACGTTCAAATTTTTATTTTTCAGCAGGGATTTCACCAATTAAATACTGCCTGAATCATGAAATTAAATTCGCTCTGGGTACTGATAATTTTATGGCTATAAATCCATCACCTATTCAAGAATTACAATATTCTATATGGACTAATAGACTGAATACAGATTATCAAAATTTCATAAATTTATTAAAATCTATTACAACAACACCTGCTAAATTCTTCAAATTTAAAATTGGAATATTAGATATAGGAAAAAAAATGTGCGCTAATTTATTTGATAATTCTTTCTCTGAGTTTAAACATAGCGAATGGTGGAATAATATAATTTTCCGAGCAAATAATTATCATTTTACTCCAATAAGCACAATTTAATTGATAATTAAATCAAACATCAATAAAGGTTATTTGATAAGAAACTTCAAAAGCTTTCAACATAACCACGAATTATTACTTTTTATATAAGTAATCCAAATCCTAATATATTTTTAAATGAGAAATTTATTCCAATATTTGTTAATATTATCATTTACAGTTTATAGGTGTTTAAACGGTTATGAGTGATGCACCACAGCAAAAAGAAGCTAATAAAGAGCATACAAGTTCAGATATATTAGACATACTTAATAAGAAATTTTTTGGCTCTTTAATTGAAAATTCTGGAGTGGTTTATGGAACTGGGGAACTAGGTACCATCCCTGATATTTTTCCCATGTTATTAATCACTGTTAAAGATTATTTAAGTAGATTAGACCCTCAAGAAAGAAAAATTGAAATCGAACCTGGATTAGGTGTTACTTTAGAAAAATTAGGACATAATATGTCTGGTATTTCTCCGTCAGCTTTTATATTACTGAATAGTAAATTACGACATGGTTCATATATGGTAGGTTGTTTTACACCTGTTAAAACTAGTGTTATTAATTTTTATGGCACTAAAAATTTATTAGAGTGGATTGCAGATGAAATTGATGAGTTATTAGATGATATGGAATCATCTGTTGATCCTTTGACATGGCGCGATGTAAAATATGATGTTATTACTCAGTTAGTAAATGAGCGAGCTCAACTAATAAACTTCGGATTAAATTCACCTACATTACACTCTACTTTATTAGATAAAATAAGTTATGTCCCTGAAAATATGCTTCTTGCTGACTGTGACCTTAATTTCTCAAATATTCCCTTATTTCCTAAAGTAAGTCCTTCAAACATAAAATTCTGGGCAAAAAATCGTGGAGAAGCACCAGAATTCCTTAATATCACTAGAGCTGTTTTGAATGCTAGTTTTGAACCATTAAGACAATTAAATAGAGATTCTTTAACTGCTGAAGATAGAAATGAATTAGAACAATACTATGACAAACTAAAAGAGCTGCCTAAAGGGAAGAAAATAAAAGATATCTATGGATGGATTAACAATCTGAGAATTGGATTGCCAAATGATGATTATTTGGTTGAACTATCTGAACGCTTCATGGGAACAATAGTAACTCCTCTTGTTGTAGATTATTACTGCACAAACATCAAAAAGAACCTTGAAAAGTCTGCAATTCTTGATATGTCAATTCTTGATGATTTTTCTGATTTTGCAACAGTTTGGTTAATAAGACGGTATTGTTTGGGGATAATATCCAAGAAAAATTATGTCGAAGAAATTTTCAGCACAATGTTGGAAATTTACCGCGAATATCAAATCAAATTATCTTCTTTAGACAAACAAGAAATCAATAATGCAATTATAAGTTTTGATCAACAAATTTCAGACCACATCGAACGCACAAACGAGTTAGATGTCGATATTATTGAAGAACAAATTAAAGAATACTATGACTATTGGATGGAGGAATTCTCTGGAATTATCCCAGAAGAAATTACATTAATTTTAAATATCGGAATTCTTAATATTTTTATTGATTATCAAAAAAGGAAGATATTTGCAATTTTTTCCCTAGCTATGGAAAAATCAGAGCAAGATATTGATGTTGCAAGTATAAGAGAGATTGCTAATAAAGCAATAGACAATAATTCTCTCCCGAAAATGTAAGAAATACTAAAAATTTCCGATATGTCATCTTATATGAATTTGTAGGAAATTTCCAATGAAATTACCTTTAATCTTTTTAAATGCCGCCATCACCATTGATGGAAAGATGGCTACAAGAACCGGAGATTGCGAATTATCCTCAGAAGAGGATTGGAAAATTGTTCATAACTTAAGGAATGAATATCAAGGATTAATGATTGGAGGAAATACTGCAAAAATTGATAATCCAAAATTGACAATAAAACCGGAATATATTGAT
This sequence comes from Candidatus Heimdallarchaeota archaeon LC_3, assembly GCA_001940645.1. Next base: position 18,450 of record MDVS01000022.1, read on the forward strand.
GACAAAAAAGCTATCAATTATCCTATTCGCATAATAATTGATTCTAAAGCATCTTTACCATCAAATGCTAATTGTTTAACATATATGCCAGAAATTAAAACTATTATTGGAGTTTCTAAGTCAGCTTCAGAATCAAATATAGAAAAATTAGAAAAAGCTGGTGCAATAATAATACAAACTGATGGAGATCATGTGAATATGACAAATTTCCTTGAAGAAATTTACAAGGAACAAGGAATTCAATCAATAATGGTTGAAGGAGGTGGAACATTAATTTGGACATTATTAAAAGAAAAATTAATAAAGAAATTTAGATTGTATCTTGCTCCCAAGGTAGCAGGCGGGGAAAAGGCAATTTCTTTAGTTCGAGGTGAAGGATTCAAATTATTAAGAGATGGACCAAATGTAAATTATACATTAGCAAAAAAATTTGGAGAAGGAGTAGTAATAGAGGGATATTTTATTTACAGTAAATTATAAAATTTCTCCATGCTTGGATTCATTTTTAAGCATAAACTTTCTTATAATTGGTATTGGAGGAGCACCATAGCTTAAAAGTTTGTTGTAAAAGTTTTTATCAGTTACTTCATTATTATTTTCCTCGAGATAATCACGTTTTAATTTTTCAATCATTAATTTGCCTAAACAGTAATTCAAATAACCTGGATCATATGTTCCCCGTTTTGCTTCGGTTTCTGCAGGTTTTCTGCCAAGATAAGCATATTTCATAAATAATTCTGTTCCCTCTTCAACAGAATAATCTTCTGTAGTATGAAGTTTAATTGAAACAATCATTCGAACATTTCTGAGGAGAGTTTCAAGTAATTGGGCCATTCTATATCGGTAATCACCAGAATTGAATCCTGCTTCCCACATTGCCTCTTCAACATGTAAGGCATATCCTTCCCAGAAATGATAAGCCCCAAAAAGTTTAGACATTATGAATTCTGATTTTTGGTTGTGTAAAAAGTGCAAGTAATGACCAGGAAAAGCTTCATGAACTGTAATATCCATTAATCCTTTGTAATTGAATACTTGTAGCCACTCTTTTTGTTGTTCCTCAGACCAATCATCTTCCGGTGGAGTGATATAATAATAAGAATCGGTGGCTACTTTTTCTAAAGCACCTGGAGTATCCATTGCAGCAAAAGCAAAAGGACGAAAAGGTTTAGGTGTTATTATAACTTTAGGCATAATTTCTGAAGGAACAGTTACAATGTTTCTGCAATATTCTTTTGCCGTTTCTAACATATTTTGTGTGTCTTGAATTAAGGTTTCCTTTTTAGGATAATCATTTTTTATTTCTTTAATTAATTCATCAGAAGATTTGTTCGAATCAATTTTTTTAGCTGCATCTTCGAATTCCTTTAAGTTATGCTCTAAATTCTCTTGACACACCCTTAAAAGTTTTTCTATTGAAATATTATCCACTCTTTCAGATGCTTGTAACATACCCAAGTATTTCTCTTTTCCTAATCTAAAAGATGCTTTAGCAATTGACAACGACTCTTTTAAAAACTGCGAAAAATCTTTTAATGCCTTATTAGCATTTGCAGCATTTTCTAATACTAAATTTCTGGTTTCTTCTAAAATTTGGTCTTGCTGTTCATTTTCCAGAACTTCTAATTCCTCATTTAATCCATCAAGAAATGAAACCATACCATCCATCATCAGAGTAGTCATTTCTATTAATTCAGGAGCAATTTTCTCTTTCACTAAATTGTTTTTTGCTTGATTATAATATTCAGGAAGCTGTTCGAGATGTATTGCAAGCTCTCTAATTCTTTGATTCAACGGTGCATATTTTTTTATTAAATAATCAAAAATAAAAGCAGGTCCAGTGTAGGATAATGGATTAGTTTGGTAAGATTTCAAAATATTCAGATCAAATAGATCATTTTCAATTTTGTTTTCAAACAATAAATATTCTAATTTATCAGTTTCAGATAAACTTTCATAAGGAAATTGCTTCAAATTTTTCCTCATTAATTCAAGAAAATAAATGTTGTTTTTTATACGGCCAATATTTGAACTTGGAATCTGACCCGCATATTCTCTCCATCCCTCTCTGAAAGCAGAAGTTGGATTGAAGGCAGCCCAACCTCGTAAAAATTGCTCAATTAAACTTTGAAAAGATTCAGACATGATATTTATCACCCAATAAGAAGTTTACGTTAAATTTTACTGTTTCCTTGAATAATTTGAAATCTATTCAAGAATATCAGCCAATTAAAATAAAGAAAAAGAGAAAATAAATTTTCAATTAAATAAAAATACTGTTAATATCCTGCTTCTTTTTGGCGTAAAACTACAATAGTGAATTGGCCATCAGAATCTGGTGTTATAAGAAGCTCTTTCGTTTCTAATTCAACAGAAATAGACACCATATCACCAGAATTTTTAATAGACTTAACGGTATCCTTAACTTTTGATATTATAACCTGTATATGGCCAGAAATAATTTCAGCTTGTAGCTGATCTAAATTTGTATCAAGAGTAAACCCATCAGGATCTACTAAAACAACACCTAATATCCCTTGACGAGCTGATAATTTTTTTATAATATTTTTCATAATGCTTGGTAAATGGTATTCGTCGATTGCGTTACTCATATATTTAACCTTTTCCTTATGATATAAAAAATTAATACCAGTTAAGTTATGCGCCTTTTCTTTGAATAAGAGCAACAATAGTTATCTCTGTGGAATAGTCGGGGATGATTTCAATATCTCCATTAGTTGTTTCTATACGAATTGAACGTGGAATTTCGCCTGTAATTTCTTCTGTTACAGTTTTTACTTTACCAACTAAAGATCCACATTGAGCACTAATTGACTCAGCATCATCAGGTGGCAATGTAGATTGAAGAGGTAATCCCTGTAGGTCACAAAGAACGGATCCTACCACCCCAGTGTGAGAACCAACTCTTTCAAGAACTTTTTTAATAGCTGCATGGGAAATACTCCCACCATCTGAACTCATAAAAATAATCACCATAGAATGAATAAAAATAAGAATTTAATAACCAATTATTAATAATTTATTAACTAAACCATTTATTTTAAATCTTTGCTTAAGAGGATAAAGTGAAAAAATTAAATCAAAATTACTTAAGAAAATTTATCTAACTTAGTGATCCTTCACCTTTTCAATATTATTGATAATAATTGGTTAAGAAAATTGTTTGGAAGATCATTGAAAGTTTTTTCTGTAGTTTCATGTTAAATTATTCTTCTTCCATCCAAATTGATAAATTTCATTTGATTAATTTTTCTTAGATCTTGCTAAAGGTTTACAATATATTAATGGAAATCAAAGATTATAATTGTTATAACCCATAGAACATCCATCTTTAATTTCTGTCTGGGTAGAAGTAGGTTCAAAGAACAAAATTAAGTTTATAACGTTAAACATTACTCATTAACTCTTATCAGTATCTTTACAGCATATCTATTTATTTCTTCAATCTATTAATATTCAATTGTAAAAAAGATTTATCCAACTAAAATCTCCCAATTATCTAATTAATGTTACCTCTTTTCATGATAACTAAAAAAAAGTTATCTAAGGCTTTCAAGGTTGGAAAAATTTTTTCACATATCTTATTTCTAAAATGTAACTAATTATATTTACACCGCAGCTAAAACTGAGTCTGAGAAGTGATATTGATATACCCCATTTTGCCGAAATGTTTATAGAGTAAGTGAAATTTTCTCGGTACGAATTATTTTGCTTCTGATTGTATTTTTATTTCTGTAAATCTAATTGTAGAAGCTATAATAAATTTGTACACAACAAAACTGTGATTTAAAATGAAAACAAAAAATTATTTACTACTATTAATCATTAGTCTTAGCGTTTTCGGATTAATGTCTGTTCAGACAAAATCCGAAGTTGCTCAAACTACTGTACTTGAAGATATCCTCGCTCGTGGATATTTAATTGTCGGATCGGATAACGATTATGCTCCTTTTGAATCAATTAATGTTACTTCTGGTTTTCCAGAGGGTTTTGACATTATGATAGGACATCAAATTGCGTTAGATCTTGGGGTAGGCTTATATTGGAAAACAGCGGCATGGCCTCCCTTTGATGAATTAAATCTGAAATCATTCGACATTACATTAAACGGAATTACTATTACCGCAGCGAGAGAAGCTATAGTCGATTTTTCAAGATGGTATTATAAATCAGAACAAGCAATGTTAGTACCAACCGGCAATCCATTGTCAATTACTACTGAAGCTGATCTCAATGTCACTGGTTTAAGAATTGGACTTCAACAGGGTACCACGAGTCATATTTATACTCAGGACCAGAATCTAACTGCAACTGTTACGACATATGCCCAATTCTCGCTTGCTCTTGAAGCCTTGAAACTTGGTGCCCTCGATGTTGTGTTGGGGGATCTAGCAGTTTTAGCACTTGATGCTGCTCAATCAGGATTAACAGAAGTTGTGGCAACCTTTAGTCCCGAAGATTTCGGTATTGCTGTCGCAGCTGGAGAAACCGAACTTGTAGCTGAAATAGATAAGACATTAACAAGCTTACTCGGTCCTGATCCTCTCAATCCTCAACCCACCGCCTTATATAATGCTATGTATTATCACTGGTTTGATAGTCCTGATCCTTACTTTGTCTCTAATCCTGACTTTACAGAGGCATCAATAGTTTCCTATAGGGCACCTCTTTATGATTCTGGCGGTAATCTTGTATCTAGTCCTCCTGGAAATGAGACGATTACAGTACCCTTTGGAGTACCCGTTATCCCACCAGTAACAACAACCGTAGCAGTAGGGACACTCACAAATACTGCTACTGTAACTAGCAATGTTACTAGCACAAAAACAGAACAAGTTCCAGGATTTGAATTACTAGCTTTCTTACTCGCTATAGCAGTAGTACCAATCTTACGGAAATATAAAAAATAATCTGATTATTTTATATTTCTCTTTTTTTCTAATATTTTTCTATTATTTTTCAAATACAAAAGCAAAATTGGATTGAATCCCGTTGACTGAAAGTGTCTTAAATCGTCGTAATAATGAACTAAAATTTATTACTGATAAAATTAAATTTGGAAATGTAGGATGGGGTATATTATTCTTTTTTCTTGTTTTGATTGTATTAGGTTTAATATTTGAACATCCATCGGGTACCATTGATACGTCTGTCAATTTAATTAGCCTTTTTATTTTAATTTCTATTATTGCATTTATTGCTAATTTCAAATTGAAATTTATTCAAAAAAATCTAAAAGTTGTAATTTTGATCTTTTTAGCTACTTCGACAATAATTCTCGTTCCAGCATCTTTAATATTTCTTTTTCAAGAGATTGAATTTCTAAATGTAAATATACATTTCAATTTTATAATAAACATTAATGTTGATTATTTTCTAGTTTTTAATAATTATTTTGACTTTGTTTTGTTTGTTGTCGATTTAATCTTTATCATTCTTGGTGTTTTAAATCCCTTATTTGACTTACTGAATTTTTTTGACACATTTTCATTTCAAGCTCCTATAATAAGTTTGTTTAATCCTTTATTTACTATTTTAGGACAAATTGGAGATTTCCAGTTTGTACCGATTTTCGGAGGATTCCCTCTTGATCCTGAAAATACCAATCCAATTTATATGAGAATTTTATCTGATGCCGCCGTTTTGACATTAGAAATCAGTTTTCTTGCGATCGTTTATGGTTTCTTTTTAGCAATTATTTTAGCATTAATTCTCGTACAATCGAGTAGAATACTAGGACTAAAATTAATAGCTCAAATTTTTGTTGATTATCATCGATCTACTCCATTACTAGTTCAAATTCTGATAATTTTTTGGGGGATTCCTAGCTTTATCCAAGGATTAGATCTCGGTTTGGTGGAATTTACAAATATCTTTCTGGTATCAGATTTGATACCAAATGACTTTAAATTTGATTTTTTTGGCTTTAAAATCGAAAATTCTATGTTTCTTTTAGACTATTCGATTAATTTTGATAGATTCATCTTTAACCCGCGTGACGCAGCTATATTAGCATTATCTTTAAATACTGCGGCCTATATGTCTGAAATAGTTCGTGCAGGAATCCAATCTATTCCAACAGGTCAAACCGAAGCAGCTCGTGGTCTAGGAATGACAAATCTCCAAACAATGAGGTATGTTATATTACCCCAAGCATTAAGATTGATAATCCCTCCATTAACAAATGAAGGTATTAATGTTGTACTCAACAGTTCATTAATTTCAGTCATAGGATATCCAGAACTCCTTCGAAGAGCCGGGGAAATATATAGTATAAAGTTTAATCCTTTTCCGATATTAGTAACGGCGGCGATGTTTTATTTTGTCATGACATTTACGCTAGCTAAGATCACGACAAATATTGAGAAAAAATCGCGTATACCGGGATTAGGTGTGTCCCATGATGTTTGAGGAGAAATTAATTAAAAAAATTAAGATAATCGATTTGGTCCGGATTTAAATGGAAAGTGTGAAGAAATTGGAACCTTTAGTAGAAATAGTAAATTTATCTAAACATTTTAAAGAACTACGTGCGTTAGATAACGTTTCTTTAAAAATTATGCCTCAAGAAGTTGTATTTATTATCGGTAGTTCTGGATCAGGAAAAAGTACTCTTCTCCGATGTATAAACAGATTAATTCAACCTACATCAGGGAGTGTAATTATTGAAGGTCAAGATATCACACGCATTAAGAAAATTGATGATATTCGAAAAGAAATTGGAATAGTTTTTCAGCAATTTAATTTATTTCTTCATTTAACTGTAGAGAATAATATCAAACTTCCGCTCATTAAAGTTATGAAACTCTCAGATAAAGAAGCAAATTTACGAGTTAAAGAAGCTCTGGAAACTGTTAATTTGTCTGAGAAATTGAAATCTTACCCTGGAGAGTTATCAGGAGGACAACAACAGAGAGTAGCAATTGCGCGGGTTTTAGCTATGAGACCAAAATTAATATTATTTGATGAACCTACCTCTGCCTTGGATCCTGAATTAACCGGAGAAGTATTAAAAGTAATGAAACGCCTTGTAAAGGAATTCCATTATACTATAGTTGTAGTTTCTCATGAAATGGGATTTGCACGTGAAGCGGCCAATCGGATTATCTATATGGATGAAGGAAAAATAAAATTCGACGGTACTCCTGAAGATGTATTTGTTAATCCTCAAAACGAACGTTTGAAAAAGTTCTTATCGAGTATTATAGATCAATAATATCTAATTCAAAAATTAAGGTTTTTTCAATTTCTAAATATGAACCATTATTTTAGAAAAGACTTAAGATAGGTTTAAGCTAAATTTTCCAGAACTTTTAATAATAAATTCTGTTTTTTTTCATTTACTTCATCCATTAGCGGTTCAAGATCTACAGTAGTTGGTTCATTATTCTCCACAACAATTTTACCGTTTATTATCGTTGTTTCAACATCATTAGCTCTTACAGCATATGCTAAATGGCTATAAAAATTATATACAGGAGATAAATGTGGTTTTCGAAAATTGATTATTATCAAATCTGCCATATAATCTTTTTTCAACTTCCCCAAATCCTTATAACTCAAAACTTCTGCTCCTTGGCTTGTTGCCATAGAAACAACTTGTTCAGCCTTTACAAGGGTAGGATCTGAACGAAATCCTTTGTGAATTAAAGCCATTATTTTCATGGAATCAAACAAATCTAAACTATTATTTGAAGATGCCCCATCAGTTCCGATACCAACAAGAATTTTTTCTTTAAGTAATTCTGGTATAGGAGCTATACCAGATCCTAATTTCAAATTTGATACAGGATTACTTGCAACTTTAACTTTATTTTTTTTCATGATTTTATAATCTAGTGGTTCTAAAGCAACACAATGAGCTGCAACCATAGGAATTTTAATTTCTTCAGATTTGAAGATACCAATATTATCTAAATATTCAAAAATACTTTTGTTAGGAAAAAACTTTTCAATCTCATCTTGTTTTATGTATGATTGCAAGAAACTCTTAGTTTTTTGCCAATCATCCTTTGTTTCAGCAATATGCATATGCCACATCAAATCTGAATGTTCAATGGACCCACTATACCTGTCAATTAATTCCTTTAATTTTAAAATAAATTCATTATCACAACTATATGGGGCATGAGGATCTATAGAAACTCTTATTAGCCCACTATCATGATAATGTTTTATTAATTCTTCAGTCACATGTAAATCCATTTCTTTTCTCTGTGAAAAGCATACATTGCCAACTACTCCCCTCACACCAACTGATTGTAATGCATCAGCTTCTTTATTCGCAGAATGATACATTGTATTAACAGTAGTGACACCTGCTAAAGCAGATTCAACAGCACCTAGTCGAGCTCCTAAAAAAATATCATCAGGTGTCAATGTTAATTCAGCTGGAAAAATATCTTTTTCTAACCACTCATATAGAATTTTATCATCAGAATACCCTCTTAACAAAGTCATGGCAAGATGTGTGTGAGTGTTTATTAATCCAGGCATAACAATATGATTTTCTGTCAAATAAATTTTCTCTAAATTTCTTCCAGAAAAATCTATATCAGATTTTTTCCCGATTTCACTTATTTTTTTGTCTTGAATTATTAAAACTCCATCTTTGATAATTAGGCCCTTTGAATCTTCTGTGAGATATGTTCCACCAATTAATGCTAAATCCATAAAAAAATCAACATGTGAATTTTGTATAAAGGTATTTTTTATAACTTTTTGAAATAATTTTTATTTATTTCTGTCTATTCATCATCAAGTTTAATTTAGATAAAAAATTTCTTGATTTTATTATTATCAAAATAATGCTAAACTTTGAGAAAAAAAACTAATAATTAAAGCTTTTGATCTATATATTTTATAGAGACTGTTTTTGCCTTTTGATAAACTTTTACATTTGTTATTTCTTCATATCCTTGGCCGCCTTTGCATTCAATGCATACAGATGCAATTGCAGAACCATATTTTGCAGATTCCTCCCATGATAGATTATCAAGTAATCCTTTAATCACACCTGCTCTGAAAGCGTCTCCTGCTCCCGTTACTTCCACAATTCTATCAGGTTCAGTTATTCCAACTTCAAAATTGCCCTCTGGAGTATAAAATATACTCCCTTTTTCTCCAAGCGTTTCAATGAGTATTTTTTTTGGATAGATTTTGCGGATTGAAGCAATTGTAATTCCAAAATTTTCCGTTTTCAACCATTCAACGTCATTCATTATCACAACTTCAGCGAGCTCAAAGCATTTCATAAATTGTTGCTTCGAATAAGTTAAAACCATTTGGCCAGGATCAAAAATTTTGACAATTGAGGAATTTAATGAAATAGTATTCTTCATCCCCCTGAGTGTTGACACAGCAGTTCCAGGTGCAAAAATAGCAATTTTGAAGAAATCTTTTTTCTTAGCCACAATTTCGCTAAAATCAAGGGTATCAATGAATTTTATTGCATTTGGTTGCCAAATGATTATTTGTTCGTTATTTTTATCAGATATCATATATGCACGGGCAGTTTCATAATCATCATATATTTTAACAGCTAAATCGATTTTATAATCAATTAGTCGCTTGCCATAAGTACTCATAAAATCTTTACCAACAACGGAGTGGATTGTGGCCTTACCACCAAGATATCCAATTCCAAATCCAATGTTTCCTGCTGTTCCCCCATGAAGGATAGTAAGCGAATTAGAAACTAACGCAATATTTAACGATTCAATTTTTCCATCTTTGAGAGGTATTTCTTCTCTTAAAGTAGGAAATACTGGCATAACATAGTCAAAAGCTATCGATCCGAATACAAGCGCTTCATTCTTCAATCTATAAACTCCAAATGACATTAAATTTTAGGTTAAATCACCAACGATCTTATTATCCGTTGTTTTTCTGTTGTTACTAAATGATATATTAACTTTAAAGTTAAAGGATTTAGAAATAATAAATAGGACCAAATGTATCTTGGGGAACCAATTTTTATTAAAAATTTTCCAAAAACTTTATTCCGTTTTCTTTTATTGAAATATCCTATTTGGAATGCACGAATAAGTTTTGGTAATAGAGGATGGTTGGAATTTGGAAAAAAATGACCTAAATAAAATAAAAACTCATGAAAATCCCATAATTGAGCTGTTAACATTTTTTCTGAGAATTTTCTAAAAAATCTGAATTGATCAAAATCTAGAATGTAGAGTTCATTATCTTCAGTTTCAAAAATATTTTCAGGTTTACAGTCTCCAATACAAGCATTTAAATTATGAATTTTTGCTAGAATCATTCCCATTTTTTCATATGCTTTTATAAAATTTTTTCTTCCTTCATTAGTATGAACAGCATCCAAGGGAATGCCATTTATTAATTCAACTATTAGATTATATCCTTCTTGATCAATTAGTTTAGGAGTCTTAATATCGTACTTTTTACAAAACTTTTTACTATTTATTTCGTTTTGTATTCGATGCGAAGCCCAAACAACAAACAAATTTGAACCAAATGTGAATATTCTTAATCCAAACCATTTTAAAAAATTTATTATTGTCTTATAATTCTTTTTAACGTAAACTTGACCGGATTTCATATATATTTTACTAACAGAGTTAAGAATCGGATTTCCCAGTTGTTTTGTTTTTACTATATCTTCTTTGGAAACCAATTCACTACCAGCTATACTTTAATTTCTAAATTTTCTAAATTTTTGATTTAGAGCAATCCTAGAATCAAGTTTAAGATTCCCCTATATTCTTTTGATGATTTCGATAATAAAGGTTAATTTATTGTTTGAAATTTTGTATTAAAGTTTTTTAAAAAAATTCATTGACTATTTTAAGATTAATTTTATTCCAATTTTTCAAAGAAAAGCAACTTTCAACAAAATTTAGCCAAAGAAAATTAGTTAGGGTAATGGAATGGAAGATAGAAGTCAACTTTTTAATATGTTCATTTTGGATTCTAATGTCTTTATAAATTTAGCAGAAGCCGGTCTTGACAAGAAGATAATTCCAAATTTAGAAAAAATAATAACACCAGCTAAGGTTAGAATCCCAGAAGAACTTCCAAAAACAGATATTCCAACACGTTTCCGTGATGTTCGTAGAATAGTTAGAGAAAAAGTTAAAGGGCTACCTGTAGATAGAAAAGGGAAACTTTGGAATTGGACCGCTCATTTAGCAAAAATAAACCATTTTATACGCTATCAAGACGATCCAGCAGATATTGATGTAATTGTACTAGCCCGTCTGCTTGAAAAAAAGGATCATAAAGTAGCTGTTGTAACCGATGATCAAGGAATTATTCAACTTATTAGGAAAGTAGGCGAATTTAAATCTTTAGGGTCATTATCAGCTGGCGCATTTTTCTATATGCTTGCTGCTCTTGCTAAAGATAAAGATACACAAGATTTACTTGAAAAAGCCGCTAATCAAATTTATCAACAAAGTCTAACATATAGACGGAAAACAAGAAAAGTGATAGATATTCAATCACTAGTAAGTGAATTACGAGATACAAGTCAGTTCGTAAGATTAGCTGCAAGACAGAAACAAAAATCTGAAGAAAAAGAAAAAATAATTATATCTGAACCAGTTCATAAACCTTCAAAGGATGATTTCAAGGAAATACTTGATGGTATTGAAGTTTTCAGAGCTTTTAGAGACAATTACAATTTATTTGGTGCAGAAGAATACTATTACAAGCTACAACAAGCTTTTTCAATTGCATTACGTGAAATGGGCAACTCAGATAACTACAAAATTAGTATTCAAATGATTATCAGCGAATTATATGAATTTCATACATGGGCTTTAGAAATTAGACTAAAAACACAAGGCATTACCGAAGCATTGTTGCACACCGAAGGTCTACTAACTATATTAAATTTTTTTCCGACTTCTAATGAAATAGTAGAAGATGTAATTGCTATCCAAAGCATGCTGACAATATTAACTGGAAGAAGTACTCGAGCTCTAGCTTTAGCACAACAAATACCAGAAACAAATATAATGACATCAACACAATTGATGGCCCTTGTTTGTGGTTGGATTTCACAGAGAACAGAGGAAGGATATGAAAAAGGTAAAGAATTGATAAACGAGCAAATCATTAATAAAAAAGATACTAATATTGATTTACTTGGTTTTATTGATTCTTTGTTTAATTTCGCTAATAATGTTTTTACTACTGGAGATTTAGAATTTAGTGTTCATTTAATTGAACTCATAATAGATATAATGGCTGACAAAGATCCAGAAGCGATAATTAAACAAGCTAAACGATTATTCATGCTTTCACTAGTAAGTGAGCCAATTATGATAGAGAGTGTAAAGAAAAAGCTTCATTCTTTAGTAAAAATCCCAAACAATTCAAATTTAAAGATACCTAAAAGATGGAAATTTGAAAATTTTACCATATCTGGATCAGATACTAAAAATTTTCAAGGAACGATACATATAATAATTAAAAATCAGTCTGTAGAGAATTTTAATGAATTTTATGTTATAGCTTATGAGGAAAATACAGAAAGCGTTTGGAGATTTGTCTTCGATAAGGATTATGCTATTCCTATACAGAATGCAATGTCAGTTAAACTCAAAGGTGGAAAAATTTCCAAATTACAAAAAAGAACACTAACAGACTCAGAATATATTCGAGGAACAGTTTACTTGAAAGAACCAGTGTTTCAAGTAGATACAATGATTTGGTGGCAATAATCCAGTATACAGATAATTTTTAGTTTTAATAAATACCAAACCTCTGATCACTAAAATCACCAACTTCTTTTTATAAGTTATTTTTTATTTTTAAATGGTAAAGATTTTAAAATTTCCTCAACCGTCAGTTTTTCACGACAAACTGGACATTTTCCAATAATCTTTATTGTCTCAGCAAAATGGGAAAAATGAAATATGTGAGAGCAGTAAACACATGTTCCAATTTCATCACCAAAATTAATGTTTTTTTTACAAACTTGGCAATTATTAGCATCCTGTAAACAATAATTACATCTATCAATGTTGAAATCAATTATTGCCCCGCAATAAAAACAATATTCATTTTCATCGTTTATCGGTGTTTGATTTGTTGATTGAGATGCGATTACAAGCTTTCTGTTCAAATTCATTTTAGTTTGAGCGTATAAATATTTGAAATCTTTTTGTTCGTTCTGAATATTTTGTAATAGTTCAGAAATCATATTATTTTTACTGAATTTAGCGTATTTTTTAATTTGAAGTTCGTTATCACGATAAGGACCAGTTAATGAGTCAACGGTACTGATATTTGTCTGTATTTCTTCTTTAGATGAAATATTATCAATATTTAGAGCTAGTTGTTCCAAAGACTGCTTTAAATCTGAAAATTGTTTTAGAATTATATCTAAATTGGATTTTGCATCATTAATTTCATTTTGTTTCTTGACTTTATTTTCTAAATATGCCATTTTTCCTATATTAGAGAATAATAAACCCAATATTAGAATAATTGATCCAATAATGATGAAAAATTGAATTCTAGTTATAATATTATCAAAAGAATTTAAAGGAGATCCGAATAAACCAGATTCAAACCCATCAGAAAAATTGTCAAAATCTGAATCAGAATTTCGTGGATTTGTTCCCATTTGAATTTCTTGAAAAGTTTTAACTCCATCATGATCCAAATCTAACATCGCATCGGAGCTGTTTTTAGCATCCAGTCTAAATGAATATTCCAGATAGTTTGATATGCCATCTAAATCATAATCTTCATTAGAATCATAACTAAAAGGATCAAGTTTCATATTTATTTCATAATAAGTTGGGATCAGATCAGAATCATAATCTACTAATGCATCCAGATTATTTGTCGCATTTAATCCAAATCGATATTCATCTATATTGGAAATTTTGTCATTATCAAAATCATCCAAGGCATCAGAACTATTATCATCGTTCAAACCCATTAATTTTTCCCAATAAGTTGGGATTGTATCAAGATCTTTATCATCATAATCAAGGAGGGTATGGTAATACGCATCTCTTTTTTCTGAAGTGGATTTTACAAAACTAGTGGAAGAATTAGTAAATCCTGCTATCAATAAGTCCCCACGTAAATTTGTTCCTATTGATAAAGCCTGATCTTCACCTTCTCCACCTAAATAATAACTTGTTCTCAAGGATAAATTTGATGAAAACTTAGAAATAAATGCGTCATATTTTCCCCCTACACGGCCAAACTGAAAATTTCCAATTACAGGATAGTTTAGAGATGAAGTCTTCCCAACAATGAATATTTCATCATTATCATTAACAATCATTGATTCAACATAGTCTTCAGATTCACCACCTATAAAAACAGAAATAATAGTTGAACTAGAGGTGTTTATCTCACTAATGAAGATGTTCTCATTTGCAACAACACCATAAGATTCAATTAATCCTGGAAAAAATAATGAGTTAGAATTTCCTGAAATAATAAGTTGGTCTTCAGAATTAAAAGCAATGTTTTTTATTATATCAAATCCGGACCCTCCTAGAAAGGTACTGTAAGTTAAATTTCCTTCTTTGTTAAAAGCAGAAATAAATCCATCCTGAAATCCTTGTATAGTATCATTAATAGAATTTATCAAAGGAAAATCTGTTGAAAATGTTGTACCTGCAACAAATATTTCTCCTAATGCATTTTCAGTTACACTATACGCTGTATCTGAATTATTTCCACCTAGATAGGAACTGAAAATTAATTCTGAGTCTTTTATTGAAAAAATAAAGGCCTCAGATTCATTATTAGAAATAACACTTTGAAAAGCATTTTTGATAGGAAAATCATTTGATGATGTTTTTCCAACTACAACTATTTCACCTTGACTTGAAAAGATCAAACTTAATCCTTCATCTCCAGAAGATCCACCAAAATATGAAGAATATACCAATTCACCTTCTGAGGATAACTTTGTAACAAAAATATCCCATGCTCCTCCAAAGGTAGATTGAAAAGCATTTTTAATTGGAAAATCCTCTGATGAAGTCCAACCAGTTATAATTACTCCATTATCAGTAGGATCAAGTACGAAATCCCATATAGTTTCTTGTTCAGATCCTCCAAGATACGTACTCCAAAGAAGATTGCCATTTAATGAATATTTTGAAACAAAAGCATCGAGCACTCCTCCACCAAATGTGGATTGATAAGCATTTTTTACTGGAAAGTTTTGGGAGAATGTATAACCACCAATCAAAATACTATTTTCAGAATCAGATATAACAGAAACTGCTACATCATTTTCTGATCCACTGAGTCTAGCATTACTGAAATATTGTTCTACAAAAGGTACAGGGTATATATCAAGAATTTCAGTTGGAAAGATACCATTATCAATATTTTTGCCTGGATCTGTCAAGATAAAGGAATAGATAACTGTAACTGATAAGCTAGATATTAAAACTAGTATTAAAATTGAATATATTTTTTTTCTTATTTTAACTTCGTTCTTTAATTCGTTAAATACTTCCATCTCAATAACCATTAAATTTTAGTTTTTTAATTAAGAAAAATAAATAATTATTTGTTTATTTGTTTATTTTTTTACGAGAAAATAGTATTGTAACGAATCCTAATCCAATTAATACTGAAATTGTATTAAATGAAGCAGATGCCGCCATTGTTTCACTAGTTGTTGTAGTAGGTGCGCCATACTGAGTTTGGGTACCTATATATGTTGTTTGCGGACTGTCACCAGGTATTAAACCTTCTTCAGGGGTTTCTGGATGTGATTCAAGGTCTTTTGTGTCAATAAACAATGACGTATAGGGAGTTACAATTCCATAATAAAGAGCTAAATCTAGCACTTGTTTCTTCAAACTGCTTGTATCTTCTGAAAGATAATTTATTTGAATTAATAAATCATCAATAACTGCTAAAGCATATAATTGCTCTACCCATTGATAACTAGAACTATTTGAACTCTCTGATGCGTCGATAATCAACCATGTTTCTTCAGCGTTAGACGAAGTACCATTAATTTCGATCTTAATTTCTCCATTTTTCTTTCCTACTAAGAATATTTCGGATCCTTGGTAGAGATTAGGAAGGAAATAAGGATATAGATCACCCTCAATTCCAGATTTTGAAGTTATTGTTAAATCTATAAGTATTGGAGACTCTATTAACTCATAAAATCCAGTGATCTGTTCAGTAGCATCACTACTTGTTGAAATTTTTAAAGCATCACCGTTATTGCTTCTAGATAAACTTTGAAGGAATTCAAATTTGAGATCATCTCCAAATCCTAAGGAAAATAAGGAAGTTCCTAATTCTTGGTTATCATTGGTAAATAAATCAATAATTGTCTCAGTATTAGTAACCCCAGATGTAGGATCACCATCAGTTAATAACACCATAATTTTTGGTCGCGAATTGCTTTCAAATAAATCAAGTCCATTAGTTAAACCACCATAAATATCAGTACCACCACCTGCTGATAATCCAGTTACCCATTGTTTCATATTTGCTACTGCTGAGCTATCAGATCTATCTACTAATGTTAATAATGCAGACTCAGCATTAGATGAAAATTTAACAATTCCAAATCGGTCTTCAAAGTAAAGATCATCAATAATTCTATTTAAAGCAGTTTTCGCTTGATCCATTTTTGTTGAAGTACCAGAAGAACCAGCCATTGAACCTGATACGTCAATAACAAAAATAAAGTCCTTTCCTAATTGAGAAGCATTAAGGGTTTCTAATTCAGGTGAAAATGTTGCGACAAAGAAATCATTCGTTCCATTCGTGTAACTAAAAACATTAGTTCCTAAATTTTCTCCTGATAAACTAAATTTTATTGAATTATCACTATTTGGTACAACATTGGAATAATATGAAACTACAGCATAGGTTGATGACAAGTAGTTTATTAAATAACCATTTGGAGCAAAAATATTTTCAATAAAACGTTTAGGAGTGAAAATTTGTATTTCATGAGTGAAGGATTCAGCATCGGATTGAGAATTATCAAAAATAGTTCGTAAATTATAATTTCCTAAAACACGTAATAATCTCTCAATATAGTAAACTGAAACAGTAGCTTTGGAAAGATTTGCAACGTTAACACTTACTTCATAGTTATTATTTGACATTTGATTAATTATTACTGCTGATCTTCCTGCCTTTGTTGCATTTTCAAAAGCTTGCTCTGCTTCTCTTACTTCTAATATTGTTCCCCAGAAAGTTTGGCCCTTAGTCGTTAGACTTGCATTTGAAAGATATCCACCTGTGGGTAATGTCACAATAAATGTTGCTAATTCTGAAGAATCAGTTGGATTATCAAACACGTGAGTAACATTGGTTTCAGCAAATGTCTCATTTACCATAGTTTCTACTAAATAGATTGGATGCCTGAATGAAACTTGATTGTTTTTTGAGATTTCCCCATTCGAACTATATATTAGCTGTTGTGAAGTCATTTGTAATAATATAACAAGTACTAATCCAGCAGTTATTAACTGGAATAGATTAAACCGTTTTTTTACAATCATAGTATTTTTCTCCTTTTTATTACATATTGATTAAATGTATAAATTATACATCTTTATACATATATATTCATAACTAACTTATAAATGTTACGAAAAATGAAAACCATTTAATTCTCCTTTGAAGATAAAAATAGTTGTAGTATGGTACTGAAATTATAAAAAGATTAGAAACTATGCATTAAAATATAAACATAGACTTTTTTAATAACTTGTTTACCGAAAAATTGCAAAAATTGTAATGCGGAGTTATAAGTGAAGTGTAATAGTATTGTATATATTATGGAGTAATAATTTAATTCGTAAAATTAATTTGGAGATTAATAATTGATTAATTTCGTCTAAAAACTATTAAAAGCTCTATTATCGAAGAAAGGATCAGTTTATATGAATTTCTGGTGCTTCCATTATTATATTTATAAGGATGAGAACTTAAATTCAAATGATACATAATGGGAACCAATGCCAAAATTAAAGGCAATATCATTTTGATTTTGTTCATACTTACTAATTTCCAAATAGCAAAAATATCAACAGCTTCAACTATAGTAATTGATGATATTAACAATCCAGTCTTTATTGATGCAACAGAACCATCAAATTTTGGCACTACTTATACAATTATTGATGGAGAAAATAATATTCATGTCATAAGTAGTGATGACAATTCAAATGACAATTTTATCATTAATAAAAATGAACATTTTGATTCAGATACTAATTTTACACAAGCATATGCAGTCCAAATTGATTTAAATGAATTTGTTGTCTATATTGTAGAATTAAGAGTAATTTCAGGATTTTCAACATTAACTAATAGTTACATCTTAAAAATTCAAAACAAAAATGTTGTTAATATATCAAATTTCAAAATTGAGTACCCAGGAGCAAGAGTAGGTCTATTTTTATTTCAAGATAAAGTTTATTTAACGTATCATAACAATTCTGGTGTAGAAATTAGTAGGTATTACTCAGAATCAAATAAATTAGAAATAGAATTTAACAGTAATGAAGTTATTCATTATAATTCTGATGGAAATTCAACATTTGAAGGTCTCAGTGTTTATGAAGATTTTCTCCTAATTGGTATCAATTATTGGCATAATTTCAATAGTACCTCAGCATATTATGTATTGAGTTCAAATCAACAACTCACTCTTGAAGTTGAACATTATGATCTAATTCCTGATGAAATATTTGATGTATCTATATTTCAAGATACCATTGCAGTTCTAACAGAGAACACTCTCTATTACGTAAATATTTTAGACTTTTATATGGTAAGTTTCAAGGTAAACTCGGATTATCAAACTGAAATTGTGTTGGTTGGTGAGCGGCACGCTATTTTAAAAACTCACAATCGATTAGAATTATTAGTATTTTTAGAAAATGATTACATCAACATAGTTATGAGTGCTCAGCACTCAATTAACAATTATTATAACAATTTAGTTAGCGACATGTATGTTGATGCGAATTATTCAATATATATAGCCTATGTAGAAGAAAATGGTGACATAATCCTATACTCTGATGAAGAAGGAAAATTTTTTGATAATATAGCAGAAGGAACAATATCTTATCAAATTACCACACAGACATCAGTAGATCCCTTTCCTATTGGATTACCAATAATAATTGGAATTGCAGTTTTATTCCTAGGTGTTTTTGTATTTATTAAAAATACGAGGAAACAAATTGGACCAAAATACGCGAAAATGAATAAAAAAGCTTTATATGAGGAACAACAGAGCGAAACAGAAATTGGTTTAAAAGTCTGCGAATTTTGTGGAAGAAAAAATGAATATCAAGATATATTTTGCTCAAATTGTGGTAATAAGTTAGAATAGAGAACAAACCTGAAAATTTTAAATTTTCACAGAACATGAATTGATATTAATTGATCTTTTACTTAACTATCACCATCGTAGAATTTTTGAATATCTTATTGAATATCTTTTATTAGTAGAAATGATAAAACAATTCGTTGTTAGTATCAGATATTAAAGGAAAATTACAAAACAACAAGATTACTATCCAAAACGCTAATATTAAGGAATATTTAGTAAAACTAGAGAAAAATGGAAACATATCAATTGAAGTAAAGACCTCTAAGAATACCCGTCACTATACATTATATAATTTCCCTGAGATACAAAATACGTGATAGATAATATGTTAAAACTCAGAACAGATGTTATTTCAAATATCGCTGTGTGTGTTTTGGTAAAGCTAGAAACATTTTTTTAGGGACAGTCCTATTTTTTTTATTATAAGCCTTTATTTGCTTTATTGCTCTCTTTGTTTTAATATCTGAAATTATTATGACCAAGAACATTAGGGAAATAATTGAAAAAAGCAGAGAAAAGATAATTCCCATCATTTCTGGTGAAATACCTATAATAAATGAATAATCTTGAGTATATCCAATAAAATATCCAATTATTGGCATAAAAAGACTCATTATTAACATAATATACCTTAAACTAAAAGACAGTGACATAATGTTATAATAACAATCAGTAGAACAAAGCCTCATTCGTAAAAGATCATTAGACATTTTTTCAATTTCAAAAATTTTATTACAATGATAGCAGTGAATAGATTGAAACAATTTTCTCAAATAAATTATCTATTCATTAAATAAATAAATTTCCTTTCCGGAAAAAGAATAATATTTCCATTAACATAAAAATTGCATCATTTAATTATTCCTCAAGGTATATAATGTTGAACATTTTTCCCATCAATTATCTCTTCCATTACTTTATCTGAGACATATACTCCTATTATTTCTCCTGCTATTCCAAGAATAAGTTCATAAAGGGCTAGAGGAATAAGTATCTTTGATAATTTTTGCTTTTTGTGATAATCGATTTTTTTAATTGGCTCAATACTGTATTTGTTAATTAAATTGAGCCTTAAACGTTTTAAAGCATGGATAGGATCATTATATTTTTCTAAATAATTCTTCATTGATCTTACATCGCTTATAGAGGACAAGACTAATACAGGTAAATTTCTTGTCTTTTCTTCTCTGAGTGCTAAGTGTTTTCGTTTATAATAATAATCCATATATTCATTTGTCTTACTCCATTTCCATGATGCGTGTGGTTCAAGAATAATATTATCCTTAATTATAAAATCGAATTTAGTCTTGAATTTGTGTTGTGAGGGGGTAAGTATTTCTGATTGATTAAAGTACTGGGATAAGATTTTGCAACAGATAATTTCGAATTGTGAAAGATGATAGGGATGATTAATATTTTCACATAATCCTGGACGACTAAATTTCCATCTGTGTCTATTTTTTCTTTTGAAAATTAGGTGAAAATTCCACCATCTTACAATCCGTTTTGGGTATGAATATAAATTTGACAAGATATTCTTACTTCCCATAACTAATAATATTTAGATTGTATAGCTCTCCAATCGATTCAATAAAATATTCTGCTATCATAGGATTAGAATAATCTATTAATGTTTCATTATTTATTTGTAGCAAATATTCTAATTCTACCAGTAATTGAGAGATTTTGTTTAGTATTAGTGTTTCTTCCTCTGACAAGAGCTTCAATACTGGATACATTATCATTTATACCTTTTTTGATGTATTGTTATTCTTCACTAGACAGACTCTTTCCAGAGGGACTATATTAAATTTCACGAAACTGAAAATGAAAAAATTGAGACTAGATTAGGCAGCCTGTATTAAACGCAGCACTTTTGACCTTTCAACTATATTTACCGACTAAAAACTAGTTTCGAAATGTAGAGTAGAAGCTGTTTTTCATTCCTTTTCTTGATTCGATACCGTTTTCTTGATATTCATTTACTTATTAAGCAGTGTTTCAAACCTTAATGTCGGGATAGTAAGTAGGATTATCGCTAGCTGCTAGATACGATCAACCGAATACTAGCCATTAATATTGTTCCATACATGAGCTTCGTAATGGCAGTACAAGTATCATGAACAACTACCCAAAACCGTTAGTTTAAGTATTACTTTGTTCAATAAAATCACTAATAGTCCGTATCTGAAAAGTCATCTCGTAAAAGATTTTCTGATGACTCAATGGAGTAGTTTAGTTTCAATTCGCTGTATACCACCGATTGAGGTCCTAGGACACACTTAATTGAAAACTTAATCTTTCCCCGTTTCTCAAATACATGCCTCTAAGATTGGATTTCTTATCACTTTCAGTTTGGCTAATATTAAAAAACCCAGAATCCACTTAATATATAAAACATTCAAATTGTAAAGGAGAAGTATGATGACCACACATCAATTTATCTATAAAATAACAGAAGAATATGAATACAAGTTAATCCACTATCATGGTCCAAAAAATAATATCCTAATCCCGAAAATAACAGTAGACTCAAAAAATAAGAGCATAACATTTGATTTACAATATCACATCATTGAAATAAATGTTCATGCAGACCTATTCATACGAATGGACATCAGAGAAGACGCCATTGGATTTTTAGTTAATCCTGATTCAGAACATCTGGATTTTACTGATGTAAATGAAAAGACCTATACAGGATTATTCCTTCCCGACATAGCAAACGACATCCAATATTATAATGAAGAAGAATTTGTAGTTATTGATTACGGGAAAGCAATTTTTGCAATTAAAGAAGCTGTAATAACCTATTATACCTCACCCTTAAATCCAGACCTTGGTATTGGAGAAGAACACCAAGATCAGGAACAAATAGCTGGTCTTGTTACAAAATACTATTTTTATCGAGTCTTTAATAATCTAGGGATCAATCAGGGAGCATTATTAGTTCAGAAAGGAGAACAAGGCTTTGATCACAACAGCTTTACCACGTTTCTAAATCAGATCACTCTGCTTGATATAAAGGATAAAAAATTGCGTCATCATGTCTTGAATCAGGATCCAGAATATGTTGAGATGACCAAATCCCTCAAAGACCAGACGAAAAAACTTATGGAAAGTGTTGAGTTCAAACAACTGACTTCCTTTATGAAAGACCAATATGAACAGTTCCTGAAAGAAAATAAGGAGAACGATTTTGAGAATGATTATGATTTGGAAGAGGAAAGTGACCAATATTGTCAGGAAGAAGAAAAAAATAGTCATCAAAACGATACTAATCAAGAAAACATTGATTTAACAGGATTCGATGATGATTCAATAGAAAAATATCGGGTAAGAGAATAAAAAATATCTTTTTGGAGTGATTGTTTATTTTTTTACTATACTAATCTGTAATTATTCAGCTTTCTTTTCTTCCATATCTTTTTTCTGTCTTTTTGAAATATCTTCTTAAATCATTAGTTTTTTTGATATAATTTGGGCATTTCTGACACTGACAGGATCCATACATATGACAACCAATAGTTTGCTCATCATAATACTTACAATCCCTTAAAGCAAGATTCTCAGTCATGACCCTTCTTGTCAAATTATCATCTATCCGATCACTCAATAAATCTCCTCCTCGTCGGTCAGGATTGTGGCAAGCAGTTGTTCATTCTGTCGTTGCTGAGAAGTGTGCATTAATTGGTCTTGCTGTTTCCGTTTCCACTGTCTGGTCTGATCAGTTAGCCAGAACGTGTCTCTTTGTGTTTTAAGTGTAACATCTGGTCCTACAAAACCGATTATTGTTAATAATCCTAAATAATAGATCATTGTTGCTGATAGTGCTATTCTCATCACATCAACATACCAGTAGGGTGGAAAGCCTAGTGTATCATAAAATGATATTTGTGAATACGATGATATAACAAACACCAGTATTCCCCACAAGAAATACATTGGAGAAACAGTGGAGCTGGTCATTAAAGTATTAATGATGAAACGATAATCTTCCTGTGAAGGAAAAAGGAATAATAATGATCCAAATAAGAAATAAAGATGTAATAATCCGAATATTTGATTAGCTTGGACTAGCGGTGCTAGAAAAATCAGCATCCCTGTAAAAAAGAATCCGTATTTAGATGGAGCATAGATTAATCCCATGGTTTCTTTAAGAGTCAGTTCTTCTGATGGTAAGATAATAATTCCTGTGTTTTCCTTGTCACCAATACCCATTCTAAAGGTCGGTCGAACAAAGATTTTAGATTGAAGAAATCTTTCATGTCCAGGGATATTTTCAGCATCAACTAACGCTATTCGTTTCTTTATTGCTTTGTTATTAATTTGTTTGGCTTTATGGATATGTGACCATTGATGAAGAATTGTAAAAGGCATAAAAATGGTATTAGCTATTCGTCTGAGGAAGGGAAAAATACTGAAAACAATCTCAATAATGATTTTAAGAAAAATAATAGTAAAAATTCCAGTAATTATATCTCCAAGTAGATCTGTCATGAATCCTGTATATAATCCTGATAAGAATTGTGATGCTTCAACCAATAAATCAGTCATACTATATCATTGCTCCTGTAATAGGCGATTTATTAGCATTCACAATTAATAAGAAGAAAAAAGGGGTTAGGATAACTAAAAATACAAACATTTTTTTCTGGAAAAAGGACAAGACTTACACCAATGATAATACCAAGTGGTGCTTATATAATAGAAGAAAAAATTGGACTCCTGAACTTAATTTTTCTTAAAGTTATTTTTTTCCCCTATTTAAAGCAAATTCTTATTTACTATTGAATAGTTATGGCTACAATAAATCAGCAAGTCTCAAAGAAATCTTTGGTAGATATGGGTCTTGTACGAGTAATAGATCTAAAAGTGATCTTAGAGGGCACCACTTTCGAACTACTACCATTAGCTGATCATTCTGAGTATTTATTAGGATTGGGGATTGTTAGAAAATCGCGAATGATCCTTTATTTATCCAAACATGGTGAAACAAAGATACTAGACTTCATCGAATGGCTGGATGATAATATTGAGAAATTAACTTCACCTATTTTCCTTTTTCGACCGGAACATGAGCTAATGCAGACATTTGACTATGATATTTTTAATCGACATGAAAAGAAATTTACTTTAATAGACGATTATAAGACTAAAGAAGATATCTGGGGACACATTTCTTCCTGTCTCCACCAACAGAAACTATTTTACAATCCGCAGTGGGCATATCAATTTAGTCAAAGAAGTATTTTTGGGAAACAGATTCTACAATTTATCGAATTAATGTTATTAAATAAATTAGCATTGATTATTAATTTAACTGCTACAATAAGGATAGCTAACAATATTACTGCTACTACTTGTCTGGAAGGTGAAAGTGCAATAGGAATAACAGAAGGAACAATAATTGATATCGAATCAACAGGGATTGATCCCGCAAAGTCCACGATGATTTCCTATGGATTTCTCTATGAAAACAAATATCAGATTCTGTTTAATCATGCTAATCTTAATACCTTATCATTTAATCTCTTGATACAAGAATTGGAACAAGAACTAGTCACACCACCACTTTATGCATACAACATTAAGTTTGAAGGGA
The DNA here is from genome assembly GCA_001940645.1 of Candidatus Heimdallarchaeota archaeon LC_3. The sequence continues at coordinate 43,427 of MDVS01000022.1, forward strand.
GTTTCTTTAAGGGTACAGCATTTAACGAACTAAAACCTTACAAGGATGGATTAGTAGCAAGAAGAGCAGAAGTTTATTTACCCAATGATGAAGATCCAGGGAAGGGAGCAAACATACCGATCTGGTATAAATTGTTCCAGTCTGGAGGAGATATTAAGAAACGAAAACTTTACCGAAGATTAATATTACTCCATAACCGAGCCTGTCTTATCAATCAGGTAGCGTTATTAGCATTACAATATAATAGTGACCTGCAAAAGACACCATGGGATAAATTCAATTTTCCAAAAGAATTAACTTCTCAATTCCGCCATACCATGAATGCTGAGAAAAAAGATCTTTTAGTCTTTAAACCAACAAAATTCATAGATATTTACAACTATAAAGATGGTTTTTATTCCCAATATTATGATGAAGGGTATTTATATAAGTTAGGATTACGTCCAGCTCCAGATCATTACCAGAAACTTATTTCCAGTAATAATGCATCTATTAGGATGTTCAAACATTCAGAAGCTCAAGAACCATCAATTCTGTCACTAGATACGATAGACATGGATCCACGAATACGTCATGGATTAGAAGAATCTGGAATAGAAGAATTATATGAATACCAATACCATGCCTACACCCAAATAACAACAGCAGTATCTTGTCTAATCACAGCTCCAACAGGTAATGGGAAAACTGAAGCATTTCTCTTACCTGTTTTACAAAGGATTCTCTCCATTAAAGAAAATAACAGAAAAGTTGATCCTACGAATACTGATAGTAGAATTATGACCATATTGTTTTATCCTACCAAAGCCTTATCCAATGATCAGTTTCATAAAATAACGAAATGGACGAACCGATTAGAATTATCAGTTAAACAAATTGATGGAGACGTAGGGACACACCAGAGAAAAAAAATATTAGAAAATCCTCCTGATATATTGTTGACTACTCCAGACTGGCTACACTACAATTTACATAAACAAGAATGGCAACAAGCATTAAGAGATGTCGAAATTGTTATCTTAGACGAAGTCCATACCTATTCGGGAATATTGGGAACACATCTGTTTATGCTACTACAACGATTAACACGAATTATTGGGAAATATCAGATCATAGGAGCCTCAGCAACTGTTGGAAACCCGAAAGAGTTCTTTAAACGATTGACAAATAGGGATATTGTTGTTGTCTATTGTAAAGAAAATGTAGCAAAACGACCAGCGTTAGACATTCTGCTCATTAGTCCCAAGATGGAGAAGGAAAATGATTATAATGTCTCAGAATTGGTCAAAGACCTGACTGGAAAAGAATTTGAGCATACGGTCTTAATATTTAGAAACTCACAACAATCAACAGAATTCACATATAGGACATTAACAGAATATTTAGGTAAAGAAGTGGATATTCATCGGGGAGGATTAACAAAGACTCATAGACAGGATGTGGAAAATAAATTACGGAATGGAATAACAAAAGCAGTAGTTTGCACCAGCAGTCTTGAATTAGGAATAGATGTGGGAGATATATCTTGTATTCTTACACCATTGGTACCAATAAATAATTTATATCAACGGATTGGAAGAGCTGGAAGAAGAGATAGACCAGCATTAGCGATATTAGAACTGAGCAACGATGTGATTAGTGAATATTATATTCGACATCCAAAAGAGTATTTTACTGACGTTACACCCATTACTTTTGAGACAAATAACAGAAGAATAATCTTTGATCATTTACGATTAGCAAAATATGAGAAATCATTTGCAGATAACGAATTCAACGAATATGATGATATCCTGGAATTAATAACTAAAAAAGAGTTGCAGGAACAAAAAAAAGCTCAAAAAGAAGAAAAAAGACCAACGGCTCCAGTTTTTTCATTAAGGAGTGCTGGTCCATCAATGGAAATAAAATTGAATAACAAGACTATTGCCACCAGAGCATTTCCGTACGCATTTTGGGAATATTTTCCAGAAGCAATTCGGTATATAGCAGGAAATAGATTCAAAGTCAAAGAAGTACAGCAAACCAAACGATTTAATAGACCTCATTATATAGCAAGAGTAGAATATCTGAAAGCAGAAATGTTTAATGCTGTAAGACCAATAAGAATTGATCGTTATGATTTTATTGGCGAACCAGAACCCTTAAACCTATTAAACAACACACAAATAGTCATTGGAAAAGGAAAAGTCACAACTACCCTTAAGGGGTCAGAATCGAGATATGGAAAATCAAATCAAAAAACGAAATTACTCTTCAAACACTATTCCTATATCCACAGGACACAAATATTAGAAATAGCATTCGAGGAAGAAACGACAGTAGAAGTATTACATACCCTCAGACATTTATTACGAAGTGCTATTCAGATGAAGCTAGGATTACAGTCAGAATACTTTCTTCTACAAGATAGAACAATGAAAAATAAGTTGGTGTTATATGATGCTTCGGAAGGAGGAAACGGAAGTATAATAACAATAACGAAACGAATAAAGTATTTGTTTGAACGAATGTATCAGATTCTTTCTTCTTGTTCCTGTACATTGTCTCAAGGTTGTCCTAAATGCACCTTTGATCTGAAGTGTCGAGATTCTAAGCTTGGCCTTGATAAAGAAAATACATTAAGGTTTTTAGATACTCTTATTGCTTTATACAAATCCCATTTATATATGGAAGAGAAAAAATTGTCAAAAGTCACTTAATTTAAAGAATAATTTGTCCATTATTGTCATCGCATTTTATTCCTTTAGATAAAATAAAATTTTTTATTTTGCTTGGTGTTTTCTGTCTAAATAATAAAAATATTCAATCCCTAATTGTTTTAGTGCCTCCTCATAACCCTTATTATCATCTAGGGAGTTTTCAACATAGACCATTCTTAAAATTCCCTCCTTTTCATTAATCATTAAATCTTTCAAATACTCATAGACTATCGTGGTAGTCTTCATGTTCTCTTCGACACCCTTGTTTCTATTTCCCATGATTACTATTGGAATATCATTTCCTGCTCCTACCCAGATCTCATGAATCCATTTATCGATTGATAGAAACGATTCGGGTTCTTGTGTATCAAATACTATTAAAGCCCCCATTGCACCATTATAGGAAGTCATTCGTTGTTCAGTAAATTGATCAACAGGATTCAAAAACCAACTTTGGAAACGGATCTCTTTCTCTTCAATTGCTCTTATGATGGTGATTGGCTGGAATCCATGTGTATGAAAGAATGATGGTTGTTTGGGATCCTCTTTAGGAAATAATTGTTGAATATTTGTTTTTTCATCCCCTATTACTACAATTTTTATTATTGAGGTCATACTAATCGTTCTTCTCTAATATTTTCGTGATTCTAAGCTCGATCTTGATAAAGAAAATACCTTAAATTATTTAGATTCTCTTATTGAAAAGTAATTCTCTTATTGAAAAGTGCTTATCCTTTATCCTTTTCCAGTATCCTTATTTGTTAAAAATCATAGATACCGCAACTCTTCTTTTGTTACCCCTTTTTTACAATAATGTTCTTGCCATACCCTTTTTAGTTTTTCCTTTTCCTCACTCCAAGGGTTCTTCATTCCCTTATGTAATACTTCTCCACAGCTACATATCGCTGTTACTGGTTCATACACTCTATGATCTTCCTTAGATAGCATCTTTTTCTTCTCTCTAAATCGTTCTTTTCTTCTGATATCCGTTACTAATCCACATTGATTACATTTTATATGATTCTTCTCAATTTTTGAGAAACTAGTATTTTGACAGCTCACACATATTCTTCTACGGACACTCATCTTCGTATGACCTAAATATAATGTTCTGTAAGAGTTTTACATTCGTGCTTCTTCCATGCTCCCTGTAATTCCTTGAATTCTTGTTCTTTGGGATATTTCATAACAAAGACCTCTCCGTTACAAGTATCGCATGTTATTGTTACTGGTCGGAAACTAACTAAAGTTCTTTTAGTTTTTACGATTTTTTTTTTTTGTGTTGGTCTTTTCAATTCTTCTAAATCTTGAATATCCCCCGACAATGTCTCACAGTTTTTACATTTCCAAACCGAGCCATAAACAAACTCAAAATCAGTTTCTTCACATTTTTTGCATTGACGCATAATCCTTTTCCCCAATTTTCTCTATATAAACTTCACTTGCTTTTTTCCTTATGTAAATCTCATTTTAATAATTTAATTGGTTATACTTTTGATCAAATAACAGACAATAATAATGAATTTTGTATTGGTTTTCTTAATATTTTCGACTATTGAGGTTAACGCTACAGAAACTACTTATAGAGTCACTAAAGGCGAAGTCTATAAGTTTACATAGGATGAATTGGTCATCGAAGGTGATTTTTTTCATGCAATTAGGGTATTACGGATCTGAAAATTTTGTTTATGTTATAAAATTTTTTGACGTCTTCTTATAACTAAGATTTCCACTATTTTGAAAATGAAACATTAACCTTTTTTCTATTATATAAAGTAAAATTTCATACTAGGTCATGACCAATCATAACAATGATAATGACCAAGTTGGTATTGTCTCCCAAGTTATCAAGATGGTAATATTGGGTGATGGTGCTGTTGGCAAAACTACTCTTATTAAGGCTATTGAGAATTCTGTTACCTCTTTTGGCAAAAATAGCCAAGCTTCTGATAAAACTGAACGCACCATTTTCATAGATTTCCATGTTGTTCCCTCTACATCTGAATCTCCCGTTATTTATTCCATCTGGGATCTCCAGGGTCAACGACAAGTAGCTTGTCATCCTATTGAGCTTACTCCTCACTCTATTTTAGGTGGAGCATCCATTGTTGTCTTTGCGTTTGCTATGAATGATACTCAATCGTTTGAGAATTTGTTTTCTTCAGACGGATGGTATGATATTACTCATGAAAAAATCGAACGAGAAAATATTCCGATAATATTTGTTGGTAATAAGTGCGATATGAATCAGGTGGTCATTCCTGAAGCTGCTGAAAAGATTTGTAAGAGACATCCAACATTTAAAAGTTTTATAATGACATCCGCTATTACTGGTGAGGGAATTGAAGAATTAATAAGTGAAATGAATAAGTATGTCTCTTCTCTGTATAATTATCAGACCATTGGATCAGAACGCATTTTTCATGAAGTTACCAAATCACAAAGTAAAATTTTAGACAAATAATTCTCTATAGAAGGTAAAATTATGTCAAAAAACAAGAATAAGGAAAAAAATAGTGATATTAGTCTTGGTGACGATTTTTTAGATGATTTACTCAATACATCTAATCAAACTGAACCAACTAAAAAAGAAAGTAATAATACCCTAGTAAATGAATCAATGGATACTAAAACGGATGTTGATTCAGACACTAGATTAATTAATTCTCTCGTGCTGAAAAATCTTAAGGAATTACGACAATTAGCCAAAGAAAAGGGACTAACAGGATACTCCAAAATGAAAAAGGATGATTTAATATTAATACTATCTCAACCAGTAGAGGAATCTATTCAAGCTGTTACTGTTAAAGAAGAAGAACGCGATGATCCTTTACCGATCTCTCGTCCAACTCAGAAATCCAAAAAAGCAGTGGAGAAAGAATCCTTCACAGCAGAGGAACTAATGCAAGAAAATCAGGATGAAAAAGAAGGAGATAATTGGATTCTTAGTGGTCCACCCACACTTAATGATCCGACTTCTGTTCGTGATCCCGTTGATATCTTGACTCAATACAAGGATGAACGTGGTAAGACTATCGTAACAGATAAATTATTGGGATCAATCAAAAAACGTTTCAATTCTATTTCTGAAATAGCCACCTTACCTAAGATAACTGAATTAGTGTCGTTATCTGGTATCGGGGAACAAACGGCCCAAAAAATCTGGAGAGTGGCTCAACAATATCATCAGATGAATGCTAAGACCGCCAAGACATTAATGAGACAGAAAAAAGATGCTAATAAATGTTCAACTGGTTCTGTCGCATTAGATGAATTATTAGGTGGTGGTATTGAAGCTAAGAGCCTGACAGAATTCTTTGGTGAAGCAGGTATGGGTAAGACACAGATTTGTTATACTGCTGCCGTTAATGCATTACTCCAGAAATCTGAAGGTGGATTTGAAGACTACGATCCTAAATCCGCTCAGCGACCACGAGTTGTCTGGTTAGATACTGAAAGCACCTTCAAAAGTGAACGAATAGTGGAGATAGTCAAGAATCGTTATCCTAACAAAGATCCTGACTATTTTCTGGATAATATTATTTATTATCAAATATTATCAACTGATATGCTCCAGAACGCCATAGAAGAGGTCTTTAAAATGCCCGACAAGATTGTTCTGGTGATCATTGACTCCCTAATGGCTCCGTTTCGATTCGAATTTTCTCATGGTATATCTGAATTAGCTCGAAGGCAAAACAAGTTACAAGAAATTCTTGGTATTATTAAACGCAATATGCAAATAAATGACCCAGCAATTCTTGTGACAAATCAGGCTACCACTAAAATGTCTATGGCAGGAGCTATGAGTATAACATCTATTATTGCAGCAGGAGGATTTGCAGTTGCTCACGCAGTGACTCATCGAATCAAGTTATCCAAAAAATCTGCGGGTAAAAATAAGGATGTCGTTTTAAGAAAAGCTACAGTAGTTGATTCTCCCTATTTGTCAAGTGGAGAAGCAGAATTTGTCCTAAATGAAGAAGGTATAGCTGATTTTGATAAAGGAATATCTAAAACAAAATCTGTTAGTTCCAAATATACAACATCTATTGGCAAAGATATTGAATCCGAAGAAGATATTGAGGACGATATCTTAGCATAGCGATTATAATTTCTCTATTCCTATCTTTAAACAATTTAATTTGGTGAAACATATTTCAATAAACAATCCTTCTCAAGAGTTTAGCAATATTCCAAATTATCCTATCTCCCCTTTTACTGAAACTTATGATACCTTTATCAAGACCAAGCACGTTGTCTTACGAGAACGCACCTATCATGGATCACGACGACCCTACGAATCAGTTCTTTTACAATATTTTGTTTGTTCATATTTCCCCAAATCATTTAATGTTTTACCCAAATTAGTGAAATCAAATATTTCCTACGGAAGATATAGTAGATTTATTGCTGACTTGGACCAAATTGTCTCATTTTTTCTAGTAGAAATAAGTATTCCTATTAGGAAAGCAAAAGAATTAGATGCAGGATACAAAAAAATATTACATATTGCAGAAGAAACCGTGAATCTTGCCAAAAGCCTTAACCTCTCATTATATGTATTAGAATGGCCAACAATTGAAAAAATATTATTTAAAGAAAAACTCTCTTTAGCAGATTTCCCAGTGACGACTGAAGAACTGACCGACCAGACAAACGGTGTCATGTTTAGTACGGTAACTAATGATCTGGATATTTTTACTTTTAACGGAAAAATGCGAATTATTAATCGTCCTGATACAACTATTCCAGATTTACCTAACAGCATTGTTATTGGACAAAGTCTTAAGGATGAAAGACCAATTGGTCTTAGTTCAAATCAGTGTCTTATTTTCGGTAATAATTCAACTAAAGTTAACCAGATAGTATTAAATTATTTATATGAACTCTTACCTAAGGGTGAAGACAAGAAAAATTTGACAATAGTATTTAATTTTAATGATTACCAATTTGATTTACCGTTAGATGTTCCTTTTATTGTGAAACGATTTTTTCCTAAAGATTTCTCCTTGGATCCATTTTTGTTAATGCAAGAATATCCAGCCCTGCGAATAAACCTTATCAGATCCCTTATCCATATTTTCGAAATGCTACCCAGTGAAGTCGGGACGTTTCAAGGATTATTATATGATTATCTCCAAACCAAAGATCATGATGAATCAAGCCCTGCTTCCATTGGAGATTTCATAATTTTCATTACCTCATCAGCTTCAGGAATGCCAGCGATAAATACAATAGGAGAGCAGTTGACGGATACTAATAATTCTTTTGATATAGCTAAAGAACAGGTAAATTTAGATACCTTAGAAACACAATCACCTGTGTTCAATAGGATATACCAGACTATAGAAAGCAAAATCAAGTATCTAACAAATATGACCAATCGACGGAACACTTCAGCTATTCCGATTATTTTACGAAAAAAAGGAGTACTCTTTGTTCAAGCCAACAAGACACATCAACAAGAAGCACTATTAACATTTATGTTATTGACTGAGCTGGCAAAAATCATCGATAATTCATTTAATCTCATTACTATTGGTTTTGATTCAGTCTTATCCACTGTGACTAATTTTGCTCAACAAAGTTATTATCGACAATATGTGAAACTAGCTCAACGAGAGACCTTTATTTTCCATTTTAGAGAATTCAATCCACATTATCTCTCTTTCATTCAATTATTAGGATCAGAAATAAATACTATCTGGACCGATCAAATAAAAAATATTGACTTACCAAAGAATTACCACTACACACTACAAGATAATAGCGATATAGCAGTATTACGAAGAGCAGATAATTCCAGTCTGTATATCCCGTTTTCAATCAGTAAAGAATTACGAAAGGCTAGCCAAACGAATAAGGAACAGCTACCATCGACCTCCTATGATAAATTACGACAACTGGAACCACTATCAACAGTCTTAGCATACAGAATGTTTCATCATATTGCAAATCAACCATTCTTTCTTAATCATCCCAAGCTACTCTCTCTGCAAATAAGTGAATTTTATTTTGATGGATTACAAGCATTTACAGAACTTGAAGAAAAACGATACATCCAAAAAAATTATCGAATAATCAAATGTTTCGAACCAGCTCCCGAAGCAAAATACTTACTTGATTCTATTCCTACCTTTTTTGGACAATACAAAACAGTAGAGATTATTAGCCTATTATCAATGAATATTTTAGATATTGATATTGATGTGATTTTACCTGGAATCATTTCTAAGGATCTACCTGAATACAATTGGCAATTATTATATTTCTTTTTCCATTACATTAATGAGAGTATACCAGCAGACGAAATCAAAGATACATTACTTCAAAAAGCGAAAGAGTTGAAGAAACTTGAATCGACCAATATTGAAACACGTGCAATTAGAGATGATGAACAACACAATCCTCAGAATATTACACATGAAGAATCGTTTATCCCTCCATCAATAGAAAAAACGGTAGACGGTAATCAACAAATAGCACCAGGATTAACAAATAGAGCGAAGGGAAGTATTGAAAAATTACCCTCGGATACACTTGGTGATTCTGAGATTATTCGACCAAGAAAGAATATTTCTGAATCTCAACAAGAAATTAGCAACATAAATATTTCAGAAATTGATAATACAAACGATCTGGTACCAGACAATACAACCAGCATTCCAGTTACAACAAGGGAAAAAATACGTTTCAAAAAGACGAAAAATATCCCTCTGATTAGTAGAAAGATTGTTGACTTTCATCAATTCGAAGGTAAATACAAAGAAAAATTATCTTCAGTCGCTGATCTAAATTCATTATCATTAGGAAAAAATAAGAAAGGGTTTACTTCAATCATATTATTAGGAAAAGACACTCAAAATAATCAGTCTTCGGGAATATATTCCCTAATTGATAATTTTTATACAGAAAATTAACAATTCAGGAGGGAAAGACCACTTTGACCATCTCAATTTTTGATGATGACGCAATCAATCCTAAGGCAATCTTTCCTTATGATTTCAAGCCTTTGCAAGAAGATATGTTAGATAAATTAGTTCAAAATCATCATGTTTTATGGCATGCTCCCACAGGGTTTGGAAAGACGGTTGTAGCATTAACTTCAATGTTGCACTATTTATTGGGATCACAAAGAACTATCGATAGAATCATCATTATGGTGCGAATGAAGACTCAAATATTCAGAATCCTAGATGAAGCATTTACACTATCAAGTTATTATTTTAGTAATTATGAAGATTTAGTTCCCGAAAAAAGAAACATCAAAGATTTTCCTGCAGAGATCATTGCTCTCCCACTAATTGGTAAAGAAGAACTATGTGTTAATCCCAAAGTTATCTCACAAACAATGTCTCAAGGTCAAATTGATTGTAAGGGGTTACGATGCAATTTATTCAAGGAAAAACCACCAGCGGGAGAAGAATTAAACGAATTAGTCTTAACATATTTTATGAAGGATTTAAAAAGCACCAGCGAAATAAAAGAGTTTCTAACAGTTGAGACACCAGCATTATGTCCGTATTATGTCTTAAAAGCTATGTTACGAAAAGCACAAATAGTAGTTACTACTCATTCATGGTTATTAAATCCACAATTATCCACCACATTATTTAAAGAATTATCAGTTGAGCCTGATAGGACGGGTATTATTATTGACGAGATACATAACTTTAGAGCACACCAGACGGGAAAAATAACTTATAACCAAATGAAAAATGCTTCAATGTTCGCCTTCAGACACAACTTGGATATAAAACCCTTTCTATCAAAATTAGAAGAAGATTTTAAGATACGACCTTTAGCAGAAATTCAAGCTGTCATTGATCCAGAAGACGAATGGAATCTTAATAGGATTATGTATCCGATCAATGAATATGCAGGAAAACAACTCCCAAGCAAGGAGGATCGTGATGGATTAAATGCACTAAAAATATTGCATACATTTCTATCAACAGAAGGAGATCTCTGGTATTACGATAAGGAAGAGTATCGAGATTATAATAACAGAAGACAGTATTATAAAGTTATGAAACGAGTATTGGCGTTTCCCGAAACTATCTTAAAGAAAATAGCATCTTTCAACAGAATTATTCTCATGTCTGGAACATTGTTTCCACCAAAAGCATATTTAACTTTATACGGACTTGATGAAACGTTTTCGTTGGTTGAAGTTCCCCATGAACCAAGAAAAATAAAGTATTTTACGTTCAGTCATCCTAATATCTCTTCAAGACAGAAAAATAGGGGATTAGCATTATTCAAAGTACAAGACCAACTGATTAACCGATTACATCAAATCAACCCAAATCACACCTTAGTATTTTCTACGAGCAAAGTTTTCACCAATGATCTAAGCAAAGTCTATTCAGCGTTATTTCCAAATGAAGAAATCTTTGTAGAAAGCTCTTCACAACAAAACCAAGTAATGTTAGAAAAACTCAGACTAAAAAAACATGAATTGATATTTGGCACACTGGCAGGGAGCTTTTCAGAAGGAGTAGAAATAAAAGACCGAATAACAGAAGCAAGTAAGATAACGATGATTATCTTTACAGGGATACCTCATCCTCCACCAACATTATCACAACAACTACTAGAAAGAAGATATCTGCAAAGATTTGGGCAAAGGAACACAATTTTTTTTCTGAAATGGTTACCTATATACCAAACATTGCTACAAGCTGCAGGAAGGGGAATAAGAAGACCAACAGATCAGTGCACAATAATTTGTTTAGACTATCGATTACCAGGGTTAGGAATATTTCCAAAAAATAATTCGATAACAACAACAGAGTTCGGGGATATCCTGATTGCAGTAAAATCATTTTATGGATAATTCATTAACAGAGTAAATTTTTATATGTGTTGTTAAAATACAAATTGTTTAGGGAAATTGAGTGATATTATGACAGATATTAAAAAGGTTGTAAAATTATACTCTTGTTATAAACAAAAATAAATAAAATTTATTAGGAAAATTCAGGTTTATCAATAAATTTCTTTAATTGTTCCTTCAATATTCCAAGAATAGGAAAAGGTCATTTAACATCGTAAAAGAATTGTTTATCATCATAAAAATTGTAATTTTTAATCAATAATTTCCACCTTCTGTTGTTTTTATTACGATAACCCATTGAACAACCATTAAAATGTCCTACTTAATTAATTCTTTTTTTACTTCGAATCAGAACCCTCCTCAGGGTTACTAGTCCAAGAATGCCTAATATTAGAATTCCAGAAATATTTTCAACATTTTCCGAATTAATCCGAGTAGTCGTGACTAAAAATGTAAAAAAGGGAAAAATCCATGAGTTCAAAAAAAGCAACTCGAATTACTAAGGAAAATCCATTTTCAAGATTATTAGTAGAGGTTTTGTTGATCACTTTCCAATCATTAGTTAATGAAATAAAATTTCTTAATAATTGTAAATTTGTTGAAGGATTAAGTCCTAAAACGAATTTTTCCCAAAATTGTTCTATAGACAAATAAGAATCAGAAAGAACCTTACTTAGGTTCAAAGGAATTATGTCAAAGTTAACCAAAAGTTATTTTTCTATGTTCCCTACACTCACATATTTCGCTGCCTCTTTCAGATAAGCAGATAATCTAGCTTGTTCTAATCGTTCTCCAAATGATGCATTTTCTTCTATCATCTTTTTCCATTCGTCATATTGAGATTCTAACTTTCTTTTCTCATTAGCTACATTCTTTTCTAATAAATTGAGACCTTTCTCTTTTGCTGTTATGTTTGCTTGTTCTAGAAGTTGTTCAGCTTTTGAAATATTTCCCTCCACTAACGCTAATTTTGCTTGCATACTTAATGCATTTACTACTAACGAAAAAGATCCTTGATCTTGTGCTCTGGTATATAACTTCTTTACTAATTCCTTTACTTCCTCTAAGACTTGTGGGTTCCCATAAATTCGTAATTCATCTAGTAATAACTCACAAAGATTTATCATTGCCATTTCTTTGAATAGTGAAGCAATACTCTCATCATCAATAGCTTGTTCTAGATAATCTTGAGCTTTTACCTTATCTCTAATTCTCGAGCTCTTTTTCAAAATCAATGCTTCTGCTAAATAATAATTTTGTTGAATTTTCGGTAACAATATTTTATCATTTGTTTTATCACTGATAGCTTTACTTAACTGTAAATATTTCTTAGCTTGCTCTAAATTGTTAATTTCTAAAGAAAAAATTATCATCCAAAAATATGCAAAGGAAAATCCTAAATCCCCTAAATATATTCCAGGTTCATCAGTTAATAAGAAAATTCTTTGCATATATTCCATTGCTTTTTTTATTTCACCTTTAGCCCAGTAAATGTTAGCATAATGGAACAAAGGGTTTATAAGCATATTTTTATTATCAGATTCTTCGATTAATTCCTCAGCATTACGTAAATACACCAATGCTTGATCTAATTCTCCTTTTTGTTTATAAACTCCTGTAATAAAGAGGTGAGAATTTATAATCATTTCTTTGTTGCCAATTTCATTTCGAATAACAAGACTTTGTTGATAATAATCTAATGCTCTATTTAAATCCCCTTTAATATTAAACAATGATCCTAGATTAACAAGTGACCAAGAAATAGAATCCTTGTTTCCTATTTCTTCGCACAATTTACAACTTTCTTGTTGGTATATTAATGCTTGATCATAATTTCCTTGAGTTGATGCAAGTGCTCCTAAGTTCTGTAAACACCATGCCAAACGGTGTTTATTACCAACTTTCCTAAATAATTCTAGTGCTTGCTGATGATAATCAAACCCTCTTTCCGATTGTCCTTTTTCTATATAAATTAATCCAATGTTTTGTAGAGAAACAGCCAAATCGTGATCATTTTCTATTTCTTTTCTTATTGTTAAAGTTTCTTCAAAACAGTTTAGTGCAGAATCGTAATTTCCTTTCCACCAACTGATTCTACCTCGATAATGTATTAACCATGCTTTTTTATGGTTCAAGGCTTTGAAATCTAAACTTTGAATTTTTGCGAGAGTTTGTTCCCCCTTCTCAATAATTGCTATACATTCTTTATATTTCCCAGTTCTTTCCAAAATTTCTGCTAAAATTATACAAATATCAACAAAATGAATTAATTTTCCCTGTACTTCACTTTCATGAGATATTTGATTGGCTAATTGGTATCCTTCCTCAAAATTACCTCCTAATTGTATTAAATAACTCTGTAGGACCTTGTATGTAAGTTTATCATCTAAATTGGAAAGATCTTCTTCTGAAACATCTTTTAGTAATCCCTCCATTTCATGAATGTTTCCCTGAGTATAATACTCATAAATTTCTTTAAGTGTTTCAGAATTTCCCTTTAAACCCTTAGACATAGATTATACCTACTATCTCAATGAAAAACTCTATTTATTATTTTATTAATTAATTTTTCTAATCGGTCTCCAAATGTTTGCTCACTTTGGAATAATTTGAAAACTTGATCTGATTTTATCATTCTGGAAATAATTATTTTCAATATAATTTATACGATAATATTCTGGTCTACGTAATGTAATGTGTTGCTTTAAGATCCTTTTATTCCTATGATAGCCTGCTGCAAATTCTCTTGACTGAAAGTTGGCTAAACTCAATACTAAAATCAATCATGAGTCAGGGGATGTCAAGTAGGAAATAAAAATTTCATCATAGCTTGCGCCACTTTGTAGTTAAGATAGACAGTGCATTTCCGATCTGTTGCACCATCCAATAATCGAGATATGTTTCTATGTAAGGAAATAATAAAATCATTTTTAGGATCTATGACGCTTGTATTAGAACAATAAATGACATTGAAGATTTTTGCCATTCTGTGAGTGTATAAGGACCACAAATCCTTCTTTTTTCTTTTTATTTTATATTCAAAACGCTTTTCCATCCCGACTAATATATCAAGGACGTGATCCGGTTGTCTTATTGTCCCTTCTCTGAAGAATGTTTCGAGTTGGTTTAAGGCTAACCAGGTCATGTATGGAGCGTTTTTTAACATTTCCTGTTGTGTTATTCCTAGATATTTTGAATAATGTGTAAATATTTTCCCTGAATCTATTAAGATTTCGGGATCATTTGTTAGTTGTTCTAATAATTCGTTTTCTGCAAGTATTTCTTCAATTGGTGACACAAATATTTCTTCTTCTCGAAGGGTCTCTTGTTCTTGGACATCTAGTAGGACTTCTTCTTCTTCTATGACCTCATCAACTGGTTCTTCTCCGTTATTAACTATTTTGTATAGAAATGCTCCATGTCTATTTTTTAGATTGTGATAAGTGGTCGAGAACCTTTTTATCCCTTCTTTTCGAGTATATTCTTTCACTAATTCTGGATCAAGTTCCCTAAGAATTGTTAATCCTATTGCAAAAGATGTCTTAATCCATTTATTATTATCTGACAAATAATATTTATCAAAATTATCAGCTAATTCCATTAACCGTTCTGGGTTAATAGTAGATGTATATTCCTTCCTGTTCAGCTTTATATAGACATCTTGTAGTTGTTGTCGAACGTGTTTATTCAATAGCACTTTTGTAAATAATCGTGGTGCTCTAATATTTTTCAATTCTTCATAGTGTTCTGATGAACATATGGTTTTATATTTTTGGTCGATTTGCAGATCATCATAAAGGTAGGCATCAATATATGATCTGATAGCTTTACTAAAAGATTTTATTATTCTTGAATTAAAATTAAATATTTCTCCCCGTTGTGTATATAAGTCGTGGATCATTTTACTCATTTTGTGAAAGAAAATGATCGAAGAGGCTTTGATGGAATTCTTATTTTTTACGAATTTTGAAGCTCTTCCTGTATAGTAATGTTCATCAAATATCTCTTTATAGGTATAATCGTTAATTAGTTGTTTTGTTTCAACAAATAGTTTTAATTCGTATAAGGCAAGGAGTGTTGGGATTAGTTCGTCATCTTTTATGAATCCCTTCATGTGAGACGCTAGTTTATAGACATCTTTGAGATGTCTTTCATTTAAAAATTGTTTTAAGACTACACTGCGTTCTTCATATAACAATTTTCTATTCATTTCTCTTGGAATGAGATTTGAATCATTTAATTTTTTTAATCGTATTTCTTGTTCAGATGTTGCTTTGAATGTGCTTCCCAATATTTCCTCACATAATTCAGAAGAATCAATGTACATACGCCAGTCACGTAAGTGTTGAGTGCTCTCCATAAGATTGTCTGCTTCGTCTACTAACTTACTATTTTCACTTGAAATTCTATCTTCTAGACCACTCATTTTCCATACCCTCGAATATTGTTTGTGTTTATTATCATCTTGTCACGTTTTACCAGTAAATTGAAAGTTGGGAGCTTATATATCAAATTATCATTGCTTGAGTCTTTGAGTATATAAAATAGAAGGTGAGAGTTTGGAGCAAAATTTGGGATTTTTAACAGGAATAAAATCATATTTTTAAAATAAAAAGAGAAAAATGATATTTAAGAATCGATTTTCTAGTTTTTTACCCACGATAAGCAATATTTCTAAAGCATTAAAAATTTAAGCGTTAAAAATGGGATCCTGCAACTCACTTTTTTGAAAAACAATAAAAGGATTTCTTTTCGGGAAAATGTTTAAAAAATATATTAATTAAAGTTTATCTATCTTTTCTGCCTTAATTGCAAAAAACTATCTGATATCTTATCAAAAGCCAGAGTTACGAGTTGTTCTAACAAGTCATCCTTTTTCTTTTTAATATATCTACATGTTGGTAGCGGATACACTTCATTTCTACTTTGTTCAGTCTCTAGATAATGATAAGCAATTTCTTTTGCAGATTCAATTAGATTCTCATAATTTAAATGTAAAAGAAGTCCAGAAAAATTGGATTCATATAATAACATACTTTTCCCCATAATGACATGATCAATTTCTGTGTATCTAATGTCTTGGGTAAGCCTAAGAGCTTGAATAAAACAATGGACAGCCATTTCCATATTTATTGGAGAAAAACTAAAGGGAATGGACAAATAAGTTGTTAAGATTATCACATTTCTGATATCAGCTGGATAAGTCTCATATACAGCATATTCTGGGGGGGAACAATCAGTACGGAGAAAAGATAAGCTTACCTGTACCGGTCTAATTACTAAATGTCCAATACCAGATTCAACTGTTGCATTGCTTGATAGGACAATTTGTTTAACAATATTACTCCGTAAAGAATTATGTCGAAATAGACGGATAATTACTGGATCTTTGACTACCTCAAAGACTGGTTCAGGGTAATTTCCTTCCTTACTATAATTAGTAACACGTTGCAGGACACCATACTTAAAATGCAAAGTATTAGGTTGATATTTCAAGAATAAATCTTCTGCTGATATTCGATCAGGCTTATATCTTCTTCTACCATCCTTGTTAACATAATAAATATATCGTACTGGTCCATAAAATGATAATTCCTCTCTCCAGAACATCTCACCCATTTTTGTAAATTTTTTAGCCTCTTTGCTCTCTATTAGATTAAATCTAAATAATTGTTCATTATCTTTCTGATTTATTTCTTTTGGGAGACATTTGAATTTGAAAGCAGATAAAAATAATTTTGCTATTGGTGATTCAGGTAATAATAATATTCTTTCTGGTGTCCCTCTAATATACGCCTCAAAGGTCGCTTTATTGGACAAGATTAGTTCGTCATAAGCATTCTTACAAATAATTATAGATTCAGTCCACTTCGTTTCTCTTCTTCTACCTGCTCTACCTTCGCGTTGCAAAAAATCAGCTAAAGAATTTGGTAAGCCCAAATGCACTACTCTTATTACATTAGCAACATCTATCCCTTGAGCTAACGTTTTTGGGGAAAAAACTAACATCGATCCTCTTTTCAATCTGTCTTCTATTATTGTTCTCTCTTCTTGAGATAGACCAGAATGATGAACAGTAACTACTTCTTTTAAGACTTCTTCCCTCTTAATTAATGAAGGAATTATTTTTCCGAATGATGATTGTAGACCTGCATGTATTGTATCTCGACGAAGTTGATCTGCTTCTGCAATAGATTGTGTAAAGACCAAAGTCATTCCTGGTTCAAACAAATATCGTAAAAATAATGTTACAAGATCCATTTGACTCATATCAGGGAGAACAATGTATTGTGTCATAGCTTTTTGTGACGAACCCCTAAATATTTGAGTAGGAACACCATTAATATCAGAAAGAGTCTGAGCTACCTCCTGAAGATTTCCAACTGTAGCAGACAGAAAAATTATTTGTTTTGGCTTAATAATTTGGAGAATTTCGGTCATTAAAGCGATCTGTCTCGCATCATACATATGAATTTCATCAAAAATAATAGCTTCAAGATGCTTGAATGATTCTGTAAATTGTTCAAATCTATCTTTTTTCTTAAAATTTTCTAATAAAAAATTCGGATTAGTAGTAATAATTTCCCCATCTGATTTTTTACTTTCCTTCATGGTCTCTCCTGACCATTGATCTATAGAAATACCAAACCAAGAGCCATATTCTTGTAATCGTTGTTGTTGTTGACGAGCAAGTACGTTTGTAGGATAAACTGATAATACTTGCCCTTTTACACCTTGTTTGAGCATACTGAATAAGGGAAAGAAACATGCTTCAGTTTTACCTGATCCCGTACCTGAGACCACAAGCACATTGTTTTTATTTCTTATAGCTTGATAGACTTTAGCCTGATATTGATATAATTGAATATCAGGTAATCTCTGATCTAATTGCCTTGCAAAGATTTGAGAAAAGACTTGTGTAGTCCCCTCGAGAGTAAAAATAAGATTTGCTAAATTCTCAACTAGCGGACTAGTCCGAATTTGTATATTATAATAAGCTAAGTTTGTTTCTGTTGTCATAAGATTCAATAATAATACTTAGTGTATTTTAAATAAGAAAAGAAAAAAAGTTCTAGAAATATGAGTGCTATTCTTTTAATAGAATCTGAGAGTTTGGAGAAAAATTAAGCTTTTTAAGGAATAAAAGTTAGCAATTTTTATAGTAAAAAGAGAAAATATTTAAGTAAGATTCAATTACGTATTGTTAATTATCAAAATGGACTAAATCACAATTAAATGATTTTTTTATGATAAAAAATATTCTCAATAGACCTTTTATTGAATTTATTGATTTGACCGTTAAAATATACAAATTACGATTCGATAATCCTGATTTAAGTAAGGCTTATAAGCTCTCTAAGAAAGATCATTTCCTTAAAGCTCAACCAATGTTTTTGGAAGTAATAAACTTCTTTAACGATCTATCAACAGAGACTATTAAAATTTTTAACCTTGAATTAGAAATAATTCATAGACCATTTTCTCCAGAGGGCATTAAACACATTATTATTAAAAACAATTTTAATATTCTTGAACTGTTTGATAGAATTCTTCCTATATCAACCGATTTACTCAAAGATTTTGAAAAATTCAGATCATTCTTGATGTGTTTAGAGGATGTCTACTTATTTAAAGATTTTTATTTTAAGTGGATATTATTTTTTGTAGAAAACGTGGATCTTCGCCAAGATTTCTACTATGTTACTTCCTACCAACTAATTTTAGTTTATACCCATTTTGTAGATTCACTGGAAGCACCAATAAATCCGGTGTTACCACTCTTTTTCCATCTATTAAAAGAAGAGTTATTATTCGATGACAAATTTTCACCGGATCGATTTAATAAAATATTTACATCAAAAATAAGAGAATTTAATAATGAGGCAAATAAATCATTTACGATAAGGGAGTTTTTGTCCTATTTAAGTGAAAAAGAAAACAAAAGGCACATTCCTTTGTTTAGTTCTAAGTTGCAAACATTCCAGTTAAAATCTCATATAAAAGACTCTCTTTCCTTTAGTCATGTCTTAAGAAATTTCCTTCTAAAACAATTTTGGAATTTTGCTAATAATGATGTAGAATTTAATATCCATTTATTAGGACTAAAATATTTTATCCTAGAAATATCAGGTGAGACAAAAATACCCACGGATATTCCAGATTACGTTATACTAGTTGAACAATTCGAAGAAATAACAGTTTTAGTGTTAGTCTGTTCTGTGGATAATTCAAAAAAAATTAAAAATAATTTTTTGAGAGTTAATCAACTCTGCGAATCAAGAAGTCTGGGATTATATCTATTAAAAGACAGATTTTCCTTCAATATCAAGAAATCAGTTGGAGACTTTCCTGTTGTTGAGAAAAAGTTCATATTCCACCAAGCAAGAAATTATTTACAAAAATTCAAACACATCCCGAATTTCTATAAAGATTATATCTCAAAATGGCACACACCAGGAAGAATGAGTCTAGGATTAGTATTCGATGAATCAATATTCCAAAAGAAATTCGATGAACTGACATCTTTACGAACAGAACATGTCTTAAACAAAAACCTTGATAGAATTTTCTTTACCAATTTTCCTTTAACAATGCCACTTATCAAAGAGATTAGATATCTCATTATTTATATTAGAATTCTAGGATTAAAGCAAAATTTTACATCAAAACAAGACCTTTTGAAGCTAGTAACTGACTATGCACAAATCTGGGTAGATAGATTAATTCTCTGGGAGACCAATGATTCTATATTATTAAATTGTTTTATTCCTTTTGGTTGGGAGACATTTATTAAGAATATTAAGGATTTGGTAACGAAGAATAGCGAAACATTTATTTTTTTGAGTAAGACAATTGAGCTAACTGATAGTGAAGGTCTAAAGAGCAGATATTCCAGCCAGACTTCAATTCCGCCTTTAGAGACTTTTGATAAAGAAGAATTTATGTTTAACATTAAATTTCCCTTATTAAGTGATATTAAAAGAGATTTCGGAATAATATAAATTTTGATAGAATAATAAGTTGATAATTCTATTCAAGAAAGGATTTCAGAGCGATTACTTATTTTTAGACCAATTCATCTTCAGGTTCTAAAATTCCACCATCTTTTCTTATTGTTTTGATTTTTCGATGCTGGAATTTATTTTTTGTCTTTTCCATTTGTTTCATCTCATACATTTTAGGTAGTAATTTGATAATTTGATAATAATATCAAGTCTTCAGGAATTTTGGGTCTAAATTATCAGTCTTGATGCTCTTATTATCAAATTTATTAATTTTTTACAAATTCACTACCATAGATTTTTAGTGAAAAAATACAGTTTCCACACTAAAGAATAAAATTGGCTTTTATATAGGAGAGAAAGAAAGTAGTCA
Organism: Candidatus Heimdallarchaeota archaeon LC_3; assembly: GCA_001940645.1. The sequence goes on from MDVS01000022.1 coordinate 64,346, forward strand.
CCAATTGTATCTATTCTATACTAGAAGTACTATATATGAAATAAATTTCATTTAGTGATATGATACTAACAATCTAATAATTATAGGATTATTTGTCCATTTCTTATTTATTGTCGGAAGTAGTAGATATTATTGAACCGAAAACTTCTATGGTGATATTATGAGAACAATGACAATGGGATTTGAAAAGTTCTGGTGCTTAAAAAAAGTTGATACTTTTAACGAAATAATTTTTAATAGGAGTGTTTAACACATGAATTATCTCACGATGATCTTCTGTCCCACTTGCAAGAAAGAATTTGCCATATATGCTAATTCTGATCTTTTTTCTGAGCCTATAACCCACGAATCTGAAAGTATTCATAGATTTAAATACAAAAATAGAAAAATCTACTTAGAAAAGTTCATCAGATTAGTTTTAGAAGAAGAAATCTCATTAGAAGATTCTGGGGAATTGGAAGCTGAACAGAATCCCCGGACTGTTGCGTGTTTTCTTTGTGGCAAAAGAGGACGGGATCCATGTATATGTCCTATGTGTAATGTTGTGACTTGCAAAGAATGCTGGGATGATCACGATGAATTATTAATAGAAGTTGAACTAGATGACCAAAGCATGAAATATCTCTAACGAGGATAATTGAGTAAGTTACAAATAAATCGTATGACCCCTTAATATCAAGTGTTAGTACTTTAGTGATGAATAATGATTTCTGATTCCTTTAAAAAAAGAATTTTCTTAATTGTCATAATAGTGTCAGCAACAACTCTATTTTTTACACCTTTAACGACAATCAAGCGTCCAGTTAGTGAAAGTTCTTTAACATTTGGTACTTATGGATTTGAAAGTTTTTCAACAAAAGACAATAACGAATTGGTAGAACTAAAATATCCAATGAATATTACATTTTCAAATGTCTCGACAGGACCTAATTACGACATAAATGTCTTCACGATTTTAACTGGATTTTATATGCCGATAGGTATAGAATTTACGTTTTCAATTTCAGGACTTGTAAATAAAACAGTAATTTCAAATGAGAATGGAAGTGAAATTATCACCAGCATAACACAATTTTGGGATTATGTACCTGATGATTTCATTTATATTGATAAAAGTACTCCTAATAATCCGCTGACTACCTACAAAGGAATTCATTCTGATAATGAAGGAAATTGGACATATTTTGGGAAGTTAAACTATCTTGATTCTGCACCGATCAGGGGACATACTAAAATTTACTTTAAAACTAACTTCACTTGTGCAAATGAATTTTTTAACGGAAAAAGGGAAAACTTATCAACTTCAAACTTTACTTTTGTTCAAGTACGTCAATTCAAGTTTAGAATAACATTCACATGGGAAAATAAAATAATGGGTATATTTCCTATTACATCCAACAATGCAGAGCTAATTATTGGTGATGGAAGAGATATTTTAGATTGGAAAGCAATATATTTAACTCCGTTAGACTAATACAAATCAGATTCGGAATTAATAAAGAAATAACCTCAGTAAATATTACACATGAAACTTGAATTATTTAGAAAATAAAATCATGAGTTAAATTAAATGAAATTTAATCCCAAAAAAATGCTTAAAATGATGAAGGAGAGACCAAAAGACCTACCCGAAACATTAAAATGCTTGGAATGTGATTTTAATATGCAAATTCCTCACCATTGTCGTGCTTCTATGCATTTTGATGATGACTTGTTAGTTTGTTGGATGGGTAAGGAATGTGGTTATCAAGAAATCCCGAAACATCATAATTTGCCAATGATTATCTCTAAATAACTGTATAAAAGAAAAAAGAGCGAAATACTTTTTTGTGACCTGCATAGATTGTTGGGACGACCATGACGAAGTCCAATTCTATATCTTGATGAGTATCAAGTATTTGGTGGTGCTCAAAATGAGGGTACAGTAATTGTATCTAAAGAATATGATTCAAAAGTGGATTTTGTTGCATTCACGATGAATTATTAATAGAAGTCCAATCTGACAATCAATAATTCGTAAAATTTTTACGGTCCTTTCCATTTACCTGTTGAAATACTTGCATTTCTTTTAGGATAATCAAATTTAAAATTATCAGATATATCAACCTCATATTTATCAGCTGAAAAGTTGTCTTCCCTTTTTGTTAACATACCTTGAGGGATGAGAATTGACGGGAATTGTTCTTCTCCTGTGACACTTAAAATAGGTCCAAACTCAACATTAACCTTGTCTTTTATTTTGAACCAGCTATTTTTTCCATCTTTATGAACTTCTATTTTTGCAGTTTTTACATCGATACTTTTCGACACAGTTGACATAAAGATTCCAATTGGACCACCTGCTTTACCGGTTGCAATCTCTGTTATTGCTTTTTTTTGATCCTCACTAGATGATTCATCTAAAAAAACGACTCCTTCACCATTCAATTCATGTAAGGGTCCCGGCCATTTTGCTACTAATGCCCAAATTTGACCATCCAACTTAACGCCATTATAAGATCCTTCTTCCACTACATATGCTACTGTGCCTTCACATGTTCCGTAAGTTGGTGACGCTTGAAATGTGCATGGACATCCATAATCACAATTACAAGCTACTAATTGATCTACATTTAATTCCCATTTTTCGACTGTACTCATCATTAGACCTCAAGTTTTATTCAGATTGTTCTTAAAGTACTAAAAATATTAGACCTAAAACAATAAAAAGAACTCCAATTATTTTAGCAAATTTTTCTCCCACTATAAATATTTTTTCTATAAAAATAAAAACAGCAATTATTCCCATGTATGCTGGATTCATCATACCCAGACTAATTTGAACTAGCATCAATCCCCAACAGCAACCTATACAATATAATCCATGATGACTACCCATTCTAACAGCTCCTATTATACCATCATGCCAATCGTGCATAAAAAAATGAATAGGAGATCTACAATGGCCTAAACAGAGATTTTTCCATCTAGTTAACTGGTAAATTCCTGCAACAACAAATGCAAGTCCAGTAATTACTGTGCTCCATATAGTAAATATAGAAAACAAAAAGAAATTAATTATAGCCAGTCCTACTCCAATAGATGACCAAATTCCTAAATATCCAAAAATAAAAAATGTAGTTGATATGGTTTCAAATCCATAATTTGTTCTTGATTGGGATATTGTTGTAAACAAAAGAACCATTGGAATGATTGATGGCAACATCATTGCGATCATCATTACAGTCCACATCCAAGTAAAATTTATTGATTGAATAATCTGTGGAGAGAGAAATATAGGTAAACTAACATAAAATTGACTATAACTGACAATCCATGCAAAAAATGATAATAAAATTAAGGAAATAATTATTAGATATTTTTGGTTTGTTTTCAAAAGGTTCGTATGTACAAACACTTGGGAAGTATTGATATTTGACAATATTTTCACAAATAAGCCTTGATTAACTATAAAAATTATTTAACTTTCATTGTAATTATTGATTTAACTAAATAGGAGTTGAAATAAAAGAAATTATTTTTTAATATTAAAGCATTATTCAATATATTACACATATCATAGGACTAATTCTATTATTGATATTTATTTCTTCAATAGCTAAAAGTACACCCCTTTCTATATCAGTACCTGGATCAATAGACATCGGTCCTAATAAACCAATTTTTATAGTCTGTAGGAATTGTCAAACTATATTCAGAGAAGAATAGTATTTTTTTAATTATTTATATTGTACTTCTAGTGAAATTTAATTTATTTCTGAAGAAATGACCTTTTCTATTATATAAACCGGAGTTGTATTAGTTGGGTAAGGTGATTCTTACTCATGTATCCAGCTATTCAATCGTTAGATGAAAAAATATTAACAGAAAATGGCAAAGATTCTGTTATAACACTCCCTTTATTAGTTAGAGGTAAAGAAATTCTTGAAGAATTAGTCGAATATCCTGTTCGATATGGTAAACGCACTATTCTCACTCCTGATGCAAAATTATTATGGCCTGAACTAGTTTGTTCATCAAATAGTCTGAAAGATATCCATGAACTTCCATTATCTGAAATTATTAGTTTCTTGGTAAAAGTAGGGTATGAGTTAAATATTGATACTAATCCTTATCTTCAACGGGCAATTGAATTAACTAAAGACGCTTCCAATCTTACAGAGCCTATTATTCGTTCATCCTATTATATGCTTCAAGAAATGTTTTCAATCCCTTCCCTAACAGGAATGATTAGACCGGTCGGATATGAATATTTAGATGGCTGGGTTAAAAAACAAACTGCTTTTGGAGAAGCTTCAATTAAAGCTGTTGGTGTAAGAACACTACATATTCCAGCAGGAAACGTTCCAGCAATTTCAGCACTATCTATTCTCAATGGAGCATTAACTAAAGGGGATACCTTAATTAAACTCCCTAGTAACGACCCTGTAACGGGTTGGGCGATTTTGAAGACCATGATGGATATTGATCCTAATCATCCTGTTACGAAACATATGACAGTAGTTTATTGGAAGGGAGGAGATGCTGAGGTCGAAAAACAGTTGATTAATCCAACGCGTATTGAGAAAATAGTTGCATGGGGTGGACATCATGCTATTAGTCATATTAAAGGACTAATAGGACCAGGTATAGATTTAGTAACTCTTGATCCAAAATTCTCCATAAGTGTGATTACCAAAGAGGCTTTCATGCATGACAAATGGTCACATGCAGCACGACGAGCAGCTCAAGACGTAGGCTATTTTAATCAAGACGCCTGCTTATCGTCCAAAGTAATTTATGTGGAGACTGATCCCGAAAAAGCCTGCAAATTCGGTCAAATGGTCTACGAATATTTATCCTCAGAAAAATTAGATCTATCGACTAAACCAAAATCCTATCCGCTATCTCTTAAACAAGAATTAGATACTATTAGGTATCTTGACGATTATCAAGTATACGGTGGTGCTCATAATGAGGGTGCGGTAATTGTATCTAAAGAGTATGATTCCAAAGTTGATTTTGCTGAATCACTTTGCTCAAAAACAGTCAATATTGTTCCAATAAAATCAGTTAAGGATGTTTTACCAGCAATCAACGTTGCCACACAGACAATAGGATTATATCCAGAATCTGTTAAACCTAACTATCGTGATGAGTTTATTCGTGCAGGTGCCCAACGAATAGTGACATTAGGAGGAGCAGCCAAAGGTATGATTGGCATGCCCCAAGATGGTGTGGAGTTGGCTAGAAGAATGGTCAAATGGGTAGTGGACGAATCTTCAGTATAAAAAAGCTTGGAGGTATTAGTATGCAAAAAAACGAACAAGAAAAAGCGAATAAATATCTTCTTATGGGATTATTGAGTATTTCCTTAGTTACATTAACTCTTATCGTACTACAACTGTATTTTTATTTGTTATCATCGTTAGGATTATAAAAAAATAATGAATTGAATGTGAGATACTATGAAGGTTGTTTATCAATCAATTAAATTAGATACTTTATGCAATTTATGTAATATCCCATTAAATAATACCATTGATCCATCCATATTATATTCATATATTAAAACAGTAAATGAGCAATTAAAAGAAACGGTCGATCAGACAGCAAATGAAAATATCAAAATAATGGAGGAATTACAAAATGGTTTTCATCGTTATCAACCTCAAATTCTTAATCAGGAACAGTTCTTAAGACAAAAACACAGAGAATTATATACTAAAACGGTCGGGACAAAGAATTTATCTCTAAAAACACAACTAAAAATACGATCCTATCATAAAGAAGTAAACAAATTAATTGATCAATATGAAAACACCTTTCTCCCATTACATGAAAAACATACCAGTAATCAGACTCTTTTATCACTAAATAATAAGACCCTCAAAGATATGAAACATTTTACAGAATTAATTCATTTAATAAGCGAGTTAGAAGATTTCGAAGGTAGGGTCATCTTATTTGATTGGTTTTTATTAATTCTCTCTACCAGTGGATTACACTTAGTCTACAATATGCTGCCTGATCATATGACAGAGGATTTGTTTCGTAATTATCTATACAAGACTACATTGGAATATTTCAACATCTATTTCGGGAAAAAGACCGATGTGATCATTGAATTATACAATTTAGAGCAATACAAAGCATTGAATTACGAGCAATTACCCGATAAGCTTAATGATGATGAATTAATGTTATTTACAAATATTCTTGAATCAAATAACATTGAAATTACAATTTAGGATAAATACCCATGAGTCAAGCTAATATATTCAAATTTTTAGACAGATTTCTTCCATCTACAGCTGCACGCCTATATTTAGCAGATATTCCAATCAACATAACTACATCAAGTCATCAATTATATGTTGAAACAACTACATTACCTATAGTGATTTATTTCCAAATAGATGGAGAATTCTGGCAGATTCATCCGTTACAGTCCTATAAAGATATTGTTACTCCGTTTCTACTCCCCTTACGATACCAATATTGTGCAGATTTTCACGTAATCTTATGTTCAGTCAAACAATATGAGAAATATCCAACAGAAATAACAGATATTTGGCGAAAATATGGTTATGGTGTAATAGTTATTGATACCTATAGCGAACCACCTGTAAAATTACTAGATTATCCTCTTTGTCAATATGTTTTTCCAGAAGTCAGACGACAAGTACTAGATTATGTTAAACAAACTAAGGGGATTGAATATTTCAGAGAACCTTTCTGGATTAAAAATGTTAATCTAAAAGAAAAATCCTATGCACCGTCACCTGAATTAGTATCATTAATTAAAGTCCAAGAAAAAGCTGATTCCGTATCTATTGAAGAAAATTATTACGAACAAGAGGCAAGAGAATACGAAGACCTTCATTCACGTCTCCAAAAGAATAAAAATACTACTTTCCTTGAACAACAGGGATTCTTGCTATACACTTTCAAGAGAATTGTAAGTAAGTTAAAATTATTGCTTAATATAGAAGACTCATCCCATACTGAGTCAATGTTATTAATTGATGATGCTTATAACAAAGAAATTATAACCGAAGACATGAAAGATATCCTTCATGCGATAAGAATGGAAAGAAACAAATATTCTCATAAAACTTCATTAAAAAGACCTTTGTCATACAAGGATTTAGTAGCTTGGTATAAAGTAATGAAAGAACTGGAAAAAATTATTCCCAAAAATGACCTCACTAAATCTATTCCTGAATCTGAAATTTCACCAAAACCTAAATTGACCAAGACCATGATGACAAAACTCCCTAAACAAGAAAGCAAGAAACTAGCATATGGACTAATGAAGAAACAATTAGAGAGTAAATCACCAGAAATGATTCAGACTACTCAATACAATTCATTTATCACAAAAATACTCGATAAATATAAAATAAATTTAGCAAACAATCCAAAAATAATTTCAGTTATCTTAGCTGATAGAATTGGTAGAGAAATAGATACGGATAAACTCACCTTAGAAATAGAAAACTGTTGTAAAGATATAGAACCCAATAAGAAAAATTATCCACTATTAACATCATTAGGAGGATGATTATGCTGAAAAAATATATCATCCATTTTATTCTATTACTCGTTATTATCGGAAGCACTCACAATAATCAGGGGATGGTTTCTCCTATGCAAGAATCTCCTATAACTATTGATAAACCTTATATTTTTTCTTTTGTTGATGGACCATTACCATTAACTGTCACAAACACAAATAATATAACTATAAGAAACTACACGATCCCCGTAACTGCAACGATTACCCCAAAATATGTCTTTGTTGATGTTAGAGGTAGCTTGATTTCATCATCGGGTATTGTCTCATGCCTGCTCTTGGTGATAATCGATAACCACAATGAATCGTATAAATTTTCTACCTACGATTTCGATCCTATTGGACAAGTTATTTTTGAATTTGAGGATTTAGAAATTACATCAACATCGGAAGTTTCTATTCAATTATTTCTTGAAAGCCGAAGCGTTTTTGGAAGAGAGATTGAATATTCTCTTTTGTTAGAAGGACTTGATCTCTATTTCATAACTCCTCCAGTCTATAATCCGATAGTTATTCCTATGATCCACCGGCAACTAAAATCAAAATTATTATTCGATTTAGATGATTATTCAGCATATTTTTTAATGTTTCTGCCTAGAAATCAAGCTTTTAGTGTCAATTATACCGCATCTGAATTGTTGAAAATAAAATACATGAGAATCCAAGACGCAGAATGGGTTAATGTGAAGAGTAACTATGAATTTAGTAATAATGATTCGTTGACCTTTGTGACAGGTGATGAAGATAAATTTTTTACTCCTAAGCGTGTGACATTTTCATTCACGTTATATAGGGGAGCTCCATTGACATTGTATTTTTCTTCACAAATAATAACGTTAGAAGAAATCACCTATTTACCGACACTATCAGCAGATGAAAAATTACTTGTTTACGGAATAAATTTTGCTCTGATAGGAGTTCCATTAGGAAATTTAATCAAAGATAGGAAAAAATCAGTAATAAAGATGAAATAGAAGTAAAAAATGGGGAATTTATATTTAGCTCCTGTTTCTTTAAATTAGCTTTCTTGCTTCTTTCAAATAAGAATCAATTTTTGTTTTTTGTATAAGCTCGTAAATGGGAGTATTTTTCTCATAGAGTGTTTTCCATTTTTCTAATTGTTGTTCTAAATTCTTTTGTTCACTTTCCACCTTTTTTTGAAGAAAATTTAGACCTTTTTCTTCTGTTAATAACAATGCTTGCACTAATAATCCATTAGCTCGATCTATTTCTCCTTCTAACAATGAAAGCTTTGCTTGAAGAATTAATGATTCAATGATTACAGGAAATCTTGATTGAGTTTGACCTATCTCATAAACCTGGTTGAGCAGATTTTTTACCTCTTTTAAAATAATTTTTTCTCCAGAAAGTCTTAATTCATCTAAATATAAATCGCAAAGATGAAACATTGCCTCCAAAGTATAATTATGGAAGATTGTCTTCCCAGCAATGATTTCTTGAAAAATTTGCTGTGCAGCTGCTTTTTCTGTCAATCTTGGACTGAATTTCATAATTTTTGCTTTAGCCATTCGAATATTTAAAGATAAAACAACATCTCCCCGACCCTGTGTTTGGAGATATTTATCAATTTCTTCAAGTTGTTGAAGATAATTTTTTGCTTGGATAATGTTATTATTCTCCAAATATAGACTAATTAACGGGTAAAGAATTGAATATAAACTCCACATTCCAGAAATGTTGGATGAGGATCTTGCTTGGTTAAAAAGTTCATTACCAATTTGTAGACCCATTTCATAATTTTTTAGTGCTTCTGTATTATTTCCTAATGCTCTATAATTCTGACCGACATTTGAATAAGTCTGACTCAGGTCAAACTTATCCTCAACTTTCTTATTAATTTCTAATGCTTGAAGATGTAATTTCAATGAACGATCAATCTCTCCCTTCGAAAAATAATAGACTCCAATTGTCGATAAAGATATCCAAAGAAGAGGATTGGAAATTGATTCATAAATTTCTCTGCTTAGTTGGAATATTCAAATCCTTTATCTAATTCCCCTTTGTTTGTAAAACAATTTCCCATTCTTAAGAAAATATACGCTTTTCTTGAGGCGTTTTCTTTTATCTTTAGTAATTTTAAAGATTTTTCGTAATAAGGCAATGCAAGGTCATAATCTCTAAGGACATTCGAATAAAAGTACCCAATAATCACTAGGACCTTACTCAACCCACAAATATTGCCTATTTCTTCGTAACATTTTTCACTTTTTTGGGCTAAATCCAAAAATTTATCTGTATTGCCCTTATTCCTAAAAAGAATACCTTTACACAAATTCAAATGAGCTATCTGTCTTTTAGTTTCTCTTTCTGATAATTGATTGGATGATTCAAGAATTTTTTCAGCTTTATCAATCATATCAAAATCTGCTTGGGAAAACGAAGGATAAGGAAGTCCTATGGCAAATAAACACTCAAACCTTGATATCAGAGCATCTACAAATAAGAGTTGATTTTCAGATGTCTGGTTAGATATAAAATTATTATCTATCTCACTTAGAGTATTCTTGAGTCTTTTTGTATTTCCTTCATATAAATGAATAGCACTATAGTTCTTGAGAAGATTATATCTTAACATATCCTCATCTTGAAACCAAAGCTTATCTTTCATATCTAAAAGGACATTAGAAGCTTTTACAGAATCTTCATCCCAAAAAAGAAGTTTTTCGACTTGTTCAAACCTCTCCCGAACATTTTCCATTATATGGACCACTCATTATTTCTAATTAAAAAAATTTTCAGCTTTTTTCCTTATTTAAAGTACGCCTTGTATTAAGGTCATGAGACTCGTTAACCTATTTTATGTTTGTTTATTATTTTCCATGATATTTTTCACTATGAATTCTCCCCAATCCAGTGAAGCATCATTAAATGCTAATGAAATAGTATTTTACATTAATAAAAATAAGGTATTACCAAATGACTCTATTTCTTTCTTTTTGGGGCTCCGTTCTGGTGGATCGTGGCAGGCAGGATCAATAACGTTAAGAGATCTCTTTACTAATTCAGAAAAGACTTATAATATCAATGCTGAATTTACATTAATAGCAGATTTCCTTCTGGATCTTCCTCCTGGTGGTTTTGATAATGAGACACACACTATTGAAGCTACTGATGGTATTTTGGTGGAAAGCTTAGAAATTTGGGTATATAATCACGAAGAGCAATGTAATGGTGATACAAATAATTGTAATCTTGAAATAGATCAGGTTATTATTGATAACCTCTCCCCTTCTGTTGGTGGATCATTTAATGTATCAATAAAATATTCTGATCTTAGTAATATTTTAGGAGTTTTTCCTGATGTAGCGTCTTGGTATGTAAAGACCAACGGTTTCATTAATTCACCAATATTATCAAGTAGTTTTTATCCGGGTGAAACTTGTACTGGTCTTGAATGTTATGATCTTAGATTTTTTCCCGACTGGATTAATTTCACGATCTTAATTCCTGGATTTCATCCTTTAGGATCATATAATTTCGAGATAGGGTATTCTGGTGATGAAACGTATTGGCCAGTATCTACTTCTGAAACACTCTTTATCAGTGATGATGATTTTGTTCTTGATATTTTCCCTGAATCAGTTGAGATCGATCGAAGCTCATTGACTGAAACTAATCAATTACCTATTACTCTCAGATTAGGAGGAGCAGAATATTCCCTAGACAACGTATATTACAATGTCTCATTAGTAACAACTTCTGGAACAAGTTCGTTAACTACTACACCTGTTGTTATTGGAAATAGAGATAGACAAGTAATAGTAGATGTTCCAAGTCAAATTCCATTAGGAGATGCAATAATTAAAGTTGATATTCTAGATGGAGCAAATACTGTTTTATTTAGCAACCAGACAGCTATTTTAATCTATGATACTGTTGATATGTTATTATCTCCTAGTAATCCTCATGTCAGAGCGGGTGAAACTATTAATTTTCTAGCATTAACAGCGTTAACAGATAGACCAAATACTCCGATAGAAACATCCATTGTGGTGAAAAATACTACTCATCTCCTTGGTGCAGGGATCACGACCAACAGTGAGTGGACATTTGATTATACTGTTCCAAGTTATTTGACTCAAGGAAGTTATACTATGATTTGGGAACTAACGCCTATTGGAGAAAATAACACACTAATAAGGAATAACACTATCGTAAAACAATATACTGTTTCGCTACCAACAGAATTTCATGTCACAAATTTTCCCAGTCAAATATTTAGGAATCAGAATCTGGATTTTGATATTCAATTATTATCTCTAAGTTTTCCACTTACAGGTGATGTAGGTAGTTATGATCTTATTCAAAAATCAGATTTATCTTTAATTGGCTCATATCAAGCAAATCTGACCAATAATATGCATTTGTACATCAGTAATGATATCCCTAAAGGAAATTATGATCTGCAACTAGATTATACTGGAAATGGTATCTATGAACCGACCAGCAAGGATTTGACCGTCAAAGTCTTATCCAGACCATTTTTTGATAATGTGCTTACTAACGCATCTGGAGGAGTAGTAGGAGAAATAATAAGGATTTCGGGATACTTATTAGAAGAAAATACTGGTAATAATCCAGTTATTAATGCAGATATCTCTATTATCGTGAGTGATGGTAGTACTCAATGGATAGACGGAACAATTCAAACGGATAGCAATGGAGTCTTTATCTATGAATTAGAAATTACTGCCAGTCTCAGTATAGGAATTAATTTTGTACGATTAACTTATGCTGGTGATCCTGCTAACTATTATGGATCCTCATCGAATGAACCAATAGTAAACTTCGATAAAGATAATATTTTAAGTCTGGATCTATCTCAAACAATATTGGCTGGTAGAGAGTTTAATTATTCAGTTTCAGGTAAACTTAATGGGAAGTATCAACTACAATACCTTGATTCTTTAGATCAACTCTGGATCCCAATAATTAATGTTACTTTAGACAATCAAGGTTATTCCGAAGGATCTGTATTATCTCCTTATATCAAAGGGATTATCTTTTTTAGAATATTTGACTTAACTGATAATAATTCCTTTCTTATTCAGGAAAGAGATGTCTATAAAGTTCCAGATATCCAAATGACCTTAGAAGGAAAAATATTTACGAAACAAGAGACAATTTTTTATTTTTATGCAAATGAAAATTTTGCAGTGTTTCTCAATGATGTAAGACTTACTCCAACAGCCCAAACATGGTTCCAAGAAGAGTACTATGCCTACACATTCCAATTTCCTGGGGAATATACATTAAAAATCGAACTCACTGGAGAATATTTATCTTTTAATAATTTGACCTACGAATTTACCGTATACGAGGATTATGAGATTATTAAATCTGCTCCGAACATTATAACTGAAGGCTCGTCTGTATCAGTCAATATTCAAATATCTGGCAAATCTATTGGCTTCATTCAAAGTGTTCTTGTACAAATAGTAAATATCAAGACAGAATTAATTCTAGCTGAAGGGTTAACACAAAATAATGGTAACATCTCCCTAACAGCGATTATTTTTGGCGATGAATCGGAGATATTCATCAAAGTTCCGAAACAAGATATTGGAAAATATAAGATTGAAGAACAATTAATCCAACTAACATCGAACATTAAACGTAAATTAGACATTACGTTTGACCAAGAGTATCAACTAAGTGTCAATGAGAAAAATAGCATTAGTTTAAGAGCGGTGTACTCAGCAACTAATAATCCCGCATCAGATGTACCTTTCAGAATTGAAATATTCAAAATAGATGAATTAATAAGTGAATTTACTATAACTTCAAATATCGAAGGGAGAATTGATATACCACTGGGAACATTAAGAGAAGGAGAATATCAAATATATATTGGACCCGCTTCTGATGATTATGCTCCGTTCAGAATTGCAACTAGTGTGTTAATTTCTTCTGACAATATTTTAGAAGATGTTGGAAGTATATCTGTAGTAATTATAGGTGCAATTGCTCTAGTTGGACTAGGTGTTGTCACACGATTGAGGACATAAATAGATGAATCTCATACAGGTAAGGGTTAAGTGAAATGAAAAAGAAAAAGACACAGGAAGAAATATCTTTTAGATTACCTGACACCATGATCTACAATCAAAGAACAACGAAGACAGCAAAAAAATTTTTATCTTCTATTCAGGAAGATATAAAGAAAGCTTTCTTCATAACAGCAATATTTGGATCCTATTCAGTTTTGAATTTGTCAGTAATCCTTTTCAACAATTTTGAATGGTATCTTCCGTTATTTTTCAGTTCTTGTATGGCTGTTATTCTTAGAATAATTATTGGGCCCATTACCTCATCATCATCTAAAAATACACAGATCATTCCCCAAAAGGACAAAGTAGAGATAGATAAATACCAAGAAGTAATTAATAATCCTCTTGAAATTAGTAAGACAACTTACCTCAAATGTAATTCTTGTGGAAAGTTAACTGGTAATGATCCTCTTAAAACTACGTCATTTTGTAAATCATGTAGAGTAGAATTCACAAAGAGACCAAATTCTAAGCCTATTGGCATTACAGCAAGAAAAAAACTTGGATCTCCTTCAGTTCGTGATTCAACTATACCTGTAACTAATACAAGGAATCTAGAGTCTAAAACTGAAAATATAAGTGAATATCTTACATTAATTAGTGAAACTTTTCATGAAGAGAGAAAAGATTACTCTCAAAATGATGATAGTCCTGAAGACTTGTTTTTAAAAAAATTGGATGATGTCCAGAAATTATTAAAACTAAAACAAGACAAGATCAGACGTTTTAAAGCACAAAGAAAAGACCAAGTCAAGACCTATGTCATCAAGAAAAAAGTTTCTGATCTAGAGACAGTTAAAAATGTGAACTTTACCTGTCAAGCATGTGATATTGAATACGAAGGTTCTATTAAACGAATTAATGGATCACTCTTTGTTGAACACAAAAAAGAAGATCTCATTTTGCAGAAGACAAACTCAGGATATATATTTTATTTCGAACATATGGTAGAAAAAACTACTCACCAGACCTTTATTAACCTAGGCAAAGGATTTAATGTATTATCCTCCGAGGTTATAATATCAGTAAGTAGATCACCAGCAAATAAGAAAAAAGATACTACCACTATTTCTGATCAAGAAAAATTTATTCCAAATTTATCCTATCCTTGTTCTCTTTGTAAAATTGATTTCAAAGTCAATGATTATGTGAAAATAAAATATGAATCAGCAAATCAGAGTACTTTTGTTCATATTCAAACTCAACATTCTAATAATGGGCAACACCATTTAGCTACCCTACGAATAGATCTAATAGACAAAATGCTTGTAGCTACTCCAAATGTCCATTTAATTACACCAATACAGATTCAAGAAGAACTAGAAGAATCAGAAGATCAGGATGATCAAGAAAGATTTACTGAATCGAAGGTGACCGCGTAAATGATTATCATTGTTACTTGCCCGATCTGTAATCAATTGTTAGAATTAGATCATAAAAGTAATCTAGAACAAGAATTAGCTACGAATGAAGAATATAATCCGATAACTTCAGTACCATGTAATCATTTATTCAAATATTCTGATGGTATTTTTTATCAACATTCTTTTATCATAAAGGTGGATAAGAAAGAAAAAATCACACCTACACCCTTTTTTGGGGAAAAAATATGTAAGACAAAACCTGCATTATATAATACCTATCTACGGCCAACAGTGCCTATTCAGGATTTGTACCGGAGATTACAAGCATTAAATGATGAATTAGTTTATTTTAAAGACAAAAGCATGTCTCTTCAATCCGAAATTACCATAGCAGAACGAATCTCTAACAAAACAGATGTAGTAATTGATGGGGATGAAATGCGACAACTCCTGGAATTGGAGAGTTTTAAAGATAATAATCAGTTATTAGAACATGATTATATCAATATGGTCTTAACAAGCCAACATTCTATGTTAGAATTAGAAGACCTGAAAGAAAAAATCAAGAATGTTAAATATCCAAGTCAAGAATTACAGATACAGTTTGAGATTTTGAAAAAACAATATTCGGAACTAAAAGAAGATTTTGACATGTTGGAAGAAAAAAATCATCAATTATATCAACAATTACTAGAAGCTCAAATAAGCTCTGTTGTTGAATTATCTCAGGGGTATCACAATAAAGAGAATGAGAATATAGATAATTCTTATAATGTGTTCAACGACCCCTCAAATGAATTACAAATACAAATGCTACAAAACGAATGTCTTATTGTAAATGAACAAAAAAATGTCTATGAGAACGAAATAAACAGATTATCAGATCTCCTTGTTTCAAATGAGAAAATAATTCAAGAATTATCCAATGCTAGTGCTTCAACGAGTGAATTAAAGACTAAAAATTTTCATTTAGAAGAGACCATGAAGAGTTTTGGGAAGGAACTAGAAAATCTGATTAATAACATCGGAGAAGAATCAATAAAGAAGATCATTTTACGATACGTCACTATTTTAAGTAATAGAATAGCTGATTTAGAAGATTTATACCTGTCTTTTACATCCCAAATAAAATATCAAGTTGATCAAACTCGAAAGATGCTTAATTTACCAGAATTACCAGCCAATCATAAAGCTCTTTCACTTCCAAAATTAGAAATTAAAAAACTACAAACTGATATCAAAAAGCTAATAGAAAATATAGACAGAAAAATTGTGCCAAAAACAATATTAAAATCAGAAAAATCTGTTAAAAATCCAAAACCAGATCCCAATGAATTCTATATGAGAGTTACTAGTAATGAATGGAAATATTCCAAAGATGATCAGTTAATATTCATGAAAGCATTGTTTAGACTAGAATCATTCATGATGGATACAGCAAAAGAATTGACCGTAGATGAACAGCTTAAAGAATTCTTGAAATTCTTCAAAAATCTAAAAGACACAGCTAATGATGTTATTACAGCATTAAATAAATTAGTTACACAAAAATCAGAAGAATTTTCTAAAATACCAGAATTCATGCAAGATTATATATTAAAATACGTAGGAAAAATAAGTGAACTGGATTTGGAGAAAGAAGTATTTACCAGTGAAGAATTAACACTATTATCATATTCACTGATGATAAGCGACATTCCATTAATGGAGGAAGGAGAATCTGAAGATAAAAATAATAAGAAATCACAAAATGATAAAAAACAAAAAGTTTCAAATTCAAAAAAGGTTAAAAATACCAAGAAAGCTACCAAACAGACAATTAAATCTCCTCGGATAAGGAAGACAACCGCACCTATTCCAAAGACGTTAGAAGAGAAAGAAATTAAGACTAAACTTGTTTCGGGCAAAAAAACAAGCAATTTAGCCAAAATGGACATTGCAGATTTAATATAATAAATCTTTACGGAATAACTGGAGTTAATACTATTTCATCAAATCATTTAATCCTGTTAGAAATATTACATACGAATCCAATATTTTCTTCTTTAACTTGAAATACTGGAATATCCATCCCGTAACTTTACCATGATATTTTATTATCACATCTTTTTCCCTTTCAATAATATCTACCTCTTTTGTTTTCAAAAATCCACTTAATGTTTGTTTTTGTGAAAAAGATATGTTTCTAATTGGAATCTATGTAATTGAAAAATCGCTATATATTCTTTTTAATAGTTTCATCAATTCCTTCCAAGAAATTCTTTTTGTGAGATTATTTTAATAAGGAATGGTAATTTGAAAAGTAGTTTTATTATTTTCTAACAGTTCGATCTTCCAGCCATGTGCTTCAACGATCCTGGTAATTATTGATAACCCGTAGCCTGGACTCTTGGAATCTGTAGAATATCCTCTTTCAAAAATTTTCTCTCTTAATTCCTGTGGTATTAGATCACCATTATTGCTGATCTTCAAATGATGCGAATTATCTGTTTTTTCAGAAGTGAAAGTGATTTTTGTTGGATTTCCATGTTTCAAAGCATTATTCAAAAGATTAGTAAAAACTTGGTTGATTTTGCTTTTATCACCTTTAACGATTGGAAGAAAATTATTGTGAAATTCAACTGAATCAGGAATTAGGTCACTTTTTAACTGCTCAATAATAAGATTGAGATCCACATCAACTTTCTTATCAATAATTTGTCCAGCTTCAGCCAATTTTAGTGAATGTGTTAAAAGATTATCAGTCTTTTTGAGAATCGAATTGATTTTGTTAACGTGATCAATATCATAAGTTTGCTGTAATAATGAGATCAATCCACTAACTATCATTAAATTATTTCTAATATCATGACTCATAGAATGAGCAAATTCCACCAGTTCATCTTTTTGATATCTTAAAAGATTTTCAACCTGTTTTAAAGGTGTGATATCCCTAAAAATTGATAGAATATGTGGAATATTTTCAAGCTCAATAATATCTACATTTACTAGAGTATCTAACTTTTTATTGTTTTTAATACGAACTTTTAATTCGAAATCTCTAACTTCCCCTTCGGATTTTATTAATTGCATTATATCCTGACGCTTGCTGGGTTGATCATAAAAATCTTGGGCATTTAATTTGAAGACTTCTTCTTGAGAATATCCTCCTATGTCTAACATGAATTTATTAATTGTTTTAAATTTACCCTCAAAATCTGAAATTAAAATACCAACGGGTGCTTTTTCAAATAATAATCTGAATTTTTCTTCTGAAGTTCGTAACGCAATCTCCATTTGTTTTCGTTGTGTGATATCTCTTACCACTGCTTGTATGTATTTAGGTTCACCTTTGTCATTTTTTACAATAAAAAGGTTTGATTCGTAATCTATGATAGTTCCATCTTTTCTTATAGCTATCGATTCAAAAATCGGGATGTCCTTACCATCGAAGAGTCTTTTCATTGTTTCTCTGGCTTCTTTAAGATCACTAGGCTCAAAGATATCCTTTAATGACATATTTGTTATTTCTTTTAAGGAATAGCCTAACATTTCTAATCCTTTGGTGTTTACATCTAGAATCTGTTCGTCTTCACCAATCAAAAATATTCCATTATTTGATTGTTCAAATAAAGCACGGTATCGTAGTTCTGCTTCCTTCAAGGAACGTTGTGATTTTCTCCGTTCAGCAATATTTCTTACAGAGGCTACTCGTAATTCTTCTCCTTTATAATTGACATTTCGTGCTTCAATTTCTATAGGTATTTGTGAACCATTTTTTTGTTTAATCTCGATTTCATAAGGTTTTATAAGTTGTTTTGAAATGTTTTCATGCATTCTATCACGATATTCTGAAGGGATAACAACATCGATTTCGTTTCCAATCATTTCGTCTCTTGATAATCCAAGGAGATCACACAATTTATTGTTTACATCAACGACTACCCCTTGTTTATGTAAAATAATCCCTTCAGAACTTACTTCACTTAACCGTTTATACCGCTCTTGACTCTCATTTAAGTCATTTTCTACCTTTTTTAATGCGGATATGTCCCGAATAGTACCGAGACATACAGTTTGGTTATACTGAGTAATTAAATCTACATTTATCAATACATCAACAGGTCTGTTATTTTTGTCTTGAAACTTAGTGTTTACATCTCTCAATGTTTTTTGTTTAATTAATTTCTTAAAATTCTTTTCGCGTTCTTCAGAAACAGCATATAATTCAGATACAGTCAACTGAGTAATTTCCTTTAAATCATAGGCTAATAATTCAAGGAGAGCAAGATTTGAATGAATGATTTTTCCCTGTAAATCTGAAATAAGTACTCCTATAGGCATATTATCAAATAAAAGGCGAAAGTTAGTTTCAGAATGAGAAAGTGAGATTGATTTTTCCTTTAATAGACCTATTAAGTATCCTAAACTAATAATAAAAGAATAATTAATGATTCTCCTAGAAAGATCCAGAATGAATAACTGGGGAAAGAAAAATACTTCTAAAAATAAAATAAAAGGAACTGAAAATAGACCAAACGCTAATCCTATATATCTGTTAAAAATTAATCCCGCATAGACTACCATGATTAAATAAACAGTACTAATGAGATTACCTATTAGGGGAAACAGCATAATAAATAATACTATAAAAATTAAATGTCCAAAAATAATGCTTGCATATTTTGTCTTTTGCTCTAAATTATTAAACCACATGAGAGAGATTTGGTCAAATATCAAAAATAATCACACCAAAAATAAATTTCAAAAACTCATTATTGTTTTCATTATAGTTTAAAAAGAATATTTCGGAAAAAAATTTGGGTATGTTTTGTCTTAAACTTTTTCTTTTTTCTTTGGTTGTTTATCGAACAAAGTGATAGCTGTACTTGACTTTTTTTGATTTAGGATTCGATAATTCCAAGGTTAATGTTTTACATCCAAGTTTTTTCGATCTCTTTGAATCTTTGGTGTTTTAGGGTCAATTTTTTGTAGATTATAACAGATATACGTTATAACAGTAGTGTGCTATAATACAAGTATGTTATAACAATCCAAACTATTAATTTCATCTTTTTTTCTTGAAAGAAAGTGTTTCAGAGTTGTTAGTAAGGGTTGACAACTCAAACTAGCGTTTCAGGTAAAGAGAGCAACAACAAAAATTTGATTGAAATCGTTTTACTCTTATTACTAATTAGAAAGCAATTAACATTTAAAATTTGAATTAAAATTGAACTGTTCTTAACAATGTCCCTGTTTGAGATTTCTACATTTTTTAGAGTATCTAAGTGTGAAGAAAATGAAATGTCTTGATTGTAGAAAAAAGAATTTTGATCAGAGTAATTTTGAAGATAGCAAAGTGATTAGTTGTCCTTTTTGTGATTTAGATCCAACGATGGAAAAGCATCAACACTCAATGATAAATGTTTCAAAATTTATTTGTGAAAATTGTAAAACTGTTACACTCATCAAAGGAAGAAAGGATAAGAGATATTGAATCTTTAATAATAGCAAAATTCAAATCATGTTTAATTGGTCTAAGACGGAATCAAATCACTTAAATCTTGAAAAACGAAATTCAATGATTAAATAATTTCCCATCATCTTTCTTTTTATTATCTTTATTAATAATATTAGGAATTCTCTCAAATTAATTGCAAGACTGTCATATCATCTATTATAAATTTTTTATTTGCCTGTCACGCTTGTAATTTTACACAACATTTTCCTCCCCATTCTTAACTGACAAGAATGATTATACTCTTAGAACGTAAGATTAAGCATTTTAAAAATAATCTTTAAGAATCCATCACTCTTGACTTTCACCATTTTTTCATACCCCTTTTTTATTGCTATGTTGATTCATTAACTTGGTTTAAAAGGATTTTCTATAATTAAAAGGTTTTTTCATACTAGATGTCTGACCCCTTATCTATTTTATTTAACTTCATTTTGCCTAAAATAAGAAGATTCTATATTAAGGGACAAAAAAGACGTGTTCAAGCTGAAATTGTCTTTGATACAGAGGAGGAGGATAAAATCGCTAAAAAAATCGACAAAAGACGCGTTGGAGAATAATAGGAGAGATGTGAACTATTTTTTGTTTTAATAGGATTCAGGATTATACTACAGATCTCATGTCTCTGCACTAGCTGCTTAAATGATTCAAAAAGATAATTCTCTAGTGCAAGCTGATATAGAATTTATATTAAAATCAACAACTTTATCAGTGTTACCAGGAAGCGTTAATGTGTTTTTTGTTGGTACACAAACATGAGGTATTGATGCTGTAGTCTCATCAAAAAGATCCCCTAGGAAAAAGAAAACAATAACCCCAGTACAAAACACAAATGGTAAGAATAACACAAGTCTTGTTTCAACCAAAAAAACCCTTGATTTAGCAGAAATGGATTTAAACGATTTAATATAGGGTAAATGGTTGCAAAATAGAATTTACTGTTTACTAATATTGAAAAAATAAATATGGTCCACTTTAGTGAGGAAAAATAGAAAACTTATTTCAATCATTTGAAGAATTCTATTATGGATAATTATTGCTACATTCATACAAATCGCCCTAAAACGACATATTGTGATAAATCCAAAAAGAATATCTGCGAAGAGGACACTAGAAGGATTTCTTCAGGCATAGGTAATGAAGAAACAGTTATGGTCTATTGTCCTAATTGTTATTCTTCAGTAAAGAAAGAAAACCTATTGAATTGGATTTTGTATTTAGTAGCTGTAATTACATTTGGTATAATTGTCATTCTAATATCCATTGTTGGAGGAATTGGATTTTTTTGATATTATATCAATAAAATAAATGACTTTACTCCGTTTGCAAATCCCAGAATTTTATCGTTGGTGGACTGGTTAATCCACTTTTTGCCATTGCTTCTTTGAGTTCAGGATTGCTTGAATATTTAAGAAAATTTTCCTTGGAATCCCATTCAAAAGCGATATTCAAACTATTACGATCATCAGGACTCACGTAAATAGCTGTCGATAAGCAACCTGCGGATTTTCTTGTTTCGCTGTAAGAATTAAAGCCTGATTTCCATTTATCGTAATCTTCAACTCCGTAAGATAATGTAATATGTACCATAAGTATCACTTATTTTGTCTATAAGACAGCGTATATATAGTTTTTCATAGTTGGATTTTTGTCATTGTTGCACAAACCCATTCTAGCGCTGTAGAAACAGAATATTCATGATCTATTCAATAAATTTCTTGTTTTTATCGACTTATGGGCTTGTTTCAAGTTAAAAAGTAATTGATTTAGCTGAAATGGATACAAATGATTTAATATTAAAAAAAAAAATCAAAACTAGTTCATCAAAGAGAAATTGTTGAAAAATTAAGTTGATTATTATTTTTAGTTATTTATTTTATTTCATTACGTCATTTATTCCTGTTAGAAAAATTACGTATGAATCTAAGAGTTTTTTCTTTATGCGAAAATACCGAAAAATCCATCCTTCAATTTTTTCATTATAATTTATTATCACATCTCTTTCTCTCTCTATGAAATCAACCTCTTTTGTTTTAAGAAATCCACTTAAGGTCTGTTTTTGTGAAAAAGAAATATTTCTTATAGGAATAATAGCATATCCAAATAATTTCACTCTCAATAACCCGTTTCTTGCTATTTTAAAGTGCAATTCAAAATTTGGATATTGATTATACTCTTTCCTTCGTTTTTTCTCCCTTTGGTATTGCATCGAATCAAATCTAGCTATTTCATGTGATAAATTGACAGCAATGGACAATCCTACTAACAATCCGATTATGTTAAAGGGTATAGTATAGAGATTGCCTCCTACTGTTAATAATAAACTTCCAACTGTGGATCCACCTAATGTCCAATACTCATTAATATTATAGAAGATTTTTTTAAGAGTAAGGTATACAAGTGTTGTTAAGGAGGTAATAATTATCCCTAGAGAAAACATTTTTTCTTCATTGGTAACCGGATTAATATGATCAACATAATTTGCTATTTCCTTCATTAAAACGAGAGGAATGATTACATACAAACCATATCGTAGCGTAGGAAGTTGTCTAATAATAAGTTGGAAAATTGAATTTTGGGAATTTTCCTGAAAAATATGAGTTGAAAGGACCATTAGGCTATCACCATTCTATTATCCGATTCAACTTTAAATAATAAATGCAAATTTTCAAAATTTTTGAATTCGTAAAAAGGGGAATTTACAAAATTATTTGAAGAATGATTAAGAAAATTATTAATTATGTCTTCTTCATCATCTCCTTTTATTCGATTCTCAAAAATACTGTCTTTTATTTTTATATTTACGGTCCTGCTAATTCCGGTCATTTATGACAGAAACTCAACACAAGAATTATTTAATGGTTCTGAACTCGAGAGTACATTACATCCAAGAAATAAAATTTCGCAACTCACTGTTAGTGATCCAATCACTATTTCTGGTAACAGTGATTTTGATTCAAAGGCCATTACCTATGGTTGGCCAGGTGACGGATCGTCTAATAATCCATATGTCATTGAAAATTTACAAATTATAAATAGTACAGCTAGCACGTATGGTATTTCAATTTCTAGTATTTCCACAAAATATTTTATCGTTTGTAATAATTATATTGAAATGACCGGTACAGGTTCGTCGGGTATCTATCTTTCAAGTACTAGTAATGTGGGAACGATTGAAAATAACACATTGTATAATAACACCCAATATGGCTTATACCTTTCTAGTAGTGATGGAAATAACGTAACTAGCAATATTGTTAAAAATAATCATGAAGTAGGTATTTCTTTATCAGGAAGTGATTCAAATATTATCGAATACAATACAATCGTCGAAAATACGGAAATTACTGGTGGTATGCAACTTCAAAATACAAATTATAACCAAATAAATCATAATAATATTTCTTACAATTATTATGGGATTTCTCATAATTCATTTAATGAGTATAATACTTACTAAAATAACACTTTTTCTTATAATACCCAATATGGTATTATTTCCTTTTCATTTTTTGATTATAATAATTTTTCAAGAAATTATTTTAAATCTAATAATTATGCATTTTCTTTTAATAGTTTTACTGATAATAATCTTTTTTCGGGTAATACATTTGAAGATAATAATTATGGTATTCGATTCAATTCGGGTTCTAATAATAACACGATTTATGATAATCTTTTTATCAATAATAGCGAGGGGTTGAGTTATAATGTTGGTAAGAGCTGGGTCTATAACAATACATTCTTAGACAACTCTTACGGTCTAAACATCTATAGTTACTATGGTTTGTATGAAAACAATACAATTATGAATAATGGGTATGGAGTCTATATTTCAGGTGGAGTTAATAGCACATTCATAGATAATAATATTATAAATAATTCTAATGGAATCTATTTTTCCTCCGCTTATAATAACACATTTTATGGAAACAATTTTTTACATAACACTGTTCAAGGCTTCTCTAATTCCGCTACAAACTCTGCCACTAATGGTACATTGGGTAATTTCTGGTTAGATCATTTAGGGATCGATGGCGATTCAGATGGAATTCTTGATACATCCTATGCCTTAGGAGGTTCAGGTGGAGTAGTTGACGATTTTCCCCTTTCAATTTGGAACAATGAATCATTTGCTCCAGAAATTATCTATACACCGAGTGATATAACCTATGAAACTCATTCTACAGGTCATAACTTGACATGGAGAGCTTTAGATGAAAGTTCAACAGTATTTGAAATATATTTTAATGGGTCATCTCAAGGAATAAATCCATTTAACTCTCGAGAATTTTTTAATGTATCAATTGATGGATTTGATTTGGGAGAAACTAATGTTACAATAATTTTCAGAGATTCTGATTTTAATGAGGCGACTCAGACTGTAATTGTGACTGTAGTAGATACAGTTCCTCCTAACATTACCATTTTAACAAATATTACTTTTATTGAGGGAAATCTAGATAGCCTGCTCAATTGGACATTTGCTGATTTCCATCCATATAATTATACATTGTTTGTCGAAGATCAAGTTAAAATATCAGGACTTTGGAATAATAGTATTTCTTTAAACGTCAATGTGAGTCATCACTTGAAAGATATTTATAATTATACCTTGTTAGTACAAGATACTTCATCTAACTATAATATATCAGTTTTACTGGTTAATGTTATTGATGGAACACCTCCTGTAGTTTCACAACCATCCAATGTTACATATGAACAGGGGACTTCAGGTAACAATATTACTTGGATGGCGACAGATAATTATCCAGCTAACTATTCAATTTATAGGGATGGTTTGCTTGTGACAGAAGGTAATTGGACCTCTGGTGTGAATATTACAATCGATGTTGATGGATTAAGTCTTGGAATATACAATTATTCTATAATCGTTTATGATATAAATAATCTAACTGTTTCAAGTTTTGTATTAGTTACTGTTGAGCCAAGTTTAGGTTTTTTTGTTAATCATCCGTCAGATATTTCATTTTTAGAAGGGCTAGATAGTAATTCTATTTTGTGGAATATCAATGGAAATAGAACTGGGGCATACACTATTTATCAAGATTCTTTGAATATTTCGTCCGGCACTTGGTTGGATAATCAGTTGGTAAATTATTCGCTTATTGGTTTATCACCAGGGGTTTATAATTTTGCGATTTTATTAAACAGCTCCACATATGAAATAATTACAGACGCAGTTATGGTTACTGTAAACATTGATAATATTGATCCTCTACTAAATGATGAATCTGATCTATTGTTTTTAGAAAACTCAATAAACAATTCGATACAATGGACGTTCTTTGATGATAATCCAGACTACTATGAGCTCTGGGTGAATGATTTCAAAGTTGAAACAGATGTGTGGCCTTCTAACCACTCGTTAATGTTTTCATTAGATCATCTAACACCTGGTGAATATAATTATACATTATTTATCTATGATTTAAGAGGAAATTATGCAAATGATACAGTATTAATTTTTGTGGTAGATGCTACAGCACCAGTTATTTCAAGCTATCCTAGTGGTCCAAATGTTACACTTGAATACGGTCATATATTGAATTTAACTTGGCAAGCTTACGATTATAGTTCATCAAACTACACTGTTTATGTAGATAATGTTGGTGTAATAACAAATGTTTGGATAAACAAATCGTTAACAAACTTTTCAATATCCGATTTGAATTTAGGAAACCATAATGTAACAATCGTTTTTCGTGATTTCTATGGATTAACCTCTACTCATGAAGTATTAGTAATTGTCGAAGACATTACAAAACCAGAATTAAGTTCCCCAATAGATCTTTCTTTTACCGAAGGAGTTACTGGAGCAAAAATAATCAATTGGTCAGTAATCGATGATTTTAACGGTACCTATTTATTGTATAGGAATGGAACTTTAAATAAAACTGGTTCTTGGAATGGTAGTGATTTTATTTCTATAGATGTCAGTAGTCTAAGTGAGGGAGCTTACAACTTTACTTTAATAGTAACTGATTTTTCAGGTAATACTAAAACCGATATAGTTGAAGTGACCGTTCTAAGTTCATCCTCGGAACCACCCTCATCATCCGAACCAAGCTCTTCCACAACTACAACAACCACACCAACGACCACGGCTATTCCAATTCTATCTTCTTCTGATTCCATCTCTATATCAACGACCAGTCTCTCCTCTCCATGGAGTATCTTCTTCTTCTTTGTTTCGTTTGTATTATTGTTCTGGTTGAAAAAGAAAAAAAATACTTAATTTTACATATAATAGTTTTTGTTCAAAAAAACTAAAATTCCTTTCTTATGATTATAATCAATAATCTTATCAATTATTGACAAACGGATTTATTTCTATGAAATTTTCTTTAGAAGATCCATTCACAGGACTGGACAATAAAAATAACCTAAAATTATATGATTTTCATGTCCATATATTTACTACTTGGTATTTTAAAGAATTTATTGATGCTTGTCGTAGTTATAATATTACTGATATTGTAGGGATAACGAGTCCTAAAGTCAAGACAAAATTAGAAAAGAAAAACCTTCAGGAAAACATAACTTTTTGCTACTTTCTAAGTCAATTGGATTTTGTGAGGTTTAAAACGAACAAGCTCATTAAAAGCGTAACACAAGCCAAAGAAAATAATTTCAAATTATTAAAGATATTCTTTGGCCCTAGACTGTGGAAATTGTCAAGAAGAAAGAGCTATTATCGTATCAATGATAAAAGGCTTTGTCCAGTATATTCCAAAATACAAGACGAGGGTTTACCAGTCTTAATCCATGTTGCTGACCCAGATATATGGTATGAAAAAAGATACGCCAATGTAAATAAGTATGGCACTAAAGAAGATCGAATTAGTGATTTCATTGATTTAATGCAAGAATATCCAGATATTACTTGGATTTCTGCTCATTTGGGTAGTTTACCAGAGAATTTACCTAAATTAAGCGAAATGCTAGATAATCACAAGAATCTCTTCGTGGATACTGGTTCTACTAAGTGGATGATTAGAGAACTAGGTAAAAAAGTGGATGAGACAAGTGATTGGATAAAAAAATATAAGGATAGAATCATGTGGGGTTCAGATATCAACAATTTACAATTGAGTGATAGAAAATTCTTCTGGTATAGTCGGTTCTGGTCCCATAGACTGTTTTGGGAGACATCTAATAGGGCAGATTTAGCGTTTAAAGACTCTGATAATCCGGATGGGACAAAAATTAATGGATTAAATCTTCCCCATGACGTTTTATCTAAAATTTATTATGAAAATACTCAAAATTTAGTTAACTAAAAATTTCAATTTTTATGAGTTTTTTTCTTTATTATATAAGGCCCACTTGGTATTAATATCAGGTGAAATACATGGCCCAAACTGCCGAAAAATTATCTGATTATTACCAACATGTGTGTAAATACTTCTCTATAACTCAACAGGATATTAATAATCTTGCTAAAGAGGTAAAAGAAGACCTAGTAAAATATTTAGGTCCACTTAAGAGACCTTTTAAGACAGTGGAACAATTTAAATCTGATAAAGCTACTGAAGAACAAGATGTTATAGTTAAAATTTTAGGAATAAGTCCTTTAAACTCCTACACTTCCAAAAAAGGTAAAGGATACTATCAACGCCTAATAGGAGCAGATAAAACTGGAGAATTAGAGTTCACAACCTTCCAGGTCAATAAACTTGAGGTCGGTGATATTGTTAGAATTACTGGTATTCATCATTTTACCAGCAATGAAGGTAGAGATCAAATCAGAATAAGTCGTTCTGGTGGAATTTTTAATGTTCCGTTCGAATTAGAGCATGTTAATGTTACTCAACAGATACTTAAACCTGATGATATAGATTTTGGGAATTTACCACCAGATCATGTGACGATTAAAGCTATTCTCCTTGAGAAAGGTGAAATAGAAATTCGTAAAGAAAAATTTGGATCGGGTTCGTATTCTTCGCTAAAAATTGTTGTGTGTTCTAAAGAAAAGAAACTCCCGATCTATGCACAGCGACAGTTAGCAACAGATATTGCTAAAAATATTGATGTTTCTGATGTTGTTCTGCTTACCAATATAGTTTTAAAACCCTCGCGTGGACAAATTGTTGGATATGCTTCCAATTACAGTTCTTTTCAAAATAAACCGCTTGATAACTATGAGGCACCAAATAGACTTGATTTTTTATTTATTCCAATACAACAGACTGATTTAGTAACCTTACAACAAAATTCCTTCCTAATAGGGAAAGTAAGAGGATTAATAACTGATCCTGTAAAATTTGAGGGAAAATTTGGAGATTATTATGCTTCAGGATTTGTTGATAGCTCAACTTCGGGATCAGTTACCTTTAATGAAGATACAGTAAAATTACTACCAAAATCTAATTCTTTTCTTCAACAAGTATCCATTGAGGGACTCGTTCATTCCAACAAAGATTATTACAAACTTGTCCAAGATCGAGGAAAGATAACCGAAAATAAGGACGCTTTAGCTATTGCCACTATTAATGGGACAGAAGTGATGGAAATAGAGGGAATTTTCTGCATTGCTGGAACATTAGTTGAGTCTTTTGAACCAAAAGAGTTTACAACAAAGGATGGTAGAACCGACACTATGCAACGAGTAAAATTCGATTGTCAAGGGTATTTCTATCATATGACTGCCTTTAATAAGGAAGATAGGGCTAAATTATATAATTTGAAACCTAATAATACATATGAGATCCTATTCACGAGAAAAGAGATTTATAACGATTTTGTTTCTTTAAGATTCACATCATTTACCATGTTCAGACTATTAGAAGAAGGAGAAGAACAAGAACATGACAACGTAGATGATGAAGAAAACATCGACGAAGAGATGGTCGAAAATGAGGATGTTCCAAAAGAACCTTATGATCCCTTAGACGACTTTTGAGGAATTCTTGTGAAACGACGTGCATTAATGATTACAGTATTATTACTTATCACAGCAATTCCAGGTTTATCAATGGATGGTGATCTAAGTGGAACATATGAAAAGATAGATGCAGATTTGTTCGAAATTAATGTCTATTTACCAACATCTCATTATAATATTCGAGTAGTAGAGACTAATTATACAATTGAAAATAGTATGATCACTAATGTGGTAAATTTTACAGTAAATCAAAATGAATTACAAATATTAATACAATCGTTTACCATTACTGGTGATTCTGAAATAGAATACTATGTATATTTGAACCAGAAGAAAAGTGATATCATTCTAGATATTGTAAATATCGAATTTCTTATTTCCTTTATCCTCGGAGGATTTTTCCTTTTAATTTTATATAAAACACTAACGAGACGATTCAAGGAGAAAAATAAATTATAATAATTAATAATATCTATCATATAATTATTACAAATTTTGAGTTAGAAGATAAATATACTAATTACAAAGATAATTATAAATGGAGATTACTTTTTCCCTATTAAAATTTAAAAATATTGAAATTAAGGTAAGGTTCTAAAATGAATAAAACAATTTTCCCAATAATATTTCTTATAATTTTCGGATCATTATTTTTTGCTGGAGTTTCGATTCATACAAAATCAATAACAGAATCAGAACAGTCAAATACTTTTAAAATATCTCAGATTACCGCAGGTGTTAATGTTACTTGGACATCATTAATAGAAGATCAAGAATTGATAGATTTTACTAATGATGGATTATTCGATGTAGTCTTATTCAAAACCGAACTAACTACTGATGCTGATTTATTAGTAATGGCTGCATTAAGTACAAGTTGGACTACTACAAAAACTGGGACATTCTTTCCAAGTGGTCAAGGTATTTCTCTTATACGAATGTTTATTCCCGTTGGCACACATAATATTACTCTGTTTTTTGGATTAAATAGTCTTCTTCGTATTAATGAACTCAATACAACTGTTAGTTTAGAATATAATTTATCATTAAGCCTTTCTGATACGGATAATAATATAGTTAATAATTCTTTCAACTTTCCTACCATCAGTGCTTCTTTCAATTCAAGTCTAATGAGTGATGCAGTTAGTGAAATTCGATTATTTTCTCCTGTAGAACAAATGTTTCTTCATAGAATGGGTGGAAAGGCTACCTATTACTGGCATCGTGGACAATTTAATTGGGGAGCGATATCAAATAATATTGGCTTGGTTCATGAGTTAGAAGCATATGCAATGGACAATGGAACAATTACAATGCAAATAACAGACTACAATGGAATGTTTACTCTTGGAAGGAACTATGATACTTCTAATTTATCATTTACAACCCAAGATGTACCAGTAGGATATCCATTTTCAGTATTAAAACTACCCAATGAGTTAACTGATGCTGAATTTAAATTATTACAAAGCGATAGAATAGGGAATTCAACTTTTGGTACGCCTTGGACTTTTTCATTCGATTCTAATTCTACACATTTAGTATATAGAAGAGACCTTATTCAATCCTCGATAGAAATTTATTTATCCTACATATACGAGAGAAGTTCAGGGGTATTGGTTTACGGTAAACAGGATATGATATTATCAGGGAGTCAATATCTCTATGAAGAAGTGGTGCGAGTAGATAGATATCCTGCACCATTGGATGCACCAGTATTTATTACTCAAAGTTACGGAGAGACAGTGTATGAACAATTTAACATCGAATGGACTCCTGTTAATGATGCTTCCAACTATCTGTTATATATGAATGGGACTTTGGTATCCAATACCTCTTCAACTTCATTTTTGTATCAATCAGACGGTAATGCTTTATATATATTTACATTAATGGCAGTAAATCTTTTTGATGGAGCAGAATCATCAATTTTTTTAACTAATCCAGTTTTAGTGACAGTCAACATCCCCCCTGATCCTCCAGCAATACCAGATTTTATTACTCAAGACCAGACTGTGCCAGAATATAACTTCTCTATTTCTTGGACAGCGTCAGATAATACACAATTTTATCTTTTAATGATGAATGGCACAATAATAGCTAATACTACGTCAACAACATTCTGGTACGAATCAAATGGGAATGGGACATATGTTTTCACAGTAATAGCGGCTAACTTGAGTACTGGACATAGTCCGTTTATTTCTCATTCTGTACCAGTAACAATTTTAGTGTCAATACCCACACCAACGACAACGACCTCTACAACTAGCACCACAAATGATAGTAAAAAAACTGTTAATCCGAGTAATACAGAAACTACGTACCCTTTCAACGATCCAAACAGTACAAATAATTCAGCTGTGGAGATAACTACTTCTTCATCCAATTTAATTTGGTCTTTACTTGGAATAATAATAATATCATCATTTTTTGGTCTTTTACGAAGAAGAAAAATAAATTAGGACTCATTTACTACACTTATTAATTTCTTTTTTCTAATCTTTTTTCTTTTTACCCTATATAAACTTGAAATTAATTTTCTAGCAAGCAAACTGTTTGACAAAAATAAATCAAATATTTATGCTTTCAGGAAGAAAAACATATGACAATAGTCTTAGAAGAAAAAGAAGTTACAGATCTCTTAGATCGTGATCCAAAAGAAGTAATGAAGATTCCCTATGAGGAATATTATCCTTTACAGATAGCTACGCTAAAAAAAAGGTTCAATGAATTATTACCTAAAATAAAAGTCCTTAATCGAGCTGCTAAAGATAAAGAAATAAGTGAAGTAGATCATGAACGAGATATCGTTCCGTTATTGCTTGCTCATAGCACATACAAGACCTATCCAGAGAAATACCTCTCTGACAACAAATGGGATAAGATGAATAATTGGTTATCATCATTATCAACTTATGATTTTACTCAAGTTGAAGTTTCAGGCGTTAAATCCATTGATGGTTGGTTAGATAGGCTGGATGAAGCAGGGTTCTTCGTAACACACAGTTCTGGTACTGGTGGAAAACCATCGTTTCTACCCAAAGCTCCCGAAGAATTTGAAATCTATGATAAAATCATTCGTCATCTCGGAGAAGCTGGATATATGATAAAAGATGAAGAATGGGGTAAGATCCCCGTTCTTATGCTCTTACAACCCAAAGGTAGGACAGCTATGGTTCGTGGATTGAACAAATTTGCTGAACAATTAGCACCAAAAGATCAAATTCACTATGCTATACCAGGAACTATGTCAGCTGATCGACAACGATCACTTGCGGTTATGCGAAAAGGTTTACGAGAGGGTAATCTTGGTGGTCTTTCTAAGATGAAAGCCAGGATGTTTACTGGTATAGGTAATAAAAAACTCGCTGGTTGGATGGAAACGTTTGTTAAGGAGGTTGTTGAAAAATATCGTGGTCAAAAAATCTTCTTCTTTGGTCCAGAACCCTTAGCAGCAAAATTAGCGTTGACCTATTTACCTCAAGGCTATAATAACTTGTTCGCACCCGATTCATACATCTCAATTGGTGGAGGACTCAAAGGAGCACAATTACCTCCTAATCATAGGAAAGCGATCTGCCAATTCTTTGGAGTTAAATCGGAAGATTTGCTTGATGGGTATGGTATGACCGAGAAGAATCCCTTGCCAGTCAACCACAAAGGAAAATGGATATTATCTCCTTTTGAAATACCTATTCTGCTTGATGAGGCAACAGGGGAATTCATCGAGATGGATCCCACTAGTGGCAAGAAATATACTGGTCAATACGCATTCTTTGACACCACAGCACTAAGTTATTGGGGAGGTATCATCACAGGTGATCGGGTTACTATCGATTGGTCTAATTGGAGCGATAAAGAATATGCTGGCCCAACGATCTCTGTTGAAGGCAGGATTAGTGATCTTGAGGGCGTTGATGCTGACAAATTATCCTGTTCTGCAACCTTCGAAGAATATTTTTCTAGTGAAGTTGGATTAGAAGATATGTAATATCTTATAGTAAATATTTTTTCCTCTTTCTTTATTCTTAAAAATTCATTAATATAGAATAAGCAAGGTCTATTATATGTTTAAGATTGAATCTCCAATTTTTGATGAAATTAGAAATAAAAATTATATTACCCTTGCTAATTATCTCGAATTGATTGATAATAAACTTTTTAGACCCAAATTTGCGGAAAGACCAAATTATCCAAATAAATTTGACAAAATCCAACATTTGATTCTTAATAAATTGACTTTTTCTGAACTACATTCTGACGATATTCATTTAATTTTCAAGGAAGCGAGAATTATTGAGATATCTGAACAAACAGGTCTAACAGTAAAAGAAATTGAAATATTTCTAAAAATGTTATGGCCGAATATAAGATTTATAACCAATAAAATTTTATATGATGAACCAAGACTTTTTACTACAAGATTCTTTGAATTTATATTTTTATTTCTAGTTTTTAGCATTCTTTCATTGGGATTGTTTCTAAATCAAATTTATGGGCGAAATTATCCTCCCCAGACCTTTTCTGATGGCTTTTATATCGGTCTGTTCACAATTAACTTTGTTTTCATTATTATTCTTTGGGTTTTGTTAATACTAGGATTTTTCATTAATTTATCAAACTTTCTTTTCTGGGTTATCGTAAAAAAGAGAGTACCACCAATTTCATTCTCCGGTGCTTACGATATTTCAAAAGAAGCATCGGATCAAAGAAAGAGGTATGGTTATTCATTTATATTTTATTTTATGTATTTTTTTTACTTTAGCATACCAATAGCATCAGGGGTAAATTTTACTTTTGGTGAATTTGCATCCCTAATTGTTATTCTAGTAATGATTATCATCTTATTTGTTATTATATTTATAGATATTTCTTGGAGGAGAAAGACTCGGAGGAAGCGGAAGCAGGATGATTCAGCAAATTAACACCTTTCCTTTCCACTCAATTCAATCACGGTATAATAAATTTTCTGAAACTTATTTAGTGAAATTAGACAATATATTAGCTATTGAACTGAATCCTTTTCTGACGACGTCTCTTTACACCTATCAAATTCATAATGATATTGAAGAAACAATATTTACATTAAAATCATTAGATTCTTCTTGGAATAGTCCTGAAGACGATTATTCTTACAAATCATGGATAAATCAAATTTATTTAGATGTTGAAGAAGAGAAAAACACTCCAATCTGGGAGGATACTCCTGGAAGAATCTTCAAAATTATGGATTTCAATTTTT
The DNA here is from genome assembly GCA_001940645.1 of Candidatus Heimdallarchaeota archaeon LC_3. Next base: position 98,989 of record MDVS01000022.1, read on the forward strand.
TTAATAGATTTCTTTCAGTGTTCATTCCATTTCGTCAAATAATTCTTATTTTATCTTTAATCCTATTATTCGGATTCTGGACTAGTTCTGGAATAGCAATATTGACAGAATTGTTAACCAATCGGAAAGTATTGTACACAGACGTAATATTAATTCTTCCAACATTCTATTTTTCCAGATTAATATTTACTCCAATTCACGAATTTGGTCATAATTTCTGGTATTATATGTATAATCGAAAATCTGGAATATTTTTTATTAATATTCGTGGTCTAATTCGTTTCCAGGGTATTACTGATCTACCTGATTTATTATTTTTACCAAAACTGTATCAAAGAGCACTGGTCTCCTTGGGTGGATTATGGGCAGAAATAGTTTTTCTAACATTGTTGTTAATTCTATTTACACCGTTTCAAATTTCATTTCTTGCCCTCGTTGTAAGTTTAAGAGTATTTTTTAGTCTTATTTGGAACATGAATATGTTATCAACGGGATCTGATGGACATAAATTAATAACTGATATAATAGGGTTTCCAACTTTAGGCGAAGCTTATAATGAATATCTTGTGAGGAAAGTTGCTAACGTTCCACTGAAAGATTCACTTTATAATCGAAGAGTATTAATTACAATTAAATTGTTCATTATTTTTGCTTTTGGGTTCGTAGGAATATTGATTATGCTTCAAATTAATTATTTCGGAAAGTTATTCATTTTACTATTATCCACATCTCTGAATATTCAAATAGGAGACATATTTATTTTGATATTGTTGTTACTATCATATTTATATTTTCTTGACTTTGCAGTATTTGCATCAAGGAGAATACGTTTCTATGGACAATTTATTGTTATACGAAAAGAAAGAAAAAAGAAATTAAGTCAGATTAATATTAAAAATATTCTAAAAACTATTATTTCTTTCAATATTTTTTTTTGTGTATTTAGGTTCTGATTTTGAAATATTCAGATTTAGCTTAGTTACTATAAATTTTTCTTTTCGTCTTTCAAATTCTTTCTGATCCACTTTTTTCGTTTTAAACAAACTTTTCAATTTCTGGTAATAATATTTTTTGTTTTTCTTTATTGATTCCAGAGTATTTCGATAATCTATCAGATATCCTAAAAGAGATGATCCAATTAGTAGTATTAGTGCTAGAATTAATATTTCCAAATTCAACTTAATCACAATTAGCCATATTTTTTTAGTTTAAATATGAAAATTAAAAAATAAATTTCAGTATAGTCTCTAAAAAATTTATACAATTCATTTAAAGAATTAATTTAGTCACTATGATACAATTTACAACCGTTTCTAATCCACATTCGCATCAAAAACTCATTAAATGGTTCAATAAGTTAGCCCAGTTTAATCCCTTGGATTCAAACAAGCTTTAGCAATAATTACTAAATCGTCTCGATCATAATACGATCGAATATGTCCAAAAGCGCTAGTAATTGTTATAAGAAGCACAAAAAACATTGATAAAATATGTATTTTAGTGAAGAATAATGATTTCTGATTCGTTTAAAAGAAGAATTTTCTTAATTGTCATAATAGTATCAGCAACAACTCTATCAAGTATATTTTTTCCTCCTTTAACGACAATCAAGCGTCCAGTTAGTGAAAGTTCATTAACATTTGGTACATATGGATTTGAAAGTTTTTACTCAAAAGACAATAACGAATTGGTAGAATTAAAATATCCAATGAATATTACCTTTTCAAATGTCTCGACGGGAGCTAATTACGACATAAATGTACACATAAAATTTACTGGATTTTATATGCCGATAGGGATAGAATTTACCTTTTCAATTTCAGGACTTGTAAGTAAATCAGTCATTTCAATTGAGGATGGAAGTGAAATTATCACCAATACAATACAATATTGGGACTTCCTTCCCGATGATTTTATTTATATTGATGAAAGTACCGATAATAATCCACTAATTTCCTACAAAGGAATTCATTCTGATAATGAAGGAAATTGGACATATTTTGGTAAATTAAACTATCTTGATTCAGCACCAATCAGAGGAGATTCTAAAATTTTCATTAAAACTAACTTCACTTATGCAAATGAATTTTTCAATGGAAAAAAAGATAACTTATCAGCTTCAAGTTTTACTTTTGTTCAAGTACGTCAATTTAAGTTTAGAATAGCTTTCAAATGGGAAAACAAGATAATGGGTATATTTCCTATTACATCCAACAATGCAGAGCTAATTATTGGTGATGGAAGGGATATTTCGGATTGGAAAGCAATATATTTAACTCAGGCAGACTAATTTCATAAAATTAAGGAATACTTAGAAAAATTAACAAGAAAAGGACTTATTTCAAGAGAAACAAAGACAACTAGACATAATCGCCCATATACCGTGTATAATTTTCCTGAGATACAAAATTAGTTATGATTTGTTGTAATTGGATATATTACCACAAGACCAATTAATTTAACCATTATTAAATCCATAACAGAATATTTATTTTATTTTAATCTGATGTATAGAACTCAATCAACTAAAGTATTAAGTTCTTTTGGTCAAAATCAAAATAATACAATAATTTATGAGATTAACTATATTAAACTTGTTATAGCAGATTGGAATATTGCGGATAAAATTGATCTTGTTAAATCGATATTTTTTGTCGATATAACACCTGGATTAATTGTACACGACCGTCAATATAACCGGACTGTGGCTGGTTATACTCATCCCACTGCATTTCCTAATACAGAAATTGTTGCTTTTTCAGAAACTTGGGTAATATTAATTGAGTTAACAATCTTATCCTTAGTTATTTTGATTGATAGGAATAAGAGAAATAAATGAAGTACGAGGGGAGGTGTACTCCATCCACAGCTTCAAAGAAAACTTGGGACTGAAATAAATAAAATTAAAGAAGAATATTGACTGAATTTTATAGTAGTGAGCCTATCACCTTATTTTTTACTTTTCTTTGTCTAAGTGTTGTAAATATTCTATTTCTACACGTAACAGTGAAATATTGTTTAGGGCTAGTGGTCATTCCTCTGAAAGGAGCTTCAATACTGGATACATCCACATTTTTACCTCTTACCTCTTTAAAGTCCTATTAAAATTCTAATAATTCCATTTAAACACTAAAAATTCTAACGCAGAAGTATATTTATAGGACAATGAAAATCGCTCCACCTATAACATTATTCCATTCATATTATTTAAAATGATTAGTAAAGCTAATTCAGACCATTATAGATATAATAGAGTTTGGGTAACACTCTGATATTTAATTTCAAATCAATAAAGCTTCTTAATGGTGGTCGACCTACAATTTATTTATGTAAAGAATTTCTTTAATTTTTTCAAATAATATTTTTATCTTTTTTATTTACGATTATTATTGAGTTTTCAAATGAAAATAAGACTTTTAGATTTTTTTTTTCCAAGAATTAATTCTCCTTCTGATGAGTATTCTCAAAAAATGAGAATTTCAGTTACTGTTCTTGTTTTAAGTATTTTTGTTTTCTTATTTTTTCAATCAGTATATGTGCTTGAACCAAAATTTTTCAATCTTTCTTCATTTGTTCGATATGAAAGGTACCCTACAATATTGACGTTTAATACTTTGTTGGGACCGATTTTCTTAAGTCTAGGGTTAACATGGTTAATAAAATTTATTTTCTTATTTAGAAGGGGAGTATCTAGGATAGAAAATCAAGTTCTTCAATCTAATGTTTCAAATCGTGACTCTAAACTTCTTCTTTTCATCTTAAATATCATTTTCGTCTTTATGACTGTTTCTATTGGTTATTATGGTTATAATTTATCTTTAGCATCGATTTTTCTTATTTCACTTCAAATTGGCTTTGCTACACTAATTGTTATTATCCTAGATGATATTCTTACTTCTGGTTGGGGTTATGGCAATGGTTTTCTTATTTTCTCTTCAGGAATTATATTAACCAACTTTATCTGGAATTTATTTGCTATTTTCCCTTTTGCTGATGGTATTGTTGAGACTGGTGGTTTTACTCTTCCTATTGGAGTGTTTATAGCAGTTGTTCAAGTATTTTTACAATTTGGAATAGTAGAAGCATTTTCGACATTATTTATTAGAGTGGAACATCCGACCAATAGTATATTTTCCTTTCTTTCAACTTTAGCTTTGGTTTTCATAATATATTGGTTATTAAGTAAAGAAAATAGTAAAAAACACAATCATAACGAAGAATATAGTAAAAATAATCTAGATCGAAATCAAAAAGTAGCTTCAATTGACATTATTTTGATAACAACTTTCACGTTGTGCTTTTTTACTTTATTATTCATATTATCTGAATTTTTACAGTCTATAATACCTGGATTTATTATTGCTGATTTATTAGGACAGTTTGATCCTGAAATTATGCAACCAACAAGTGGAATTGTTTATTTTCTTCCTTTAGTTAATGATTCTCTTTTCTCACTTTTATTAAAAGGACAATATGATCAGATATTCACTTTAGTAGTTCAAAATATAATATTAATGATAACCTTAGTCCTAACATTTTTCATTTATAATTTGTCCAAGGGAAATTATCAACATCAAAGTCCTGAAAGAATGGAAGCTGTTTCACAATTTTCAGCTAAAACTACCATCTATCAATTAATTATTTTAGTCACATTATTCAATATTATTGGAACTGCAATTCCAAGTCTGACATGTGTTTTAATTGTAGCAATAATATTTTTTCTTAGAAATGAATATAGTTTTTCTGATGTTCCTATTTTAAAATATAGTTTCTATACTGTTTTAGTTGGTGCTTTAGGTTTCTTTATCTTATTTTTTATTAATATTATAGAAACTCCCCTTTTCACAGGTTTAGGGGGCCCATTAAATATTGTAATCAATATTGTCGGATTAACTAGTCTTTACATTATATTAACGATTATTATGTTTAAAAATCGGAAAAACTACCAAATTAATAAATTAAAACAAATTTAATTTCATTTTCTCGGTTTTTTATTTTCTTATAAGAAAATATTAATTTTTTGATGAAATTTGAAATAGATTAAAATTTTGTACCCAAAAGAATTTCTATTTTAGACACAAACCTCAATTTTAAAATTGAAGGAAAAGACTATTATTACGGTAACTCACGATTCGAAAATTGTTAGCAATTCTGATATAGTTTATGAAATAATAGACGGAGAAATTTTGAGCAAATGACGCAGAATATTATAATAAGACTAGAAAACATTAATAAAAAAATAATAGTTCATTTATTTTTAATTAGTTCAATAATATTTTTGATATTGATTATATCATATTTTAATCATATTTATGATTGGGATACTTTAAGCGATATTCTGCTTCCAAGTAAGAGTTCTTTCTCGAATTATATAGGACATACGAAGAATTTTTCTGTTTTTTTACCAGTGTCAGCAATAATTTTATCATCTTATATTGATCCATTGACATTTTTATATATTCATATATTTTTTTCATTATTTTTTACAAATATTTTGCTTTATTATATTATTTTTACTTTAACCAGGAACCAATTATTAGCATTCCTTTCAAATATCTTTTTTATTTCTATTTCAAGCATTATAAATGTCACAGTCTTTCTTGATGATAATATTTTTCCTTTACCTTTTATTTTGCTAAGTATTTATTTCATAGTTTACAGAAACCAATTTAAGTTAGCAGGATTTTTTTTGGGAATTGCTATTCTTTATCATTTCCAATATTTGATTTTTATTCCCATAATAATAATTTTTACCTTTTTTGAGAGAAAAAATATGAAGTTAAAAGGTAAATCATTATTGGAATTTATTATATCATTAATAATTGTATTTTTTTCTTTTTTTACTTTGTACTTATTTATTGTCGATAAGGATTTTTCGACCCTTTTTAATTTTCAGGGATACGTAAACAATCCAAGTTGGTCCTTATTTGCAATTGAAGGGATCAGTAACATTCCTGTTTGGATTTTAAGCTGGATTTTCTCTTCAGTAAACTTTTTTTCTAGTTTTACTGTTGATATTTATTTATTAAATTTCATTCAAAATTTTGATGATTTTTTTACATTAATTATTATTATCCCGACAATTTTTATTAATTATTTGTGTTTATTGAACTCATTTAAGACCAACATTTCTTTTTTACAAAAAAAATTTAATTGGACTAATCCAAAGGAAGCCTTTTTATTCATAAATCCAATCATATTAATAATTTCTTATATCTTTACCTTATTTTATGAATATAGCAGTCCTGAACGATGGATCCATTTGATTCCTTTTTTGATAATCAATTTTTCGATATATTTTGATTATTTGAAAAAAAATAAAAGTAATTCCTATGAACTTAAATTTTTAAAAAGTTTTTTTTTGGGAACAAATTTATTAGGACTAGTTTTAACGCTTATTTTATTGTTAATGACTGCTCAGGCATCTACAAATAATCTAGAGGTGAATGATTTTCATGAAATTCAACCAAACATAAATATTATTAAAGATTTAATAAATAATGTCCCTGATGATAAATTTTTTATATTAGGACCATTTTTCTTATGGGGAATGGTATCATATTATAGATTAGCAAATACCTTTTATTTCAATGAATTTGAATGGGATAACATAAAATATTCAGGAATCTCTTGGGAAAACGGAATTTCAATGATTTTATCTGAAGAAGATTTTGCTTATTCAATAAATAATATGATGAGTTCCAATAATACCATTTTTGTTCATAGTTCAGCTAAAAAATTCGTTCTTTCTTTGAATTTAGAAATAAATTTAAGTCTTTTTATTGATCTTTCAAATGAGACACATGATTTTAAAAAATTTACGGAAAATGCTATTTATATTTTACATAAATAACTCTTAAGTTTTGATTGAATTCTCATAGGCATTTCACTCAATAAACGTCTCCTCCTCCTCGGTCAGAATAGTAGCAAGAAGTTGTTGATTCTGTCTTTGTTGACTTGTCTGTATGATTTGGTCTTGCTGTTTGCGTTTCCATTGTCTGGTCTGATCTGTAATCCAGAAAGTATCTCGTTGAGTTTTGAGAGTAACATCTGGTCCTACAAATCCAATTATTGTTAATAACCCTAAATAATAAATCAAGGTAGCAGATATTGCTATTCTCATCACATCGACATACCAGTAAGGTGGAAATTCGATCGCATCATAGAATGTTATCTGTGAATACGATGATAGGATAAACACCAGTATTCCCCATAGAAAATACATAGGGGAAACGGTTGAGCTGAAATAATAATTATTAATAGAACGGAAAGTTATGCTGAACTAAATTATATTAGTCCCACTTTATCAATCAAAGAATTAACAGAGAATGATGAATACGAAATTGAAATAATCTCAAAAAATATGACCATTTTAGGACGAGCAATTAATGTAACATTCATGAAAATAATAGGAAAAGAATCACTAACCATTAGTCAAACGAGTGAATTTACTCCAAGAACTTCGATAAGAAATTTAACAAAATTATTAGTCAATAGTCTAAATAAAAAAGAACTTCCCACAAAATTACTCTCCGCTGGGGTATAGGGATAGTGAACAGGTGAAATTTAATTTTTTAATTTCTTAATTTGCTTAATTTCTTAATTTCTCCTTCGATGCTCCGAGACCTGCCCTTCGGGCAGGAAATGAAAATCTGATATTAATTTGTTTTAATTTTGTTAATCCAATCTGTTAGTGGTGTAAATGGAAAATTTGTTATAAAATATTTTATATTTTTGCTTTTAAGGACAATATTCTCTTCGTAAAGCATCATGAAAGTGTTTTGGAGTCTTATATCTGCTAATGAGTTTTTTAAATTGTTGTATAGGCATTGTTCCTTTTTTTAAGTTACACAAAGAGCAAGCTGGTCTTACATTACGTAAATCATCAACACCACCTTCAGATTTTGGTTTACCATGTTCTACTATCCAAGATCCTTTAACACAAGCATCTTTATGTCCATAATTGTTGAAAATTAACTGAATTGTGCAATACGAACATTTTTTATTATTTTTTTCAAAAATTTGGTTTAATTTTTCATTAGAATAATTCATTTACAATTGTCTCCTATCTGCTATTAACATTATTATTTATTTCTTTTATAAATAACATTTAAAATTTTAATTTGGCATAAATGGGAGAATAAAGACGTCACGCTTTATTCAGTTCTTTCCTAATCTCTTTTAACTCATTAACTATGATTAATAAAAGCATCTCGTTTCTAGTCCAATCTGCTGGATACGTTCTTACTATTTTGTCAATTTCATCTGCTGTTGTAATTTTCTTCATTTCCTTTTTATGATTGAGCGAGACTCTTGAGACATTTACCTATCTTATAGAGTTTTTGATTTAATTCATTAATTTAATGTATTCAATCTTATCTTTTCTATTATCTAATTCAAAGCACTCTGGATGAATACTATCCTTAATTTATTGAATTTTCGATATTTCCAAGTGAAAATATTGATGAAAAAAGTTTGATACTAAAGATTACAAAATTGGCGATAAATCGTATTTTGCTAAATTAATTGTTTTAAAACCTTAAGAATTTATTGAAAATAATAATTTTCTTTTTCTAAATTACGACCAAAGCAAAATATACTGAATCTTTCATTAACTGAATCAATTTTGAATTTAATTCATTAATTTAATGTATTCTATGTGGTCTTTTCTATTATCTAATTCAAAACACTCTGGATGAATATCATTTTTATTAATAGAATTATTGAATTTACGACATTTCCAAGTGAAAATATTGATGAAAAAAGCATGAATACAAAATTTACATTGATTGAGATTTGATAAATTTTGAAATTCGAGATTGCGATCCATACGATGGGAAAAAAAGATTCATTTAAAATAACATGAATTAAATAAACAAAGTTGTTTTAAAGAAGTTTTTTAAGCAATATTAGAATAGTAAGCATCAATTAATAGCCAAAAAAAACCTAAAATTTATATTTCGTTAAATATCTATGAATAAAAGGAAAATCTACAATTAATTTGATAGTAAAAGTCGGATAGGGAAATTTTTTTATAAAAAACTAAATAAAAAGAGGATAATCAATGAATCAAGATTTTTTAGTTGCAAATTTGAATAAAATAATAATTAAAGGATTATTAGAACCAGGAAATAATTTTGAAATAAATATTCGAAGGCTTACTATTTTACTTCTTTATCAAAAAAAGCACTCACATGATTTCTAGGAAGATGAACATATCCCATAAGTTCGTACTTTCCATGCTTATCTTCATTTTTACAGGAAAAAAGGTGAAGGTGATTATGATTTCCTTTTATGTAATCATCTAAGGCTGCTAGTCCAGAGACAGAAACAGGTGTGACATTGATATCTTTATTCTTACCAAAGATTAAAGGAATGTAATAATTGGATTGAAAGAATTTTTGAACATCCTTGACTCTGAAATATTCTGAATGATCCTTGAATTTTATATAGAAAGACTGACAAAGAGTAATTAAGAATTCTCTTTTTGCTTTAGTGTGTATTTCATAATCTTTGTTAGTGTAAGTCAGAAAGAATGTCATACAAGAAGAATATCCTTTAATAATCTCTTGGATAATCTCAGTCTCAATATTTTTCGTTATTTGGATCATGAGCTGCAATATATGAGACGTTTCCTCACGATAACCGGACCATGTGTACCCTTTATTTTCTGACATTTTGATCAACCCCGTGTATAATCATCATCATTTTTGAATCTGAAATTGAAATCGATTACACACTACCACTCTTAGATAATTTTTAGTTTATAATCATTTCTTTTAGAAAAAATAATTTTCCCTCTTTTATTAGAATTTATATTTATCTTGAATTTAACAAAACATTTGAAAATTAAATAGCTTAGGGTCTCATCTTGATGAAAATGGAATTGGTATTTTGTCTTTCTATTAATTGGATTGATTCTTTCCTAATTGTTTCAACATCTACTAGATATCGGAGCATATTTTTCTTTGTCTTCATCCGAATTATTTCTACAATGGGGAATCAAAGACAAATCCAACTTTAAAATGATCCAAAGATTGATGAACAGCTTGTTAAATACCAGTGTAAAAGGCGAATACAGCAAAACAGAAAAGATGTGGAAATTTAAGATATGAAAACCCACGATTCTCTTGTGCATTATTTAAATACCTTGGAAAATTGGTATTGAAGACATATAAAAAATCAATTTCCTGATTGTAAAGTCTTTTTTGATTTAATATATCTTTAAAATGTTCTTCAGAGACAACTATTATATCCAAATTCGGTATATGGTATAAACTGTCATTTGAATTTATCGGAAGGAAATTGGAATCCAAAACGTTTGAGTAAAGTGAAAAATATAATTGAAAAAGTGAATCGAATTGATAATTAAATTCTCAAATTATAAACACCTATTTTCAAAGTGAAGCTTTTTCCACGATATTCTTTATTGGAAAAGTAACAAGGCCCCGATCTTTTATCTCAAAAATTCTATCAAATCCCTGAAAAAAAGGCAGAAAATGTGCACTCATAATAAAAGTTATATGAAATTCGTTAATGGTTTTAAAAAATGTTTGTTTAATAGTTTCAGCTGTTTTTGTATCTATATTACTGAAAGGTTCATCAGCTATTATAATATCTGAACCTTTTGCTATTCCACAAGCTAATGATAATATTTGTTTTTGACCACCTGAGAGATGATAAGCGAGGTGATTCGCATATGATTTTAGATTAAATTTATTGAGATAATCTTCAATATCAGTAATATTCAATTTCCCATTCTTACATCGTTCGAATTCTAATTCTATCAATTCTTGGCATGTTAGGTAGGGATTTAACTGTGGAATTTGGTAAAGAAGCGTAATCTCACCGATACTTTCAATAATTCCAGTTGTCGGTGTGAGATTATTTGATAAAAGATGAAAAAATGTTGATTTTCCACTTCCAGATGGTCCAAATATCCCTATTTTTTCACCCTTTTTTATTAATAATTCTAAATTAGAAAATAAAATTAAATTTTCATTAGAAACAAGGGAATATTGAAATGAGACATTTGATACCTTAATTGCAATATATTCTTTCTTTTCCATTACACATCTTTTTTCCTTACTAATTTTAGCTTAATAGTCTTAGATGTAACCATCCAATCTATGGTTGATTGAAACCATGGTAAATTTATAAATTCTTTAGGTATTTGAAATTTTTTTTCTTTTAAAAAAATCCAATTTTCTTTAGAACTACTTTCAAAATCCTTATTATCTAATTTGGAGAATAAAAGGGTAATAGAATTATCTAAGGTTGATTCCTGTTTTACTACGTAAACAGATTTCGCTTCAAGTTGATTAAATATAAGGTGAGGTATTTCCAGTTGGTATTGCTGGTTTGGTTCTTCACCAGGAAATTTATAGTGTGATTTTGATGAATCTGCAATAAACTGAAGTGAATTAGTTGTTATGAATTTTCCGTTTTGTAATATGAAAATCTCTTTCGCAAAAGGAATAAAAGTAGGATCATGGGTCGATACCAAAATTGTCTTCCTTTTTTGAACTTCTTGAAGAATCGATTGTAATACAGGTATTTTTGATTCAGCATCAAGATGACTGGTAGGTTCATCTAAAAAAAGTATTTCTGGATCTTTGAGAAGAGCTAATAATAATCCTAGACGTTGTTGTTCACCTATTGATAATAATTCAGCTTTGAGATTTAGGCAATGTTCTTTAAGATGTAAAGATTGAAGAAATTCAGTGATGTTATTTTTATTCCTCGGTTTTTTTAATTTTTTTTTCTTTTCTAAGACAATCAAAATATTCTCTTGAACTGTTAATTGAGGGATAAAATTCAATCCAACTTTTTGAAATAAATATGCTAATTTTTTCAATCTAAGTATCTGTAAGCTTTGATCTTTTAATGAATACACTTCTTCGTTATTAACCTTGATACTTCCAGTTGTGGGAACTAAGAATGTAGATAAAATATTAAACAGAGTAGTTTTTCCGCTACCACTTGGCCCCATAAAGACATATAGTCCTTCTGTGGAGATCTTGACGGTAATATCATTTAAGGCAGTGATTCTCCGTTCTGCTTCAATTTCTTTGATTACTGGACGTGAATAAATATGAGTAATTTTATCAGCATTTATTATATCAATAACCATGCATTCTCACCATCGTTTCTAAAATTGTAAATATATCTAAACAATTGAATCTACTATCTCGTCATATTGTCTGATTATAGTTTTTTGATGAAAGACTTTTTGTAAATTTCTTACTTCAACAATAATTATTAGAGAACCTATAACAATGAGTAAAAAAATTAAAAATATTAACTCATTACTTATAATATCAAGCGATGGATAAATCCACGGTTTATTTATTGAATAAAATAGCATATTGATAGTAATAATGCTAATAACTAACGCTATAGCAAGTAGTACACCCAAAAAAACACTATATAAGAGAAAGGAAATTAAAAATATAATCAGTGAGACCAACAGTACCTTTTCAGGAAATTTTTGCATTGACATAGGAATGATATTTTTTGATGCCTGTTTGGTCAAATTTTTTAATAATAAAGGAAAACTGATTAAAAAACTTATTAGGAAAACATTTTGAAACATTCTGGTTATATTTTCAATAGATGATAAAAGTAACAAACTTGTTTCGTCTAATTTGTTTTCAAATTTAGCAGATGTTTCAAATGAATAACCGTTTTTGAATAACAAAGCTTTCAGATCATATTTTTCATTATTTGTTAAGTCGTTAATCCAAATTAAGAATCCCATTTTTTGTGTTGAATCAGGAATAAGATTTTTATTTGAAATATAAGAGAAAGTTTCATGTATGTCGGATATCATTGATGATTCACTTCCAAATAAGTATGCAAACGATATTGGGACTTGATCTACAACACCCATAACATGAAATTCTAAAGGATTAGATTGAGAAAAAGGGCCATTGGTTTGTAAATTGTAATTTTCATTTAAATTTAAAGCGTAATTTTTACTGATTTTATTCGTAAGGACAACTTCAAGATTATTAGATGTATCTTCTTCAGTTTGTTGAATTTGAATGTTATTGTAAGAAGTAAATTCAGCTAAAATATTAAAATCGACTAATAAATGATAAGTAGATATGTAATTATTGTTTATAATATAAGTGGCCGTAAATAACCAATAAGGAGAAATCTTGAAATTAATATTAGATGCTAAAACAGAAGTCAGTTGTGATTGCTGTTGTTGGAGATCTGCTTCACTCGAAAAAAAGGAATTTATAGCAATATCTGCTCCAACACTCATGTTATTCTCCCAATATAACTGGGAACTTCTGGCAGAAACAAGTGTAGTTCCAGTAAGGGCAATTAATATAATACTAATTATTAAGTAATTATGAATATTGATAAATCCTTTATTCCTTTGAAAAGATCGGTAAATAAATGGTAATAACTTCCCGTTTGATCGTATTGTAAAGACTTTTTCTAAAAGTTTATAAAAATAACGATAGAGGATTTGCGATTTCCAAAATACAAGAATAAGGATTCCTAAGGGGAAAATGACAAATATTATTAAATAAGTGACATATAGTAAATCGAATGTGGTATTGTATGATAAATTTAAAAGAGAAATTAGATCAGCTACCAAAGGATAAATAATAAGAAGAATCGGTAAAAGAAATAATGATATTATTAACATTTCCAATATATTAGTAGATTTTCCAAATTTATAGGTTGGAAGTTCTCCCTCGACGATTGTTGGATATAGATTTGTTTTATTAAAAAAATCCCATATAAAAAATATAACCATTGGAAGGGTGGTTGTTAACAATATCGTGAGAATACCAATAGGAGGAGGGTATGCAAGTGAAGTAGCAAAAAAATATAATAAAATCCATCCAAAAAATCCCCCAATACTAATTGTGCCTCCAATAGTCAACCAACGATATTTCATTAAATCTTCAATTGAAAATCCAAATTTTATAAAATAATTATTTAACCTATTCCATTCAGAAGAGGAATTAAACTGATCTAGACCAGATTTTAACAATACAAAAGCTATTAGGAAAGAAAAAATTGAATAAACATTCATAATATGAATAATAAATTCATAATTAAATTCTATTTGACTAAACTTATTTATAACACCATCTTTGACATAAATATTGAAAGAATCGGCAGTAATATTTAAAGGTCTTTCAGAAGAATAACCAGTAAGAAATTGAAGAGCAGAATAGCTGGCCTCATTCTCTATTTGCTGAAAATTCTGCTTTAGGGAAGAAAATTGAACTAAATTGAGATCAAACCAAATTTGAGATTCTATAACTACATTATTAATGAATAGTTGACCAAGATCATCTAATAAGTTAAAAAAATAATTTTCTGATATTAAAATTACTGTCCTATATGGTGTTGTAGATGTTGCACTCAACGGAAAAATATCAAAATAGATCGAATTGTATTCAAATTCATTACTTGGAAAATTAATAAACCAGTTTATACTCGGATTAAATGATTTGTTGGAATCTGCACCTTTAATAATTATACTTCTATTTATTGTTACTTCGTTGAAATATGGATTGCTAATTGCAATCGAAGCATTATTCTTGTTTAATCCTGAATTGGTCATTGAAAATTTTGTTAGAACATTTTGAAATTTATTATTATTCATAATTACTAAATTAAAAATATTGGAAGATGTTTTATTATCGATTTCCCTAAATCCAAAGACTTCCAAATATACAAAAGTATTTTTATGTTTTAATTTATCATCAATTGCATCAAACGTATATGTATGCTCCAGAAAGGTCTTAAAGATTTGATTATTTGAGCTTGAAATGATTGATCCATTTATCGGTATTAATTCCTCTTTAATCTTAAAACTAAGAATACTATCAGGATTAGGATGATTGCGATAACTGTTTTCAAGAGCTGAGGAGCTGATTAAAGGAATATAAATGTTCATTCCAATCAACAATCCAAAAATTGCCGTGAAAATAATGAGCTTTAAATAATCATATTTGAAAATCTTGAATAGTTTTTTGATTAACATTAGAAAATAATCCTGAAAAATAGAAAAAAAATAATTTAAAAAATGTATGAAGAATGAAATCAGACTAAAGAACAAATAAAATGATTATTGCTTATCAAATAAAACATAATCGAAAATTATATATTGGTCTGAATCACCATCATAAAAATCAACCCATTCCTTATCCCATGGCCAACCTTGACCATTCCCAGTAATAGTAATTTCAGCTTTAAAATAAACACGGTATTGCTTATTATGATCTACTGTATATGTTCCTGATGTAATTTCCCAGTAGCTGTAATGATCGCCTTTTGCTGTTAATTCTGTTGATCTTGACCACTCAGGAATTGAAATCCAGTTTGATCCACTTAAATATTTTCCATATCCGTACAATTTCAAACTAGTGGGAGATTGAGAATTTTGATCAATATGTCCTTTATATTCTATTTTGAATTTCAATTTGTAATCATCGTCTGCATTGAAGAAAATTCCTTCACTATAAAACTCCAAGATTGCAACTTGTGTTGAACTATAAGAATTTTCCCTTGCACCAGGATATGTCGAAGGACTTGCTGCCTTCATCCTTAAAGTATAATGACATCCTTCACCACAATCAAAATTAGTTGGGGTTCTACCTGGCCATCCATCGCCAGTTAATTCATCACTTCCGAAATGAATATAGTCACTGTTAATGTACAAATACGCACCAGCAAGAAAACTTGGTAATAGTATCAAAACAAAAAATATTACTAAAATAAATGATTTTCCATTTTTCATAATTCTTTACCTCTTTTTCAATAACAATTCAATATGATTGGTCAATTTGATTATTTCACGACAGTTTATATTTTCAAAAAGCAGTTATTGTCATTTTTGTTCTTAGAATACTTATTTTTTAGTTTACCAACAGATTATCTTTCGTCCTTATCAATCAAACATAATTTTTGAATAGAATTGTCATATTTGTCTAAAAAACTAGACATGCATTGATTTAATGTACTCCTTATATATTTTTTCATTTTGAGAGATGTAAAGAATGTTAAACTAAATTGTACTTCTAATTTCATTCATAATAAAAAAATTAAAAATAGGCTATAAACATACACGAATTCAAATAATACTGTTAAATTGAAAAAATCATATTATTTATAATTCCAGTAGCTGCAATGAAGAGCCAACGAGGAATTTCACAAAATAAAGTCATTATAATTAAATATAACTTAATTATTGGATTTACCCTCTATTAATGACTTTTATTTTTAATTCTAGCTTGTTAAAATAAATTCTCTTTCACAAGGAAATTATGTTTAAAGAATCTCTTGAATACATAATTCTTCAAATAATGTCTTTCTTTTTTTAAAAATTTCCTACAACCTAAATGGCAGAGGATCCTTAATTTATGAAAATTTAGTTGTTGTTCATGCTTATACAATAAAAATTTTTTATTTGTTTTTCAGTAACAATAGTAGGATTTCAAAATCAAATAAATGTCCAACCTTTCAAATAAATGAAACAAATGCTTTAATGCATAAATTAGGAAATAGACAAGAGTAATTGCGACTGAACTAAAAATTGAAAATTTATCACGTTTTTCTTTGTTTGGCATGATTATTCACTCAAACTTTTCCATATATTCGATTAGGTATGCTTTACATCCTCTTTTTCAATCCTCATTGTTCCAAAAGTACTAAATAATCAAATAATTGTGTCTTTCCACTTCGAATATCTCCACAAGAAAATTGGTAGAATTATTTTTTTCTAATATACTAATTTATCTCAATAATTGTCAATTTGTTTATTTTCCATTAAATCGTTTAATTTTAGCAGCCTAATTTTTATTATGATCATCAAGCAGTATTTTAACCTAAATTCTTTTTTGGAAAGAATGTAATAATTCCTTTAATCTTAAGAATCAATAAGGAAAATATAATTATGAGAAGCATTTGATAGTATCAGAATAATTGATTCAAAAAACAATTAATTTTAAATAATACCCATTCTCCAAAAAACGAATCAGGATTACTCAAGAAACTGATGTCAATACGATCATAGGAATATTTCTTTTTGTTTTTTTTTGATATTCCTCATATGACCTGTTTATTTTAATTAATATTTGCCATAATTCTGATTTTTCCTTATCATCGGCGATATGAATTACTACAGTAGTTTTTTTTTCATTTGTTTCGATTTCGGTCTGAGGGACTATTCTAATATTGTAAAACCATCCAGGATGATAGTCTGATCCTCCGTTTGATGCTGTTACTATAAAATTGCCTTTATGTTCAAAATACATCAATGGAGTAGATCTTTTTTTACCAGATTTTGCACCAATTGGATTTAATATTAAAACAGGCATCCCCCCAAATTTATTCATTCTTTTACCACCTGTATTTCTGAATATAAAAACATGAAATTTTGAAAATATTCTTAAAAAATACTTTACAAGTCCCATTTTTAATCCTTTGATTTTTGAAATTTAAAATTACATTGATTATTTTATTACTCCTTTTTTTGAATTAATTTCAATAAGGCAAAGACTTTAAAATTTTTTCTTGAGAATTTAATATTATATTTTTTGATAATCTCAATCCCAATTATTTTCCCAAGAGGTGTCAAAAGGATTCAAAACTTTATCAATTATTTTAAACCTAGAGTGATAATCTTTGAAATTCCAAAAGACCTCATATTTTTTCTTAGTTAGGAAATATTTTCCAGTTTCATCTTTAAAAATATTGAAATCAATTAAAGGGTGAACTATTTCACTATTAAAGACATATATACTAAAAATTAAAAATATAAACATTAAAGTTTGAATTATAATTAAATAGGCTTTACCCCACAAAAAATAGGTTATAATAAGCAGTAAACTACTGAGAACAATTAATTCTAATACAAATAATAAAAATAGACATTTTCCTGGTAAAATTATCGAATAATTTCTTTTAGGAATATTTAAGGAATGCCATGTATTGCGGATTTCAAAAGGAGGCCGAATAATGTTCATTTCTTTATTTGCTGATTCTGATTTCCCTATTAAATAATGTCCTTTATCATAATAAATTTCAGATATCCTCCAATTTTCAGGAAAAGAGTCCTTCCCTTCTTTGATTTTATCTAAAAAGACCCATATCGGTGTATAATCCATTAAATGAATAGAAAAGAAGAACTTCAGGATTGGGATATTTGTTAACTTGAAATATTCTAAAACATTCAATAAAAGACGCAAAAACAGAAGAAATAAGAGAAAAATAGATATTTTTGGAATATATAATTCCATATTAATTTCTTTTAAGAAAAACTGGTACCCAGTTCCGCTAAATTTTTCATTAAAATCGAAAATTGAAATAATTAGATAAATAAAACCGATAAAGAATAATGTTATTCTATGAGAAAATAAACTATTTATTTGAAATTCTTTTTTTTCTATCTTATAAAATATTATTTCTTAAACTTGTCTACAACATTTATAAACTATTATTTTATTAGCGCTTGTAAATTAATTTCATAAAAAAATTAACAAGAATTAAATAAACAAACCTAGATGAATTTTACATAAATTATTAATTGTTTATTACCCAACAATTTTCATTTTTTTGGTGTACAGTATTTTTCAGGGTTGGAGAATAGAAATTATCCCTCTTCAGAATTTTAGGATGTTCCAATAGTGGAAAGACTTTTTTGATCTTTTTATACTTTATAAAGGCTATTACAAACGAACAGTTTAAAGACTGTAGAGTCTGAACAATTTTAGAAGAAATGAAACCTCGGTCTAATATAATAAGTTTAATTTTAATTGAGCTCTTAATTTGAGCTATTTTTTCAAATAAAATTTTGCTAAGCTTACTTATATCACCTTTTTCCATTAAACGAAAAGAAATTGGAAATTTTAATTGACGTTCTGCAATTGAAAAACCAAGAAATTGATAAAATCTTGTTGTTCCTTTTTCTGCACTCCCATTTGTAATAAATTTTGACTTACTTTTTGAATACACGGGAATTTTAGTAATGTCAATTGCTAATTTGACCCCGTCGGGATGTAACTCGTTGGTAATACTACTGGTACTCTCTAAAAGAGTATTATTGACCAAATTTTCTAAAGCTCGTGGATTGCCCTTCTTAGATTTCTTTATAAACCTATCTGCCGACTTACTCCCCTTCTTCATAGATTGAGCTTCAGGATAAGTCCGCTTTAGGCTTATTTTCAAGATAAACCTTGAGAAATCATCTTGATCGGCTTGAGATGATAGTACATTGCTCTGAGTAGCTAAAATTAAGAGTATTGGTAATACAAATTTTTTTAAAGTTGTTTGTTTGAACATATCTTACAGGGTTCCTTCTGGTTATTTGGTTGTGTATTTAACCCTGAAGGAATCACTGTATTTAAATCTATTGGTCTTTATTTGATTGGTGCTACAATTGAAGCAACGGAGACATCTAATCGGTTTTTGAAATTATGACCATGTTATAGATATAATAGGTTAAGTTTTTCCAAAAAATATACCAAAAAAAGAGCGATCAATTAAATTATTGCTTAAAGTCGGATGTTTTTAGGTATTAAAGCCCAAACTGGCCTTTAAATCCTAGCATTGAAACTGAATTTAGTAGTTTTTTTATATAAAGACGCCATTACTTATAAAGACATAAATTTTAAAAAATCTGTTACTCATGAAATACTTAAGAAACAACGGTCATTTATAAATGCAATATCTGTAAGACAGATGGATATATCCCCGATGAGGAATTGGTATGGTGTCCTAATTGTATTAATTCTTTTCATGAATCACATATCCTGGAATGGTTGAAAATTCAAGGTCATTGTCCAGTTTGTCAAGAAAATATTTCCTCAACAGCATTGATTAGACAAAAATAGGAAAGGATTGATTATGAATCATTTTTCAAGAAAAGAAATCACAGAAGCCATACTTACTGGAAATAGCAATAATTTATTAGAAAAAATCTTAATAAATGAGGTCTCTGTTGATATTGATTTTTTAGTACTTAGGATGAGGAAAAATAATCAATTGAAGCTTGTTTCCAGTTTGATATGAATAGATGGAGAAGATATAAATCAATAAGACTTTGAAATTGATTAACAAATATTATGAATTATTAAGAATTTTTTCTAAGTCTTCTCATCTAATTGAAATTATTGTTGAGTTTCTATTCATTATTGATGCGTGATTTAATTTTCAATTGTCCTCATTAGTGTATAGTGAAAAGCAATAAGTAATTGTCTTTTATTAAGTATTTTCAAGATATTAAAAAAAAAATTCAATTATTAAATTGAGTATATTCGCTATCAAAACTATAAATGAATTAGATGAACTCTATCAAGATATTGAAAAGATACAGAAGGATTACGAATACATTTTAAATGAATTTAATATAATAAACGCTTTCTCTCATCATTAATTTCGGTCTAGGGCTACCAATATTTATAGGTGCTGGTTTTATTGTTATATTTAATGATCAAATTCTTGATATGCGGTAATTTTAATTTTGGGGAGGAGAGCACCAATCCTAAAAAAAAAGCTAAATTTATTCTTGAGGCTCTACATAATATAAAGCTATTATTTTTTTCTTGCTGATGGAATAGAAATAAATTACTGACAAGATAGAAAATTAACAATGAAAATGAAGATGTTTTTGCTGCTCAAAACTAATCGAGCTCTCCATATAAATACTGGAGATGATATAAGTACTTTACTGAAAATGAATCTCTTCATAGGGAAGGTGAAAAAATGAATACATCAGACCTTGTTCTTCTTTTGTCGGGATCTAATGTTAATTTCTTCAAATATTTTTCCTCTTTTAACCAATAGACTAAATAATGTAACACCAGTCCTTCCATTGTATGACTGACACTATTGACTAAAATATCTTTTTTATTCCTGGCATAATAGGTCTGATATGGAGGAGTAGATCTGATCAATGGTAAAGGAAGAAAGTGTATTAGATTACATTTATTTTAGGTAAAAGAATATTTATTAGAGTGCCACCTCCAAGATTATCTTCTATCCACATTTTTCCGTTATGTAATTTTATTATCCTAATACAAATAGCCAATCCTAAATTTTTTCTTTGATTGTTATAATTTAATACCTCATTTTTAGCTTTTTGAGATATTCCTTTTCCAAAATCTATTATTTTTATTTGCCAATATTTTTCTAATTCAACACTTTGAAGTCTTATCTTTTTCCCTTCTATAGCATGGTTTACAACATTATTAAATAGATTTACAAATAAATTTACTAATGCTCCCTGATTGATCCCTGGATTATTAAAGACTCGATAAAAATAGTATTTTGTAACAAGACCAGCTATTTGTTCCTGATCTTGGTGTTCTTCTCCAATACCAAGGTCTGGATTTAACGGTGAAGTATAATAGGTTATTACAGCTTCTTTAATTGCAAAAATTGCTTTCCCGTAATCAATAACTACAAATTCTTCTTCATTATAATACTGGATGTCGTTTGCTATATCGGGAAGGAATAATCCTGGATAGGTCTTTTCATTTACATCAGTAAAATCCAGATGTTCTGAATCAGGATTAACTAAAATTCCAATGGCGTCTTCTCTGATGTCCATTCGTATGAATAGGTCTGCATGAACATTTATTTCGACGATGTGATAATGTAAATCAAATGTTATGCTCTTATTTTTTCAGTCTTTTTATATTTTGAATATGAAACTGTTGATTATGTTTTGAAGTCATTAAATGTTAAAATAATTATGCTCATTTAATTCCGAAATAGATAACTTCAGATCTCTTAAGTATTTTGAGATGTTTGGTCAATTTTTTCTTGTCCAAGCTACTCCCCTTATTTATGATAACTCTTATCGTAGCACCCAACTTCAAACTAAACTTATTGATCTCCCCGATTCCATGCAAGAATCCGAATGCCTATCAATATGAAATACATTTAGACCACAAATCTGGTTTTGGTTCTTGAAAAATTAACTCGAAAAATTGCCTTGAAAGCACCATACTTAATGAATTGTCTTTTTGGGCTAATTTATTATAAGAATTGAATAATAAAGCCACATTAATCCCCGATTTGGTTATGGTGAAGAAGAGACCAAGAAAATATAAATTTTTCTATCTAAATCCAAAAACGTTTCGGTTAAAATTTGTTTAAAAAAATCTTTTTTGGAAGAATTTATTTTAATTTACTGATCATTTTCTATTTCTTGTTCATTTTTAAATTTCCAATTATTAGCAAATCTTACACATGATGAAACTGTTGTTTATATCTTCTCTTATTAATTTTTCTTAAAATAATCCAAACTGGCATAAAAATAAATAGACCTTCAATCCAAAAATTGAGTCCATAAAGGAAAGGTTTTTCAGGTATGATACTTGATCCCTCTATTGGTCCATGATCAATTATAATATAATAACCTGTAGATTTGTTTATTGGATTTTGAATACTAATAGATATCTTTGAAGCAATTTGGGTTGAATTGTGTGTCCCTTCAGTTAGGACTGATCCCTCTAAAATGTCCGAATTGTCTGTTCGGTATACAAAATGAACCTCTCCTGATGTTATATTAAAATTGGTTGTTGTGTTATGAAAAAGACCATCAGTACTTTCCCAAATTGTTTGACCTTTATACCCTTAGAATTATCTAAAATAATATTTCCTTGAATGAAAATATTTGAAGAGTCTATTACGTGTACTCCACTTCCCTCTCTGATATTTACAATGGTAACATTTTCAATAATAGCATTTTTTGTATTAATCAGAGTTATTCCGTCTCGAATATTATGAATACTTTCTCCTGGATAATCACAGGGATGAACAATTGTTTCAGTTCCGTTAACAGTTGTACATTGGAATTTTGGTCTTTCAATAAGTGAGTTTCTAATTTTAAAATGCACATCTGTATTTTGGATCAAAATTTTGGTTTCTCTACTACCAATACTATATTGATTTGTATAATTAATAGTTATTCTTTCTGTAATATGATAACCTTCAATGATATAGGGATCGTTACTTGTTCCAGTCCCTTTCCAGTCTTCTTCTGAAGTCTGTAATGCAAAATCATCATTAGAGCTGATGAAAATTGGGGCATGAGGAGTAAATTCCTCTTCATAAACAACTTTTTTTTGATATGGAAGTTGGGTAGTGTTAAAATCAATAGGACCATCAAGAGAAATTTGATACAGGAATCCATTGCTTGAAATAATTATTGCCAGAAAGAGAAAAAAATGATTCGTTTTCATATCTATCTTCCATTCAAATTAGTCTAGGTTATAGTTTTTTCGCTCTAATTTTCTATTTTAAGTTTCTTGAGTATTAATTTAGACCAAAAATAACTGAATAATTAATCATCAATTAATAATTTCAATGAATCGTTAATTTTTTTATTCATTTTCCTCATCATTTTGTTATATGAATATCCAACAAGCTTGGAATGTTCATGTTTTTCCATATTTGAATCTAAATCACAAAATTTATTTAGATACAATAGAAAATAATTATTATAATTCCACTCAAATGACACTTTGAACACCCGATTTCAATTTTCATTTAACTTATTTTACTATATTTGAATTTGGGTTATTACGTTTAAAATTAGCGGATCATTTGAATTAGAACACAAATAAACATTTCTATTTGATAAATAGGACCATAATTATATATTTCTGTAAGATCTTGGCTACTTTCGAAATTAGCTTTTATTTTCGTCTTGGTCTAATTTCTTTTCTAAAGTCTCTATTCTGTCAAGTAAACCCAAAATAGCTTTTACAAAGCTTAGATTATAAATAGATTGCTTTTGCCAACCATCAGAAAACCAATTACTTGGTCTAGGGTGTTTCCCGCTTTCATTATCTTTTAAGATTCTCTTTCTATCTTTATCTTGCAAGATAAGTCCATACTGAGTTACAGCACGATCCATTAACTCATTATCTATCATTTCTTTTATCTCCTTTATTTTTTTTACAAATAAAGATTACAATTATTTAAGTATTTCAATAGTTTTGAGATAATTTGTGAAACTGGAGACATAACAGAAAATTAAAATTATTCATATTAAATAGCTCCAAATTGAAAAAAACCTCTTCTTCCAGGACTCTAGGATTGCTAATTGCGTTGGATGGATTAGTGTTTTTCGGAGGATATTTTATTCTTTTATCTATTTTTCCTCTCAATAGTTCCTTTAATCCAATAGCATTAATAATTATATTATTAATAATTGTTCCATTAGGAAATTTCACAACAATTCTAATATTTATCTTAAAAAATAGACTGTTTCTCCAGGTGATTCCCTCTGAAATTAGAAATAGTGTTTATTCATTAGTTCCAACGGTAGCAAGTCTATTATTTGGAATAACGATCATTATTGTAGGGATTGTATCTGAAATATTTAATTTCATTGGTGTATTAGTCCTGATAATAATAATAATGGAAATTGCGGCTTTATTACAGTTTTTTCCAGTAAAAAAGGTCAAGAATTCTTATCAAGAAATTGATTAAAGATTAGTAAAAAAATAATCAATAAAAATTAAATATTTTATTAAAGAAGGCAAAAATTAACACACTAAGTTCTAACTTAATATAATTTATCATAAAAAAAAAACTCACGTATCCAAATATACATCATTTAGTTAAATTGAGGTTTTATTTATGAATAATTTTGAATCTGAACACATCTACCTTTTTCTGTAATTTTTTCTCATATTTATGGTCCATAAACATTTTAAGCAAGTATTTCATAATTTTCTCTATCAACAATATTGAGGAGAATAATACTTATTTGAAAATTAATTTGATAATTAGAAAAATTCCCTCAGACAAGCAAAAATTTTAACAAATCTATTAAACTAATTATACTAATTATCTTTTACTAATTATAGTGCTTCATCTATGCCAGTAAAACACTTTATCAAAAAGAATCCTGTTTATATCTTACGATTAATTCTCGTTTCTCTAATAGTTTTTGTTATATTTAGTCTAATCATTTTCATTCCTTTTTTTCAAACGGAAGTACAATTAAACTTATATTTCAACTTCGGACAACCAGATTTTATTTATGAGACTGACTATTTTGGGTCGAGTTTTTTTAAACCCATTGAAATAGATATAGCCAATAGTAATGAAACCACAGATTTTGTTAGCAATATATTAAATTTAGAAAAAAACTTACCCCAAGTATCAAAAATTGATCCTTTTATTACATTTTCTATCAAAGCTTATCCCTTTTTTCGGGATAATATAGGAATCAATGAAATTGGCATAAATTCAAATTCAAATGACAGTTTATACCATATACCGAATTTGGATATAATAGTTGTCTCTGAAGAACATTTTAAA
>MDVS01000023.1 GCA_001940645.1 Candidatus Heimdallarchaeota archaeon LC_3
GTTTAAAGTCATTCTATATGGTCCAGCAAGGAGTTCGGACATTTTCAAAAAAATGCTTAATCGTGATTCCCATTCCATTTCACTCCATTCAATCCAAGCATTTAATGCGGCATCTATTGCCATTTGTATCTCATTCGGTCCTGCTTAACAGGACCACCACTTGCGGGTTTCCACAAAATAACGTTTCCACACATAGCAGGTGCAGCTGTGAGATTACCTGCAATACTTGTAAAATTAAATGGTGTGACAGCAAACACAAAGCCTTCAAGGGGACGATACTGGACATAGTTCCATTGTCCTTGAGGTGAATAAAATGGCTGTTCACGGTAAATTTCAGATAAGTAATACGGATTAAAACGCCAGAAATCAATTAATTCACAAGCAGCATCTATTTCTGCTTGGAATATGTTCTTTCCTTGGCCAAGCATTGTTGATGCGTTTAAAGTCATTCTATATGGTCCAGCAAGGAGTTCGGACATTTTCAAAAAAATGCTTAATCGTGATTCCCATTCCATTTCACTCCATTCAATCCAAGCATTTAATGCGGCATCTATTGCCATTTGTATCTCATTCGGTCCTGCTTTATGATAGGTTCCTAATATATGGCTAGTATTTGTTGGCATACGAATTTCTACTATACGATCAGTCTTTATTTCTTTACCACCAATAATTAAAGGAATTTCTATTGGATTTTGGTTAAGAAGTTCATCTAATTTAATCTTAATTTCCTTACGCTCTTTTGATCCAGGCATATAAGATAAAATAGGCTCATTAACAGGTACGGGTACTTTAACTAGTCCTTCAGGCATTGGAATACACTTCCGGTTTGAACTTTGAATTTTTAAAATGAATAAAATAACTAATTTGCGAAATTGAGCTAATTCTTCCATTTTTTAGTAATCTATTGTATCCTTGTAAGTTTCCAGCAAGAATAATTAGATAAAAAAAAAATGAAATAAAAATTTATTTAGAACAAGAATTTTCATTTATTAAAGTTAGTTTTAAGATGATCATTCAATCTGATATTTCAAGATTTGAGTAAAATTGGAATTTTGAATAAATTAATGAAAATTTATTAATTTAATCAAAGAGAGTGAACTACCACACCTCAAGGAGTGGGTTTCTCCGTTCAAGGACAAAACTTCTAATGAAACAATCGCATTTTGTCGAAATAATCATATAATTTGAGAGATTTTCGTCTCCAGAGGCTTGACATTCACACGCTCCGTCAGTAGATCAAGATCAAAATAATTAGGAGGATGATGATCTGCTTTTAATTAATTCAGTGCCCTCATTATTCAAACAAGGATTTAAATCAACATAATTCACTTTCTATGTGTTATCCTGTTAGGTTTCAGATGAAACCTAACAGATCAGTTCAGAAATTCATCTCCTACTTGAAGGAAGAAGCCTTCTTTCCCTATTTAGTATTAGAAAATGTAAATGAAAAAAATTTATCTTTCTAATGGATAGAAACAGGCTACTAGATGGTCTTTACCAACTAATTCTAAAGGAGGTTCTTCCATCATGCATCTCTCTTGAACTTTTGAGCATCTTGGGTGAAACCTACATCCTGGAGGTGGATTAATTGGACTTGGAGGTTCGCCAGTTAATACTTTTCTTCTTTTTCTTGCTGATGGATCTGAACTTGGCACTGCTGAAAGAAGTGCCTCTGTATAGTGATGTCTTGTTCTTTCTACAATTGATTTGATGTTTCCTAATTCAATTATTTTACCCAGATACATAATTGCTATACGATCACCAATATACGCCCCAACAGCTAAATCGTGAGTAATGAAAACATAAGAAATCCCCATTTCTTTTCTCTGTTCTAAAAGTAAATTGAGGATTTCTGCTCGAATCGAAACATCAAGCATACTTACTGGTTCGTCTGCAACAACAAAATCTGGTTCTAATGTCAAAGCTCGTGCTATCGCAACTCTTTGTCTTTGACCTCCAGATAATTCATGAGGAAAACGATCAATATATTGTTCAATTTCTCCTAGCTTTACAGTACCTAAGGCTTTTGCAATTCTCTCAATTTCTTCATCTTTATTTTTTGCAATTTTGTTTAGCCTAATTGGCTCAGCAACTGTGTTATAAACACTAATTTTAGGATTAAGACTCTCATAAGGATCTTGGAAAATAATAGACATTGAGGATCTTAATCTTCTAAGGTGACGATTAGGAAGATTAGCAATATCTTCATCTTTGTACCAAATTTCACCTGAAGTAGGTTTAATTAATCTAATAACACATTTTCCAGCTGTTGTTTTTCCACAACCGGATTCTCCAGCTAAAACCAAGATCTCTCCTCTTCTTAAATCAAAGCTTATATCATCTACTGCTCTTACGAATATAGATTCGTTAAATAGATTTGCAAAAAAGCCTTTAGCTAGAGGATAGTATTTTACTAAATGACGTACCGATAAAATATTTTCTTCTGACATTTCTGCTTCCAAAAGGGACATTTTATTTCACATTTTTCCTATTTGGGATAATATTATCAATTAATCTGACTTTAGAACTTAGTTTATTTGCCAAGATTTAATTTTATTATCCTTTTCAATTTCAATAGAAATCTTACTTCTAATTTTCTTTGGAATTGGTTAATTCAAATATGTTATTGCGAGTGAAATATCAATTTCTAGTGTTACTGTAGTCTTTAGAAAAGACAAACAATCGACCCATTAAACATCTTAAATCTTTATTGCATTATAAACTTGGAGGATAAATAATGTCATCAACTAAAATAGAAAAATGGTTAAAAAATGAAATTTCCGTATCTAGATACAAAGCGATTTATCATAATAATCTTCAAGAACTTCATTAAAAAAGAAACAAGTCTTTCTCCTGAGAAGTTTATTCGTACGAATTGACTGAGTTTGTTTTTGAAAGATATCTATTGATAATAAAATTTGTAATTAATTATTAATTTCTTTTTCAAGTCACAAAGACTTATTGATTGAAACCTGTTTCATCAACATAGTGACAGGCAACAAACCTTCCATCGTAAACTTCATTTAGTTCAGGAATTTCATTTTTACATCGTTCTTTAGCGTAAGGGCATCTAGGATGAAATAAACAGCCTGAAGGAGGATTAATTAGGCTTGGAGGAGACCCTGGAACATGAGTTAGCAATTTCTCTTTTGCTTTTTCCATCGATGGAATAGCTCCAATTAAACCTTCAGAATATGGGTGGAATGGATTAGAAAATAAATCATCAACCTCAGCTATTTCAGAAATCCTTCCTGCATACATAATTACTACTCGATTGCAGGTCTCGGAAATTACAGAAATATCGTGAGTTATTAAAATAAAAGATAAATCAAGTGTTTCTTGAAGGTGTTTTAACAATTCCATAATTTGGGCTTGAATAGTTACATCTAATGCTGTTGTTGGTTCATCAGCGATAACGAGTTCTGGATTGCAAGATAAAGCCATAGCAATCATAGCACGCTGTCTCATACCACCTGAAAATTCGAAGGGATAATTATTAATACGACCAGGCTCCAAACCGACCATTTCAAAAAGGCGTGCACCCCTTTCCCATGCTTCTTCCTCAGTTACATTTTCATGTAGTGTTATTGTTTCAGCAATTTGATCTCCGACTTTAATAATTGGATTAAGTGCATTCATAGCTCCTTGAAAGATATATGCAATTTTTTTCCATCTATATTCTTTTCGAAATTTTTCTTTATTTAAAGTTAATAAGTCAACTCCCTTATAAAGAATTTCTCCACCTTGGATTTTTGCTACCCTAGGTAAAATTTGAATAATTGATGAAGCTAAACTAGTTTTACCACAACCACTTTCTCCAGCAATGCCAAGTGCTTCACCTCTATCTAAAAAAAGAGAAAGATTCTGCACTGCTTTAACGTCACCTTGGAGAGTTTTGTAAACCATTGATAAATTTTTTATATCTAATAACCTTGTCTTTGATTGCATATCTGTATCAATCCACAATTAATTCTTTCATTACGCTTACATAGAAAAATTTGCTTTTAATTAGTTCTTTTGGGTAATTAACAGTTGAACATTCATTTTGGACTAATGGTTCAGACCGCTTGATTTTTTTTTTAGGTTTTGGTCTAGCGAAATAGTCACAATAATGCATTTATACACATCTTTCTTTACATTAAAATAAATTTCTCTCTCTTTATTTTAAAATATCTTTACAAAAATTGCTTGGAATTTATTTTTGGAGCCTAAATATGTACCTATATTGCAATTTTTTCCAATTTTTCATTTCTTTCTTAATTTCGAAAATTTTTGAATTATCTTTCCTTTTTCAATTTCTTTTCTAGATTTTTTTTCGCTTATGATTTTTATTATTTAAAAGAAAATTATGAGTAAAAAAAAAGAATTATAATTTTATAAATAATACTCTTATTACAACTTGAATTAGTTTATTTTTTCGATCTATGAAGCAAATAAAAATTGGTTTGTTATCTATGACTATTCTATCAAAGGAAGAAATTTTCTCTGAAATAGCAAAAAATAACATTAAGATTGATCCTTTCAATCCAGATTATGTTGGGCCTTGTTCAATAGATTTACATCTATCAGACAAATTTTCAATTTTTAAAACAGGAGTTATTGTTGATCCAGATAATAGATCAATAAAACATACTGAACCGGTACAAACCAACGGGGAAAATTTTTTTCTTTCTCCAGGTCATTTTATATTAGCTTCTACTTTAGAAAAAATTTCTCTTTCTAAACAATATGCAGCGTTTCTTGAGGGACGTTCATACGTAGCTAGAATGGGTGTAGTTGTTCACGCAGCAGGTTTAGTTAATCCCGGAACAGGAATGAAAAAACCTACTACATTGACTTTAGAAATTCATACATCTGTTCCAGTTTATTTGAAACCAGGAATGGGAATAATTCAAATTATATTTCATCGTTTATCATCTGAAGCGAATATTGGATATGATGAACGCTCGAATTCGCACTACATTGGACTAGATGCCCCAAGGCCCTAGTTACATTAATCATTAATTAGATAAATAGCTTAACTTTGCATTTATTTAAGTTCCATATTTACGTGATTTGTTGATAAAATTATATAAATTCGTTCTATTAACTAATTAAGTATATAAAAATATTCTAATGTTATCTATAGTGATAAATTATGGAAATCGATTATAATACAAAAGCTTTTGTCTACTTGGTTATTTTAGCTGTTTCCAGTATCGTTTTAATGCTAATTGGTTATTATTTATCAATTCCTCATGCATTTATTATAGGTGGAATATTATTTCTAGTCTCAACACTTGTTATCACTGTGTTAACTGGAATTATATTTGCGATGCGCATGTATTCTGAAGATTCAGGATTCATGGAGAATCAAGATCGTAAATAGCAAATATCACTTTCCTCATATCGTATTAAAGAAAAAAAATTGTAAAAACAATTGTAAATGATTAAACAGAAATAATTTTTAAAAAAAAAATTAAGTGTTTCATGTGCCCACCTCTTATCATGGCTCTAAACCAACTGGTCAAAATTTAAGAACAAATGAATTTTTCGGTATAATATTTGATTTTGGCCAAGAATTTTTAACTGAATCAAGTTATCGCAAAGAATTTAATGTGATTCATGTAATTGGGGAGGATCATTATAGTTTACTAAAGATTTTTTTAAAACATCAATTAATGGGTAAGGTGATTGGAGATAGAATCGATCTTGAAGCTAACAAATCATCTTTTCACAGGATAAGAAGAATAAGTCTTAAACAAATACCTAGAGGATCTGAATATCCCCTTGAAGAGCAATTAACAAAAATTGTGACTGATCAGGAAAATTCAAAGTTTATAAAATTCTTTAATGAGGCAAAACCAATAACAATTAAACTTCATCAGCTTAAACTCCTACCAGGTGTCGGACAAAAACGTATGTGGACAATAATTGAGTCAAGAAAACAAAAAAAATATGATTCTTATAAAGATATTGAAAAAAGAGCAGGTTTTTCACCAATACCAGTGTTGGTAAAAAGAATTTTTGAAGAATTATCAGGTGAAGAACAGCATGTCCTTTTTGTAAAATAATATCCTAATTACAGGGTATTCAACTATTAATACTAATTACGTGTTTTATTAATTAATAGGTGAACACAATTTCTAACATTGACCTTGAAAACAGAAAAAAATTCTTTTCTGAACCACCTGATATTGGATCTAGAAGGGATATTTTTAATTATACCAATGGATTGCTAAAAGAATATGCTCTCCAACCGAAAAAATCTCTTGGTCAACATTTTATGATTGATCCTAACATTTTGGTTGCATATGCTGATCTTTTATCATCCTATACTTTTGATTCTATAGTAGAAATTGGTGCTGGACTTGGAACGTTGACGAAATTAATCTTACAAGGAAATTGTGATAACGTATTTTTAATAGAAAAAGATCCTAATTTTGCTTTAATTTTAGAAAAAAATTTCAGAAAAGCTAGTGTTATTAATTCTGACGTTTTAACTTTACCTAATGAATTTTGGAATACCAAACAAGCTGTTATAGGAAATATTCCTTATGAAATATCTTCTCCGTTATTATTCAAACTAGCTAAAAGTTCTTTTTTCAATTCTGGTGTATTAATAGCTTTTCTTGTACAAAAGGAATTTGCCCAAAGAATGATAGGACTTTTTGGTACAAAAAATTATAGTAAATTAAGTGTAAACATACAATTATTGGGTAAAACAAAAATTATATCTCATTTTGGACCGGGATCTTTTTATCCAGCACCCAAAATAGCTAGCTCCTTGGTTGTGATTTTTCCTCATCAAGAAATAAACCCTATTATAAACAGTTCTGAATTTCAACAGTTTTTAACAATCTTATTTACGCGAAAAAATCGAATTGTAAAATCACTTTTAAAAAATCATATTAAAAACCATAAGAATAGATTCCAAAAAGAACAAATTATAGAATCAGACCCAGAGGCCTTTTCTAGAGTGAAAAATTTAAGTCCAGATCAATTTATTAAATTATTTGAAAGAATGAAAGATGTATTAGTTTGAATTAATTCAGATATTGAGGAATATTAGCAAATAACAGCATCCATAATAAGGATGAAGCTACTATAAAAGAAACGAAGAGAGTAATTGTACCAGAAAGAATTAATCGAACCCACGAAGCAGAGGTTTCATCAATTTTTAATGGACCCCGTACTATTAACACGTCTATGATTAAACCAATTATAGGAAGAAAAAACCAATTTGAAGCAATTTCTGGTATCATGTATAGTGCACTAGATATACTTCCTAATAATAACCCAGTTGTAATTTTCACATAATAGATTTGTGTGTTTGGAGATAGATTTTGAAATTTCTGAATAAATGTTGTTGGTTTAATATTTTCTCTTTCCTCAATCAGTTCTTCTCGAGGTCTTACAGGGGCTCTTCGAGGTGCTACGCGCCTTCTTTGTCTTGATTTACTCATTCAATACACTTTTTATCTCAATAACAATAATTATTATTATTTTTAAACTCAAACTCTGCTGTAATATATAATTAGCTGTTTATTTTTGATTTATTTTGTTTTTTGTCTTTTCAGGATACCAATTTTTCTACTATTATTTTAGCATCCGAATCAATTTCTTTTAAAATATCATCAGATAAATTGTTTTCAGAACTAAAAAATCTTTTTTCTTGAATTTCACAACACGAAATATTATTTTCAGAATTTTCTAACATAAATTTTAAAGGTTCAGGAATATTCTTATCAAAGTTAAGCAGATAAGGTCGATGAATCGGAATATTGGGTAACACATCTAATTTTTTCAGAAAATTAGAGGAAACATCTTTTAATGACGTTCCATTTACTATTCCTAGATAATCTTCTTCACTTTCATAGAGATATTTACTAACTAATTCCGTAAAAAAATGACACGCCTGACATAGTTCAATTTGAGAAATTTTCTCTTTCCACTTTTTTAGAAAATCTTTTTCTAGATCAACTAAAAAATCTCTTTCCTTTGATCCTAATCTCACTTCATCAAAAAATGTTTGAATTTTTCTCAATTTTTTTTGTTTATTGCTTGAGAAAAATATTGGTATAATTTTCGCTCCCCTACGTAGCATCATACAAGCTGCTAAGTAATCTGGAGTCCATGATCTGATATTAGCCAATATCAAACCTTGGGATCCTTGTGGTAATCCGTTTAACCCTGAAAAACTATTATGGAATAAGAAACAGTAATCGTACTTAATTTCTAATTGAAATAGATAATCGGGATTGGTTAAATTGACGTTGTTATTAAAACCTTTTATCGTTGATTCTTTTAAAACTTTACTACCCAATAGGCTTGCTAGCTCCATTGAGCTAAAACTATGATTACCTGTTCTTCTTACTTTAAAACCGAAGGAATCATCTTTTTCCAAAAAAGTTAAGGCATAATTTACTCCTGATGATAAAATAGTGTCAAGAGTCTTAATCTCAATGAATTGAACCGGAGAAGTTGAATCAACACCACATATATGATTAGCTATATATTTTGCTATCTTGGTTGGAGAAAATTCAGAACTCGTTACTAAAGTTCTTGTGTATTTATGAATAACTGATTCAACATTCAAGTGCTGAGTTTTATATTTTATTGTATCATTTAGTAATTTAATCATACGTGAGCGTGTTTTTCTCGATTTTATACCAATTTCTCCTCCATGTCTAACCAAAACCATATTATATAAATTGGTTTGATTTTTTTTCATAAAAACACAGCGAAAATGAGATAATTGATAAATTTTTTTTTGATAAAGAAGAAAAGAGATATAATCAGCGTAACTATAATTCGTCATTGCTAAATTCTAACAATGTTAGAATTCTAACTCAGCCTTGTCGATATATTCATCATATTAGATTCTATTAACAATTAGTTAATCTATTTCATTTTCTTCTTCAGATTCCATTTTCTCAGATTGACGTATCGTTTCTGTAATTTGGTGTAAATAATCAAACTTTTTCAATGCTGCATCAGCAATATCATTATGTAACACTTTAACGGCTTTTTTTATTTGTTTATCAGCTTCTTCTTTGTTTTCTGGTAAAGTTTCAAATTTCCATGTATCGATATATTTTTCAGCTTTTGCATTTTTTGAAATTATTAAAATTGTATCAGAATCTCTTTGGAATCCAACATAGTTATCCTGAACAATTGGACAACCGAAATATTTACATTCTGAGTCGTTTGTAAACAAATGTTTACATATAGGTTTATTGGTTTGTTTTAATGAAGAACGGTAAGCACATTGAGTAGAAAAAATATGTTCCCATTTTGCTAAATCTCTAATAAGATTTGAACTATTAACTGTTTTAGTTTTATTGGCCATTATAATCACTAATTTCATAAAACCTTAAAATATAGCCATATTTTACATGTTTAACGATGTTTTTAATGTTCTTTTTTAAATTTTAAGGGTTACTTTAGCTCTTGAATCTTACAATTTCTAGTTTTCTCGATTTTCGATTTTCTTTTCAAACTGTTTATGAGTATATGAATATTTTTTTCGTTTCAATAGCAATTTTTTTTGAGAATTTTGTTTTTGAAATATGTTAATAACAGCCACTGGGGGGAGTTGCACCCCCGACCTATTGATTACGAGTCAATCGCTCTATCTAACTGAGCTACAGAGGCATTTTTTAGAAATTATTTAATTAAACACTATTCGCATTTTGAAAAAGTTTATAAAGAAAATCTTCAACTTTAGGAGAAAATTGGAGCCATCGGTGGGAGTTGAACCCACGATTTCAGGTTTAACAATTAATTATTGTTTAAATCTCCTGATTACAAGTCAGGCGCATTAACCAGGCTTCGCTACGATGGCCTATTTTGATTAATATAAATTTTATAATTTTATTTTAAATGAGAACTCCATTTTAATTGCTTCTAGTTATTTATTTAATTTTTATCAAATAATCTTTTATTAGATTTAATTAACAGGAATGAAGGTTTTTTGATTCTATGATAATAAATCCAAAAAGAAATAATTTTCCCTTTTATTTTATTACTCGAAGATTTTTATTTTTAAAAGTCAAAATGGGAATTTTATATCTTTTTGCTTTTTTTTGTACTCCCCTATCACCAGAAGCAATGATAGGATTAAAGATTTTTAACTTAATCGCTATTTCTATAATTTGATCATCTACTTGAGTAGGTAGGTCAGATGAGATCAAATTTTCATCTATAACTAGAGCATATTTTTCTACTAATTTCATAGCATTTTCTGCAAATTTAGATGTTTGAATAAGTTTGTTTATTTCTTTTATAACAGATTTTAATACAACAATTTTGTATGCTTGATCGATTATAATATCTATTGATGAAGGTAGATAAACTTGGTTTTCAAAACAAGCAATAAAAAAATTTGTATCTGTAATCACGGGTAAATTCTGAGAAAAAATTTTTTTCCAATCAGCTGTTGTTTTAAAGTTATACTTCAAAAATATATTATCACTAGTCAAATGTGCTCCCATTATTATTTGAGCTCTTTTCCACCAGTAATTTCACCCCATCCTACTAATCGCCAACGTTTATCTATCATTGTCGAGATAGCTACTCTTGCACCAATATTTGCACAGACTGGTAGTTTCAACATTGTAGAGATTTCTTTTTCTTCACTAGAATGTTTTGCGGAGGAAACTACTCCAACGGTTTTAGCTGTACCGACATTTAACATCAAAAGAATATTTGTACTAATTGATTTAATATCAAAGTTTTGGGTGACTTTTGATCCTACAACTCTTTCCATGAAATTTCCTGTAAAATCAAGTCCCGTCCAGACTGGTGGCATCTTACCAGGTTTACCAATAACATGACCTACTAATTTGTCGTTTTTTGTTACAGCAGGATCTAAATCGGTACCAATTCCTATAAGACCCCCAGGAAAAGCTCTATCTAATTTTCCAAATCCTGATCTTAATGAAACTATGGATGACTCAATAGTTTTCCACTTATTGCTGAAGTTAACCCCAGGTGAAATTTCAATGTCATCACCCACATGGAAGATTCCTTCTGTTATGACTCCTCCAGCAATGCCTCCAACCCAATTTTTTAATTCAGTTCCTGGTCTATTAATGTCAAAAGAACGGGCTATAGACATACGAGGATCAGCAGTAGTATCTTTTTTTGGTCTTTTGAATTTTTCTTGCATTTTTTTTATTAAGATATCTATATTAGCTCCATGTATAGCCGAAATTGGGATAATATCTATATCCTTAACTCCCCCGTGTCGTTCATTTTTTAAGAAGTTATAAATATCTTGATAATTTTTCTCCGCATCTTGTTCAGAAACCAATTCAACTTTGTTTTGAGCAACTATTATTTTTTCCATACCAATTGCATTCATAGCAGCTAAATGTTCTCTTGTTTGAGGCATAGGAACTGGTTCCGTAGCTGAAATGACTAAGATGACCCCATCCATTATAGCTGCACCTGAAAGCATAGTAGCCATCAATACTTCATGACCAGGTGCATCAACAAAAGAAACTCGCTGAATAAGGTTAGTTTTTCCATGTGATTTTTCAACAGGACAATTTTTATCAGTGGTATATCCATTAAAGAAGGGGTTTTTATGCTCTTTGTCGCAGAATCGTAATTCAAAATCAGCATACCCAAGACGTATTGTTATTCCTCTACGGATTTCCTCAGAATGTGTGTCGGGAAATTTTCCTGTTAAAGCTTGAACTAAAGTTGACTTACCATGATCGACGTGACCGATTGTACCTACGTTAAGTTCGGCTTGTAACAAATCTTCAATTGAGGGTATTTCTTCAGATTGAGATATTACTTTCTTTATCGATTTTACTTCTTCTGTAGATGTATTTGTTTCTTCATCTTCTTTAGTTGAAGGCTTTCTTAATTTCCGTTTACCCACTAATTTTTTCACCTAGAGCTGGTTCAATGAATTTCCTAAATCTTAATTCACTGATTTTTGAATTTTTATTAACAGGAATAGTTTCAGTAAGTTATACCTTACTATTCCTTATTCTGCACTTTCTGCAAGAATTTCTTCTATTTTTCTTGATCCTTTTTTAGTAATTACTAAATTAACTTGATAAATATCTTCAGTAATAGTATTACCACGAACCCGTTTTTTCTTACGTATCCCTTTTCTTTCACGTGGAGGGTGAAAACCTCTCCCACCACTTGTTAGAATCCGTTTTCTAATTCCACCCTGCAAAGAGCTTGACATAGGAAACCCATCGGTGTCAGAACCTCCTCGAATAGTAAAAACATAGTCATTAAATCCAAGGGGATCACCAGAGATTTTCTCGCCTAATTTCTTTCCAATGAGGTATTTAATTCCAGTCTCTTCTTCATTCATCTTTTTATAGGCTAATCCAGATTCTGGGTCACTTATATTTAATTGCTGTGTCATCCTAATTATTCCTTTTTTTGATTTCGAGTAGATTTCTTAGTTAAAATTTTTAACATTCAATTTTTTCTATTTATTTCAATAGTAATCTCTGGAGTGCATTCCAGTTTTACTTTTACTATATTTTTTTGTCGCTTTGAGAACTTTTTAAATAATAAGAATAGTAAAGCTTGCGCACTTATTTTGAAAAAAGGTTTTCCCTTTATTATACCGAATTTTCTTTACTATATTTTTGAATTAAGTGAATAAATATAAAAGATATTCTATTTTTAAGTTTTAATAAAGAATTTTATCAATTGCAATCAAAAATCTCCTTTTCAAATAATAATAAATTCAATTCACTACTAAAATTCATTTTTTAAGAAATTATAATAAAATTCTCAAAAACTTTAAGGAAATGATGCAAATAATTAAAAATCGCCCTAATAGAAAATACCCCAAGGTCTTTATTTTCAAGAGCATAATCAATAAATATCAATTCATATAATCATTATCCAATAATTTGCCTGTGGTTTACAAAATGACAATAGAAGAGTCTTTGGTTCGCGAATCATATCCTTTAATAGCCCCCTTTGCTTATGCACTCATTCAAATGGATGCTAAAACAAAAGAAATTGTCTATTCTTTGATGGAAGCACCATTAACATCAAAAGAATCCGAGATATTAAACTATTTGAAATCTAATATAATAACTTCCTTAGATAGACCACTTTCTGATTTTATTTCTAAAGATGCCACTGAAGAAGAATCTAAAACTAATGAAGATCGTCAAAAAGATTATATTAAAGGCAAAATGAAGAAATTTCTAAAAGCAAACAGAAAATACAAAGTAGATGATGGAACCTTTGAGAAACTTCTTTATCATGTTTCAAGGGATTTAATAGGTTTTGGGTTAATAGAACCATTACTTAAAGATAACAATATTGAAGATATTTCTTGTGATGGAACCAGAGTCCCTATATATGTTTGGCACCGTGAATATGAGTCAATAAAGACTAACATAAGGTTTGAAACTGATTCAGAGTTAGATAACTTTGTCATAAAAGTAGCCCAAAGAAGTGGAAGGCATATATCAGTAGCCAATCCGTTATTAGATGCAGCGCTACCAGATGGATCACGTATCAATTGTACTTATTCAAATGAAGTCACTATGAGAGGTTCAACATTTACTATACGTAAATTCAAAGAAGATCCATTAACAATAGTAGATATGATAAATTATAATACAATTGATGAAAATATTGCCGCCTTTTACTGGTATGCACTTGAAAACCAAAAATCAATATTAATTGCTGGAGGTACAGCAAGCGGGAAAACAAGTTTATTAAATAGTTTAGCAATGTTTATTCGTCCTGGTGCGAAAATTGTAAGTATAGAAGATACACCAGAGCTTAATATACCTCACGATAACTGGATACCAGCAGTAGCACGACAAGGGTTTGGTGGTTATAATGCAGATGGGTCAAGAAGGGGAGAAGTAACTATGTTTGACTTATTAAGGGCTGCTGTACGTCAAAGACCAGATTTTCTATTTGTTGGAGAAGTGAGAGGAGCAGAAGCTTATACATTGTTTCAAGCTATGGCTACGGGACATACAGGGATGGGTACAATTCATGGAGACTCAGCTCAAGGAATCATTAGACGACTAGAGTCAGAACCTATGAACATACCTCGTGCATTAATTCAGTCTTTAAATATTATATCTGTGCAACGTAGAGTTCGAAGGGAACAAAAACACCTAAGAAGAACGGTTGAAGTGGTAGAAGTAATTGAAGTTGATCAATTGAACGAGGATCTTGTTACTAATCGTGTGTTTGGATGGGATGGAGCTGAAGATGCTTTCGTATCTTATGGAAAAAGCTATGTTTTGAATAGTATAGCGGATTTCTATGGAATGGGAGAAACACAATTAGAAGATGAGTTGGAGAATCGAAAAACAGTTATTCGATGGTTAGTAAAATCAAAACGGAGATCATATAAAGATGTTGCCCAAGCAATATTGTCTTATTATAATGATCCTTTTGAAACAATCGATCGAGCAAAACGAGAATTAAGGAGAGTTTAACAACTAAATAGAATTTTGGGATTGAAAATGTCAGAACAGGAAGAAGTTAATGTAGTAATCGAAACATACCCCCTAATTGCTCCTTTTGCATACGCAAAGATAGAGAAAACAAAAACGGGACAAACAATCTATAGTTTGGTTGAGAGTCCTTTAACTGGGAAAGAAAAAAAGATCTTAAACATGATTGAGGATGTTATTACTGAATCTTTGTCATTTGATTATACAAAAATTGAAAATAGAAAAGCAGCATCTAATTTTCTTAGAGGAAAAATATTGGACATATTACAAAATTACAAAATCAAACTCGATGAAACAGCTTTTGATAAAATATTTTATATCATAGACAAAGAATTTTTAGGATATGGGATAATAGATCCGTTATTAGCGGATCCTGAGATAGAAGATATATCTGCTGATGGAACAGGAATACCATTGCACGTTTATCACAGAAAATATGAGAGTATTCCAACAAATTTAACTTTTCAATCTGATAATGATTTAAATTCATTGATAATTAAAATAGCTCAACGCGCAGGAAAACATATTAGTGTTGCAGATCCATTATTGGATGCTGCTTTACCAGATGGTTCACGTATCAATTGTACTTATGGTCGTGAAATCACTATGCGTGGTCCTACATTTACTATACGTAAATTCAGAGAAGATCCATTAACAATAGTTGATTTAATTAGCTATAACACAATAGATGAAAAAATTGCAGCTTTCTTTTGGTTCGCTTTAGAACATAATAGAAGCATTCTCATAGCTGGTGGAACAGCTTCTGGTAAAACTACGTTATTAAACGGTACAGCCATGTTTATTCGTCCAGGTGCAAAAATTGTAAGTATTGAGGATACACCTGAGTTAGCTATTCAGCACGAAAACTGGATTCAGTCGGTAACGCGATCAGGATTTGGTGGATCGGATAAGAAAAGAGGAGAAATCACTATGTTTGATTTACTTCGAGCTGCTGTAAGACAGAGACCAGATTTCGTAATTGTAGGTGAAGTACGTGGTGAAGAGGCTTATACTCTCTTTCAGGCAATATCTACTGGACATGCTGGGTTAGGAACAATTCATGGAGATAGTAGTCTGGGTGTTATTCGACGTCTTGAATCTAAACCAATGAACACTCCACGAGCTTTAATTTCTAATCTCACAATGATAGCAGTTCAAAGACGAGTTAGATTAGGTACAACTCAAGTTCGGAGAACAGTAGAAATTATGGAAATTGTTGGATTAGATCCAGCTACAAATGATCT
Source organism: Candidatus Heimdallarchaeota archaeon LC_3 (assembly GCA_001940645.1). The sequence goes on from MDVS01000023.1 coordinate 15,704, forward strand.
AGTCACAAACCGTAAATATTCATGGGATCCAAGAGATGATGTATTTCACGACTTTGGACGTTCTTATACATTGGAAAACATAATGGATATGCAAGGATATACAGAATCTTATATAGAGGATGAATTAGAAAGAAGATCAACAATTCTCAGAGCATTAGTTCGAACAAAAAGAAGAACATTTCAAGATGTCGCAGAAGCTGTTCAAGCATACTACGCTGATCGTGATGCAGCATATGATCATTATAAAAAGCTATATGAAGGAACTAAGCTATAGAAAGTCTTTTCATCAATAACCAGAATTTTTTTGGATTCTTATTGTAATTTCTAATTAATTTCATTTCCACATTTCATAAGGTGGTTTGAATGGAGAAGAATTTCCATAAAAAAACTTGATATATGAATGAGTTTCCATTATTGCTAAAAATCGTTGAACTGGGTCTTGCCAAACACTCGGATAAAGAGATTTTATTAAACTAGGTAAACCGTTACCATTTTCTTGAAAAAATGTTTTAACATTTTCTAACCTTTCTTCTAATAAAAATAGGAGCATTTCAGCTCTTTCTTTTATATTGCTTATTATTTCTTGATGAGCTGGATATACTGTCCAATTGTTATGTTCTTTTGATAATTTATTAAGAGTAGATAAGTATTCTTTAACAGGATTCGAATATTTACCTGAGAAACCTAAATTTGGTGTAATTCTTGATAAAAGAGTATCACCTGTAAAAATAGCTTTTTGTTCCTCTAGAACTATTGCGATATGATGAGGGGTGTGACCAGGGATTTTGATATATTTTAAACCATTAAATTCTGGAATATCACCAGAATCGTCTTCAAGGGTTATATCAGGGGTAAAATCTCTATTATATTCTTGATAATAATTTAAAAAATAATGGAATGTCTCAATATATTTCGTAGGTACTCCTAAAGTTGTAAATACTTCATCTACCCAGAAGATTGATCGTTCCTCGTAAAAAAATTTATATTCTTCTTTGTGTATTAGAATTTTAGCTCCTGAATGCTCTTTAATTAAATCTAATGCACCTATATGATCTATATGAGCGTGAGTAGGAATAAGATATTTTATTGATTCAATTCCTAAATTTGAATCTAATTTCTTTAAACATTCTTCCAATTCTACCAATGTTTCAAGTTGGTTCACTCCACTATCAAGCATTAGTATTTCATCTGGATCATTTTCATCCCTGAATATGTAACTGTGCACTTTATGTGGTTTGAAAGGTAAACTAAGGGAAATCTGGTAAAACTGCATAAAATAGATCACAATAGTATGATTTAGAATAAAGGTAAATCTTTCTTCTTTATAGCATCGTATGAAAAAGTAATCTCCTATTAATCTTTGATTGCAATGAAAAAAATCTAATTAAGGGAAAAACGTCAGTACTTTGATGAAATTAGATTGTTTGGATCTATTGTATTAAAAATTATCTTATTAAAACAAAAATAAATCAATTTCAATATGTCAATGAAAACAATTATTATTACTGGAGCAAATTCCGGAATAGGAAAAGCTGCAGCAACTCTTTTAGCTAAAGAAAATCATAGAATAGTAATGTTTTGTAGAACAAAAACTTCTGCTGCAAAAGCTCAACGAGAAATAATAAAAAAAACCAGCAATGAGAACATCCATTTAATAATTTGTGATCTTGAATCTCAACAATCCATAAAGAAAGCTGTAGAAAAATTTGAATCCAATTTTGATAAACTAGATGTGCTTATCAATAATGCAGGGATAAATTTATTCAAAAGACAAGAAACTGAAGAGGGATACGAAAAAGTGTTTGCAACAAATCACCTCGGACCATTTCTTTTAACAAATTTATTACTAGATACCTTGAAGAAAAATGGATCAGGCAGAATTATCAATGTGGCTTCTGCAGCTCAGGCACCAATAGATTTTGACGATTTAATGAGTGAAAAAAGCTACAGGCCAATGAAAGTATATTCAAAATCAAAAATAGCTAATATTATGTTTACCTATGAGTTAGCTGATATAGTAAAAAATGATGGAATCTTGGTAAATAGTATCCATCCAGGACTAATAAGAACAAACCTTACACGTGATATGAATATCGTTTTCAAAGGATTATTCCTACTTGTGAAACCATTTCTTAAATCACCAAAAAAAGGAGCAAAAACACTGGTATATTTAGCAACAAGTCCAGAGGTAAAAAATATTACTGGAAAATATTTTGTTGATGGAAAAGAAAAACGATCTAGAAGAGAATCCTATAATGAAGCTGATATTAAAAAATTGTGGGAAATAAGTTCTGAACTAACTCATTTGAATGTCTAAAGTAAATTTAATTTATTTAATTCCATTAGCATTCTAATTTTATTTCTTTTATTGCTTTTATCTTGTAGAACCCAGTTTCTGTGGTAAAAGCAATATGCATTACTAATCTCTAAATTGATTATTATATTTTAAAAAAAAATCTTCAAATAAATTTATATTCAAAGTCCCTAATATGTATTAATCATCTTTATTGACATAACCCAATAACCTTTTGAATTATTGGAAAGTGAATGGCATATGAGTATCTTCTCAAGAAGGTTTAAAAAAGAAATTGCTCCGCTTCCAGCAGGTCTAGAAAAAGTTACTCAATTAATAGCAAAAAAATGGATAATTGCAATCCTTTATGTGTTAAAAGAATCAGACATGACGTTCACTCAATTACGAAACGAATTAAAATCGATTTCAAACCAAGAATTAGCTAAAAAATTAAAACTACTGGAATCAAAAGGATTAGCAGGAAAACGTCAAACATTTAGGCAAGAAGATGAAACATCTTCCGTATATGAAACAACTGTTTCAGGAAAAGATCTCTGTACATTAATAGAAAACGTTATGGAATTTGGAGATAAATATTTATAATTAAAACTCTGCTTAGATCACATTCCCCCAAATATGGCTTTCTTTTTTTAATAAAAAAAATAGATGTCGTCTTTAGTTATATAACAGAAAAATTTTTTGTTGACGGAAAAAAAAGCGATCTAGAAAAGAATTCTATAAAGAAACTGTTTTTAAAAAGTTATGGGAAATACGTAACGAAATAACTTATTTGAATGCCTAGAGGCTAAAAAATAAACAAAAACACTACTCATCTCTATATGGATTTGATTCTAGTGCTTTAGCAATTTCTTCTTTTCTCTTCGTATAAAACCTAATATCGATTATTTTAAACAATTCTAATTGTTTTTTGAACACATCTTTTCCGAAATCTTGATTTTCAACTCTATTTTTATATTCATGAGTGACTGCTATTTGAAAAATTATTGAGTTAAAAACCCAGTAAAGAAGTTCATCCAAATCTTTTGTAACTAATCTTTCAAATTCTTCTCCTCTTTCAGAAGAAACAAAGTGATAACCTTGGCAATCAATTTCAAGATGAGGTTTACCGTCACCACGAGGTTCAGAATCTAAAATAAGATATTCTAAGAGAGCATCGACAATTTTACCCATTTTTTAAGGCGATTTCTAACTTGGAATAAAGAAAGTTGTTTCACAACATCTCCACGATTTTTTGTATACCTAAATGGTAAAAAAATGACAGTTTATTATCAGATGTTAATAATATATTTCATTACAATTTTAAGCGGTGATATTCAAGAATCTAAAAGAATCAATTTTAATAATAAGTGAGCATTTTGAGTTATTTACTTGCGGTTTATGGGACTTTAATGACAGGATATTCAAATTACAATGTATATCTAAAAGAGATCGAACCCAGTTACAAGTTATTTGCTGAAATTCCCTTTAAAATGTTTTCTAATTATTTATATCCAATGTTAGTAGCAAACAAAGAATTAAATTCTATTTATTTAGAGGTTTTCGAAATTAATGAGTTAAAACTTAAGGAATTGGACTTATTAGAAAAACCGTATGAGTATCATAGAGAAACAACAAAAGTTAAAGAAATACCGAATAGGATTGAAATTTATGTTTATGACCATGAAACACCACCATCAACGTTTCATGAAATTAAAAACGGCAAATGGGATGGAAAATAACAATTTATGATAAATATAGTAAATTCAATATTTAAACTTCTGCTGGGTTCCTAATGAATACATCAATGAGCTTGATTGCTTCTTGAATATCACTTATCTTAAGCATCGAAACAGAAGTATGTAAATATCTACACGGAACAGAAACTACAGAAGTAGGAATACCTTGTTTAGTTAAATGTATAACTCCAGCATTATTTCCACCAAATTTAGGTTTTTTGTACTGAAAAAGGACATTCTCAATCTGAGCATTTTTAACTAGTCGATTGTTAACTTTAGGATTGGAAATAATAGTATTATCAGCTAAAGTAATACTCGGACCTTTATTAACAGACACAGGGCTTTCATTTTCAGGAATATTAGGTGTATCACCTGCTGTAGTCGTTTCAATTGCCAAAGCAATGGTAGGATCTAATGAATAAGCTGCTGTACGAGCACCTCTTAAACCCACTTCTTCTTGAACACTAAAACTATATAAAACAGAATCCTTTAGTGGACCATGTTCATAAAGAATTTTAGCAATCTGGATCATAATGTTGCAACCAACTCGGTCATCCAAGGCTTTTCCTCTGATCATACCATTAGGTAATTCTAAAAAAGGATCATATAAAGTTCCTACAGACCCAATATCTATACCAAAATCAAGAACTTCTTGCTTAGAAAACATTCCTATGTCTATGTAAAGATCTGAAACAGAAATAGGTAGATTTTTCTCTTCTTCTTTAAGCAAGTGAGGGGGTTTAACACCAATAACACCATGAAAATGTTCTCCTCGTGAATTCTGAATTTTAATGGAACTTGCCAAAAAAATTCGATTATCAAAACCACCTAAAGGGGTAAATCTTAGAAAACCAGAAGATTCAATATGAGAAATCATAAATCCTACTTCATCCATATGAGCATCGAGGAGAATTCTTTGACCAGCATCTTTGTCTGTCCCTTCTTTGATAGCCAAAATATTCCCGAGAGGATCCTTCCAAGCTTTATCAACAAAAGGACTAATTTTCTTTAAAATAAAAGATGAGACTTCATCTTCATAACCAGGTAATCCCAAAAGCTCTGAAAAAGCCTTTTGTACATCTAAAAATTCTTTATTATTCATTATTTATCAACCAGAAAACCGAAAATTAAAGTAAATGGTTTATAATCTGTTAAATTTTTGATGGCAAAGTGATTATAATGATATAGGAAAAAAAGAGAGTTGATCCTATTAATTGAATTTTCCTGAATAATTTGAACATTCGATTGTATTGACCGAATGGTTTATATTTTTAAAAATTTGTAAATTCTTAAGACTTAACCAGAAACAGCTTCATTACACATTTAAATTCGAGAATAGTATTATCAATAGAGTTTCTTCTCTTGAATGATCTAAACAATCTCCTGTTTACAAGTAAGGAAGCGGATATTCTTACACAGTCATTAAAAGCATTAGAAGAAAAAACAGATGATTTACCAAAGCTATTCTATTATCACTTCTTAGAACCAACATCTAACAAAGAAATTATATCATTATTTAATAAGTCAGACATGACAAAACAGTATATGATGTTTCATCAATCATTAGCAATCATTGTTTCTTCAATTAAGGATTCACATCTACTTAATCAAATTTTGAAGGATTTAGTAAAACGACATAAAAATTATGGTGTAAAATATGCTCATGTTCAGATCTTTTCTTCAGCATTTTATAAAACAATAGAAGAAATATTCCCCAAGGATGAAAAAGTTAAAATTTTATGGATAAAGTTAATTAATTTCGTGTTATCAAAATTCAACGAAGAATTAGAATCCTAAGAATGATTAATATTAAGAATTTGAAAATTTTGATAAAAACTTTGACGGAATACTAAATTCTGTCAAATAAATTTATAAATTATTCATCGAGAAGGTAAAAGAGAAAACAGAAAAGAAAAAAATGGGTTTATTCCATTTTACGTTTTTGTCTCCTCGAAAGGATGATAATTACACTTAAGAGAGGAATGAGGAGAAATTCCGATATTTATCCGTCAGTAATCTGTCCGGTAGTAGAAGTAGGTTCGTTAGAAGAGATATTAGAAAATTTGAATAATTAATTCCCTTCCTTGATCACCGATCTGATAATAAAAGGTTATTTTGACCAAGAAATTGTGATTTTTTGGTAGCAGCCTCCACGGCATCTATTAGAATAGAGCGAAATCCGCGAGCTTCCATTAATTGTAAAGCTGAAGCTGTAGTTCCACCTGGTGACATAATTGCATCCTTTAATACGCCAGGATGCACATTTTGTTCTAATAGTAATTTAGCAGCACCCATCACGGTTTGAGCACTTAAAATAAATGCTTCTTGACGAGGTAATCCTACTAAAACTCCTCCATCAGTTAATGCTTCAATTAGGACAAATACATACGCAGGCCCCGTACCCGAAAGTCCTGTTACTGCATCTAATAAATATTCTGGGAACTGAAACACCTTACCTAATGAACCAAACACGAGTTCAACAATTTCAGCATCTCGGTTGTCATTTCTTGTCCCCAAACTAAAACCAGCGGCACCTTCTCCCACCTGGAGTGCCATATTTGGCATTACTCGAACGCACCGTGCAGTTCCAGTTAGTCTTTCTATTGTTATCAACGGTACTCCTGCAACAATCGATATGACCAAATGATCATTTGTAAACTTGGTTTGGAGTTTTTGGAGCGTTGTTTCGAATACTTGCGGTTTAACGCAAATAAAAACAATGGTACACTGCTCAACAATTTGTAAATTATTTAAGGCGACATTTATACCTGTGTCTTTGGCTAATTTCATAGGAATATCTTCTAAAATATCGTAGGCAAATATTTGATCAGGTTTTACTAACTTCTCTTTTAATAATCCTCTAACTAGTGAAGTTCCCATTTTTCCTGTACCAATAACTCCGATTGATTCTGTTAAAATCATTTTCAATCACTTTTCTCTTTGAAACCAGTTAATTAAATAAATATTCATTTACCAACGATGAATTAAAATCATTTAAAAAGAAGCATAAACTACTCTATTTTCTTGGATCAGGAGCAAAATGAGTGGTATATGTGATTTTTAACCTTGATGTAGAACTGTCATTATTGCCTTCATTGTCATAACCTCTTAAATTGTAATTACTACACCACCCTTCTTGTGTCCTTCTTCGACATAAGCATGAGCTTCTGAAAGTTACTCCAGCGGGTATTGTCTATCTATGATTGGTTTTATCTTCCCTACTTCAATTAGTTCTTTAACCGAAAGGAGTATATCTTTGCCTTCACTTGAGAGGGTGCAAATAAGACGTTTAGAATTCCAAAAACTTAACTTTGTAAAAAACATACCGTATATTATATTAGTTTTCAAGGAATTTACGGTGAGGTTCAGACTCTATTAACGCTGTTAAGTCGTATCCTTTGATATTACTAATCATTATGTATCAGCTACTATACTGTAGCGTCTAATATACTGTAATTCATACAGTATATTTAAACATTTCAAAATAAGAAAAATAGATATTTCCTTTTATTATCAAGAAATATCATTTATTCATCTTACCAGCATAAATTCTTTTGAGAATTATCTATCAGAAGCAATAAAAGTAATTAAATATGTGAATTTTAGGTACTGATAAAATAATTCTATCTTTTCAGAATTAATGTAAGTTGATTTTTCAATCACTCAGACCTACAGGGGATTATTAAATATTTATTCCGAAAACAAAATGGTATTTGTTATAAATTTAATCTAAGAAGATAAAGATTTTTTTAGAGAAAATATATAAGGTATTCCTATCTAATAATTTTTCAAGGAATATTATTTTTAATATTATACTAATCGGATTTAATGAAAAATTACCCAGAGTCCAAATCAACTTACTCTTTCAAAATTAATTTCACAAAAAAATAATTACATTAGAAAAATTAGGATTAAAACCATGTCCTTAAGATCAATTCATTCAACGGAAGATTATTTGTCGATCATATGGCAATTAAAGAATGAATATGTAAAGAAAAATGATTCATCTGAAATAAAACCTGTTAGAATAAAAGATATTGCTGAAAAACTCGATATTTCCTCTCCTAGTGTAAGTGAATATGTAAGAAAATTAGCAAAAAGCAATAAATTGGTAGTCATTGACAGAAAAGGTGTAATATTAACTGAAGAAGGTGAGAAAGAGGCATTAATAATAATTAATAGACATAAAATTATTTATTGCTTTCTCACAAATATTTTGGGTATAGAAAAACGCCCCGCTCATAGTCAAAGTCATGAATTAGAACATGTAATGGAATTAGATACAATAGGCAGTCTATATCAATTCATAAAAAAGAATGTATGCCTGCAGTTTGATTGTCCTTTTGATAAAAATTGCGTTTCTCCAAGTAATTTCAACCATGTATCTGGGATGGGATCATAAACTATTTCAGTATAGGAGAAGGAATCTGAGTTGTTAATTCTTTATCAAGAGCAGATTGAGGTTGAGCTTGAGGTTGATAAGGTGATATTTCAACTTAAAATTAGATGTTAAAGATAATTATCAGTTAATGTTTTATGGGAAATTATATATAGTGATGGGAATAATAGGTTATTGATGGGAAAATGGAATTACTTGATATTGATACTCGAGGTCGGATCACTCTGCCAAAAAAATGGCGGGATAAATTAAAAGTGAAAAAAATGTTAGCAATTCAATCTAAAGGAAAAGTTCATTTAATTCCAGTTAATTCTGATCCGTTAGTTGAATTGAAAGGTTCCTTTAAAACAACTAAATCCACTAAACAGCTTAAAAAACAAGCTTTGGAAGAATTACTGAAAGAGGTAAATTCTTAGTGCCAACAATGGAAACGGATTTAATTTTTGCTTTTCTTAATCCAAATGATAAATATCATAAGGCCGCCAGTATATTATTTAGTGAAATTAATCAAGGAAAGAAGATAAATTTACCTACTTCGGTATTAATTGAAATTGAGCTAATTTATAAATCGGAAAATCGAGTAAAAGAATTAAAAAGTCGCATAGCACATTTAACGATAATTCCTAACTTGAATGTTGTACCATTAACTCCAGAAATGGTTTTATTAGCAATAGAATTACAAGAAGAGTATCAATTAAGTTTTTTCGATTCTCATCATGTAGCGACAGCTTTAATGGATGATGGAATCCTTATCGGGACAGATGTGAGCTTTGAAGATATAGAAGGCCTTACAATGGAGTATCTAAAATAAATATTCTCATTTCAAAATAAATTAAAATTTTCCATCCTTCTCCTTAAATAAACTCATACAACTTTTGAATTTTTTTAATATTTATTTAATAATCATTAATTTCTTCTATCCAAACCTGATTATTATTTTGTACCAAGAATATTTGAATTACTGAAACATTTCATTACAAACTTGAGAAATGGAAGTAGAACGATTAACAGGATATTCTGATAGGAAGGTTGAGGATTGAAATTGGATAAAGGAAAGGAAGAAGAAATTTGATTAAATAAATCCTTTTCAAGAGCGGATTGAGGTTGAGGTTGAAACTGGGTTCAAATAACAGGTTGGACTTGAGCCTGGGCCTGTGGTTGAATAGAGAAACCACTTTCTAATTTAATTTATTATTTATGTTCCTTAAGTTCCTGAAGATTGGTATAGTATTGTAGATTTTGCAAAATTAATCGTTAATCATCCCTCAATTTCATTCTAGGTTAAAATTTTTTATGTGATAAATTTTTTCTTCATTTCTAATTTTTTTAAGTAATTTTTCGTCACAAGTAACCATTTCACAATTGAATTGGTGTGATATTGCAATATAAGATGAATCATAAATTGTTATTCCGTATTGATATGCAATATTCACTGAATTTTTCCCTATGATTTCATCCCATTTTATAGCATTTAACTGCATTTTTGTTAACGCACTAATACTTTCTTCAAGATCCTGAATTGAGTAATTAGGTTTATATCTAAGGACATTTGTAATTTCATAGAAAGCTAATTCTGGAATTAAAACATCGATGGTTCCTATTAAAAATTCGTCCTTTAATTTTTCTGCTAAATCACTGTAATCTTCTTGTAGGAACCATTTTAAAATTACCGATGCATCTAATACTATTTGAAGTAGTTTCGCCATTTTTGTAACTCTTCTGTACTATTCCAGTTATTTTCTGATTCAGATTTCTGTTTCAAAGCTTTAGACAATGCTATTGCGTTTTTACGATCTATTAAATTGATTGTTCGTGTTTTTGCAACAATTTCTACCTTATTTTTAAGGAATTCTCTTACAATCTCATTCCAATTAATATGCTTTAATTGGTCCATTTTTTTTTTCAATTCTGGATCAATTCGTAAACTAAATACTGACATAAAAACCAATTTAATGAAAACACTACAAACTTATATATGTTTACATATTTATGTAATTTTTGTAGACATAGAAATGTAATCAAATTATTTTTCTTTAGATGGATCTGATTTCATTTATTCAGGAGAAAAATTTTAAGAAAAAGTTATATTTTGATAATCATCCTTTGGGAAGTAATATTGTTGTCTCTATTCTCTTCTTTGTTTAGATGGAATATATTACTCGAATAAAAATTTAGTTAAGTGGATCCAAGAATTAAATTAATTATTTGAGACAAAAGTAATTTTTTCGCATCAATTTATCTTATAGTTCTTACAAATTTTCCACTAATCCGGCTTCATTTTCCATATTTATTAGATTCAAAGATGAAAATTGTTGTTCCGAACAATAAAATTAAGAGAAATAACCAGTTACTTGGATCTAGAAGATATTCATCCCCTCGACTGATTGCAAAGAATAGAAAACAAATCAATCCTAATATGAAAAACATTAAATAAAATATAAATCTCGGAACAACACGATAACCAATTCGATAATAAAAACCTAATATCCCTGTTTTAACTTCTTCTCTGACGTAATATTTGTCTGTTTTAGCAATAATACCTACTGATATGAGTTTGTTTAATTGGTAAGATACAGATCCTGAAGATGACATTTTCAGTGATTTTTGAATTTCTCTAACTCCTACAACTCCCAGAGGATGAGTTAATACTTGCCAATATATTTTCAATGCTTTTCCTTACAAAATTTCTTTACGTCTTGTATCTAAATCCTCCAATTTATTCTCTTCTTCATTCTGCTTTCCATTATTTTTAGTTGATAAATGTTGCTGACTATTACACACTACATTAAAATGTAGATGTCTATAAAAATGGGAGACAACTATTGCAGTAATTATGGAGAAGAAGTTATCACAATTTAAAGTGCATCAACTTTAACCTTTGACCTAAACATAAACTTTATATTTTTACTTTCCTTAAATAAATAAGGAAGGATCATCAGCCAAATATCTCATCATGATGAGTATTCAGCTATAACAGTCTTAATCATTTCCTTCCTCGCATTACTTTTTTGAATGAATGTTATAAACACCAAAATTTTAGTCAATAAAAGAAATTTTGGTCATTGATAAAAGAAAAGGAGAATACGTCTGAAAAATCTAACAAAGTTAAAATGAATATTTTTGTGATGGCGAAATTGATCCATTGACTGAGTTGAAAAAAAAAAAACCTTAATGACCTACTGGAATTTTTTTCCCTTTATTCACAAAATGTAAGGATAGAATTTTGAAGTAAATTAAAAGTACATTTGAAATAATTTATTATGGTAATCTTCTTATATCTTTTATTTTTTCAAATCCACTATCATAAGAGTAGATCTCTTTTATCTTTTCTCTTTCCATTAGTATCAATGCTAAACAATCATTAGGATCAAGCTGGGTATCTTGTATGAGATCAATTGCTAATAAATAATCATCCTTTGTAACATCTATTATAGTAATATTTGGTTTAGAATATAAACTTATAAGTAAAATTTGTAAATCTTCTAATTTCATAACTTTTTTTAAAATATTACTTACTTCGGATAAATGTACTATAGATGTTAGCACTTCTTCCCCATTATTTATTTTTCTAATAATATCTTGAGAGTTTTTCTTCATTGATTTCTCTTTTTCATTAAGTTTTCTTTTAGGTTTATAATATGCGTAAATAAAGATATTTGCATCTAAAAATTTCATTTTTTACTTATCTCTTCCTCAAATTGTTCCCATGATTCTATGTTAACTCCAAAATCAAGTTGATCGAAAAATTTAGTTAGATCAATATATTTCTTAGGAATAATCTTTAGATATCCTTTTTTCTTTATCATAAAAACCTCTTTACTTTCGTTTAACTCAGAGTTTCGCCAATCTGCTGGTAAAACAATTCTTCCTTGTTCATCAACAATTTTTTTTTCGACACCAGTTTTCGTATTTATTCACCAAATCTATTTATAAATGGCAATAATTTAAAAATCTTCCTATAAAGAATAATATTTACTATATTAGTAATTATGATTCAGAAGCAAAAAAAGTAATTAAATAAATGAAAAGAGTATTAAAAACTGAAGAAAATAAAGTAATTTACTTTAAATCATTTGATTTCGGTAATAATCGGTGATACTTAAGGATCTCAAAGATTTTATCGTCGAAAGAGGAAAAAATTTCAGTATTGATCACTTTATTAGTCCTTAAAAAGGAAATAAATCTGAAAACGAAACTTTTATGTATATTTTTTGCTACTTTTCTGATCAAATTCTCCTTTACCTCATTATTAGTTTTCAGACAAACAATGACATTATCATCATAAAAATAAGTAATAGAAGAAAAGCGGTAATATCATCACTTTTTAGGAAAAACCAGAAACTTACGAAATAGTTAGGGAGAAATCATTCTTATGATGTCACTATTAGTTAATTCTAAATTAAATCCTAAATTAGTAATTTCTGAGATAAATTATGACCCAAAAGAACAAATTTAATAATGATTAAAATTTTTGTTGAGATGGTGAAAAATTTGGCAGATAAAACAGATATGGACGAAAAGAAGAAATGCCCTTATTGTAATAATAAAAATAAGAATGTAAATTTTGAGCGAGCTAATACAAAACATGGATCTTTCCTTACCTTGTTTTGTGAAGATTGTGAAACCATTTTGGGTTTTGTACCAATATTAAATAAATGAAATTGTCATTCTGTGTAGAATTAACTAGTTAAACCCTTGTTTAACTAATTTTCTAGGCTTTCCTAAATGATATTTTTCTATTTTCGATTAATGGTACCATCTTATTGACCAAATCTGACTTCAGAATAGAACCAAAAAATTTGTTATGTTTTCGTTAATAGTCGGTGGTACTTAAGGATCTCAAAGATTTTATCTTGGAAAGAGGAAAAAATATCCGTGTCAATCACTTTGTTAGTCTTAAGAAAGGAAATAAATCTGAAAACGAAACTATGATGAAGATTTTTTGCTACTCTTTGAATCAAATTCTCCTTAACCTCATTAGTAGTTTTCAGACAAACAATGATATTATCATCATAAAAATAGTTAAGTTTACTATCACCCATAGTAATAGTATCAATATTACCTTCATCAAACCCAGTAATTGAAGAAAAATTGAGTAAAGAGGCAGTAATACCACTAATAATATTTTCATCAATAAGAGAAGAATTAGAATGTTCAAAATCGTGTTGCATCAAGCAAACACCACTTTGATCAATAATCCAAATTTATTTAATAAAATAATAGACAACCTCAAAATATTAATGAAATTTATTAAATTTAAATTTAAGATTTGTTATTTGTAGAACAAGCTACCTTTGACCTGCCTGGAAAGAACTACGCAATTTCTTAAGCTGTTGAAACATTTCATCACGAACTTGGGAAATAGAGGTAGAACGATCAACAGGATACTCTTGAGAAGAAGCTTGATGAGTGGGAAACGATAAAGGAAGAGGGGAAGGGTTCTGATCTAATAACTCTTTTTCAAGAGCAGATTGGGGTTGAGGTTGAACTTGAGCAGGAGGTTGATATTGAGTTTTAGTAAATGACTGAAGGAAAAGAAAAAAAAGAAATTTCTAGGAAAAATTTGATGGACTCTGTCCACGCGTCGATATCGTGAAAAAGAAACTATATTAGATAAAGCTAGAAGTAAAGAAATAAAAATTACACGTCCACTGGACAATACTTTAGAAAACCTTTTGCAAGGAAAAACTCTTCAAGTTTATTGGTTGTTAATAGAGAAAAGTGAATTTGGAATAAGAGAAATTCAGAAAGAACTCAATTATTCTTCTTCTGCTTTGGTTTCTTACCAGATTCAAAAATTAATGACAGACGGACTTGTAAAGAAAGATAACGTAACAGAAAAATATCAAGTTTCTGTAAAAGTAATTACTGGTATAATGAATTTCTTTTTTCAATTTAAAGAACAGTTTATACCACGATTTTCCTTGTATTTATTCGTGTTTTTTCTTGGATTCCTATTTTATTTCATTTTATCGTTAATGTGGGAAGATCCCTTCATCACACATCCAGGAAGTATCTTGTTTTTAATCTCATTAATTATCAGTACAATTATATCTTCGTACGAATCAATGAAAATGTGTAAAATGAAATCTAATCAATAGGATTTGAAAAATTGCTTATGATGATCTTGAGAATAAAGAAAATAGGAACTCGAATAAGTAGGTTAGTCTACATTAAAATATTATTTAATCGTTATCTCCTAATTCAAGATTAGTAACGGGGATATCCAAATCTGGTTGATCATTTTATTGAAAAGGATTTTATTATTTAATGATTCTTGTACTAAAATCAGTACAAGGGTGTATTGATCTTTATACAACCAAAAATAAGGGAAACGTTTAAATAAGGATGCCATTTATTTCACCTAACTTAAAATGGAGTTGGGTTTAGCTGAAATCTATATTTTGTATTTTCAAAAGCAAGAGAGGTTATGAGTCAGTACAATGATAAAAAAATTGCTTGTTTTTTTAATTATAATTAATTTAGGAAGTTTTTTCAGTAATAACGAGTTTATATTACTTAATTCGAATCAAACTGGTTCTGAAAATGATAAATTATTGGTTCATTCCTTTAATGATCAAATGTATAAACCTTCCTCCCAAAGTATTCCAACTCAATCATCTGAGGAATTTTTTAATTTTTCTCTCTATCAATTTTTTCCAAATTCTGTAACCTGGCAACAAGCTAAATTACATTGTGAAGATTTACAATTGAATTTAGTTACTATATCTAGTACAGAAGAAAATTTCTTTTTAACCAATTTAGCTGAGGGTAGAGATATATGGATTGGATTTACTGATGAAGAAAATGAAGGTAATTGGCAATGGGTAACTGAAGAACCTATAATTTACACAAATTGGAATGAAGGACAGCCTGATGACTGGGGAGATGGAGAAGACCATGCTGTTTTAGGTGGAGAAGAATTATGGAATGATATTGGTCCACTACAAGGATTAAATCAAGAAAATCCTTATATATGTGAATCACAACAATCACTCAACGACACTCAATTATCTACTGGATCTTTTAATTCTTCTTATTACAGGGTTTTCTACACACCAATGACATGGGAACAAGCTAAAATAAATTGTGAAGATTTACAGATGCATTTAGTGACTATAACAAGTCCAGAAGAGAATTTATTTTTAAATAATTTAGCAAAATATACTACTATATGGTTAGGATTAACAGATGAGGATAATGAGGGTAAATGGGTATGGATAACTGGAGAACTTTTAGTTTATACGAATTGGGATGGCGATGAACCTAATGACAGTGGAATTGGTGAAGATTATGCTGAAATGTTTGGTTCCGGCTGGAATGATAATGGCGGTCCCGCTGATTATGAACTGAAGATCTTATCTGTATGTGAATCAAAAGATAGTGATCAGGATGAAATTCCAGATCATATTGAAGTGCAAATTGGACTTGATCCATATAAAAACGATACTAATGAAGATCTTGATGGAGATGACATGCCAAACCTATGGGAATATGAAATGGGACTGAATTTAACTATTAATGATGCTGCTGATGATCCAGATCAAGATGGATTATCGAATCTTGAGGAATACGAATTAGGTACGTCACCCCGTGTAAGAGATACTGATCAGGATGGGATGGATGATCAATGGGAGGTTGAAATGAATCTTAATCCGTTGAAAAATGATGCTGAAGATGATAAGGATGGTGATTTGATCTCAAATTTAGTTGAATATACACAAAAAAGTAATGCAAATAATTTTTGGAATGTCCCATTTTTAAAATCTGAATTTCCTTTTATTTATTTAAGTCTTCCACTTTTATTAATTCCAGTTATACTTGCAACTTTTTCAGTTATGGGAGGAGGATTAGGTTTTGTCATTAAGAATAACAAAAGGAGAAGATTGATTGAAGATACTAATGCTCCTGATTATGAAACCGCATTGTTAGTCAAAAAAGGAAAATTTTTTGATTATGAGGAATTTAAATTAGCAAAAGAAATGAATATAACAACAGTAGAAGATTACAAATTAGCATTAGAGTTAAAAGAGCTTGAGAAAGAATTTAGAGATTAAATTTAAGTTGGAGACCCTGCAAGCGAATTTCGATAAAGCAAGTGAAATTCTACTCCACCTCAAAATAATGAAATCATTTTGGAATAAACTTGCTGTTTTTAAGAATCTCCATCATTTTCTTCCTAAAAGATCCGAAAATTTGGACATCAAACAAATCAGTCTTCAGAATAGGTCCGATAAAATTGCTGTTGATAAGAATACAAGAAAAGGCTTAGTTTTTGAAAGTTTGGAGTTTAAAAAGATTTTATTATAATTATAAGAAAAATGGGGAAGGAAATGATTAAGAAAGTTAAAGCTGAATCCTCATCATGCTGAGTCATTTGGCTAATGATCCTTCCTCAGGTAATAAATAAAGCAAAAAATAAAAATGTTATGATGGAGAATTTTAAGGATACTCTTGAGAATAAGGTTGAGGATTGAAATTAGTTAATGGAAGGGGAGAAAGAATATGATCTGATAATTTTTTTTCAAGAGCAGACTGGGGTTGAGCTTAAGGTTTTATTTCACATGAATTAATCAATGATTAAAAAATGTAAATCGAATTTAATCCCGGTACGCCTTTGAACGACTTCTAATCTAATAAATTAATAATTTATCCGGTTTTTCAAATTCCATTCTAATTCGATAGTCTCCAATCCTAACCCTGTAGTGATTTGGATAACCCTTTAGTTTTTTTATATCTGAATTTGTGGTTAATCCCTAATTCTTGTAGCAACGCAAATGATTCACGAATAGAGATCTGAATTTCGCTTAGTAGGAATGTAAATTGTTTTTCAGCCTTTGAAGAGATAAGAATGTCCAAATAAGATGACCTAAACGAATTTTTTAAAAGAAATTGCTTTAATTCTCTTATCATTTTTATATTCTTCGATTATTTGAACTTCTTCTGGATTAGGGTCTATTGTTTCTAATTTTGAATCAAAAATTACCCATTCTAATCGATTAAGACGTTTATTCAATCCTCGAATCTCAATAAGGATTTCTTGAAGAATTTCATCAGTCATAAAATCATCATCCTAAATGCGCCTTTTTAAATATAAATATATTACTTTTCGGTATCTCTATCTTTAATTCAAAAGAATCGATTGATAATGGACGAATTTCTGGAAATTCTCAGAGAAATAGAAAAAATGGTTAATTAAGAAAATTTCTTGTGTTGTTGAAAGATTTCATTACGAACCTAGGAAATAGAAGCAGATCGAGCCTCAGGGAGCTCCTGAGAAGAAGATTGAGGATTGAAACAATAACTCTTTGGATTAAATAAAATCTTTAGCTAATAGATAAAATTTGGTGGAAAAATTATTTTTCTTAAGAAATTTGAAGAAAATATCATCTAAAGAAAGAAATTGTATTTGTTGGTTTTTTGAATTAATATAATGTAAACAATCAAATAAATCTGAGTGTCCTAAGTATTTTATATTAATAGCTTCTAAATAATTAGTGGGAGGAATATTTAATTCTTGATAATAAGTTTCAATACTTTTCATTCCTATTTGAAAGGTTTGTTCATGGTCTGAGGAAATATTTGGTGATTTCCTTTCATTTAAGTAGACCCAACTTATTTCCACCAAGTTTATTTGTGAATAAAATAATTCAAAGGTTGAAAAATCATTTTCGAGCTTTTTCAAGCATTTTTTAAGGATCTCATTATCAATATCGATACCTACAGTAGGTAAAAGAAAAGAAGTATCAAGTAATAACTTCAAGTTTCTTTTGTTCCTCCTCAACCACCTTTTCAATTGTCTCAAGGTCAGAAGAAATATATTTCTTTCCGTATAAGGCTAACTTTATAGGGTTTTGATAATTTTTGATAACTAATTCACTCTCTAAAACAGTCAATTCTAAAATATCTCCTTCTTTCAAATTCAATTTAGTAACCACTTTTTTTGGAAGGTAGATAGTGTTTTTTTTACCCAGTTTAATTTGGATTTTCATTTTGAATAATATAAAAATTCAGAATTTATAAATTTTTCTGAAAAAAGAAAAAAATCTGAATAAAACCAATAATCTGAAATAGATATTGTAAAAAATTTTGCAAGAAAAAATTATGTTTGAACCAGCTTAGAAAGAACTACGCAATTTCTTGGACTGTTGAAACATCTCATTACGAATCTGGGAGATAGAAGTAGAATAATCGGCGATATAATCTTGAGAAGAAGATTAAAGATTAATATTGAAAGTAAAAGGAAGAGGAGAAGAGAAAATTAAAGTAATTCACTTGATTTCGGTAATAGTCGGTGATACTTAAGGACCTCAAAGATTTTATCTTTGAAAGAGGAAAAAATTTCCGTGTCAATCACTTTATTAGTCTTAAGAAAAGAAATAAATCTGAAAAGGAAACTATTATGAATATTTTTTAGAACTTTCTATAAATCTTCTTCAGTGTGTCCATTTTTCGTCCTTTTGAAGAAGGTATATAGGTAAAGTAAAAATTAATGATGATATAAGACCAATTACAACCAATACAAAGAGAGTAGCATTTATCCCAAAATCCTCCAATAGGATTCCTCCAATCATTACTGTAGGCGTGTTAAAAAGAAGGACTAATGTTGGAATTAAAGAATAAACAGAATTTCTATTTCTATCAGGAATAAGATCTAAAAATATTCTAGATTCTATAATAACTGCAACTTGTAATAAGATCCATGGGATTGTTAAAATTATACTTGAAAGAAACAGTGGAATGATTTGAAATTCATTTTTGTCAATTGGATAGAAATAAGTTATAATCATAAAACCAACGAAAAAAATAGTAGAATGAATTGCTCGGAAAAAAGGTAATCGTTT
Organism: Candidatus Heimdallarchaeota archaeon LC_3; assembly: GCA_001940645.1. The sequence goes on from MDVS01000023.1 coordinate 34,976, forward strand.
AATAGATGATTTTTTAGCAATATTGGCTCCAATTATTGGAATTATAATTCCAATTGAAAATATTCCCGCACGAAATAATGATGCGCCTATATCAGAACCCGTATAACCTATATACAAAGGAAATAAAATCAGTGAAGCCCAAATCATCCACATAGTTTGGGTTAAAATAAATCCTATAATAAAAATTAACAGAACTTTATTTGTTAAAACAACCCAAATGCCCTCGAAAAACAAATAAAAGTAATTTCTAACCGAAATTTCTGGTTTAGGAATTTCAGGAAAATTTTTAACAGAAAAAAGTAAAATAAACGCCAAAATTGTCAAAAAAATGGCTTGAATAGCAAAAACCACTTCTCTAAAATATAATGTAGCAATTAATCCACCAATCACAAAGGAAAATCCAACAGTTAAGTTACCAAGTGAGGTCTGTCTTCCTGTAAAAAATTTAAAGGTCTCTCTTTCAGGATCCTTATCTTCAACTGAAACTTTATAATTATTTTCAAACCACGTACCAAAAGCACCACTTTGTTGAGAAGCTGCAATCGCTGAAACAATATAAACTAACAAAAAGTCATTATATGTCTGTGCAAAAAATAATAAAGCATAAGATAACCCAAAACCTAAATATGCAAAGAATAATATCCATTTTTGGCCGATCCAGTCTCCTAAAGTCCCACTAGGATAGTCTAACAATGCTTGAACAAAAAACCCTACTCCAATTAGAATCCCTAATTTCTCATATCCCATAGCATCAATAACAAATAAGACATAAAATGTACTAGAAATGCTAAAAGCAATATCAATCAAGAAAATTAGAATCACAAATTTTTGAACAAGTGATTGAGATCGTTTTGGAAGTTCTTTGGTTCCTAAGAAATGCATTAATAAATAATATACCATATTCTACCATATTCTCGTCGTTTGTGATGGAAACTTTGTGCTATTCATACATAGATTAATTTTTCCGCTGTAAATGATTCTTTGAGTTTAATTCTTTAAGCCGAGATTAATATAGTCATTAATGTTAGAATACTGGCTACAATAAACATAGCTAGTATAAAAGCTAATAATACGAATTCATTTTGACTGAAGTTTGAAAAACTAGAGAGATTAATACTTTTTTTCCCCATATCACTCACTCCTTGATTTTTTAGGAAATTAACAAATGCATCCTTTATTTAAATATAAGCCTTTTCTAAATTAATTGCTAGTCTAAAATAAAAGATAGAGCTTCATCTTCAAAACCAAGTAATCCTCTTAAATTAGAGATAATTGACACAAAATAAAAGATTTTTTACTATTCCTGATATTCTGTTTGTATTGCAAATAGAAATTTTTAAATTACTCCTACATTCAAAAAAAACTTGTTTAAAAAGAAGGAATTTTCTAATTAAACCAAGGAGAATCAAAAAATGAAGGATTTAACAGTTATTTTACAAAACAAACCAGGCACATTAGCAGATATGGGCCAAGCATTGGGTAAAGCAGGTATTCCCATGGAAAGCTTATGTGGTTTTCCCTGCCAAGGTGAAGGTATTCTTCACATTCTAGTAAAAGATGCGAGTGCAGCCCAACGAGAACTTGAAAAAGCTGGTTTTCAGGTTAAAAGCGAACGTGATGTCTTGATTCATACATTAGAAGAAAAATCAGGCTCTTTTGGTGATTTCATGCGAAAAATGGCTGATGCAGGTGTTAACGTTGACTTAGTCTATGCAAAACCACTTTCACATGATTTAGTTTTCGGTGTGGATGATATCGAAAAAGCAAGGGCTATTTTAGATTAACATTACAATTTACCTATTCATAATAAGGATTTTAAAGTAATTCATTTGATTTCGGTAATAATCGGTGATACTTAAGGACCTAAAAGATTTTATCTTCGAAAGAGGAGAAAATTTCCGTGTCAATCACTTTATTAGATTTTAAAAAGGAAATAAATCTGAAAAGGAAACTATTATGAATATTTTTTAACACTTTTCTAATCAATTTATCTTTAACCTTCTTAGTAGTTTCTAGACAAACAATGAAATTATCGTCATAAAAATAATTAAGTTTACGATCACCCATAGTAATAGTATCAATATTACCTTCATCAAGCCCAGTAATTGAAGAAAAATTGAGTAAAGAAGCGGTGATACTACCAATAATGTTGTCATCAATAATAGAAGAACTAATATCCTCAAAATCGCGTTGCATCAAGCAAACACCACTTTGACCAATAATCCAAATTTTTTTAACTGAAATAATAGACAACCTCAAAATAATGAAATCATTTCGGAATAAACTTACCGTTTTTAAGAATTTCCAACATTTTCGCCCTAAAAGATCCGAAAAATTGGACATCAACCAAATCAGTCTTCAGAATAGGTCCAAAAAATTTGTTAACAAAGGTATTATGAATACTTTGAAGAACAGATCTAACAGATTTTTCTTTAACATTTTTATCAGTCTCTAGACAGACAATAACATGATCATCATAGAAATAATTAAGTTTACTATCACCCATATGAATAGCATCCATCTTACCACTATCAACACTCATAGAGGTAAAAAAACTGATCATGGAAGTGGTGAGACCACCAATAATATTACTGTTAATACCCTCAATACTATTTTGGCCAAAATCATGCTCTAACAAACAAAAACCATTTTGCTTGATAATCCAGATTTTCTTAATAACAGAAATATTACAACACCATGTGCAAAATAATAGAAGTCAAGTTTGACCAGCTTGGAAAAAACTACGTAACTTTTTAAGCTGTTGAAACATTTCATTACGAACTTGAGAAATAGAGGTGGAACGATCAACAGGATAATCCCGAGAAGAGGGTTGAGGATTGGAATTGGATAAAGAAAAATTATATTATTTTGTCGAAATAAGTGTATACTTTATATAAAAGTTATATTTATATAACTATAAAGTAAAATTATATTATGTCAATTGTGAAGCTTACTAAAAAAGAAGATCTTGATCAACTAGTAGCAAAAATTACTCTAAAAATTGGTAAAAAAATTACTCAACAGGAAATTTTAGATGTTATTATTAAATTTTCTGCAAAAAATATTGACGATCTAGTAAACTTTCTCCAAAATAACCATCAAATATCAGAAAAACGAGTAAAAGAGATACTAACGCTAGTAACAGACGAAAATTACGAAACAAAAGGGACTATCGACGAAGACATATATGGAAGTCATTAAAATGACAATTTTCTGCGACACAGGATTTTATTTTGCAATATTATTTAGCAAAGATCCAGATCATCAAAGAGCGATTTCAATATTGCAAGACATTGCAGAAAAAAAATTTGGAAACATATTCACATCAGATTATGTATATGATGAAGTAATGACATTAGTAAATGCAAGAATGAAAGGAAAAAGAATAGATTTATTAGATAAAATGTCAAGTTTACTCATTAGTGAAGAGCCAATAGCAAAAATGATCAAGATTGAAAAAGAATGGTTAGAAGAAATAAAAAATATACAAAAAAAATATTCAAATCAAAAGAGAGTGTTAAGTTATACGGATGCAAGCAATATTTATCTTTGTAAGAAAGAAAGAATACAGAAGATAGTCTCTTATGATAAAAACTTTGAAGGAATAATAGAAATGATAAAATAAACTAAGTAAATGAGAGAACTATTACGTTTGACCTGCTTGGAATGAGTTTCGCAATTTCTTCAGATGCAAAATTAATTCTTTCCAGACTACATTAAAGAGATCCACATTTACAACGGATGATGCTACTTTAAGGGAAAAATTGGAACTATTACACTTAGAGAATTATCTATCAGAAGCAAAAAAAGTAATAAAATAAATGAAAAGATTGTTAGAAACTGAAAAAAATAAAGTAATTTAAAGTAATTTATTTGATTTCGGTAATAATCGGTGATACTTAAGGACCTCAAAGATTTTATCGTCGAAAGAGGAAAAAATTTTAGTGTTAATCACTTTATTAGACTTAAGAAAGGAAATAAATCGGAAAACGAAACTTTTATGAATATTTTTTGCTACCTTTCTAATCAGATTATTCTTTACCTCATTATTAGTTTCCAGACAAACAATGATATTATCATCATAAAAATAATTAAGTCTACTATCGCCCATAGTAATAGTATCAATATTACCTTCGTCAAGCCCAGTAAAGGAAGAAAAATTGAGTAAGGAAGCGGTGATACCACCAATAATGTTTTCATCAATAATAGAAGAAATACAATTTTCAAAATCGTGTTGCATTAAGCAAATACCACTCTGATCAATAATCCAAATTTTTTTAACTAAAATTATAGACAACCTCAAAAGATTAATGAAACTATTAAATTTAAGAACTGCTATCTGTAGGATAAACTACGATTGACCAACTTGGAAAGAACTACGTAATTTCTTAAGTTGTTGAAACATTTCATTACGAACCTGAGAAATAGAGGTAGAACGATCAACAGGATACTCTTGAGAAGAAGGTTGAAGTTATTATCAAAAAAATATCAAAAATATCAAAAATATCAAAAATATCACAATCGTTGAAATAATAGGATTTTAAAGTAATTCATTTGATTTCGGTAATAATCGGTGATACATAAGGACCTCAAAGATTTCCGTATCAATCGCTTTATTAGACTTTAGAAAGGAAATAAATTTGAAACGGAAACTTTTATGAATATTTTTTAGTACTTTTTGAATCAATTGCTTCTTGACCTCATTATTAGTTTTTAGACAAACTATGACATTATCATCATAAAAATAATTAAGTCTACTATCGCCCATAGTAATAGTATCAATATTACCTTCATCAAACCCAGTAATCGAAGAAAAATTGAGTAAGGAAGTGGTAATACCACCAATAATGTTGTCATCAATAATAGAAGAAGAATCATTTTCAAAATTATGTTGCAACAGGCAAACACCACTTTGATCAATAATCCAAATTTTTTTAACTGAAATAATAGACAACCTCAAAATAATGAAATCATTTTGGAATGAACTTGCTGTTTTTAAGAATCTCCAACATTTTCGCCCTAAAAGATCCGAAAAATTGAACATCTACCAAATCGGTTTTCAGAATAGGTCCGAAAAATTTGTTAACAAAGGTATTATGAATACTTTGAAGAACAGATCGAACAGATTTTTCAAATTCACACTATTTTCAAATTAATAGAGAATGTAAAGTTTGACCAGCTTGGAGAGAACTACGTAATTTCTTAAGCTGTTGAATCAATTGCGTTGAATTAAGTTAAGTTCAAAAATTTAACAAATGTAGTTCAAAATTACTTTTGTTTTTCAGATAAAATGCCTTATTGAAACTCCCCAAGCTAAAAAATTTTTGAAAGTGTAAATAGGAATATAAATGAGTAATTTACTGATTTAATAATTATTGATTATTTTGTAAATATATTACTAATTTATTACTGATCTTGGAAATGGAACTTTATGCCTTCTAGGGATAAAATACCCCGAAATTTTTTTGAAGATTGTTCAATTCTTCTTGCGTTGAAAATTTTAGGAAAGAAATGGATGATTTTTGTTTTAAGTGAGTTAATTGTAAACAAAGAAGTCTATTTTACCGATCTTCAGACTTCTGTGCGTGATAAATATAGTAAAAGCATTTCTGGAAGAGTATTAACTGATCGTTTATCAATGTTAGAAGATAATCAAATTATTATTCGAACAATTAATCCACATGTCATTCCTGTGCGCGTTAGCTATTCGTTAACTGTTAAAGGTAAGGATTTAATAATTGCCTTAGGTGTTCTTAAAGGATGGGGTGCAAAATGGGGTGGGATAGACCAAAAAAAGTGTTTATCGTTTACATGTCTCCACAATGCTGTTTCTATGGTTGATATAGACAAAGCCTTACTAATAGGTCCTTGGATAAAAAAATCAGGGCAATAAGTTGAAATTCGATAATGGAGTGGGAGAAGAGATTTGATCTAATAACTCTTTTTCAAGAGTATATTCTGGTTGGGATTGAGGTTGAGATTGAGCAGGTTGATAATTAGTTTGAAGCTGAAACTGGGTGCGGGTAACAGGTTGGACTTGAGTTTGAGCCCGTGGTTGAGTAGAGGTACCTATTTCTAATTTTATTTATCCCTTATTTATATTAAAAAACTGAATTTCAGGTAATTGATAAGTTACATCTCTCTTTTCAGAATTATTGTAAAGATGATTTTTTCAAGCACTACAGTGTACACGGGATAATTAAATATTTGTTCCGAAAACAAAATGCTATTCGTCAATAAATTTAATTTAAGAAGATAAAGATTTTTTTAGAGAAATCATATAAGGCAAGCCTAATTAATATTTTTTCGAGGAATTCATTATTTAATATTATACTATCGGATTTAATAAAAAATTACCGGAGTCCAAATCAAATTACTCTTACAACATTAATTTCATAAAAAAATAATTTTATTAGAAAAATTAGGATTAAACCCCGTCTTTAAGATCAATTCAATCAACGGAAGATTATTTGTCAACCATATGGCAATTAAAGAATGAAAATGCAAAGAAAAATGATTCTTCTATAATAAAACCTGTTAGAATAAAAGATATTGCTGAAAAACTCGATATTTCCCCTCCTAGTGTAAGTGAATATGTAAGAAAATTAGCAAAAAGTAATAAATTGGAAGTCATTGATAGAAAAGGTGTAATATTAACAGAGGAAGGTGAGAAAGAGGCATTAATTATTGTTAATAAGCATAAAATTATTTATTGCTTTCTCACAAATATTTTGGGTATAGAAAAACGTCCCGCTCTTAGTCAAAGCCATGATTTAGAATATATAATGAAATTAGATACAATAGACAGACTATACCAATTATTAAAAAAGAAAGTTTGCCCTCAGTTTGATTGTCCTTTTGATGAAAATTGCGTTGCTCCAGGTAATTTCAACCAGGTATCTGGTATGGGATCATAAACTATTCCAGTAGAGGTCACTGACTATTAAACCGACGTTGTAGGTTTGGGTCACCAATGATGTTGGTGGATCAACAATTAACTTATATTCACCATTAGGGATTCACCATTATGAAATTAATTCTTTTCATACTAATTTAAAGAGATCCACATTTACAACGGGTGATTCTACTTTAAGGGAAAAATTGGAACTATTACACTTAGAGAACTGTCAATCAGAAGCAAAAAAATTAATTAAATAAATGAATTTGGACTTCAAAGTCCTACAATAACATCTGGATTGACTAGTATATGGTTTTTCCTTGCATTTCTGTCATTGTTGATAATTAGAAGGAAAAAATAAAAAAAATAATAGTTGATAGATACTAATTACCCCAATCCAACTTGGAAAGAAATTCGTAACTTCTTAAGTTACATTTCAGTATGAACTTGCGAAAAAGAGGTGGAACGATTCTCAGGATACTCTTGAGAAGAGTGAATGGCGAGATAACTTTAATTATCGTGATATTTAGAATGAACATGTCATAGTTTGTAAAGATCTCACATGATTTGATATTATATAAATCGTCTTCTTCTAAAGAAAAGACCTAATCCTGCAAGTCCTATTATAAACCAGAATTCAAATCCAGATACAGCAGATGTTTGTTGAGGAGTTGTGGCAATTATTAGTGGAGTGGAATCACTTTTTGACGTGGAAGGACTTTTTGAGTTAGAATCTGGTGTTGGTGAAGAAACGACACTAACTACAGCATACGTTGGATCCCAATAGACGTTTTGTGAATTAACTCTTAGAAATGAAAAGAATACCTGGAAACTTTGTTCACCTTCTGTTTGATTAAGATCTGTCTCTTGAGACGATACATTCGCTAAGGGTGAATTATGTACTTCAATTATTTGACCATCTGCTACAGCATTTTCTGCCCACGAAAAATATCCTTGAGATTGGTCAGAAGAACTACCGATAAGAACTTCGCTTACATTGGTTTTCAATCCTAATCTTTCTTCCGTAGTATTCTCTTTAATACTCTGTTCAAATTGCGTTTTAATTTTTGTGCTCAAAGCTAGGAGAGAGTTAACCGTGGTGTTTGGAAAGTTATTGATTTCTACATCCAACTTAACAGAATTAGGGCTCAAAATAGTATTATCTAATTTTAAAATAGAATCAGCTACTTTGAAAGTAAGATTAAAAATACCATCCATTGTTGCAGTATTAAATAAATCTACTGATTCGTTGGTAGTCTGATTTAAGACTATTGTAGTTCGAACAAAGTCAGTCCATCCGGATTCACCAATAGTATAGATTGATGTTTCCTCACCCGGTTGATATCCAACCTCAGTTCCATTTTCAACATATTCGATAATGCTATCAAATTCCACACGATATTTGAATCCAACACTAGTATTATTCGCTTCCTTTGAATATCTTAATTCAATGCGGATTTGATCATTTTCAGTTCGAATCTCATAACGAATTCGATCTTTAGTAGCTCCGTCTTTAAGAATGGAATCAATTTCGATTCTGTCTGTTGACAACTTTATCTCAATTTCTCGTGAAAAATTTCCCCATTCTAATCGAAGCTTTTCGTCAACCTCATCAGTAGAATCCGTAATATTTCCTGTGATTGGAAATATTAAAAACGTGCTACTGATAAAGAAGATAATTATAAACAAATTTTTAATAGATTTCAATTTTAATACCTTTATCTAATTTGAAGATATTTGACTTATTTCATCTTCTAATATTATAAGGAGGACGGATATACTTAAGCTTGTCTAGACTGAACTAGTCCTATATTCAATTAAAAGATTTTTCGTATTAGGTAGCGGACGTATTAGTCGCTACTCAAAGAAAAACTAACAATATAATCTGTAGCGATGTTAGAACAATCATAAGTCTAAAGTTATGTATTAACAGATAATTTCAAATATTAAAATGCACTACTGAAGTGACTATCAATTAAAATTATAAGTATTTCACTCTTTAGTTTTGAATAATAAAATGAATGTCTTATAAAAATAATTAAGTTTACTATCACCCATAATGGTATCAATATTACCCTCATCATTGAAATGATTGGGATTGTCTCATGAAACAGAACAAGTTATTACAGATAGAGAATATAATTTTTTAGAAAAGAAAATAGCTGATGAAATAAATTCTTTCCAGACAATATTAAAGAGATCTACATTTACAACGGATGATGCTACTCTAAGGGAAAAATTGGAATTATTACACTTAGAAAACTATCTATCAGAAGCAAAATAAGTAATAAAATAAATGAAAGAGAATTAGAAACTGAAGAAAACGAAGTAATTTAAAGTAATTCATTTGATTTCGGCAATAAACGGTGATACTTAAGGATCTCAAAGAGTTTAGCCTTGAAAGAGGAAAAAATTTTCGTATCAATAACGTTATTAGATTTAAGAAAGGAAATAAATCTGAAAACGAAACTTTTATGAATATTTTTTCCAACCTTTTGAATCAATTTCTCCTTAACCTCGTTAATAGTTTCTAGACAAACAATGAAATTATTGTCATAAAAATAATTAAGTTTACGATCACTCATAGTAATAGTATCAATATTACCTTCATCAAGACCAGTAATTGAAGAAAAATTGAGTAAATTTTCAATTTATTTGACGATTTCAAGAAATTCGTCTTTTGTTAATCCACTTTGTTTATTTGTTTATCATATTTTATTATATTTTAATTATCTATCAGAAGCAAAAAAAGTAATAAAATAAATGAATTTGGCCTTCAATTACGTTTTCATTACTTCTATCTTTAAAAGAATTAAATGTTAAATTTTTTTTACGAAAAAGTTATATTTTGATAAAACTCCTTAGGGAAGTAATATTATTATTTTTATTCTGGTCTATGTTTAGATGAGCATTACTTATTCCGATGTAATTATTACTTCAGCCCCAGATATTGATTTGTTTATAAAAAAAGCAAAATTTAAAGACTTATTAGTCTTGTGTGATAATCTTCTTAGCAATGAGGATTTATCTAAATCAGATATTCTTTTTCTTTCAATTTTAAAGTCATGGGGATTACTTTGGAGATCAAAATTAATTCCAGAGGGTATTTTTGATGCACTAACTATTGCAGAAGAGGTTTATAGAAAAGTAACAGAAGAAAATATTGAGCAAATTCATTGTGATGCAACTCTTTTATATATTTGGGCACGAATTACTTTTGATGAGGACAAATTAAGTTTCGAAGTAAATGAGAAGGAGGAATTTGCTAGAATTTTTGAAAACAAATTTAATATTAGTGTAGAAGAATTTTCTAAAAAAGAACAATTAGAAAATTATCTAATTATGTTGGACGAGTGTGAAAAAACATTAAATAGTTATAAAGACTTCATAACTCCTTTTGGAAACAATGAAAGATTACAGATACTTAAATTAAGACGAAAAATATATGATCTGAAGAATGAAGATGAAAAGGTACATGAATATATACTTTTGACTCTAAAAGAAGCAGAGACCATTAAAAATTTCTTAGAAATTGCTCTTGCAAATTGGCATTTAGGAATGCATTTTCATTTTATAAAAAGAGAGATGGACAAAGCTTACAAATATTATTATAAAGGTCTAAACCAATTTAGTAAACTTGATTACAAATATTGGATTGCTCAATGTCAATTTAGGATTGGTAATTATTGGTATTTTAAAGGATACCCTAAAAAAGCTCAAGAATATTATGAGAAGGCAAAAAAGCTCTCTAAAAAATTAAATCGGAAAATTTTGTATCATTTATTAATTGAAGTTAGTGCACCGAACTATTCCTTACAAGGCGATTATCAATATGCCTTAGAATTAGGAAATAAGGCTCTTTCTTATTATTACCAGAATAATTTATCCTTTAATATTGCTCAATCACTTTTCGCTATTAGCAAAATTTATTTGGAAATGGATCAACATCCACAGGCAAAGGAATTTCTGGATAAAAGTTATAAGACACTAAATGAAGTGAAATCTGAACCTCAGTATGCTTTTAAACTTTCAGAAATTCACTACACTTTTGTGAGATTTCTAATAAAACAAGACTTATTAACAGAAGCAAAATCACATTTAAAAGAATTAGAAAATATTGCCAACGAAAAGAAGGATAATAAATTTATTCAACTATATTACAAGATAAGCAAAGCCTTGATATTAAAGGAGAGCTCCAGGGTCACCCATTTATCTGATAGCCAAAGATTATTCTATGAAATTATTGAAGAGAATATTAATTTTCTCCTCACTACATTAGCTTTGTTAAGTCTTGCTGAATTGCTCCTTAAAGAGTTCACATTTACTAATGATGACGAAATTATTAAGGAATTACTTGAAATCATAGAAAAGATGTATCAATTTGGGCAAAACTATTCTGGACCTTATTTCATTGAAGTTCTTATAGTAAAATCTAAGTTGGAGACTCTGCAAGCGAATTTCGATAAAGCAAGTGATTTTCTTCATGAAGCTGAGCAAATTATTGCTGATAGAGAATACTTTTTTTTAGAAAAGAAAATAACTAATGAAATTAATACTTTTCAGACAACATTAAAGAGATCCACATTTACAACGGATGATGCTACTCTCAGGGAAAAATTGGAATTATTACACTTAGAGAATTATCTAGCAGAAGCAAAAAAAGTCATTAAATGAATGAAACGAGTATTAGAAACTGAAGAAAATAAAGTAATTTAAAGTAAATCGTTTGATTTCGGTAATAAACGGTGATACTTAAGGATCTCAAAGAGTTTAGCCTTGAAAGAGGAAAAAATTTTCGTATCAATAACGTTATTAGATTTAAGAAAGGAAATAAATCTGAAAACGAAACTTTTATGGATATTTTTTCCAACCTTTTGAATCAATTTCTCCTTAACCTCGTTAATAGTTTCTAGACAAACAATGACATTATCATCATAAAAATAATTAAGTTTACTATCACCTATAGTAATAGCATCAATATTACCTTCATCAAACCCAGTAATTGAAGAAAAATTGAGCAAGGAAGCGGTGATACCACCAATAGTGTTGTCATCAATAATAGAAGAAGGAGAACTTTCAAAATTGTGTTGCAACAGGCAAACACCACTTTGATCAATAATCCAAATTTTTTTAACTAAAATTCTACTCCACCTCAAAATTAATAAATATTTTTCATTATAATTTTGATTTCGACTTGGATATTGGATTCGGAGAAAGTAAATTAATTTTGATGTTATATTAGACAAAGTATAAGTTGTTTTTGTCTTAGTATCTTAAAAAGTAATTACCTGATCAGGCATGTTTCCCGACAAAGCCTTATAGAGATCTGGAAAACAACCAACTTTAACACCTTCAACAGTATCTATGGGGTCAAAATTGTTATCACTAACTTTTTTAGCTAAGTTTCTGGAATTGGCACATTGATCGCACATCATAAGCAGCATACCAGTTTCTTTTGCAATTTTACTTAATCTTTCACCATAAGGTTCACCTTTTCTAAGCATCCATGTGTTATCATCAAAGAAAAACATTCCAACGACTTCCACACCATGTCTGTTTTCTTCCAATTGAGGAAGAACCATCTGACCGATTTTATACCAACCTGCATTAGGTCCATTAACAATATAAGCCACCTTCATACTATATTACCTTTTTAATCTTAATTTTAGTTTATATGTTTGAAATAAAGAGTAATATTAGGAAAGTTACCAAGATTATATCCTATAAAATTCATTCAATAAATTTCAATTTATATTAATAAAATAAAAGAAAAGCGATTTCAAGTTGCACTAAATAAACTGAATTCTATTAGGTAATATTTCACAGATCAGAAATTGATTTTTTAATTATTTTTTTTTACTTAAAATATTGAGAAGTTTTGTTAATAAATTGCTGGGTTAGGGTTTTTACTATTTTAAATAATAAAAAAAAACTTTCACAGATGTAATCTGTAGAGAAGAGGAAAACCATCTCTAGGATAAGGGATTAGTTAGGAAAAAGTAATTTTTTAATCTATAGAAATTGAAATAAGCAAAATTCTGTTACTAATACTTTTTTAAAGTTAAAGTATAATCACTTACGAAATTGAATAACTATTCGTCTGAAGTTTTGTGAATTCCGCATATTTCGCATGTTTCAATTATTGTCGATCCTAAAGTTGCCACTTTTGTTTTTTTCCAAGTGTGTTCATGATTGTTTTGAGTGTTCGATAGGTTAGTCAAGTCTTTTCCTCATTAGATATTTTTTTTAAAGACAATATAATAGGGAGAGTTTACTTATTTTCTGCTTTGTTTGTACTTCAACATTTTCAAAGATTAAACATAATTTCAAATTTATAAGATTAATTTAAGATCAATTTCGAATTTGGAAATGATAGAAAAATCATCTAAGACACAATAAAGAGTTTTCCTCATATCTTTAATATTTGAATATTTGAAAACTAGTTTTTTATCTATTAAAATTCTTAATCCATACCGAATGCTTCTCATATTCAAATTAAGTTTCTCTGCTAATTCTTGTGCTGTTATTGGAGTAACTTCTTTCAATAAGCATTCATAGATAATTTTGGCCATATTTGTTAGATTAAATACATTACTTTGATTTGACATAAAAACTAGTCGATTTCTCCTTTTGTTTCACAAATGAGAATCGTTATTACAGATAACCCTTTATTTTAAAATGAAGATAAAGCACTAATATTAAGAATTACTTTTTATATACTATTAGGTTTATAAAAATCTACGCTTTCATTCAATTCTATAAACAGGAAGACCAAAAGATTAAGGTATTAATTCCCAATGGATTTCAAATACTTTGATAGTTGAATTATAATTCAACTCTTATTTTTATATTATAACTACTTTTACAAGAAAAGGGTTCAAAAAATAAGGAATTAGAAAAATAGATTAAAATTTTTTCTCCTTCTCTTAAAAATCAAGTCCAAAGAAGCAAAAAAAGTGATCAAATAAATGAAAAGAGTATTAGAAACTGAAGAAACAGAAGAAACTAAAGTAATTTAAAGTAATTTTAAAGTAATTCATTTGATTTCGGTAATAATCGGTGATACTTAAGGATCTCAAAGATTTTAGCTTTGAAAGAGGAGAAAATTTTAGTGTTAATCACTTTATTAGTCTTCAGAAAGGAAATAAATCTGAAAAGGAAACTATTATGAATATTTTTTAGGACTTTTTGGATCAAATTCCCTTTGATCTCCTTATTAGTTTCTAGACAAACTATGAAGTTATCATCATAAAAATAATTAAGTTTATTATCACCCATAGTAATAGCATCAATATTACCTTCATCAAGTCCAGTGAAGGAAGAAAAATTGAGTAAGGAAGCGGTAATACCACCAATAATGTTGTCATCAATAATAGAAGAAGGAGAACTTTCAAAATTGTGTTGCATCAAGCAAACACCACTTTGATCAATAATCCAAATTTTTTTAACTGAAATAATAGACAACCTCAAAATAATGAAATTATTAAATTTACAATCTGTTATTTATAGGAAAAGCTATGATTGACCAGCTTGGAAAGAACTACGTAATTTCTTAAGTTGTTGAAACATTTCATTACGAACTTGGGAAATAGAGGTGGAACGATCAACAGGATACTCTTGAGAAGAAGGTTGAGGATTGAATAATGGAATAGGAGAAGGAATTTGATCTAATAACTCTTTTTCAAGAGAAGATTCTGGTTGAGGTTGAGCTTGAGTTAAAGGTTGATATTGAGCCTCACTATTAATTATTTCAAATATCAGAATATATCCAGAAATATCAATTTGATATGAATTATAATGGTTTCACGTAAATGATAAAATAAAAAAATTAATATCCCATATTCAACAGGAAAAAATAATTCTACAATCTCCTATGTATTTTCTTCATCAATTTTTTTTCCCCGATTTCTATATATATTTTGATCCGGATTACTTAGTTGTTTTCGAATTTATTACAACATAATACTTGGTGGTGAAAATAACAAAAAAGAAATTCATTGAAAAATCATTAAAATTTTTAAAAGAAAAGAATCCTGATTTATCTGACGTTTTTGATGCAGTCTTAATCACAAAAACAATCTTAGACAAAAGATTTGATCCAATAACAAAAGCTCAACTAGAAACTTTAATCAATTGTGTCGATTCACTTTAAATCCAATTAATAAAAAATAAAATGAGAAGAAGAGAAGATTAAGTTTGACCAGCTTGGAAAGAACTACGCAATTTCTTAAGTTGTTGAAACATTTCAGTACGAACATGGGAAATAGAAGTAGAACGATCAACAGGATACTCTTGAGAAGATGCTTGATGAGTGGGAAACGATAATGGAAGGGGAGAAGGAATTTGATCCATTAACTCTTTTTCAAGAGCAGATTGGGGCTGAGATTGCTTGCTCTTTTGCAAGAACAGATTGGAATTGAGGTAGAGCTTGAGGTAGAAGTTGATATTGAGCTTGAGGTTGAAACTGAGTTTGATTAACAAATTGGACTTGAATCTGGGCCTCGAATGATCTATTCAATTTTAACAGATGAACGGTGCAAATTAAGGAAATATTAAATAAAAATTCATTAATACAATATTGATTGAAATGGGATTATATGATACGATCATCCTTCTTAAACCAGTTAAATGTTCCTTATGTGAGTACGAAATAAAGGATTTTCAGACAAAACAATTTGAGAGTCTTTTAATTTATTATGAATTAGGAGATGTCATTAGTGGCTCTTTAGACGGAATTTTTGAAAATCATTTATATTGTGATAATTGTGCAAAAAATAAACTAATTGGTTCAGAAAAATGGACCACGAACAAAATATTTATTGTTATTAAACATAATATCTTGATCGGCTTACATACAGACCATAAGGATTCTATAGAAATATTTACAAATTTTAAGGATGAAAATATTGATGAATTTATAGAAAACATCAAAAGAAAATTGGATTTTTCATATAATTTGTATATTAATGCTAAATCCTATTTGGAAGATGAAATTAATAACAAAGAACCACTTCTAATTATTCAGAAAATATCCTATTTAATCAAAAAAATTAGTGTAAAAAAAGAGAATAAGGCAAAATTTTTGTCTATAAAAGAGACTCAAGATAAATACCTCTATTATAAATTGCTTTGGGGACAATGGGTAAAATTTACATCTATTTACAAAAAATTGAAAAATGAGTTAAAAAATTATTTACAATTTCTGAATTTAGAAGATGAAGAAAAGAAAGAAATACAGAAAATTGAAAAATATTATGAGGAAATGAGAGAATTTGATAAAAAATTAGCTGTATTGAGAAAAGAACCATTTAATACTCATTTTCTATATTTTTGGGATGAAATAAAAAATGAATTGGGAAAACACCAATTTAAAGATATAAATAAGGAATATACTAAATTAACAGCAAATTTTAAATATAATTTCTTGAACAGAGATATGGACTCAAAAGAAGCTGTTAATTCATTAATAGATAGTGTAACTGTCTTTGTAAATCTTAAAAATAGTATTAAAAAGATCTCTGACGATCTAGATAAAGAATTTAGAATATTCTACAAGTATCCACACGAAATTCATTCTGACATATCAAAAATATTCCCTGGTTTAAGAAGAAAAATGGTTGAATATAATCAAGAAAACATGTTAAAATTAATATTAGAAGAATTAAACAAATTAGAGTATAATTTTGAGGAAATTCCGTTAAAATCATATTGGTTTTAGATGATAGATATAGATTTTTTAGCTAAAATCCAACTCATAATAACAAAGAACCTCTCAGAAGAAGAATCAAGAAAAAATCACAATATTAATATACTCTGGTATATATAAGCTACCATGGTGGTACTTAATTACGAGTAAGAATACTGTTACGTGGTCCTTGAAAATTGATAAATCCCTGAATAAGACCATCCAAGAAGTAGTCAGACGACTTGGATATACTAGCAAGGCTGAATTGACACGTGATGCTTTACGTGAGTTCATAATTAGGCGAAAATTATATAATTTATTAGATGGGGAACCTACCATTGCTTTTCAATCTGAATACAATCCTGATGAAGCAATTCATAAGTTAATCAACTTATTTAAACCACTTTCTAAAAATGATATCCAATCTGAAATAAAAATAGCAAGAGAAGAGGTAGAAAAAGAGTTACTTTAATTTCTGAGATCTTAATATGAACCAAGATTCAAAAGGCAATTTAAAAACATTTATATTTGATTGCAATATATGGATTGAAGTCATAACTGATACAGAATCAAAATTGACAGATATAGTTTTTAATAATAATGTAAACATTGTATTAACAAGTTATATGATAGTAGAAATACTTCGTGTTTTAAAACGATTATCAATTAGATTGAAAATACTTTTTTCTGAAACAGAAATGTTGTTTTGGAGTTTTAGTAGATATCCAAATATCTCTTTTGTTTTTAATGCTCCAATATCAGATTCATTAATTAATGAAGTTAAAAATTTGTCAGAAATCCAAATAATTGCTAAAATTCTTAAATTGGAACCAAAAGATGTTCCCTACATTATAGGTGCACATCAATATAATGCCATTATTGTGACTGAAGATATTCGATCACTTTATGTAGAAAAAAATCAAATACAAGAAAAAATAGGAATCAAAATTATTAGAAAAAGTGATTTTATTAATAGTTTTCATAAAGATTAACATTCTCCAATTTCTAGATCAAATTTTTAACCGCAAATCAGAAATCTAATAAATTTAGATGTTATAAATGCTAACTGTAATTGATTCAGGAATACATATCTAAAATTTCTCAAAAAATAGGATTTTAAAGTAATTCACTTGATTTCGGCAATAATCGGTGATACTTAAGGACCTCAAAGAGTTTATCTTTGAAAGAGGAAAAAATTCTCATATCAATCACTTCATTAGATTTCAAAAAGAAAATAAATCGGAAAACGAAACTTTTATGAATATTTTTACCTACATTTTGAATCAATTTCTCTTTAAGCTCGTTAATAGTTTCTAGACAAATAATGACATTATCATCGTAAAAATAATGAAGCTTACTATCACCCATAGTAATAGTATCAATATTACCATCATCAAGACCAGTAATTGAAGAAAAATTTAGTAAAGAAGCGGTGATACCACTAATAATGTTGTCATCAATATTAGAAGAAATATTGCTCTCAAAATCGTATTGCATCAAGCAAATACCACTTTGATCAATAATCCAAATTTTTTTAACTGAAATAATAGACAACCTCAAAATAATAAAGAAAATATTAAATTTAAGATCTGTTATTCGTAGGACAAGCTACGTTTGACCAACTTGGAAAGAACTACGCAATTTCTTAAGTTGTTGAAACATTTAATTACGAACTTGAGAAATAGAGGTGGAACGATTTAGAAAAATTATTCTATAACTTTTTTTGATTTTATTAATTTGGTCTTTCAAGATTTTTCGATAGGAGAAACAGTAGGATGAATACAAAAAACCTACAAGACTTAAACATCCAGATGAATTAATAAATCAAGATTACATTCAAGATCTTTTCCTAGTTCACTCTTTAATTGATCTGTAATTTCATGAGCAACCTTAATTGAAATATCTTTTTCAAATTCGAGATGCAAATCAGCTACCAAGGATCTTCCTAACCAACGCGCTCTCACATTGTGGACTCCAGAAACACCTTCAGTAGTTTTAGCATGATTTTCAATTTGAGCAAGTATTTGTGGATTAACAGCATCCATCAATCGGTACCAGATCCTAATAGAAGCATCTCTTAAAATAAATAAAATCATTGCACCAATAAAAATACCAATTAATGGATCCAGAATTGGAAAACCAATAAAAACACCAAAAGCTCCAATTAATACGGCTAAAGAAGTCAATCCATCTATTCTGCTATGTAATCCATCAGCAATTAAAGATTCAGAATTAATTCTTTTTCCAACAGAAATTCTGTATTTAGCGACTAATTCATTACCTAAAAATCCAATTAATCCAGCTAAGGCCAAAATTTCCAAATGTTTAATAGGTACTGGATTTAATAGGCGAGAGAAAGATTCCCAAAATAGGACTAATGCACTAAATGCGATCAATAATATTATAACCAAACCTGCTAAGTCCTCTGCTCTACCGTAGCCATAAGAATATTTTTTTGATGATTGGCGATTATTAAGCCAGAAAGCAAGAAAAAGTGGTAAAGAAGTAAAAGCATCAGAAAAATTATGGATAGTATCAGCTAATAATGCAACACTATTCGTCATAAAAACAATAATTAATTGCACGAGTGCTGTAACCATCAAAATAGCAAAAGAAAGCATAGTAGTTTGCATACCAATTTTATTACCTAAATTTGCGTTTCCATGATCATGATTAGCATGAGAATGAACCTTAAAGAGTGATCTCAATTTATTTTTAAGAGTTCTAGAAGAATTTGAATCTGTTTGATGATGATGAACTTCCTTGGTATTCATTAAAATCTAATCCGAAGAATTTAACATTGGATTCCTTTAATCAAAAATCTATTACCAAAATAGTTATTATAGATTTAAATGATTATATAATCGTTTGTACTAGTTCGCATTTTATGTGTCATCAGCACTATATAAAATTATATGAGGATACGTAAATTAAAGGAAGAAGTATGATATTTACCGAAAAAAAGTATTACTTTATGAATCTCTAATTTGAAACTAGCCTGCAAATGAACAAATACTTGAGCAAATCGTTCGAGCGAAAGAATTTTTCTTAAATTACCTTTTTTTTCATTTTATTATTAATGATGAGGTTATTTTTAATAGATTCTATCATATCCTGGAAGGTAATGATATTAAACATTTATTGGATTTATTGTTGGAACGACACATAGAAATTAAGAATTTAAAAATGGAAATTTAGATCGAAAAAAGAGAAATTTACGTCTGACCGACTTGGAAGGAACTACGTAATTTCTTAAGCTGTTGAATCAATTGCGTTAATATAGAAAATTTCTTGAGTTGTTGAAACATTTCATTACGAACTTGGGAAACAGAAGTAGATCGATCCTCAGGGTGTTCCTGAGAAGAAGGTTGAGGATTGAAATTGAATTTTAAAGTAATTCATTTGATTTCGGTAATAATCGGTGATACTTAAGGACCTCAAAGATTTTATCTTCGAAAGAGGAAAAAATATCAGTGTCAATCACTTTATTAGACTTTAAAAAGGAAATAAATCGGAAAAGGAAACTGTTATGAATTTTTTTTAGGACTTTTTTAATCAATTTCTCCTTGACCTCCTTGTTAGTTTCCAGACAAACAATGAAGTTATCATCATAAAAATAATTAAGTTTACTATCACCCATAGTAATAGTATCAATATTACCTGATCAAGATTTTCAGGATTATGTCTTTCTTGGGAATGGGACCCAATTTCCCAGTTGAAACTAATTACAAAGTCACAGTTGATGGTATTGAAACAGGATATTCTATGTGCGCTGTAGATGCCTTAGGGGTTGCTTACACTTTCAACGCAAAAACAACAATTTATTCAATAGACAGATCAACAAACCGTTCAATTGAAATAATCATAGATCCAAATTAGAAAATTAATCAAGTGAATTGAATGTTTCTTATAATTAAGTTCCTTGTTCTACAGATAATAGACCAAATGTGGTTTCTACAAAAGATATAAACATCTAAAAACATCTAAATGAAAAATTGCAGTTATTACATCTGGAAAACTATCATCAATTTCATTAATAATTAATTTTTTAAGGGAGACACATGTAAAGAAAACAGTCTTCATCATTTCTAAAATAAATTAGGGGAACTCAAATGGGGAATAACAAACTCATATTTGGAATTTTCATTATCTTTTCATTCGTATTCATGAATATTCCAGTCGAGGGAAAAGCTGATGCTTTTTATTTCAGCTTCAAGAAAAATGATAATCCAAAATCGGATGATTATTGGATTTATAACGTGGGTTTTGTAGATGAAATTGAATTTAAGATAATAAACCAAGAAGGATTGTTGATAGCAGCTTTACGTAGTGGAACTATTGATATTATTGGTCAATTCGTAAATTCTCAACTTATTACCCCTAATGATTATGATAACCCTGATATTGCTATTTTTGAAAGTCAAACTAACGGATTCTCCCATTTTACGATGAATACACAGAGATTTCCAACTAGTATACGTGCTTTCAGACAAGGTTTCTCTTATGCTTTTGATAAAATTGAATTACTACAAAGAGGATATGGTGGTAATGGTTTCCCTGCTGATTCCCCTATAGTTAGTGGTTTGGGAATTTGGTCATGCGAGTATGAGCTTTCAAATCTCCCCTGTTCTCCAACTAATGAGAATTACTATGAAAAACTAGTGGATTTGGGTAATAAATCTCTTCTTTCTGTTGGGTTTTTTGATTGGGATGATGATGGATTTCGTGAGTATTTCAATGAAGAAGTTATATTTAATGGCAGTTTGATTTGGAATGGTACCTCTGTTGCTCAGGGAAACACTGTTTCAACGGAAAATGGTTATCTTGATCCACGTTGGAATGGTTACACCTTTTTAGGGGAAGATGATGTAAGGAGAACTTTTATTGAAGTCAACGAATTGTTGAGTGGTTCAGTATTAACCATAGAAGATTCTGGTATAAACAAATTAGCCTCTTCTTTTAATAATAATAATTATTGGGAGGAAGTAGAATTTTTCATTACAGGATCAGAAGGATCTATTATCGTAGAAACTCAAGTCTTGATGTCATGTGAAGCATTTTCTACAATGGGTATTAAAACTATTCCTGAATTTACTACATTTGCCTTATTACTATCAAAAATGGGAACTGGAGATTTTAACGGGGTTTATTTCGCTTATAATGCTTTTGATCCTAGATTTTTACAACTATTTGCTAGCCATTCTAGTAATAATCAAGGACGTTCTAGATGGTATAATTCTACTTTTGATGAATACTGGGAAGTAATTGAGTCTGGAACACGTTTCGAGGAAGTTTTACAAGCAATTTTAAAAGCTCAACAGATATTATGGCAAGAACAGCCAATAGCAGTTTTAAAAACCGGAAAGACGCTCTCAATGTATCGTACCGATAAGTTTGAAGGATTTGTATTAGACAAAGGACAAGGTGTTTTTACAGATTGGACAACCAGAAAAGTCCATCTTAAAAATACCATCGAGAATTGGCAAAAATATCCCCAATATCCGTTCGGTGGAACCTTGGTTTATGGATTAATGCAACCTATGGATTCTACAAATAGCATGAATTCCAATAATGCTTATACTATGCGAATTTTGGACATGATCGAAGAAAACCTTTTTTCAAGAAAGCCTGAAGATTTGACATATATTTCCAGCTTATCCCATAACTGGACAATTCAATCACAATATACCGATGAAGATCTTGGCTCTTGTGATATTTGTATTGTCAATGGTTCAAAACATACGTTTTACTTATTGGATAATGTTACTTGGCATGATGGATCAAAATTCACTGCTTCTGATGTAAAGTTTTCTTTTGAAGTGCTAAAAAATAATACTTCCCCGGTATATTATGATCTTCTTCAGAATATTCCTATAGAGAGAATTACTGTTGAATCTGATTTTGAAATAGTGATTTATCTAAATAGCTCATCATATTTTGATCTAAACAGCTTAGAAATTCCAATTTATCAGAAAGAATATTGGAAAGATATTAAAGATCCAATTAATCATCTAAACACCATTCCTATTGGTACTGGACCCTATGAGTGGATTTATTCTGATTCAGATTCCTATATATTAAGAAGAAATGAAAATTATTATCGTAAACCCAATCCCGAATTGTTTAAAATGCCAACAACGGAAACAGAAGCTTCAAGCTCAATAATTACCACAGATTTTTCCACACCCTCTCAGGGAACCACCACATCATCAAATAATGGATTTGAATTTGGGAATCTATTACAGAATTTATTCATAATAGCAACAGTTTCAGCATTTTCTTTTATAATTGGCTCAATAATTGCTATTACTATAAGAAGATACAAATGATGAGTTTTACCTATTATCTTATTAGTTTAAAAGGTAGAATAGAGTATTAGAAACTGAAGAAAATAAAGTAATTCAAAGTAATTTATTTGATTTCGGTAATAATCGGTGATATTTAAGGACCTCAAAGATTTTCTCGTCGAAAGAGGAAAAAATTTCCGAGTCAATCACTTTATTAGACTTTAAAAAGGAAATAAATCGGAAAAGGAAACTGTTATGAATATTTTTTAGGACTTTTTTAATCAATTTCTCCTTGACCTCCTTGTTAGTTTCCAGACAAACAATGAAGTTATCATCATAAAAATAATTAAGTTTACTATCACCCATAGTAATAGTATCAATATTACCTTCATCAAGCACAGAAATTAAAGAATGTCGAGGATTGAAATTGGATAATGGAATGGGAGAAGAAATTTGTTCTAAAACAAAATCCATCAAAAAATCTTGAGGGAAATCTTATCAGAGTATTATTGTTACTAGATATTTCTACATAAAACCCACGATTACTATTGGTGGCCGTGTTATTGATCAGAGTATTATTATTACAAGCATTCCATAGACGATAACCATTACCATTACCTGTTGCAATATTATTAGTCAGGGTGTTAATACGAATAGGCGCAGAAATATCTGTTTGATATGAATTATAATGGTTTCAGGTTATGAATGAAAGAAAAAAAGTTTGATTATGAAGAGAGTCTGTTAGATTTCAATGAAACTATGAATCAGTAATTAATTTTTATATAAATAATTTTTATATACTTGTTTATAACTCCTTTATAGATTTAAGTCCTAATAGGTGCAAATTCCCTACTCGAACATTATTCAGATACTTAGTTGCAGAGTTATATGCTTCTTGTACTTGAGACCGTGGTGTGACAGGTAAATCGTTCATCATAAAATCAGGATGAAAAATTAATAAAGAATAAGGGATATCTGGATTAAGATTAGCTATGAATTGTGAAATTTTTTCTATTTCGATACTGTCTAAGTAAAATGGAACTAATAAAGTTGAAATTCCGAGCATAGGAACTGATCTTGTATTGTTTTTCTCGAAATTTTCATAAACAAGAGTAATATTTCTTAAAACGTTGGTGTTATCTCTACCTGTCAGAGCATAGTGAACATTCGGATTAAAAGCTTTAAAATCAAATTTAATATTTCCACCACTATTGTATACTATTTCAGCTAGTTTTTTAACGAGATTTGGATGTCCATCCCCATTCCATTCAACACAAATTCGTAATATATGATTTTTTTTTCTCATCAGCATTTCCTTTGATGCAGATATAACAAACGGAAGTTGGGGTTCAATAGATCCCCCGAACCAGCACCAACAACTAATTTTTTCATTATTTAATGTTAAATTTATTAAATGATCTTTACTTACTTTCTTACCCATTGATAATAATTTATGAGACCAGTTTTG
>MDVS01000024.1 GCA_001940645.1 Candidatus Heimdallarchaeota archaeon LC_3
ACTCGAGTTGCACTTTTTAATCTCTTGAATTTTTCGGTTATTTACATCTTTCATTTCTCCTTGATTTCAAAATTCTCTTATCAATTACGTTTAATATATTCTTCATGAAAGTCATTAGCCCATGTTGGACATCCAGGAATGTTTTCACCTTCTTGACTTTCAAAAAAGACTGAAATTTTCCAGACAGAGAACGTAAACCCTAGAAGCATGAGAAAACCATTAACAATCCACATATCACGGCTTTGACACTTACCAATATTAAATTGTTGCTTGATTTCTCTGTGACATACTTCAATAATCCATCTAAAAGTGTAATCACGATAAATGGTTCTTGGATCTGGCATATGTTTACGTTTAGGGTTAACCATGATAAATTTCGGATTTTTATATTTTTCACTCTTGTATCCATAGATTATGCTCTGTCCTCCTGCTTTTAAGGTCACAAATGCTTTTTTATAGAAAATACGTTCACCAGACGTTGGATGAGTAAAAAAAGACCACTTTTCAAAGTCACCCATAAACTTGACTATTTGTTCGTATTTTACAAAACGCGTACGTTTACGACCTCTTGTCTGTTCATTGGCTTTCTTTTTAGCATCATGATCAACTTTCTGAACAGAATAATTACTTTTACCATCTATTCGATAATCTAGACTCAATTTCTGTAAAGAAGAACGAAATTCATATGGACTGTACCAGGAGTCAGCTTCAATGATGATGCGTTGTCTTGAGATACCTTGTATGTCTGTCACATTAATAAATGATTGAATCATGGTTATTGCTGCTTCATTCTTAAGATCTTGCTGCTTAACCTTTTTAGAAAGTTTTTTTGTCGGCTTGGTCGTAGATGTGAGAAGCCAAGGGATGAACAAAAGTACTTTCCCATCCACTTCTAACACTAGGTTTACAAGGCATAATGCACGTGTTTGACGCTTGGAACTATGATTATACCATCGAAGAGAAGCAAATATCTTTTGTCCTGATTTTTCGACTAATGTGTCATCGATAATAAGATAAAGCTTTTTGTGGTTACCTATACTGGTAAGAACATCTTTAAGTAGTGCTTTCATGACCTTTCGTTGGATGAAAGAATATTTTTTTAATAATCTTGCTAAATAATTACGACCTATTCTTCGTCCAAGCCTAGTAGAGAGGCTAGAAAGACTGAAAGAAGATGAACCTATGAGAGCAGAGATAATTTCCCATAGAGCTTCATGATCACGTTTGGTCAGACAAGAAGATTTTTCAAGGTACAAGAAGAACTTTTTTTGAAAGGAGTTGGTTATTTCGGTCATTTTTACTCGAAATAAAGAAGTAACCAACTTCTTTTCTACATTTTCGTAAACTCAAAAAATGCAAGTCGAGTAATAACAAATTCAAATATTATTTTTAGCTAGATCAATATTTTGGATGCGAAATTTTAATTACACGTCATTCATTAGTGTTTCAATATCTTTTATAGTTTTAGGAACTTCGCTTGTTAAATCTTCATATCCTTCCTCAGTGATTAATATATCATCTTCAATCCTAACTCCTATTCCTTTCAATTTTTTGGGAATATCTTTAATATGAGGTTGAAAATACAATCCAGGTTCAACAGTCAAAATCATACCAGGTTCTAATATTCGACTGTTAATGTTAGACAAATCCTTTTTATTTTTTAGGTAACAATAATTTCCTGAATCATGTGTTTCTAAACCTAGCCAGTGACTTGTCCGGTGCATATAATACGGTTTAAATTGTTCTTCTCTGATCAATTTGTCCATTTCATCTTTTAATATACCCAATTGCACTAGTCCTTTGGTTATTGTTTTTAATGCTTCTTCGTGAACTGAAAGAAAAGAATTACCAGGTTTACATCGTTGAATTGCTTTTAATTGTGATTCTAATACTATGTTGTAAACTTCAATTTGTATATCTGAAAATTTGCCATTTACTGGATAAGTTCTTGTTATATCTGAACAATAATGATTATATTCCGTTCCAGCATCAATAAGAAATAAATCTCCATCTTTTAAAAGGTCAGTATTTCTTGTATAGTGTAATATTGTTGCATTTTCTCCCGTAGCACATATAGAAGGATAAGATGGATGTAAACCTCCTTTAGAAAGGAATTTCTGTTCTACTTTTGATTGAATTTGGTATTCAAATAAATCAGGCTTTATGTATTTCATTCCTTCAATATGACCTTGTGCTGCTATTTTACACGACTTCTTTAAGTTGTTTAATTCTAATTTATCTTTAACCAGTCTTAATTCATGAACGATTTGATTTGAATTAATTATTTCCCTTGGACCTATGTAATTTCTAGGTATATTACGTGAAGCAGATTTATAAGCTTCTAAAAAGCGATTATCATAATTTTCATTTATTCCGAAGCTATAATAAATCGTAAAGCAATTTTTAAACAGCTCTTCAATCTTTTTGTCGAATTCTTCATTTGAGAATGCTTCATCTACTTTAAAATTATTTTTTGCACCCTCTGGACCATATCTCCTTCCAGTCCATGTTTCTTTGTCTTGATCTTTTGGTAATACAGAGAGATAACATTTATTAACATCATTTTTTGATAATAAGAGGACTGTATCTTCTTCGGAATATCCTGAAAGATATACTAAATCTGAATTTGGTTTATATTTATTATCTGTATCATTAGATCTTTTTGAACTAGGATTAGGGGATATCATTAAAATAGAATTTTCTTTCATTTGGTTAAATGTTTTGTTTCTTCTTTCTTGAATAAATTCTAATTCTTTTGAATCAATTTGCATGATGAAATACCTTTAAAATATAGTTAATAATTATTCTTCTAAAGTATAATACTTGGAAGAATGTTTTCCCTCTTAGAAGATCAATGCAGTTTTTCAACAATGTTTTACTTAAATTCACAAAAGAAGCTTGTTATTAATATAAACTTGAGTGATAAGTTATTTAAATCTCAAATATGAATTTGATAATATTAAAATGAGAATCTCTAATAAAAAGTTTATTTTATTATTTGTTTGCTTTTTAACTATTTTTAGTCGGAATAATATTTCTTCTGGGGTAACAAACGAAACTAAGGTAGATGACGAACTTTTTAAACAATTGAATATTAACATCTTTATTGAAAAATATATTGACAATCCATTGAAATTCAAAAAAGATATTTATAGTTTCTATTCGAAATACTCAAGTCTGGATATTGAAGTACAGAGTTCTAATCTAGTGTTATTAAATGGAACAACAGAAAACCTAGAGAATTCTTCTCAACGACTTGGTTTTCCAAATACAGCAATTATTATTTTTAACGTAAAAAATCCAGTTTCAGATAACTTTTCCTTATCAACTTTTGTTGGTTTAGCTTCCATTGACCCATTTGGGAATTGGAATTTTAATTCTACGAGTCCGAATCCATTTGTAAAGATAACCTCGGGGAGTTATCTTTATTTAATGACTTTTTCTATCCAAGGATTAGATGATAGAGAAATTTTTGTTAGTAATTCCACTTTCATTGAAGTTCCTGGTGATAATTCAAATGATGATTTAGATAAAGAATTATTTACCATTAGACCAATACAAGGGACAAATTTGCGTTTAAATTTTATTCCTAGTACTAATTTTGGATTATCTGGAATTAATCATATTTCAAATGATATAGATAACAATTATACTATTGCTGATACAGATGATTTAGCATCAGAATTAACTATTATGTCTTATAATATAGAAAATGATAAAAAAACTAATTTGATACTTGTTCAAAAGATATTTTTTGCGAGTTGGGCCGGAGATCAAGGAATATCAGATATTATTCTCTATCTTCCTAAGGATAAATTAATCAATGTAAAATTTGTTTTTCATAGTAGGGAAATTGGATGGGTTTCACAAGAAATTGGTCCAATTAATACGACGATAGGTATTTCGGAAAAATTGCACACAGCTATTCTTCCAATTTTTATTGGTCAAAAATTGATTAACGAAACGCGAAGTTATGTATCAGAAATTGAAAAAGAAGGGTTAAATATAGATAATTACTTGAAAACTCTAAAATCTGCTGAAGATGATATGGTTAATGCAATATCTTATTGGGAAAAGAGTAATCCTAGCTTTTCTAATCGAGGAGAAATCCTGTGGGATCAAAATGGTGTTCAAGCTATATACTTCTCTGAGTTATCACTTGCTCAAATTAGTCGAGCTAGGAATATAATTGATATTGCCTATAGTGAATTGACAAACCAACCAATTGATGAATTTTTATTAAGCTTTTTTCTCCTAATTTCCTTTACTATCTACCTTGTTATACAAATTATGATCCATTCATCAAAAAAGAATTATTTCTTGCAACTTTTATTCGTCGTCATTTTTTTGATAAGTCTGTTTTATATCTATCCTCGAAGTGAAGATTATTTTATTTCTCAAGGTTTAAATGTCTTTGACATTATTTTTATACCCTATTTCATTTTATACATATTTTTGTATTTTGTTTTATTGCTTCTTATTTTTGGAGTGAACAAAATAATTAAAGAAAAGCAGATCCTTTATTCATTTAAAACTTATCTTGATATATCTATTCGAAATTTGCGCCAAAGAAAGTTTAGGACTTTAATGACTGTCACTACTTTAATGTTAGTTACTACTTCTTTTGTTTTGATAATTTCAGTATCATTTAAGGGAGATATTGTTTCTGATGGATACGATTTTGAATCAAATTATAATGGAATAGGAATTTTTAATGTTCAAGAAATAAAACTTGATTTTTTTTCATTTAAAATGGAATCTAGAGTTCCGATACAAGCTGAAACTTTGATAAACGTAACTTTGGACTTAAATAGTTACAATGACTTAAATGTTACATTTAGAGATCATATTGTTGATTTAGATACTTTCTCTCAAGATCAAATTGAAGTTATTATCTTTAAAACAAATGTGCTTAATATACCAATTCCGAGTGAAAATAAAAGTTTAGGAAATTATTGGGCAGTTACACCCGCAGCTGAGAAGTCTATATCTGGAATGGATGATCATTTAGTAGAAGGAACTTGGTTGAATGATACATTCAATCTAAATGAGCTTTCTGCTAGTGAAGTAGTCATTCCAGAAGCATTGGCGCTGGAAATGGGATTAGAGTTAAATGACATTCTTTTCTTTCAATTTCAGATGTCTGGAATTGAAACAAATGCATTATTATCTGTTGTTGGTATAATTAATGATGATTTTCATAGAGTACTAAATGTTGATGGAAATTTCTTGAACATAAACAATTACGTTTGGGAAAATTCATCTAATGGTAGATTCAGCATGCAAAATAAAGGACATATTGAATCTAATCAAGTCATTATCCTTAATTTTAATTGGTGGAGAATAGCACGTGCTGATTCAATTAATCGTGCTTCCTCAAATATAGTGAATGTTGCTAAGACTGCTCCTGCTGAAATAATTATAGAACCACTTTCAGATTTAACAAGTAATCTATATCTTGGAGAAGAATTAGCTAATAGATTAAATCCTATACAGGTTTATTTGGCATACGATAATAAGTGGTTTAATTTTGAATGGCAAATTATTCGTATTGTCGAAGGAATAATCCCTCAAGTAATACCGTTATTATTATCAATTTTTATTATATCACAAATAGTTGTCAATTCTATTTGGGAGAGACAAGATGAATTCAAGTTATATACCATATTGGGAATAAGATCTCATAATTTATTAGGAATGATAGTATTAGAATTCATAATTTTGGGTGTGATTGCTGGGGGATTTGGATATTTCCTTTCTCTTATTTCCTTTCCTATAATAAAAGATTTTTTACCTATTTTTGGTTTAGATATTGGTGATTTCCTAACACAAAAATTCAATGTTACATACATATTTTTAGCTTTAGGTATTAGTGTTTTTACATGTATTTTTGGATCTATCCCTTTAATTTATATCTTTTACAAGAAATTTTCTCCAAAAAAAATTATCTCAAATGAAAAAACATCAAATTTATTAGTCTATCCAAGACTTTTAAAGTCAAAAACACATTTTGATAAACTAATCTCTTTTTTGGAAATTGAAAAAATTGATTGGACATCGGACATCTTCAATTCAGATAATAATGTTATTATAAAGAGAATTATTATGGATGTAGGCCAAAAATATCTTATTTATTACCCCTCAAAAATGCAAAAGAAAATTATGTTATTGAATTTTTTAGAAACTGAAATTTTTACTTGAAAAAAAAATGGTCAATAATTTATTTAAGTAAAAAAAAAATTATAAAGATATTTTAATAAAAAAGACTTTAAAAGATCATTTAACAGTTTGTAATTATTCATTTATTCATTAATTTGGTGCTTTTGTGTCCACGACTGATCAAAATATTGACGATAACCAAAAGAAGGTAATAGAAGTAATAATTAATCATTATCATGATAAAATTAGAGCTTCTATAGAACAAAACTTGAATACGTCGTTTGGTTCAATAAGCAAACAAAATATAGTTGGGTTTTTAAAACATCAAGGTGCTGGTGGAACAACTTTTGTTTTAACTGCTGATTTTTACTCTTCTACTAATAATAAAGTAAGAGGAGGAATAGTTGTTAAATTTGCTAATGAATTAGATTTGGATGTTCGAAATGCTTTAGAGTTAAACAAACTATTAAAAAAACGACAAATTGAATGGAATAAAAATATTTCGACAAATATTTCTTCTAAAATGCCTTCTTTTGTTTTTTCTCCATTAGTCTTAGGTACTCATCCAAAACAAAACGTCCTTGTTTTAGAATTTATCAATGGTGGAGTGCCATTACTGCATTCAGATTTTTCTGAGTCGACTAAAAACCAAATATTGGGATATGCTTTAGCAAGACTACACGGATCTGAAGCTTACCCAACAGATATGAGGTTGTATGAACCTGTATTCAATGTTCTCGAAACTTTCTTTCCAGATGAAAATGGTAGAAATGTCTTAAACCAATGGAAAGAATGGCTTTCCAATTCTAATGGAGGTGTCGAATATATACACGGGGATTCTCATTTAGATAATATCATGTATTCCGAAGTATCAAAATCTTTAGCTTGGATCGATGCGTTACTCATACCTAATGGTGAACGTTTTGATGATTTAACCTATGCTATGTCACATATAATTCAGGAAAGACTTATTTTCCTAGTTGAATCAAATCCAAACGAATCTAGTAGAAAAATTCTTAATATGGTGTTAGGAGAAGTTGCAAGCACAATTGTTCCTCAAATGTTAACCACGTATATGAGAACTGCAAATATATCAGGTTTATATAAAGATGTTATACCCTTGGATTTCTTTTTGGGATTACATTTAATTGTGAGGAGCCAAATGTTTGCCAATACTGTTGTTGAAAAAATATTAGTTACGATCGGAAAAGAACTTATTCTTGAAAGACCATTAGTTAAAATGTTGGGGCTTGAAAAGGAATAATTAATTATTATTTCTATTATTTAATATTGATTTTAAACTTTCACTAATTATATAGTGTGATATTCGAATACTCATTTTCAAAAATTCTTCTAAATTGGTTAATAGTCTATCACTGAAATATTAAAAAGACCATAATCTTAATTATCAAATATACAATTTCGATTATATATTAATTAAAACAAGGATGAATAAATATATTGAATAAAATTTTATTAATAAAATATATTCTTTCTTATTTCAAAATAAGGATAGTTTGAGGAAAGGTAATAATGTCAGATAAGAGAATGAAATTAATTTTAGCATATAGTTCAGATCGTGATGATTTTTTTCCAATTGAATCAGAAGAACTTGATATGAAAGTTAATACGTATTTAATAATTAATGAAATAGAGGAAAAATCTACACTTTCTTTTCCTGAAAGTGCTAGTTTAATTCAAAAAAGAACAATTGAGAGGCGAGTATCCTCATATCTAAAAGTTGGTTATCCAATAGGAGACAAAGGGTTACGTATTGGTGCAAATTTCCCTTTGGAAAAAGTTGGTGCTGAAACTGTCTTACCAGATATATTAAAAACTCATGGTCATTCATTTGGTAAATCTAGATTACAAAGAGACGAAATACCTGATTATGTGGAACAAGAAGATACTTATGATGTTGTTCCTGGATCTACTGCAATACAACCAATGGCAAGGGGATCTTCTGAAAAATTAGTCAAAAAAAGGGAAGGAGAAGTACATTTAAAATCCATACCAAAAGGAAAAACAACTCCTCAAAAATCCTCACCCGAACCTGAACCCGCACCCGAACCTAAACCAGAATACACCAAAACACTACAGCCCACGAGTTCAGACAAAGAAGGTACGGATAATGAAATCTTTGCTTTAGGGCAATTTGTAGATCAATTTATAAGAGAAGGTAAGCTTGTCATGGTGCATTTGGAAGAAGGTAAATATAAAATTCAAACCCTAAAAAATGTTGCTTCTAGATTATCCTATGATTTGGACAAGCAATATGAAGTCGAAGGATCAGATTTATTTCAAAAATAAATTATCTTGAAAAAACTACTTTTTACTCTTTTAACCTTCTTTAGAGGTTTCTTTTCCTCCAGTCTGAATATTCAACATTGATTTCGAAATATCTGATCTGAAGTAAGCAATTACTGTAATAAAAATTAAAATTAATAGGGGAAATGTCACTCCAGCTTTATCATCCAATAAATTTAAAACAATCCTATCAGATAAAATGATAAGAAACCACGAACCACTTAACATAATTGCAGTCATTGATAGCAAAAAGCCAACATGCTTATCAAGAAGAATTCTTAGATGGTTAAGTTCAGTAATCTGTAGTGATGAATAAGTTTGATAACCTTTGAACATGTCACCATAATAATGGATTATAATTGGAAGTTCATAAAAAAATAAGGCTGCACAGAATTTAAATGACAACCAGAATGGATTAATCTCATTTAAAATTAACATTATTATGATGAATATAAACAAGAAAGTACCTACGCTGGGTTTAGATTTCAATATAAATATTATTAGTATTAAAGATACAAAAGAGATAATTATAATGATAGCGTTGACAAAACCCTCTTCACGATTTGTGATAGATGGAAAAGAAACTAAAATATCTAGATAATTAAATATGGGAAGTGTAACTAAATATATTACTAAAAATATTGCTAGTATTTGAAGGAATGCTAGTCTTAGTTGTATGCTTCTTCGAATATTTTTGGAAAACAAAGTTTTTTCCACAGCATAATCAACAGACTCTTTATCACTCATCAAGATTTCATCACACTTCATATGCGTCGTATGTGTTGCATTGTAGATCCAAAATGAGAAGATGTATCCCATTCGATATGAGGAATTTCTAATAATTTTAGTTTGTTTCTTATTTTCAATCTGTCAAATCTTAATTCTGCCTTAACCATCTCATGTATTAATGGAAATTCTTTGATATAATCGCGTATTTTAATTATTTCATCAGATTGCTTTTCAAGTGACAAGGGTATTATCGCTAATACGTTAAATCCATGTTTTCTTAAATTCACTGCATATTCAATTGTTGATTGAAAAGTAAATGGAGAAATTAGGATAATAATTGCTTTAGAATCAAACTTGTTCATTATAATAGATAATCTTCTTAATAAAATTTCTTTGTCAGTAACAATTGTCGGCCTCAAGTTAAGTAATTTATTAGTTATTCGTAAAAGCTGTTTTTTTCCTATTCTACTATCCAAATATTCAGGAAATTCATTTACAGATGAAAATCCAACACTATTTCTCATTCTTAATAAAAATTCAGTTAAACTAGTTACAGCACGTAAAGAGGCTACCCATACAGGTGCAGCTGATACGGTAGTATCTAAAATAATTTCAGCGTGGATGGCTTTATCCCAATTGTATTCATTGGATAATAATTTTAATTTTCTTGTTGAAGCTTTCCAATTTATTCTATTCATACCATCTCCTAACTGAAAATCCCGAATTCCCCTAAAATCTGAATCATGTCCAATGTGTTTACTTTGAAAATATCCTCCATAGAGTCTCATCCATTCTGTTTTAATAGCAGGTAATGATTCAACTTTTTCTAATCTTGGAACTACAGAAACATATTTTTGTAAGGATGGCAATTCAAGTTGTGATAATCTAAATTCATTAATTCTGAGTCCCAAGAAGTCTCGGTGCCTTAAATATAACTCATCAAATCTATAAGTGCCTATAAAATAGAATTTTACTGTGTATGACAAGATTATTGTTTCATGTGGGTCGAGAGAAAATAAGAACAAATTTGTTCCTTCTATTATCTTTACCTCAGGAAGCACTGGGTCACTTAATTCAATAGCATGAGATGCCTGATCACTGTTATTTGTTACTTTGATGATTATTTCTAATTCATCCCCTTCAACTACTCTAGACCTTGATAATGTTCTCTCAGCAGAAATAAATTGACCTATAGGCTCTTTATCAAGGATTTCACGAGCAAATAATATTAGGATGAAAGTTGGAAATAACAAAATAATTAATGTTCCATTTGTCAAATAAATAAAGAGAATAATCAAGGATAAAAATAGAGCAATTATTCCCATTGGTCTTTCTGTAAGAGGTGCGTGAGTAGATTTGACACTTTGTTCTGTTATATCTACGGAATCAAACCAACTGTCAGCCATTTTCTTTTACCTTTTTTTCTAATCATTTTTGTAATTATGTTTAACCTTGTATTCAAAGCTATTTTTAACTTTCAACTTTAATATCTTTTCTGGGTGCGACTATTTTACCTAATATATCTAATATTATTGATTCAGCTGCGATCCCACCTAACCATTCCCCAGATTTGAGTATTACTCTATGTGCTAAAGCTGGAATAGCAAATTCTTTTACATCTTCTGGAGTTACATAATCTCTACCATGAACAGCGGCAGAAGCACGTGATAAACTTAACAATGCTAATGATCCTCTTGGTGAAGCTCCTATTTCTAGTTTAGTATGTACTCGAGTTGCTTGAACAATAGATATAATATATTTAATAATATCTGGAACTACTTTTACTTGTTCAACTACATTCTGCATAGCCAACATTTCTTCTAATGATATTATTGGTTCTTTAATATGCATTTCCTTACTTTGTCTTAAAATTCTATTTTCTAATATTTTGGCTTCTTCTTCTTCATTTGGATACCCAATTCTAAGTCTTACTAAAAATCTGTCAACTTGAGCTTCTGGTAAACCAAAAGTTCCTTCTAATTCAATTGGATTTTGTGTAGCAATAACCCAAAACGGAGGTTTCAAAGGAAATGTTGTTCCTTCTATTGTAATTTGGTATTCTTGCATAGCTTCAAGTAATGCAGCTTGTGTTTTAGGAGGGGACCTGTTTAATTCATCAGCTAATAATAAATTTGTATGTAAAGGTCCTTTCCGAAATTCAAACTCCTGCAGCTTTTGATTGTAAATATATGCTCCCGTAATGTCACTAGGCAATAAATCCGGTGTGAATTGTATTCTTTTAAATTCTGCTTTTATAGATTCACTGAACAAACGTACCATTAATGTTTTTGCTAAACCAGGGAAATCTTCAAATAATATATGTCCATCGGCTAGTAAAGCTATCATCACTCTCTGAATGACTTGTTCTTTTCCAATAATAAATTGTGAAATGGTATTACAGATATTTTGTGATATTCTACTGACATTTTGTATTTCCAATTTATAATTCTCCTTTAAATTTTATCTCATTACTATAATCGTTCGAAGATTTTGGTTTATTAATTTTTTCTAATATATTTTTTGATACAAATTTTTGAAAAATTCCTGTAAGAGATGTTAAAAATATAATAAGAACACTTACTGAGGTTATTAATACATAAATTGGAGCCTCTAATGTTATGAAAGGATATATGGCCAAAATCATTATCAAAATTATGGTTATACCCATTAAACCCATTTTAATGAATTTTAATGTCCTTTTAATATCTAATTTTCTCTGAAATATTTTTTCATACTTTTTTAATTGAAGCCATTCTTCCCCTATTTCAGAGTCAGTTTCTTCATATAATCTCTTGTGGAGGTCATAAAAAACTGATGTCAATGCTGATAGTCCACGAAATATCTCATCTCGGTCTTGACTATGAAAATATTTTTCTTTTCCTTTTAAATGTGGTTTAATCCAATTTATAGGATCTAATAAGAACTCCTTTAACTCGGGATCTCTGACATAATCTAAAAATGGTATAATCCTTCCTAATCCTCTTCTTGCATAACCCTTTGCAACTAAATTAGGGTATTCTGACTCTAAATAACTTAAAAAATTCTGTTGTATTAATAAAATAATTTTTTCAGGATCGCCTAGAAAATTTCCCCACCATTTTAAGTAATCCGCATAAATAAAATAATATTCTGATTTTGGATTGAATTCAGAAGGCTTATTATATTTCCATTCCATATTCCATCTTCTATGTTCGAAATAAAGGATAACTAATAAAAATATTGCCATCCAAAGCAATATTAAACTCCAATTATCCTCTAATAGATATAAAAATTGCATAAATAACTAAACCTTATTAATTTTTATTTAATCACTTTTTTTTTTATTCTGAGTCGTTATATTATCGAAAACCTTATTCACAAGCTTATTTAATCTATTCACTGCTTCGTTCACTTCTTTAACTGCTTTTTCAGGAATATTTTCGCTACTAAATCTGGCGACTTCATACCAATAAGTTAACTCAGGGAACTGGCTCCAATAATTTTCTTCATTTCTAAATTTATTTTTAACATCATTTTGAAATTCTATTGGTGTCAAACTGTAATCGTCATTTGCTCCTAATTCTTCTAAAATTCTTGAAGCGTACAAGTAGCTTGAAATTATATGTTCACGAGGTTTATCTTTAAATTTTCGAATATTTGGATCTGAATCAAGAAGCTTTTTCAATTTTTTTCGTTCTGAGGGAACACTTGGGCGCATACTGTTTATTATAACAAATATTAAACCAAACACAATCACAATATAGATCATATTTTGTGATAAAAAGCTAACTAATTCATTTAATCCCTGTGGGGGCGTAATCGAAGATGTATTTACAGTGGATGATTGAGGTAAAGTAGTAGTTGTTGGTAAAACTGTTGTATTTATAATAATAGGAGTTGTAGTACTGATAAATGTTGTTGAAATTGTTGAACTAGTTGAATTTGCAACTAAAGGTTCTTCTACCGGTTGAGTAGCGACATCGATAGTAATGTAAAACAGAAATATAATCATTAGTAGCATAACCATCTTTAATAGCCGTCGTGCGCTTTTTTTTGAAACTTGGTTACTATAATGGAAAAATATAAGTAAATTCATTCCGATCAAAAATATAAATGGGAAAATAATACCTAAAACAATTAAAAAATCGTTTGATAAGTTAATTTCAAGACGAGGAGTATTTGGGAACAATTCTTGATATTTAACTCTAAAAGGTGAATTATTAGATAATAAAAGCCAGATTGCTAAAAAGAATAAGCCAGAAAGAATAATTTTCTTCTTATAATACTCAATTTGATATTTAGCCATTTATTTAATCACAAGTAAATAAACTAATTTTGTTTTATTATACAGTATTCCACTAGAACAAAACTAAGTTTCTGAGAAAAATCAATTAAAACAAGATTTTTTAAAATATTTTAATAGATTTAGTTATCAGCTAAAACTTGGTATTTTTTTTTATTACTCAATGCTTTATAGATTCATTTTAAAATTAATAGGTAAATTTAGTTTTTTTTCATCATGGGAAAAAAGTCACTTAGCAATATTTCATACTATATTAATTAATCAAATGAAGAAAAAAGATTATAGTAAGGTTAATAATATAAATTCCAAAATTTATTATTGGTGAATATATTGTCTTTATCCGTGGATCAGCAAGCACTTCCAAGTATGGCATTTTTTTTGCATATGTATCAGCCACCTATACCAATTCAAACAATACCGATATTAAAAAGAATTATTAATAACAGTTACATTCCTCTTACAAGAAAATTACTAGAAAATTCAAATTTACGTATATCCATTAATATAAATGCTTCTTTATCTGAAATGTTGCTTGAATATGAGGGAGAAGAAGTCATTGATAATTTAAAGTTATTAAGTGAATCAAATCAAATTGAGTTTTTGGAATCAGCTTGTTATCACCCCATATTACCTATAATTGAACCTGAATACCAAAAAATTCAAATAAATTTCAACAGAAAATTAAATAATAAAATTTTTGGAAGTAGTTTTAATCCGAAAGGTTTTTTCCCTCCTGAGTTAGCTGTGAATCATGAATTACCTTATTTATTAAAAGAAATGGCTTATAAGTATTGTATATTCCCGAGCACTTCTTTTCCTTCTCTACTTAATATCGGAATTCCATATTTAATGATTGACAATAGTAAATTCTTTTTACTACCAAGAAATCGAACATTATCAAATGATATATCCTTTCAAAAATTTCCATCTCCTAACGATTTCGCTAAGGCAGTAAACCATTATTCTGAGGGTAATGAATTATCAACACCAATAATAGGAATGGATTTCGAAACATTTGGAGAACATCACAAGAAATATGAAGATTTTTTGATTTCTTCTTTAGAGAAAATACGAATATTGCAACTGGCAGATCTAGTACAACTTCATGAATTTTCAAATTCTGATTTCAAAATAATTTCTGAAGATTATGTTTCTTCTTCATGGAGTACAGATAGTAAGACAGAATTAATTCCTTTTCCTTTATGGAATCATCCAAATAATAGTTTGCATCAATTGACCTTGGTTCTAATGAATATTTTATCAGAAGGATTAAATTACATTGATGACAAAAATGAAAAGCAATTAATTCCTTTCTTAAAAGCACAACAATCTTGCCAATTATGGTGGGAATCTGATGGTAAATTTGGTCCTGAATTAGTAAAAAGAGCGATAAAATTTCAAATTACTTCTTTAAATAATTTGGCTGAGTTAACTCAGTCGCAAAGTCCAGAAAAAGTAATTGCATTAAAGATGTTACTTAAAATTGCTAATAAAATAGTAGGACAAATAAATAAAATTATAGAAACTAAATCAAAGATGAACTAGATTATTATCATAATTTACCTCTTTGAGCAAGAAGGCTCCTTCCTTCAGGTGGGAGATGAATTGCTCTCAGTTTTTTCGATATTATTTTCTCCTGTTTTAAACACCACTGTAAATATACTAAAACTATTATTTTGCTCGCTTCTTAAAATTATAATATATTATTAGTCCAATATGCCCCCAAAATCTTTATACACATATACTTAGCGATTTTTGATGTATGTCTCGTCCATCTGGTAATATTAGTAAAAATCAACAGATTAAAACCACTCTACTAGCTACAAGAGAACGACGGAAACATATGATTTGTAAAACCTACGAACTAAAAATAGTAAACCACCATCTGCCAAAATACGCTTTATTACATTTACATCAACTTTTTTTAGAAGCTAAATGGTTTTCTAACGCTATCATTGGTAGCAAAGATATTTTTTCCTTTGACTCGAAAATCGAATCAGTTTCGGTCATCTGTCCAGATACCATTGATGAACGTCCCTTAACACATTTATCGTCACAGATGAAACAATCGCTTGTTAAGCAAGTACAACGAGATATCATATCATTAAAAAAACAGAAAGAAAAAGGACATCTAGTCGGAAAACTTATATTCAAAAAATGTGTTGAGACAATTCCCTTAAAACAACACGGTAACACCTACACAGTAAAAAGACCAAATAAATCGCATATCCAAGGACTTAAAGGTTATTTTAAAGTACGCGGTCTACATCAAGTACCCAAAGACGCAGAATTAGCTGAAGCCAAGTTACGATACATTTCAGGGGATTTTTATCTCTTAGTAACGTGTTATCTTCCAATCACAAGCACAAGCAAAAAAACAATCACAAATGAACAACAGAAACAACAGAAACGTGTTGAAATAGCGAAACAGGTTTTAGGAATAGATGGTGGGATTGCTAACCAATTAACGCTGTCTAACGGAATACAAATTACTTATAACATCCAGATTCCAGAGAAGTTAAGTCAATTATGTAAACGATTATCAAAAAAAAAGTATGCTTCAAAAAAATATGTTAAAACTAAGATAAAATTACAAAAACGGTATAAGAAATGGACAAACAGAAAAATTGATACAACTAACAAGATAATTAGTAGAATAACAAATAATTACGCATATGTAGCATTTCAGGACGATTCGATAACCAACTGGCAACGTTTATGGGGGACTCGTTTATTAAACACAGCACTGGGACGATTGTTCACAACCCTAGAGAGACGGGTTGTGAGTTCATGTGTCATAGATAAATGGGAACCTACCAGTAAGCGATGTTCAGATTGCGGATATATTCTTTTAAAACAGGTACCGTTAGATGAACGGGTATTCCAGTGTCTGAATCCGGAGTGTAGATTAGAGCTAGAACGTGATTGGAACGCTTCCATCGTAGATAAGAAATTAAGTATTGGTGAGTTAGCATCTATAAATTCTGAAATTAATCATCGCTTTCCTCAGGAACTGAGGAAAAAAATGCCTTTGGAGACGAGCACCTCTATTCAGGAACTGTGTCAATCTTTAGATAGATTGCCATTTGTGTCTGCACAAGTGCTATCGATGAAGAGGGAAGCCCTATCCTTCAGGTTGGGGTAGTTCACTTTCAATATTGTCTAATTCAAGTGTTAATTCTCTATCTGGCCCAAAGCTTAATAAATAAAAGGGACACTTCAGATATTTTTCAATAAAACTAATAAAATCTAGTAATGATTTAGGAAGAGAATCTTTTCCCTTTTGACATATCGTAAGCCATTGATTTTTGCTTAAGATTCCCCAACCTTCAAATTCTTTGTATATAGATTGATAATTTTTAATTTTCAATACACTAGGGGGTATAATTTTAGTATCTTCTCCTTTGTCGTTAATATACCCAACTACAACCTTAAATGTTTCTAGTCCACCAATTACATCTAGTTTTGTTATAGCTAATCCTGTTAAACTGTTTAATCTAACAGAATACTTCATCGAAACTAGATCCAACCAACCAACTCTTCTTGGCCTACCAGTGGTTGTTCCATATTCTGCTCCTATTTCCTGAATATATTTTCCAGGATTTTCACTAGTATCTAATTCAGAAACAAACGGGCCTTCTCCAACTCGTGATGTATAAGCTTTCATAACACCAATTCGTTCATTTAAATACTTAATTCCTATTCCTGTTCCCGATGACGCACCTGAAACCAAACATGTTGAACTAGTATTAAACGGATATACTCCATGATCAATATCTAGTAGTGTAGACTGAGCACCCTCAAATAATATATTACGATTATTTAATAATATATTTTCCAGAAATTCTCCACCGTCTACGAAATTTTGCTCAAATTTTTTGTAATAATTTTTTATTTCATTTCTTAAACTATCTTTTGGTGGTAAATCTAAGATATCTTTTAAATGAGAATAATATTTGTATATGTAATTCAATTGTGATTGAAAAATTTCATCTACTTCTATATCAGCCCATCTTATGCCAATTCTTGAAGCTTTATCAGAATAACATGGGCCTACACCCTGTTTTGTTGTACCAGCAGATGTTTTTCCTTCTTTTTTAGTTGTTTCTTGATAAGAATCAAGTTTAACATGGATAGGTAATACAATATGTGATCTAGGATCTATTTTTAGATTCTTGATTTTATCCGGAAATTGTTTCAGTTCTTCTTCTAATTTTTGAGGATTAACAACAACCCCATTTCCAATTAAAGAGGTTTTGCCATATACCATGCCAGATGGAAGCAAATGAAGGGCATATCTCTTATTTTCAGCAACAATTGTATGACCAGCATTAGATCCCCCATTAAATCTAACTACAGCATCTATATAATGTTTAGAGCAATAATAATCTACGATTTTACCTTTACCCTCATCTCCATATGCCATTCCAATTACAACAATTCCTTTACCAACCAAAAAGATCACGTCAATGTCTATTTTTACAGGGAAAAAACAATTAATATTCTAATGAGAGCATTAATTTATTAATGGAAGATTTTTGAAATATCTATCATATGACTTATTAAACAAATTATTGCCAAGAGGGTGATCGACGATAAATTCTTTCCAAAATACTTCAGAAAATGAAACTAACGGATGTATGATCTTTACAGACGATTATCTAAATTTTGATTTAGGTGAAGGACATCCTATGAGCCCAGATAGATTAAAATCATTTAAAATTTTATTGAATTCGTTATATAAGCATGAAAATTATCCATTTAAAATGTTTGAACCCGAAATAGCTGATGAGAAAAAACTTCTAACAGTACATAAAGCTGAATACATTGACGCTTTAAAAAAAGCAGAACAAACTTTGGAAGAAAATATAAATTTTGGATTAGGGTTTGGTGACTGTCCAATTTTTCCTGATGTTGAAAAGATTAGCAGAACAATTGTTGGAGGTACATTAAAAGCTACAAACTTAGTATTAGATACTTCAAAAAATTATAAAGTAGCTTTTAATGTATTAGGGGGGTTACATCATGCATGGCCTGAGAAAGCATCAGGATTTTGCTATTATAATGATTGTAATATAGCAATAAACTCTGCTTTGGAAAGGGGTTTGAAAATTTTGTACATAGATACTGATTGCCATTCAGGAGATGGTGTCAGTAAATATTATTACAAAAAAAATGAAGTATTAACGTTTTCTGTTCACGAAACGGGGTTATATCTATTTCCAGGAACAGATTTCGAACATGAGGTCGGAGAGGGTGCAGGTAAGGGGTTTTGTATGAATTTACCTTTGATACCAGGAAC
Source organism: Candidatus Heimdallarchaeota archaeon LC_3 (assembly GCA_001940645.1). The sequence continues at coordinate 18,780 of MDVS01000024.1, forward strand.
GTCTGATCAAGAGTATTTACCTGTTGTTCTTCCATTAATTTCTAAAGCTTTTGAAATTCAAAAACCTGACATGGTTTTTTGGCAATGTGGCGTAGATACTTATATCTTAGACCCGTTAACACATATTCGGCTTTCTACTCGTGCATATTGTGAGATTGCAAAGAGAATAAGAATGGAAATCAATAAAAATAATATTCCCATTGTTATGATGGGGGGAGGAGGATATAGTCCAATAGCTACAGCTAGAGGATGGCTAACCCAATTTCTTACTCTTTTAGGAATTGACCCTCTACCAAAACCCTCAGAAGATTGGATATCTTACTGTAAACAACTTTCCCAAGAATTTCCTTTTTGTAACACATTAATTGATGATTTTCAATTCTATGACAAAGAAACAAGTAATAAAATCTTGGAATATAACAATAATATTTCGAAAAGATTAATGGAGAATATTTCGCTTTCTAGTTAATTATTTTGTTAGTATCTCGTATATCATCTTAGAAGCACGTCTCATTTCAAGTAGAATTTTGCGTAAATCACTATTTTCAGTTGTCAAACCGAGTAAAGAGGCATCAGGACCTACTGGAAGAAAGATCAATAGACCAGTTTCAGCCTTAACGTATAATTCCTTAATATTACCACATTTTAATTCTTCTAATATCATTTGTCCATGATATATTGAAGTAGCATTTATAACTGCTAACGTTTCTTCTGGTAGGGAAGTTTCTCCTGCTGTAGATAGCATAGGCAACCCATCACGACTGGCTAACAGTAAGTGAGACAAATTATCATTTTTTTTAACACAATCCTCTATGATTGAACTTAAATCTGTAATCAAATTCGGTTTATCAAAAATTAACATCTTTACTACCAGAGAGGAAAAAAAAGAGCATTAAATAGAAAAGTACAAACTAATAAAATAATACTTCGATTTATTGAAAAATCCAAAAAACATTAAAAATATAACTTGTATCAATATAAAGAATAATTATCCGATATTCAGTTTGATAGAAAATTGAATAGCTTGAAATTATATCATTTAACTTGTGAATAAAATGCTTTCTCAATATAAGTTCGGAAAACTTCAGTTTCCAATTTGGATTAAAAGGATATAAACGAAAAACAATTAATAACAAATATTAACCAATAAATTACTTTCTTGAATTTTACTTCCCTAAAACAAATTTCTTGAGCTATTCATTTATGTCTTATTACAACGAACTTAGAGAAGCTCTGAAGGAAAGAGCAAAACCTGAAACTCAATTTGAAATATTTAAAAAAATGCATTCAGATTCTATAAAGAGATTGATTGAGAATTACAACTGTCCAGAAGAAGAAGTATTAACTACCATTTATTTAAGTAAATTCATAATTACAGGGGATGTTACTTCTCATGCTGGACCCCAACAACGATTGAATGATGAAGAGAGGGTGGAATTAATCTTAAAAAATTTAATTGAAAGTAAAAAGTTTCTGGGATCAGCATTATCACTAAACGATCGACTTTTTTTACTGCAACTTACATGGCAAGTAGCATGGGAAGCTGATAAATCATTTCAAAAAAATATGCTTACTAATACTTTTTCTCTTGATGTTCTTTTTTGTCAGGTAGTTGATTATTTAATTATACCTCTCCTTCATGAATGGAATGAAGTTCTTCTTAAATATGATATTGAAAAAATAGATTATAGATGGGTTTTAGCTGAAATATTAGCAGCTTTAAAAAATGATTTTCCTTTAGAGATAATGAAATCTTTAGAAAAGGAAATTAAAACTAAAAAAATAACAACAGATGAGTTTTTTCTCTCCGGTTGGATTGTTTGCCAAGAATACATTAATTATTTAAAAATGGAAGAATATATTCCATCCATTTTACCTGCTGCAACACATTTACATCTTAATGATGAAATGACATTTGGTGGATGTATTATTTATAGAAAATCTGATGAAAAAGTTTATCCTTTGGATAATCCATCCCTTTTTACATCTCGAGAAAATTTTCATTTGACACAAGAAAAATTACATGATATCAAGAATTTATTATCTTTAGATCATCCCGCTTTGTCACCGTCTAGATATTTACATAAAAACTCTAGATTTGCCATTAAATTTGAAGAAGACACAGGAAAGAAATATCAAAGACATTTGTATATTTTTAACCATGTCGATAAACAACTAGATATTGGATATTGGCTTATCATGGTTATTCAGTCTGAAGAAATAAATTTCACTTTGCTTCAATATATTTTACAAAACCGGTTTTCTCAAATGCATTCTGTCTTGGATTTGATTGGAGAAAAGGATGATTTAAAAAAATTTAATGTAAACTGGGAAGAAATATTACAAGTTTGGATAAAAACATTTATTGTTGATCTTCAAGATGAATCTAAGTACATTGGCCATTTAGAGGATTATCAAAAATCTCAAAAGTACAATTTTATGGGCATATCAGAAATAAAATCTGATCGATCTAATCATTCTTTTGTTTATGAATCTGTTGAAGATAATTCAAGAATAGATATTCAATATTCAAAGGAATCATCTAATCAGCTATTTTTAGATCGTGTAAACAACATTTTTTCTCTTAGTGATTTAGTTTATCTTTCTGGATATAATATAGTCCAATATTTATTAGCATCTGAAGATAAGAAAGTAAAATCTATGAGAATTACTCCATCGGAATTATTTTATTATTATGAGGAAGATCCAACCCACCAAATCTTATTAGTCCCAATATATACTTATAATGAAGATTTAGAAACTCATAACATAGTATCAGGTATTTTTTCCAATAAACAACCTACTAATATTGCACGTATGGGTAAAGCATTCCAATCTAAACGTAATTTAGAGAGGTCTCTGCGAATGATAGCTGATTCACGTGGAAAAAAGCCATTGTTTTTAAATGTAAAAGAAAGATTATCACAGGCTTTTCCATTTCCAAATTTACTTCGCGATACTGATCTGTCTCAAAAATGGAATTATACTTTTCAAATACTTAGTGGAAAGATTGTAGGAGAAAGCATTAAAAAATCAATTCAGAAAAAAATTGTTTCAGAGATTGAAAAGCAACAGAAACAAAAATTCGAATTGTTAAATAATGTTGTTTATTTTATTATCAAAGATTTAATTATTCCATATCAGTTATTTTACTCAGAAAAAGGTATGCTAATAAAAATAGAAAATTTGGGAAATGCTCACGATGTTCTTACTTCTGTTGGAATTGTTGACAGAAGAATCGAAAAATTAAAAGACAGGTTGCTTAAACTACCTGAAGAACATAAAGTTTTAATCACTAATTTGAGTTTAACTGACAATGTTGAGGATTTAGAAGAATTCATTGCTAAATGTATAACAACTTTAACTGATTCTTTGAAAAATTTGCCCGAAAATATGTTAAAAACGTTGTTAGTTTCCATTTAGTTTTTCTAAAATAATACTTATTGGATTGATTTAATCATATGTTATGTGGTGGGGATACAGAAGGATATTGTTTTTATGGCAAATTCTGAATTTTTGGATTTTAAAAAATCACTAATTAAACTGGGATTTGATATTGAGTTATCAGCAACACAAATATTAGATAAAACGATAGAATTATTTTTTTCTTATATTCAAAATACTGAAGAGATTCCAAAAATATTCCAAAAAGAAATTTCATCTCTTCTCCCTAGTTTACAACCTGAAATGTCTACTTTTGAAAAATTAAATGAGATTCTTAATGAAATTAAAGGACCTTGGACTAAATCAAATTTAAATTTATGTTTGAAGAAATTAAGAGAAGACATTATACAAAATGAGAAGGGATCAATAAAAAGATTAATTGAGATAATGAGAACAGAAAACATAGCCACAATTGTTACTATTTCTTATTCAAAATTAGTTTTTAATTCAATTATTAAATACAACAAATTATTTGATTTAGAAAGGCTAATAATTTCAGCATCTTCTCCGAAATTTGAAGGAGTTAAGTTAGCAAATGATTTAAAATTGAAAATACCCAATATTGAATTAATTCTTGTTGATGATTCTCGTTTAGCAAATTATTTAATGAAATATCAAGAAAAAGGAGTTGTTTTGATAGGATGTGACTCAATATTTCATGATGAATCTGTATTAAATAAATCAGGATCATTTTCATTAGCAATAATGAGTAAGCATTTTGAAATCCCTTATTATGTAATTGGTACAAAATTCAAAATAAGAAACGTAAATTATTCTAATAAAATGATTAGAAATCAAGAGTTACAAGAATTACCTTGGTATAATAATAGTATAAAAGATGGAAAAATGATAATAGAAAACAAATTATTCGATCATATACCTCGAGACTTAATAACAAAAATATTTTATTAGAATATTTTACATACTTGAAATCAATTTTTTCACTAAATATTAAAAATAAAAAGTATTATATAGCAAAAAGGGTTTATGTTGTTGAATTCTACTGATATAGAAGAAATCGAAAATCAAAGAATTTTTTATAAAAGTTCGGAGGACATGGTAGAATTAACTGATAATTCAATTGATTTAATCATCACTTCACCTCCATATAATAGAGGAAAAGTATATTCTGATGATACAAAGATTATATATAACGATAAAAGAAAAATAGAGGATTATTTAACTTTTTTAGAAAAAGTTTGGAGAGAATGTTACCGTGTTTTGAAAGAAACTGGTGTTTTTTTTCTCAATATTGGGGATGCAGCTCAAGATCAAGGAAAAAGTGAATTAGTGATAGAATCCGCAGTGAAAACCGGATTTAAAAGAATTCAAACCATAATATGGGTAAAATCTCTATTAGGAAAGGGGCATTACACTCCTACTGGAGGGAATAAACGACTAAATAATGTCTGGGAAAACATTTTCCTTCTTGTAAAAAATAAAGAAAAATATAAGATTTATCCAAAAGAGATAGGTATTCCCTATGCGGATAAAAGCAATATTGGTAGATATAGTAGTGAGGATATACGTGATCAAGGAAATATTTGGTTATTACCTTATTCAAAAACAACTGGTGCCTCGATTAAAAAGGGGCATGATGCACCATTTCCATTGGAATTACCTATAAAATGCATAAAATTAACTCATGCTGAGAAAGTTTTAGATCCATTTTTAGGATCTGGAACAACATTAGGCGCTGCTAAATTATTAGGATTAAAGGGGTTTGGTTATGAGAATTACCCAAGAAAAGAATTGATTAGGAACACAATTACAAATTCTGCGTTACCAGAAAATAACGAAATTCTAATTCCACACTTAGAATTAGCAGTAGATTTTTTTTCATCTTTAATTGATAGTAAAAAAGACAAATTTGATATTTTGAATATTTTTAAGAATACTAAAAAACAAGAAAAAGAATTAAAAATAGTAAAATCGGTTTTACAATCAAAGAATGGATCTAATGAAGTAGTTAATAGTTTAGTGAAATTATATGATAAAAATAAAGAAATTAAAGGAAATAAACTAAGCAAATATTTTGATAAAAATTAATTTTGTTCTACTTTCACACCACAATTAGAGCAAAAAATATCGTCTAAATGAAGTTTTTCTTTACAATTGATACAATTTGTAGATCCAAAAGGAGTAGTCTTTAACGATAATCCATAATCTCTACCCATTAATTTTGCTCCACAATTTTTACAATATGTTTCATTAGCATTATATTTATAAGAACAACGATGACATTTACTAGCTGAAGACAGTCCTAATTGTTTAGATTCAGTTATTTTAGTTTGTGTTGCATCAATAGATCCTACTGTAGTAACAGGTTTATTTTTCTTTGCACTTCTCCTTTGGTAGATTGCTACTGCCAATATAATTATTATAATCAATCCAATAAACATTAATAGTGGAGACGTATCCACCCATCGATCGTTCGATGTTACTTGAGTGTCAAATGAAACAACAAACGTAATATCAACTGATTCAGCAGGATTGACAAATGGATCAAAATAGATAAAGAAATACCAATTACCACTGTTAAGAGCAGTGAACGAATCTTTAGGAACAAAATCTGTATTCTCTTTGACAACATCAGCTTGTGTGTAATCAATAGCTGCTACAGTATAGGATACAGACATATCTACTTGAGCTGAAGAAGAACCAAAATTATACCAGACTAAATACCAATCTTGAGCGTAAGGAGCAGTAAATGAAACAGAATAATTTCCAATTCCTGTTTCTGATTTTTCTGGCGTAATTGTTTCCCAATTATTCCAGCGATTAAGAGCATCAGCATCCGCAATGAAAAATTCAACTTCATTTTGTAAAGAAATCTCAAAATCAATTTCTAATCTATCACCTGGACGAAGAAAATAACCCAAATATTCGTAATCATGATCTCCTAGAACAGTAAAAATTTTTTGATAATTCCCCGTCCGCGTCCCACTAGTAGTTGGGAAATTTTCAAAGGGTTGATCCCAAATTAAAAAAGTAACCGGGCTTTGACTCTGCATTTCATATTCAATCGTAGACCCTGAAGGAATATTTTCACTTTCGAACCAATATTCATTATAGTTCAGTGTTTGAGTATCCCTATATATTACCACTCCACTTGAACTTGCATCATTACCTGGATAAGGGACAACAAGCAGACCAAATAAAGGAATGATAATAAGTAAAGCTATAATAAATAAGAAGAAACCTCCACCCATATACACTGGAGAATAATACCATGGACGATAGGGATAACCCCAAAACCAGTAATATTGATGATACCATGGACGATACCATCCTCCATAATATCCATGATGAGACCTATTATAATTTCGACCTCTAGGAGAACGTGATACACTTCGATGAGCACCAGTTCTTCCGAAGGGTCTACCAGAAGATCTCATTGAGCCTGATCGAAAACTAGAACTTCCACCTCGAAATCCTCCACCTCCAAATCCTCCACCTCCAAATCCTCCACCTCCAAATCCTCCACCACCTCTAGCCATTAGTTTTCCTCCTCATCTGATGAAATAATCTTTTCTTTAAAGAAATAATCTCTTGAAATAGCAAGTAATAGAAATAGAATAGAAATCCCACTTAATAACATTCCTAAAAAATCTATTTGAGGGTCTGTAACACGAACAGCACCTGAGAAGATAATAAATATGAATAAAAACCAAATAATGATGATATTTATCAAACCCATGGCAAATCCTACATTTCTCCAGTTTTTATTTTCTTTTATCATTTTATAATCTCCATAGGCCCATTGTAAAATAGCTACTGTACTAATTATCCCTACTAAAAGGAATATCATGCTGTAAACAGTAATTATAATCCAAGGAACATTGTTTCCTTGGAAATCAATATATCTGAAGATAAATCCTCCCCCTCTTGCTTCAAATAAATAATATGTGACTTCCGTTACAAAACTAGCTGAACCAGCTATTTCTGCTTTGAAAAAACCAGCAATGCCTATGACAGGAGTTAAAATTCCAAAGAAAAAATATAAAATAACCATAGTCAAAGTAAAGAAATAATTAGCAAATTTAGGATCGCTAACAGCGATTAATCCCTTTTGGTCTTCATATTTTTCAGGTAGGTATCCCCAGGTATCTGTAATTGAAACTACTCCAATTAATTTATCATTATCGATAACAGGTATAATAGGAACATCTAAATCACGCATACGGGTAAATGTATCAAGAACTGTCGTTTTCGGTGTAACTGGTTCTATTGTATACATAATATCAGTAACTTTCGTGCTTTTTGAAGGTTTGTCTTCTGCAATAAGACCTGTAACTATATCAAAATCTGCTATTACTCCTAAAACTTTTTTTTGTTGTTTATCATCAACTACTACTAAATCTGGTATACCTAGCTCTTTCATCTTTAATGCAGCATCTTTAATAGTCTTATTTGCTTCAATAATACCATATTCGTCATCAATCGTTAAATCACTAACAAATCTTTCATTAGTTTTATTCATTTGCGACAGTTCCTATAGCGTAAAAGTAAATAGATGTGAATAAATTGTTAATTAATACACAAATTCGAGTTCATTATAAATTTAAATTAAAAGCATTTAAATCTGAAAATATTTCATAAATGCAGAATCATTTAGAAATCTTTGTTCTTCATATTAAATATTTATTCTTCTCGGAAATGAACTTATTTTGCTCAAATAAAAGTATTAAAATTCAACTTTTCTTTCTAATAAAATAAATTTTGTCAAATTTCCTTAATTATAAACAAAAAATATCTTATTTTTTAAAATACAACGATTAACTTATAAATTCAAGTCCTTATTCTCTGTTAAGGCTTTTTAATGATTTCAATTCTTTGTATAATACTGGAATTAAATCAGTCTCTAGAAAAAAATCATTACAGATATCTAAATATTTGCAGCTTTCCCAAATATAGGTTTCAATTTTTTCTTTTGTAGCAAAGAGCATATATTCTTTTATATTATCTATTCTATCACTTAATTTTATTTTCAATACTCTCTTATCTTCTTCTGAAAACCTTCTTATCTTTTTGAAATAATTTTGGTAAAATTTTTCCTTTCCAATCATTAATTTTTCTCTTGAATCAGACTTTGTCAACCATTTACTAAAATTTCTGTTTTTTTTCCAAAATTTTTCTCAATTTCTTCAAAGGTCGTTGTAGTATCTTCAACAGTATCATGTAATAATGCAGCTATTATTAGGTCTAGATCGGAATCTGGTTCATCAATAAGATTAATTGCTACACGAATTGGATGAATGAAATAGGGATCACCTGAAATTTTCCTTTCCTGTCCCTTATGCTTATTTTTTCCAAATTCTAAAGCAATTTCTAATAATTCGCTGTTATACCAGTGCTTTGTTTCACATTTTTTCAGAATTTCTTCATATTTTAGTTTTAAGTTAACGTTACTATACAATTAGAGAATTTCCTTTGATTTTTAATCGGTTTGGTTTTTTTCTTATTCATTCTATTAAATTGACTATATCATATAATAAAATTTTAGACTTAACAATAGTAAAGTTTTTTAATGATAAAACTTAACAATAGTTAAGCTAACTTATGTTCGTGATAGTCATGCAAACAGAAACAAATTTAACTAAAGTCGCAAAAATGGTTCTTAAAGGTTTAGAAAATGAAGATAAACCAATAAAACCTGAAGAATTAGTTCAGAAGCTGGGAATTAATCTCAGAAGTGTTAGGTACGGCTTAAAACTATTATTAGATGCAAATTTAATCGTTAGATCTCCTGATTTAATTGATTTACGTTCTTTTTATTATAGTTTAGACGGTATTCAGTATAATAATACTGCTATAACAATTGAAGCTTAAAAAATATAAATTTTAGGCTCCTAAAAGCTTCAATTCTCTTTTTTGCCTAGTAAATATTTCTATTACACAAATCACTTTATATTTTAATCCAATATCCCATTTAGATCTTTATATTCAAGATAATTTTTTTTCGTTCATAATAACAAATACTTATAAGACGAATCCTTCTTGATAAAATTAATCCAGATCTCTTTGGAGGTGTAAGTAGTAATGATTGTATTAAAAATTAATGTCGTTTTTTGGAATCTTTCGTTGTTTGAAACTGCTAGTCACCTCAGTAAAGTTAATTAATAAATAGACTGCTTTACTCTGGCGTCTTGCTCTTTTGTAATTGACCGACTTCTCAGTCGTAACAGTCAATCCTATAGCTTACAGGAAGCTTGGGATTTGCATACATAGCTATTTGGTACTATATTCGGTAGCACAGGTATTGAAATAATGAAAAATAACTATATTTGTAATAAAATTAATAAATCAGTTGTCAATGAAATAAATTGTAAGAAAATGAAAATTTATTCAACTGATATAACTGAATTTATTATTAATAAAAAAATTGGTAAAGAACAAATGATTATTATTCCAGAAGATGATTCCATATTCGATTCTGATGATAATAAGACAAAAATGACAATATATGAAAGGATAATTAGTATTTAATGCAATCTTTGGAGGAAAAATTATGAAAAATGGATTAAAAAAGGAATATAGAGCGTTAATAAAAATTAAAAACCAATTAAAAGTTATGATCATCCCTAAATTTTCTATAGATTTTAATTTGCTGAGAAAAACAAAATTTAGTCAAAATAATTTATTTTTAAGGTGAAACATCAAGTTGAACAAAATTAATTTTAATCAAGAATACGATCAATTAAATAAAAAATATCGGGAAGAATCTAAATCTTCCAAATCGCAGGAATATAGTATAGAAATTGCAATAAATGATATGTTAAAGACAAATTTAATATCTTCAAAACGAAATATCCTAACCCTTGGAGCTGGAAAAGAAGCTTTTGTTATACTAGCAGAAAAAAATGGCAAACCAGTTTGTGTTAAATCTTTCAGACCATATTCAAATACAAATGTTAAAAGGAAGAATGCGCAACACCATATTACGGAATTTGGTATGAGTTCCATTATGGCAAGAGATGAATTCCAGAACTTAGAAATTTTGGATCATTTTGGCGTTAATGTCCCTAAACCTTTTGAGTATAATAATGGGTTGAGTTTTTCAATGAAACTATTATCTGACAGAGAATTAGAGTCATTTCAAGCTGCTCCTTTACTTAGAAATGTTCATTTGAAAAAAATGGGTTTTGATCCCGGAGATATTTTAGAAGACATTCTCGATCAGATTGAATTAATGTGGAATCGATGTAAATTCGTACATGGTGACTTAAGTGAATTTAATATCATTTTTTCTTACGAAAAACCGTATATTATTGACGTAAGCCAATCAAGGTTATATAATTTTAAAACTTTCACAACGACACCGGTTAGAATCAGAATCGATAGAGCGTTAAGCGTATTAGAACGTGATTTAGAAAAAATAATGTATCATTTTCAAAAAAAGTATCGGATCTATTTTAATAATGAAGAAATATATCAGAAGCTTATGAAAAATTTGCCTGAATTCGCAAAAAAGTTTTCATTATTAGAACAGAGAAATATGGTTAAAAAAAGAGTTGCAAGAACCTTTTTTATGGAACCTGAAGAAGTAAGTAGTAATTCAGGATTAGTTCCAAGAGCAAAACAAAGAAGAATTCATTCTAAGATCAATTTATGGGAAAATTAGAATTCAATGAGTTAATATTTTTTTTGAAATTCTAAAGAAGTTAGCGTGAAAATATGATAAAACTAGTTGATCTAACTAAAAACAATTGGAAATTAGCAATAAAACTAGATGTGTATGATTCTCAAAAAAAATATATAGCTTCAAATATTTATTCAATAGCAGAATCAACGTTTCACAAAGGAACTATCTTAAAAGGAATTCAGAATGGTTCTGAGACGGTTGGGTTTGTTTTATGCTGGTTATCAACAGAGAATAAAAATCTTAGTACTATTGTCCGGTTCATGATTGGAAAGGATTTTCAAGGAAAAGGATATGGAAAAATCGGATTAGAATTATTGATAAAGATGTTTAAAGAAGAATTTAACAGAAAATTAATTTCCTTATCAGTCATTCCTGAGAATAACTCAGCTCGTAAATTTTATGAAAAAATTGGATTTGAAAATACAAGTAAAATGGTTGAAGGCGAATTGAAATACATCTACAAAATTAATTATTGATTTTTTGAAATCTCCCTAAAAAAACATTATAATTCCTATTACAATAAATAATACTCCTGAAACCAACTTTATGAAGCTTTCGGGAATGATTTTCAAAATAATATCGCCTGTAATAATAGCTACAAGAGCTAACATGGTCATACCTAAAGTAGCTCCAAGAACTACTGCGATGAGATCAGTAACTTGAGTCGCTAGCGTTATAATGAAAATTTGTGATTTATCACCTAATTCCATCATGAAAATTAATAAAAAAGTTTGTACTAATACCGATCGAAATGTTGAGGAAAAAGTAAATCTTGATCTATTTAATTCATCATTTTCATTTTCATGTTTTTTGTCATTATACCAATCAATCATTGCATAAATTCCTACAAATAAGAATAATGACGCTCCGATAAATCTAATAAATTCATTAGGAATTATTTCTTTAATTATGGTTCCTAAAATAACTGCTGCAAATGATACAAATAATATAGCGAAAAAAAATCCAGATAATATTGCTAATTTTTGATCTTTGTATTTTGTAGTAATTGATAATACAATTAATTGGGTTTTATCTCCCATTTCAAGGATTAAAATACTAAAAAACGCAATAGAGAAAGTTTCAATAAACATAACTATCATCTTCTCAATTATAAATTGAGAGAAGAGCTTCTTTTGTAGTATATTTAGGAGAAAATTTTAATTCTTCTCTTGCTTTTTTGTTTGATGCAGTAAATTGATAACGTACAAAATCTAAATATGATGGGGGAACACTTGATATGTTCAAATCCCACATTAATTTTCCCATCAATCTCGAAATTTTTTCTGGAACTAAAATAGATTTACGAGGAATATATTTCCTTTGTTCCAAAAATGAATCAGCAGTATTTGGTGTTATATTGAATACTCCTTTCTTCATTAGATTTACTGATTTAATTACAGCCTGTATAAAATCATTCTCATGAAGCCATTGAATTTTTGTATTCCTTCCCTCGTAAATAAAAGGTAATATTCTCCACTTTAATATTTCAGTTACATAATTGTGTATATTTGGTCCTAATACTCCACTTAGTCGTAATATTGTTAAAATAAGATCAGAATGATTTTCCATAAAAGGAAGACAGATCTCTTCTTCAACTAATTTCTTACGAAATGCATAATAAAAATTAGGTTTAGCTTGTAACGTATCTGATTCTTTAAATTCAATTTTATTATTAATGTTTGCACCGTAAGCAAGAGTAGAAGATATATAAACTATATGATTAACTCCAGCATTTAAAGCAGATTCAAATAATCTTTTAGTTCCTAATAGATCATTAACTAGTGTTCTTCTTCTTTGATGATCTTTTATAGGTGTTACAGTAAATGCAGAATGAATAACTGTATTTATTTTTAATGATTTTAATACCTGGGACAATTTTTTGTCAGATGTATTATAATTCAAGAAGTTGGCATTTGAAGGTAACTCATACTTAGGCATTTTAATATCAATGCATGTGAGGGATGTAGTAGGCATATTTTGAACAATTAAGCTTCCTAAATTTCCTGAACTTCCTGTAATAGCGATATTCATTAATTTATTAGAAATCATTCTTAATAGAATTTTCTATATTTCTTTGATTAGGATTTTTAATGATGAGCAAAAAAATTATATATGGAAAAAACATGTATTAAAGAAAATTTTATGGATAAAAATCCTATTCGGACAATTTTTTTTCTTCATACATCTTTATTTTTAATAATTTTGTTTTTAGTAATATTTTACTTTCAGGGCGATTTACTTTCAACTATTTGGGCTACTTTTAAAAATGATTCATGGAAATTTATAAGAAATACCATTAAAATAGAAAATCCGCCATATCCATATCATTTAATTACAACTAGCTTCCATTATTTCCCCTTATATGCTCTACTTTCTAATATATTTCAACCAAACTTATCATTAACAATCTCTGTGATCGTGATTCAATATATCTTTTCACTTTTAACAGTAGTTTTAATTTTCATGATTTATAAAGAATTGTTTGGTGTAAATAATAAATATTTGATATTATTCATATGGATTATAGATACCACAATCTTTAGTTTATTCTTTGTTTTAGCCACTGCTGAGATTTTATTCATTTTTTACCAAACACTAACCTTTTTTTTATTTATAAATAGAAAATATTTCTATTCCTCTATTACACTCGGTATGACCTTAGCTTTGCGTTTTAATGGTTTTTTCTTTATTTTAGGATTTATTCTAATCATCTTTTATTCTTTAATGAAGAAAAAAAATGAAATTAACTTAAAAAATTGGACGAGACTAGTACTATTGGTTTTATATACTATTATTTCCGTTATAATTAGTCTTTTACCATTTATCTATAGTAATCTTGTTACCAATGATTTTTTTCTTCCTTTCAATAGTGAATTTATTGCCTATTCCACTTGGGAAACTTATTTAGTTGATAATCAAATAGTAATGATTCCTTTTACCTTTTGGAATAATTATACGTCGTGGGTTATAACAACTAATGTTTTTACAGAATATCTATTGTTTATTGCAGCTTTAATAACATTTATTATAGGTTTATGGTCAATTATCTACCTTTATCATTTTAGAAAAAACTTGGGTAAAGAAAAGATTCTTAGGATTGATTTCTTATTAATTTTAGGATTAATAAATTTTTTAGGGGTTAATACTGTTGTTAGTGGGAGAAATTTTTCTAGATTTCTCTCCTTTACTTTTCCAATTTTTCCAATTGTAATGTATTTCTTTTTCAAAAGTAATTTTGATAATAAGAAGATTTTATTAATAGGTACTATATTTTTTGGACTAGCTTTATTATTAAATATTGTTTGGTGGATAAACATTGATTATTGCGATGCTTGTCAGCATAATTTTTGATTAAACACTCTCTTAACAAAAAATCAACAATTATTGGAAATATTACAAACTCAAAAAGCCTTTTTAAAGAATATCAAAATTCAAAATATAATTATTATTCAAATTTAAATTCAATAACTTACAATAATTTATTTCTATTCTTCTTTTGGTGTTTATAATGAAAGAATTACGAATAACCCTTCCAGAAAAAAGAAGGGTATTAATGGATGAATTGATAACATCTCTTAATCCAGATCAAGATCCTATTATAACATTAAGAGAAGGATATATTACATGGACTATGTTTATTAGATCAAATCAAACAAATCGTTTAATAGAAGAATTAAAAGGAAGAGGAATTGGATCAGTTTATGGACAAATTGCTTTATTACCCGTTGATTTATTATTAAAACCAGAAGGTGAAGACTCATCACTTGAACAAAGCATGGGTGTAAATTTAGAAGAATTGGTATTTAATCTTACTGAAAATGGTGTTCTTTCTGGAACGTACATCGTATTATGTATTTTATCTGGATTGCTAGCAGCTTTTGGGTTAGTTACGAAATCAATTGTTATTTTGATTGGATCAATGATTGTTTCTCCTCTTTTAAGTCCTATTGTATTAACATCTGTTGGATTGATTACACCAGGCGCCTCACACTTGAGAAGAGGTGTTAATGCAGAAATCATTGGGCTTTTCTGTGTCATAGCAACAGGTTTTTTAGCAGGTTTATTTATTTTAGCACTAAATCAGTTTTTCGGCCCAGTTCCCGAATCAGGTTCATTTTCCAATATCATATCGACATTAAAATTAGACACTGACATCAGTGAGATCTGTACTAATAATTTTGAAATCTCTAGTCGGACAAGATTGGATGTCGCAACTATTGGATTAGCTATTTTTAGTGGTCTAGCAGCTGGTGTTATAATATCTAAGGGTCAAAGCGTATCAGTTGTAGGTGTTGCAATAGCTGCATCGCTTGCTCCTCCTGCTGCAAATATTGGAATTGTTCTTGCTACTGGGAATCTAGTTCTAGCTAGTATGGGATTGGGTTGGTTATTAGCTAACATTTTCCTAATCAATATTTGTATTTCAATCGTTTTATGGACTGTTGGAGTAGCAAGAGGTTCAGGTATTACTGGAAGAAGAAGATCTGCTGTAATAAAGACTAATATACTTTGGATTGGAATTTTTGCAATCTTCACAGTATTGCTGTTTCTTTTAATGAGCACTGGTCATCCATGCGATCCAATTGCAATTTAAACTATATTTACTTTTTGTTTTCTTCATCATTATCTTCTTCTGAAACAAATTTAATAAACATTTTTCCCTCTATCATATCTAATTTGGCATTAATTTCGTTGTTCATTACCATTTCATATACGAGTGATTCTAATTCTTTTGCGTCCTCTTTAATTGACTTGGCAAAAGTCTCTAATTGTACTGATCCTAGTTTCTCAATTTTCTGAGCAATTGTTAATCTTTTTGCCTTTCTGACAGCAGCCTCAGAAAGATTACCAACGATACTTAATAATTTATCCATATTTCCATCATTAAACGAAGAAACAATATCATTCAACAGACTACTGAACGAACCGAGATCTCTTTGAAGTGCTTTCTGAGCAATTTCACTGCAAGTAGTTAGAGAAAAGTTTTCCACCAACTCAATCCCCACTAATCTTGCATCAAAAGATGTCAGTGAAGCCCATAAATCGCCCTCAAGAATTTTTTCTTCACTAAAAAGTTCTAAAAATTCATTAATTACAGCTTTTGTAGCTGATTTATTATTAATAGCGACTTGTAAAATTAAATTTTTACATCTTTCTCTTGAGATATCAGAAACCTTGTTTGTTAAAACTTGTCCAATGAATGCTTTGAGTGTATCTCCAATTAATTCAGGATCGTTTTCTGCAATAGATAACATAATTTTTGCTTGATGTTCTTGTATAGCAAAATCTGGATTATCTAGAGCATTTTTTAACCAGCTCTGGACTACTCGTCTAAACGCGATTTTTCTTTCTTCCGATAAACTATTAAAGACTTTTATACCAAATTTACGTATTTTCTCAGAACCAGTATCAGTAATAGTTTCAATTAGTTTATTTCCAGCGAAAATAGCTAAACTTGAATCATTCTCGATTGCTTTTTCAATTTGATTAATGTAATTGTCTGAATCTTCCGGTAAATCATCATTTTCTATAACATCTAACAATGTTTCTACTTTATCACGTTCAGAAGCAGTTTCAAGCTCTTTTACATCAGATTTCTCTTTTTTGTTTGATGTTATATCCATTAATTCTTTATCGATTTCTTCCTGAATAGCCTTTCGATCAGGTATTTGTTTCTTTTCTAATCCTTGATCATTTGATTTAGCAGTTTTTCCAGCTATTGATGTTTCTATAGCATCTAAAGTTTTTTGAATTACCTCTGAATCGGCAGTAATACTACCATCGTTATTTTCATCTAAAGTAATAGTTATTGCACCATCTTGAGCTGCTTTTAACTGTTCTTCAGGAATTTTGTCAATTACTAGAGAATCTGGACTTGGTAATTCCACCGCTAGACCGGGGACTTTAGCAACATCAAATACTAATTTTTCGATATTTCCTCTTCTTGAAGAGGAACTAATTTCCTCCTGTTCCAACTGAATTTTTTCAATGTCGATTTTAGCACTTCTTAGAACTACATCAACAAATTCCTTATTCTCTTTAATAGTT
Organism: Candidatus Heimdallarchaeota archaeon LC_3; assembly: GCA_001940645.1. The sequence goes on from MDVS01000024.1 coordinate 35,917, forward strand.
GCAAGATCCTCAATAACGATATTAAATCCAGAATCTCTCATTAGCTGAGAGTCACTAGAATCATTCTGATCAATAATAAGTGTATCTGCGACATTTTTCAATAATAAAGTGAATCCTGATAAATCGGGTGTTATTCCTAAAGCTTCTAACAATACTGATTCCCGTTCGCTTATCAATTGATGTTTTGATCCGATAGGTGAAATAGCAACAACAGTTCCTGAACATTTTGAAATTACTTTTCTAATATCTTCATAAGAGAGTAGAACAGTTAAACTTGCCAGATCTCCTGCTGATATTATTACTGCACTAGCATCTTTGAACTGTTTTTCAACCTCTGCTGGTATTATCGATTCTTTAGGTTCAAAATTTATTAATTTAAAATCATTTTTTGAGAGGGCTGTTTTAATATCAGCTGGATCAATTGGAATAAATTTTTGCATGTCCAGAAAGCCGAACATTTGGTAATAACGCAATGGCCCAAGATGGTTTCGATATTTAATCTCAATTTGCTTTTTTATAATCGAAATCGGAATTACCTCAACAGGAATCCCGTGATAACTTGCAAGAGTGTTAAACATCTTTTTAATGGAATCAGATATTTCTTCAACCTTTTCTTCAATTTTAAATAATTCAGAAAACCAAGCACCAAGAAACTGTTCAGACGGGCTTAAAGGTACCAAACTTATTTGTTTTGTTCTTGAAAATAAAGATGCTAATGGTGAAGCAGTTAAATCATCTGGTAAAATTGTTGAAGCAAGATGGATAAGTTCGAGAGGAACCCAAGTATCGGACTTGGTGGTATCTTTTGAATGTGATTCTACAATAAAGTCAAGTAGTGTATTAGCTATAATAGTACCTTTCAATCGTCGAGATTCCACAAACATTTTCGTGAAAGGCGAGATTTTCGTTCCTGTTTCCAAAATAATGACATTTTTTTGGGTCAAAAAGAACCTTCCATTAAGAGTTAGACTTGAAAATCCTCTTGCACGTTTGTGTTGTCCGTTATTATCAAAATATTATATCCTTTTTGTTTGATAATGTTATCTATACAAAAATTTAGAAGGAAAGAATCCTTTTTTACAAGTTTCTGAATTTTCTTCTAATTTTTAACATATTAGAATTATGTCGATGAGTAATTATTTAATTTTTCTTTTTTAATTAAATCAAATAAATTAATTGATTTAATAAATTTGTATTTCGTTACCATAAAAACATTTATTTCATAGATTATTATAGCCCATAATTAATTTAATTCAAAAAATATTTCCAAAAAAAAATTAGGCTTTGTTATAATTCTGAATAAATTGTGTCGAAGTACTTCATTTGGAAATCAAATTCTAATCATTTATGTTTTCATTTAAAAAATACCAAAAGAACGTTCTTTAACATTAAATTTAAGAATTTATTTTACCTCCTTTTTTTCATATTATATTTAGAATTTTTACAACAATTAACCTTTTAAAATCAATTATCTATAAATTAACTATAGTTAATAAAATAATTTTATTAGTAAAGATGATTAAATATGTCCACAGATCCATTAGCAGATTTAGATTACTCAAAATATGGGTTTTCAGACCCAGAAAATTACGTCCATAGAATTCCTGTCGGATTAACTGAAGCAACAGTTAGAGAAATAAGTGAAATTAAAAATGAGCCAGAATGGATGCTTCAAAATAGATTAAAAGCCTATAAAATTTTTCTTAAAGCTAAAATGCCCTCCTGGGGTGGGGTTGAAAAATTAAAAGATATTAATTTCGATAATATTACTTATTACATTAAACCTTCAGAAACAAAAGCAAAGACATGGGATGATGTTCCTGATACCATCAAAGAAACATTCGAAAGATTAGGAATTCCAGAAGCTGAGAGGAAATATTTTGCAGGTGTTGGAGCACAGTATGAGTCTGAAGTAGTTTATCATAAGCTACGTAAAGATCTTGAGGAAAAAGGTGTCGTTTTTATTGATACAGATACTGCTGTAAAAGAATATCCAGAAATTGTAAAGAAATGGTTTGGAAAAGTCGTTCCAGCTCAGGATAACAAATTTGCTGCATTGAATACGGCTGTCTGGTCCGGTGGATCATTTGTTTACATTCCAAAAGGTGTAGAGGTAGATTCACCACTTCAAGCTTACTTCAGAATAAATGCCAAAAATATGGGCCAATTTGAACGTACATTAATCATCGCTGAACCAGGATCTCGTATCCATTATATAGAAGGTTGTACTGCTCCAGTTTATTCAAGTCATTCATTACATACCGCAGTAGTAGAGGTTATTGGTCTAAGAGATTCTTATATCAGATATACAACTGTCCAAAATTGGTCTAGGGATATTTTTAACCTAGTGACTAAGAGAGCACATGCATATGCTGGTGCCACAATTGAGTGGGTTGATGGTAACCTAGGTAGTTATTTAACAATGAAATATCCATCTGTATATTTGTTAGAACCAGGAGCAAAAGCTGAGATCATGTCTATTGCCTATGCGGGAGAAGGAATGCATCAAGACGCAGGTGCAAAAGTTCTTCACTTAGCAAAAGATACCACATCAAGAATAATTTCTAAATCAATATCCAAATCTGGTGGAAGATCTACTTATCGAGGATTATTAAAAGTTGCTAAAGGAGCAACTGGTGTTAAATCAAGTGTTCAATGCGATGCTTTACTTTTAGATGATGAATCAAGAACAGATACTTATCCATATATGGAAATTGATGAACAAGATGCCACTATTTCTCATGAAGCTACGGTTGGAAAAATTGGTGAAGAAGAACTTTTTTATTTACAAACACGTGGTATTCCTGAAAGTGAAGCTCTAAATCTTTTAGTAATGGGATTCCTTGAACCGTTTACAAAACAATTACCAATAGACTATGCTGTTGAATTAAATAGGTTAATTGCTATGGAAATGGAAGGGTCTATTGGTTAATCTTTTTTCTACAACATTTCCACTAACTTTTGTTTTTTTTTTCTAAAATATATATTTCAATTGTAAAATAGCTCTTTTGGTTTTCAAAATACTTTCTGTGATATTCCCAATATTTTTATATTAACAATAGTTAATATTTAATTAGGCACACCTAAATTATTTATGCTAGTTGTGTGAATAAATATTAGAGGAAAAGATAAATGCAGCTTAAGCTTACTAAAATGGCTAGTAGAATTTTTGAAGAAGGGTTTTCAAATGAAGTTCATCCTGTTAGTGCTGAAAAAATGGCAGAAACTCTTGACCTACCGATTAGAAGCATCAGATATGGAATCAATCTACTTGTCAAGGCTGGATTAATTAGGAAATATCAAAATTTACAAGATATGCGAACTACTCTTTACGGAATTCCAAAAATTGAACCTCAACAAAATCCTGTTAGTATAAGAATTTAATACAGTCATTATTTACCTTTAATTATGTTGATAATCTTTTCAGAGATTTTATAGATTAATATTAGCATCAGAAGAATATCTTATACTTTCTGGGACCTCCAGTCTTTTTTTTAGTGATTTGGAAATATCTACTAATTCATGTCCATGATCAGAAATCAATTTTGAAATTGCTGAAGAATAAATACCCCTAACACGATATGAAAAAATGACTAACCAGCCTCCTTTTTAATAAATAAGATCCTTTCACCTAATAAAACAAACTATATTTTTCTTATCAGATCAGTTCAAAATATTTATTATTTTAAATCATTTTTCTACTTATTTTTCTAATTCAAATAATTTTTGATCATTTATTACCAAATATAATGAGTTTTCCTCTAATTTTGTAATAACATTATACAATTAAACAATTTTTATCGTAAAATGATTTTTTTCATACACACATCTAAAATATATTATACTCATGAACCTTTTAATTTTTATTAAAAATTTTTAGTAAATCAAGATTTATTTATGTCATATTTACTATTTGGTGCCTTTTTTTGAAACTTGTCGATCATAAAGATTTAGAATTCGCTTACCAGCAAGGCAATTATCGGGAAATTTTGGATTCAATTGAAACTATTGGATATACAAATGAAAACTCAGATTATTTTTATTACTATATTGGTAGTAGTATTGAGCTTGGTAAACTGAATAAGGTAGAATTTTTACTAAATCAATATGAACCGAGAAGTATAACACCTGAAAATGTTATTATATGGCATTTATTGAAGGGAAAATATTACAATGCTCTTAATGAATTTAATTTAGCAATTACTGAATTAGAATTAGCACTCAAATTCTGTCCTAAAAAGAAAAAATCGATAATTAGAGCTGAAATTAATATTCAGCTTGCTTATGCCTTACGAGGTATCAAAAAATATTATTTAGCAATTGATATTGCACAACAAGCCTATTTTGGAATGATAACAATCAATCACATACCAACCATGGCTCAGACTTACAATATTTTGGGATTATTGCATATTGATATTAAAGATTTTAACAAAGCGAGAAATTATTTAAAAGAAGCATTATTACATTTTGAAGAAATAAATAATAAGCATTATAAGGCAATAACTCTCTTCTATTTGAGTTTATTGTTCCAAAAGCAAAATCAATATCAAGAAGCAGTATATTTAGGAGAACGTGCATTTGACCTTTTTCAAAAATCAGAAAATATGTACAATATTGTTTGTTCAAGTATTAGTTTAGGAGAAATATATTTTTCTCTAAATCAACCATTAAGAGCTGGCCAACATCTAAAAAATGCTCAAATACTTGCAGAAAAAATTGGAAATTATCCTTATGTAGCACAGGCTCTAATGTATTTAGGGAAAGTTGTTAAAAATCAAAGAAAATATAAAGAATCTCTACAATATCTTCATAAAGCACTGACATTGTTAGAATTAAATGATGAACCAGAGATTTTAGCCAAAACCCTATATAATTTAGGAATCATATTTAGTATACAGAATAATTACGAAGAAGCTCTACAAGTATTCAATCGTTCCTTGAGATTGAGGGAACGTATAGGAGACCAGGAATCTATAGCTAGAACGTTACTTAAAATTTCAGATGTTAAATTTCATTCTGGGATGAAAAATGAAGCTTTACAAATATTAACAGATATTCGCATAATTTTAGCACCATCCAAGAATATCAGGCTGAAATTAATTAATCTCTTTCAAAATTGTAAATTTAGATATTTAATGAATATATTAGATAGTAATTTCCTATTAATTGATGACAATTTAAAGCTTGATGATCCAAATAATGCAGAAATCATCTCTAAATATCAAATAGCTCTAAAAGGGATGTACAATATTCATTTAAATAATAAATACGATGCTGAATTTCTATTAAAAGAATGTCTAAATTTCAATAATTTTGATCTAGATGCATTTAATTTTATTAACAAATTACTGACAAAAATGTACCTGGAAAATTGGAATTCATCAGAATCTACTAATGATTTTCAAAAATTAATAGAACACCTAGATATTTGGGAAGAATTTTGTAAAAAAGAAAATCTTGGTGATACACTGGTAATTTTGTGTTTGATTAGAGGTAGAATCTCAATTATTAGAAACAATTTAAAAGATGCAGAACGAAGGTTAGTGCAATGTTCAATTACTTCAGAAGAAATGGGATTACCAATATTAAAAAATGAAATTGATGAAGAATTGACGTTTTTGATTGAAAATAGAGAAATAATTGGGAATCAGATTAACAGTAGTTATTATAAGCTTTGCGTCCAGAAAATTAACCATTTACTTTCGTATTAGGTAAAAAATCTCGCTTAGTTTAAACGAATGACAAAATATTTATATAAAATCTCTAATATGAGTTATCCAACTAAATGTTTATTTTGGTAAACTTTGAGATTATTAGTTTCAAGCTAGGTCGGTCTAACTATTTTAATTAAAAAAGATATTAATAGGATATGTAGTAGAATAACTAGAAAATTCGATATCAATATTCCTTTAAGCTATGTATCTTATGAAGTGAATGAAGAAGAGACTATACTTGAAATTATTTTCGAAGAAGATTTTGAAATAATTGAAGAAAAATTAAAAAGCTTAGGGGAAGATGTAAAACTTGCGGTAAATGATTTGGGAAGAATCACTTTTCTTAGATTAATGAATCTTCCAAAGCATTATGTGCGAGAAACAGATCATGAATATTTAGATTTAGATTGATTTTTCTGCTGTCTATTGTTATTAACTACAAATATGGTCTCCTATAAGAAAATGATCACTACAAAAGTAAAATAAGCACTGTTTACATTGGTAAGGATTGTAAATTTCTTTATTACACTCATTACAGTGAATACTCTCTCGATTATTTTGTTCTAATGTTTGATCAGATGTAATAACGGACTCTACATTGTTTAATTGTTTGTTTTGGCCTTCAGGTTGGGTCTGGTGTCCATAAAAATGGCTATGTTGTAGAATATCTACTTCAGAATTTCCAATTTCTTCTTCCACATGCTTATGAGATTTATCTTTATAAAGTCTTACAGAAATTTGACCTAATGAAAACCCAAATAAGGCTGATATAATCAGGAAAAATAAAGAGATAAATCTAAAAATTATGCTGAACTCTAAGAAATTAATGATTTCAAATTGATAGGATATGACTAAAAATAAGAGTGCTGCAAATATTGATACTATAAAAAAGAATGATACTGATTTAAATGCTTTTTTATTCCTTGATATTAGTACCATAATGATTTTTTGGTCTGCCAACATGTTTTTAGTTGAAATGGTGATACAAATTTGGTCAAATTAGTATTAAAAAAGATAAAAATATAATCGCTATCTACAGAATTGTATTTATTATTTATACCGATGAAAAATTATTTGAGGTTTTATAAATGGGAAAAGTTTTTTACCAAAAATATGAAATGCCAGACGGAATGGCTGCCGAAGCTTTAAAACTCGCAGAAAAATGCGTTAAAAAAGATGATAATTCGTTAAGACGTGGAACAAATGAAACTACCAAAGCTATAGAAAAAGGAACTGCAAAATTAGTTTATCTTTCATTAGATGTTGATCCTCCAGAAATCGTTGGTCACATTCCTCTATTGTGTGAAGATAAAAAAGTACCCTACGTATTTGTGGATACTAAAAAGGAGTTAGGTAAAGTAGCTGGATTGGATGTATCAATGGCGAGTGCAGCTTTAGTAGATTTTGTAGAATTTAGTAAAGATGGCGAAAGTTTATCACTGAGAGCAAAAGAACTCGCGAAAATGAAATAATCAATATTCGGAGATTTATTTTATGTCGAGCGAAAAATACAGTGGTTCACACCAATCTGATGATGGGGATTCAACTCCCGCTGAGGTAATTAAGATTGTTGGCCGAACCGGTGTTACTGGGGAAATCACACAAGTTCAGGTAAGAATTTTAAAGGGCCGAGATCAAAATAGAATAATTGTAAGAAATGCAAAAGGACCGATTAGAGTTGGAGATATTCTTTTACTTCGCGATACAGAACGTGAAGCTAAAAAACTAAGTCGTCCTTGAATTGTTGCGAGGTATAGTCAATGGTTAGAATTTATAATTGTAGTTTCTGTGGATATGAAATTGAACCCGGAACTGGTTTTACTCAAGTTCGTAAGGATATGTCGGTATTCAGATTTTGTGCAAAAAAATGTAGAATAAGCTTTCAAATGAAAAGAGATCCTCGGAAATTTAAATGGACAACTAAATACGTGCAAAAAATTAAATCGTAAATTGTTAGATAATGTCACCTAATTTTTTTCTTTTTTTTACCAAAAAATGAATATTATTATCTTTTCTTTATAATACAAGTAGTTTTAAAACTAGTTCTTAATATAATACTAAAAAAGAAAAATAAATATTTTTTTTATAGCTTATTATCCTCTATATAAATAATAAATTGAAAATTTATATTTATTGTCTTTTTGTAAATTAATATTATGGTCATTTAAAGAAAATTATATAAATAGATTAATTATAATGAAAAAAAAAGAAAATAAAAATTACAATCTAATAGAAATAAATAATCTCAAATTAGTATACTTTAAAGGGTAGAAAATGGCACCTAATGGGTTGATTGATGATCAAAGAATAATAAATATCAAGATATCAATAATTGGGGAAGGATATGTAGGAAAAACCAGCTTTAGGAAACAATTTTTAGGCCAAGGTTTTTCAATTGAATACTTAGCTACTCTTGGCGCAGATTTTGCTATAAAAACTTTAGAACATAATGGAATTACATGGAGATTACAGATTTGGGACATTGCAGGACAACCGAGGTTCAACCAGATCAGAAAGAACTTTTTCACTGGATCGCAAATTGCTTTTGTTATGTACGCAGTTAATGATAAACAATCCCTTAATCAAGTCATGGATTGGGTTAATGAGATTTGGGAAAACAATGGAAAAGGTAAAGTTCCAATATTGCTGTTAGGAAACAAAATTGATTTACGAGAATCGGTGGAAGATTGTTTGACTTTAGATGATTGTAAAAAAATTCGCAATGAAATAGAATCATTCGTTGATTTCAAGGTTCCTTTCTTTGAAACTTCTGCTAAAACTGGTGAAAACGTAAATGATGCTTTCCAAAAAATTATTAGCGAATTTGTTTCATTTTATAAAGTGAATTTATCCTAATGTCTAATTCTTTGAAATAATAATAGTGACCTTTCTTAAAAAAAGAAATGTCAAATAAAATTATTATAATAATTAATTTTAATATTATCTAATGATACTTCTTAAATAGATAACCATGCCGAAATATAATTCAATAACACTTACTAATCAAGATTATAATGTTATTAAATCTTTAGAAGAAAAAATTTCAGAGCCAATTCCGTTTATTAATCAAGGTTCTCATGGGGATCACATTAAATATAATTCTTTCGGATTTATCCCATTGAATAGTTTTATTAACAGTTTAGGTTTGTTCAACAAAAAAATTAATGAATTTTCTTTAGAAATTACTGATTTAGGTAATCTTCGTCATTTATCTTTAGGAAGAACAGGAATATCAAATGTTGGGAGTAACATTGGATTATTAGTAAATTTAGAAAAAATTTATTTTTCATATAATAAATTAAAAACTTTGCCAGGAGAACTATTCACATTGAGTGAATTAGCAATTTTAGATTTGTCTAATAACAGGTTAAAATCTTTACCTGACAATTTAGACAATCTGACTTCTCTAAGACGACTCTTATTAAGTAATAATGATTTGAAATCTTTACCTGAAAATGTTTACAAATTAAAAAATCTTCAAAAACTTGATTTATCAAATAATAAATTGAATACATTACCAGAAACAGTATTAAATTTGAAAAATCTTAAATATCTTAATATAACTAATAACATATTTGATATCGACTGGATTGAGTCTTTCAAATCGAAAATTTCACAAACAAAATTTAAGGCAAAAATTATTTGGTGAAAAGTCACAAAGAATGATAATTGTACTAATGATTATGTGATAGAATTGAAATTATTTATCATTTAATGCTTACAATACTTTTCTACAATATTAGATTACACCTGTTGAGAACCGATATCTTTAACTTCTTCCTTTAATTCATAATTTTAATCCATGTCTGCTATTTTTCTACAGGAACATTTTAATTTACCAAAATAGGAGTATTTTCAAAAAAAAAAGTAAGAGGGAATTTTCCCTGATCTGAAAGAATTTCTTAATTATCTACTGGAACGATCCAGTTGTGTTTATCAGCGATTCTTCCGCGTTGGATTCCAACCAATGTGTCATATAATTCTTGACTAATCGGTCCGATATTGAAATCATTAATTATATGTTCCTGATCCTTATAAATCAAATTACCTACAGGTGCAATTACGGCAGCTGTGCCAATTCCAAATGTTTCAGTTATAGAACCAGATTCAATATCTTTAACAACATCTTTAATAGATAAAGACTCTTCCTTATAAGAAATCCCAAGATCTCTACATATTTGTAGAACAGAATCCCTAGTAATCCCAGGTAATATTGTCCCACTATCTAAGGGAGCAGTATAAACTATATCATCTTTGACTAGAGCAAAATTCATGGCACCAACTTCTTCAATGTATTCACGATGAATAACATCAAGCCAGAGAACCTGTGGTGCTCCATATTTTGCTGCATCCTCTAAAGCTTTTAGAGAAGCAGCGTAATTACCACCAGCTTTGGCGAATCCTGTTCCACCAGGTGAAGCGCGAACGTATTTATCTGAAACATGAATTTTAATCGGTTTGAATCCTTCAGGAAAGTAAGGACCTGAGGGGCTTAATATAATGAAGAATTTGTATTCCTTTGAAGGTCTCACGCCAAGGATGGGCTGAGTCGCAATAATTGTTGGACGTAAATATAATGATGCTCCTTCAGCATTTGGTACCCAATCTTTTTCTAAACTTACAAGTTTTTTTAATCCAGTTAAAAATACATTTGGATCAAAATTTGGTATACACATTCTTTCAGCTGATTCATTCATCCGGAATGCATTTTGATCTGGTCTAAAAAGAACTATTCGGCCATTATCTTGACGAAATGCTTTCATTCCCTCAAAGATCTCTTGTGCGTAATGAAAAACAAGTGCAGCTGGATCTAACTTGAATGATTCATGTTTTTTTATCACAGGAGTTTGCCACTTGTTATCTGTATACTCCATACTAAACATTCTATCAGCAAAATACTTTCCGAAACCAAGATTATCAGGTGATGATAATATGTCTTTAGATTTTGTTGGTCCTTCTAAAGGAAGTATCTTTATCGGCACATCTACCGTTTCCGGCATTTTTGTCGGGGTCACTATAACCATATCCTTTCCTTCCTCATATAATTAACTATATTTCTTATCACAGTTTATAACCCTTACGGGTTTCTAGGATGACTAATATAACATATTCTATTATTTGTTTTATAATTTAGTATTACAGAATGAGATAAAAAGCGAATTAATATATTCCTTAATTTTAAGCAATGGATCTTAGATATTTTCCTTAAAATATCTAATTTATTATTTTTATTGGGGTGTAATACTTCTAAATTTATAGATTTCTTGAAATTAAACTTTTTTAAATGGAGTTTAATCATTATTTTGGAATTAATTTTCGAACTTAAATTTATAGAGGTAGCATAGTCAACCATAGATTTTAATAATCAATGAAATCAAGAATTAAATTGATTTATTGATAAATTTGAAAAGAAAATCTTACTAATTACAAATTTCTCTGGTGAATTTTCAATATGGTTTATGAAATACGTGTTAGGTTAAAACATTCATGTCCTTTTTTACGATTTTCAAAATTGTTCGATAAAGAACCAATTTATAGTTATTGTTCACGTACTCATGATGTTATTAGACTTCCTGAAAAGCTCTCTGAGAGTAAGAAATCAAAAGCTCAGAAATTATTTCCTAATTTTGCAAGTTGGAAAGTTAATTCTCCTTCAAGTTCGTCTCAACCCTCAATTATATCTATGGACTGTGTTTGTGGAGTGGTTTATTATCATACAATATCGAGTGTGGTAAGACAAAACGGTGGTGTCCCTCTATATCCAGTAACGTATTCTGATGGTTGGGAATTTAGAAAAATAATTTGTTTTGATGATGATGACGTAAACAATGTTATAAATGCGATAAAGGAAAAAATTTTAGAAGAAAATGAACTTAAGGAGAAAAATGAATATAAGACTGGGCATAGAGAACTAGCTGTTTTTGAGGAATTAGAAATTAATAACATTGGAGAAGATGGTCTTTTTAGAGCACAAACTTTCTTCATGTCTGATATTATACATAATTTAACCAATTTAGAATTAAAATTGTTCCTGTTAGCGTATGAAGAAGGTTATTACGACATTCCAAGGAGAGTAAAATTAGAAGAAATTGGAAAGAAAATAGGAAAAAGTAGACAAGCTATAGGCAAAACATTACGAAATGTAGAATCAAAGTTGATTAATTCGGTTGCTCCATTCTTACTTCTGGATAGTGAATAATATCATTAAAGAAAATAAATACTAGGATTATGTTTATGAACAAAATTTCAAAAAAATCGACAGAACACCTTTTTCTACCTGACCGCGCTGGGGGAATAATTCTTCATCCAAGCTCCTTACCTGGAGATTTTGGAATAGGAGAATTATCATCGAATTTGTTTAAATTTATAGATTATTTACATAAATACGGAATAAAGTTATGGCAAATTTTACCTCTAGGACCGACCGGATTTGGTGATTCTCCTTATTCCAGTTTTTCTGCATTTGCTGGGAATCCTCTCTTAATAAGTATAGAAAGATTAATTGATGACAATAATATTGCTAAAGGTACAATTGAAGATCTCAAAAAATTACCAAAAAATTTTGTAGATTTTGGATCCTTGATTCCGTTAAAATGGAAAGCTTTATTCCAATCATATGAAGCATTTAAGGAAAAAAAAAATAAGAAAAACTCCTTATATGAGAAATTTAAGAAATTAAATGAATTCTGGTTACATAATTTTGCTGTCTTTATGGCATTGAAAGAGTATCATAACGGGGTATCATGGGATAAATGGGATAAAAAATACAAGTTTAGAGAGAAAAATGAATTAATAAAATGGTCAAAAGAGTACAAAGATAAAATAGAATTTCAAAAATACGTTCAATACCTATTTCATAGTCAGTGGTCAGAAATTAAACAATATTCCAACAATATGGGGATATGCATAATTGGAGATGTACCAATTTTTGTAGCTTACGATAGTGCAGATGTTTGGTCAAATACTAGGCTTTTTAATTTAAATGATGCTTTAAAACCGAATTTTGTCTCAGGTGTTCCTCCTGATGCTTTTAGCTCTACTGGACAAAGATGGGGAAATCCTCTATATAGGTGGGATATTATAAAGAAAGAAAAATATTTGTGGTGGTTACAAAGATTTAAATTTTCACTTTTACAAATGGATATTATAAGATTAGACCATTTTCGTGGATTTGAAGCATGTTGGCAAGTACCTGCTTCAGAAACTACAGCAATTAATGGTAAATGGATAAAAGGACCTGGAAAAGAATTTTTAAAAGTATTACAAAAAAATTTAGGATATTTACCAATTATAGCAGAAGATTTAGGGATTATAACAAAAGAAGTTGATGATTTAAGAAAATATTTTAATTTTCCGGGTATGAATATTCTTCAATTTGCATTTGATGATCAAAATATTGAGGAAAATAAATACTACCCAAAAAATTATCACGTTAACAGCGTTGTTTATCCTGGAACTCATGATAATTCGACTACTTTAAGTTGGTTTCAATCAATAAATGGTGCTCTTCAACTTAAAGTAAAAAATTTATTAGAGACAGATGAAGATCACATAGTTAGAGACTTTATAAAATTAGCATGGTCTTCTGTATCGAAATATGCTATTATTTCCTTACAAGATTTGATGAGATTAGATGATAAAGCTAGAATGAATTTTCCTGGTAAAGCTAGAGATAATTGGAATTGGAGATTTGAATGGAAAGACATTTCAGACCACTATTGGGAAGAATTAAAAAATTTTTCTCTAAAATATAAGAGATAATCAAAAATAAATATCTCTTGCTCATTTTTTTTGAATAATCTAGCATAAGATAGATAAATACCCAATAGCAATATAAAAAATAAGTTAATATCGAAATTCTAATAATTTTATTAACTACTTTTCAAAATATTATCAGATTTTAGAATAGTTTTTGTTTCTTGCTTTATTGTTGGAAAGTCTTGATAAACTGGTTCTAAACCTGATTGAAAATGTCTCAATCGTAAATGAGCACCACGTTTAATTTTTACTTTTGGAACTAAATTTTTATTACTATAAACTTCTTTAATTGCTTCTACAGTATAATTGATGTGTTGTAGACTATAAACATTTCTTGGAATAGCAAATCTAACGAGATTAATGATGCTTTTCTGTTGCTCTACTGATTTTTTATCCCATTCAAATGCAAATGCTCCTAATTCACAGGCACGAATACCATAGTGTTTAATAAGTTCTATAGTTATACCGACTCCTCCAAAATCATCGATTTTTAAATTTGTTCCTTCTAAAAACTTATCAGTTTCAATATACACTGCATGTCCTCCAGCTGGAAGAATTATTGGAACTCCTGATTTAGCTAATTTTCTAGCAAAATCTCTTACCTGTAAAATTCTGTTATGTAAGTAAGATTCTTTAACAATTTCAAATAATCCTGCAGTAAGAGCCATTATGTCTCTTCCGCTTAATCCTCCATAACTATCATTTCCAAATGTTAAGATTTGCCTTTCTTTTAGTCTTATACCTATATCCATATTATCTATTGAATATTTTTGCTGAAAAACACCTAAGTCTTTAAAGAATAAACCACCACCCATATTTGAGAGTCCATCTTTTTTAAAACTGATAGTAAACCCATCTACAAGCGAAAAACATTCTTGAATAATTTTTTTAATTGAAAATCCTTGATATTCAGACTCAAAACGTTTTATGAAATAAGCATTCTCTGCAAAACGGCAAGCATCAAAGAAAAACGGAATATTATAATTTTCAGAGATCTTTTTGACATCTCTCATATTTTTTAAAGAAACAGGTTGTCCTCCACCGGTATTATTCGTTATTGTTAAATAAATTATTGGAATAGATTCTGGTCCTTTTTCTTCAATAAAAGCTTTTAATTTCTCAATATTCATATCTCCTTTGAAAGGATTAATTTTATCCATCATTGTGTAATCAAATGAGTTTAATAAATTATCAGAAAAGAAATTAACTGGTTCGATACCAGAAGCACTAATATTAGCTTCAGTGGTATCAAAATGACCATTATTGGGAATGAAGTACTTTCTATTCGAATTAATAGAATTTAATACGTCTTTAAGAGTAGAAAACAGAAGAAACTCTGCACATCTTCCCTGTGGAACAATGAAAGTATTAGGCCTTATCAACTGGTTAACCCCTCCATTAACAAATCCTCCTTGAAAGTTTGTTAAATATAAATCATTAAGTAATAACTCCACATTTTGTTCATCGTTTAAAACATGTTTTAAAACAAATTTCGGATTGTCTCCTCTTTCAAAAGTGTCTCTTATTGCATCTAGCAAGACATAATATCCTTTATTTCGGCCATATGACTCATCTCCATGAAACATAGATGCCCATTGTAGGTCAGTCATTGATGTAGCTCCTGAATCAGATAAATAATCTACAACTAACAAATCTGCAGGAAAGGAAAATACATTAAATTCTGTTTCTTGTTGAGCCATTGCACGTTGGTCAAGGGTAACCTTTTTTATTGTCCTAACTACTAGTGTTTTACTTGCTGGTACTGGTACTCCTAATTTATCCATTGTTTTATAAGTCATTTAACCACTCAAAAGTAATTTAAACCAATATGGCGATTTTAATATGAATATTTAGTTTTCGTAAATTAACCTTTTTTTTGTTCGTGCTTATAACTCATTTTTGTTTTCACAGGATTTAAACTCTTATTTTAAGTAATCTACTCTCAATTATTTTGCAGATGTAAAAATTTCAAATAAATTCGTCTGAATTTATTATTAAAATAATTTATTGAGAAAATAAGACTTAGTTCAACCTAATTAGAATTATCCAAATTGCTGATTTAAATCAACTCTTTCCTTTGTGAAGATAATATGGTATAATCCACTATATTCACTATATTCACAATAAAGTACGGAGTGTTACAACTACAAATCCGACTGGAATCTGGGAAGATCAGAATCGTTTGTTAAGTTTTTTAAAATTACTTTTTACAACCTCAAATTTGATTCTAATCCAGTGAAAAAGAGAGAATAATTCTTTTAGAAAGAATTTTATGTTTAAAGAAAAAGAAAATAAGAAAGAAAAATAGATTACACTATTTTTAATTTAGGTTTACTTACATACTAACTGAATTTTTATTTTTTGAAGTTTTCCAATTAGAATAGTTATAGCCTACTATTGGAAGCATAACTAAATCTAGAAAAACTAAATTAAAGATAACATTAAAGAATGATCCAAGAGCTATTGACAAAACTGAATCAAAAAGAAACCAACCAATAGCACTGATTGTTATTGCTCTCCAAATCCATGGCTCATCTTTGATAAATAATTGTCGAGTAATTATTATCAATAATATGCCCCACCCAATCATTATACCCCCAATTAATCCAAAAAGAAATTGAATCATCGTTTTAGGACCTTTTGAAATTGATTCAAACAATATATCACTATTAAATTCTGATAGATAGAAGTCCAAAAGCTCTGGTATAAAATAAGGTACTATTAGAGCGAAAAACACTCCTGAGAGTAAAATAATCCATGCTACTAAGTGTAGCAATTTTGTCCAAGTACTTGTCTTGTATTCCATATTTTTTCACCTGATATATAGGCTAATTCTCTCTCTATTATGATTAAGATTTAATATTTAGTCATAAAGATATATATTGTACACGGATATATTTAAGAAAAAATGAAGAATCTATATCGGGTTTGAAATTATATTCTGAATATCTTGATGGTATTTAGTAACAAATCAAGAATCAAAAGACCACTGATAAGTGTTTGAGATGAGTTTAGAATCGTTATTCTTTTCAGGTGTAAGTTTACTTTTAGGTTTAATCATGTTCTATTTTGGTTTTCGATCATTTTTGATTGATCGAATTAAATTAGAGGATTTTATTGTTCATTTAAACTTCAGCTGGTTTATTTTAGGACTATTGTGGGTTGTGATTGGTATTATAGAATTTTTTATCAAAATCAATACACTAACCCCCGTTTTAATTATAAAAGTTCTCGTTTTTTTCGCTATTCCATTTTTGTTAGAAATTTCATTATTCTACAATTCAATATTTTCAAATCGATTAATCTTTGTTGAAACTTATGTTCCCATATTAATCGGACTTTCATTTGGATTGAATCTTGGATCTTTATTTGTATCCAATTATTTATTAGACAATTTTGTTTTACTAGTGTTATCTTTTACTGGTATAATTATTTTCATTGAATTTTTAGTAATGTATAGAAGATTTAGAAAAGTTTTATTTTCTAAAAAAGAACATGATCAAACTATATATTTTTTCAGAAAAATCATTAATGTTTCTTTATTACTACTTGTTGCTAGTTCAGCAGATATCATTATTTTTCTTGCAATCCTGATAGATGTTGAATTGATTAGTTTAGCATCAACTTTAGTATTTTTATTCTTCTTAGGTATTAGTATTTTAGTGATTTTAGAAAATAGAAATATTTTAATTAATTTCAAAAAATTAGATGTTTCATTGATATTAAATGAGATAAATTGATTTAATATTGTTAAATTTCCGAAAATTAATAAAAAGTATATCTATTTTCACTTAAAAGCATGAGGCAAAACTTGATGCCTAAAACTGGCGTAATATCTGTCCGTATGAAAAATGAAATAATGATAGAGATTCAGAAATATTCAGAAATTCTCCAAATTCGTCCATCAACTATCATAGCATTATTAGTTGAAGATTATCTTGAATTATGGGTTAAAGAGCAATCTGAGCGTGCTTTTAAGAAAATTTGGATGAAGGACTAAAATTAAATGGAAAATTCATAATTAAACTTCTATTTCAATTAGCTTTAAACTTAACCTAACAATTAGTCTTTTTTGCTTACAAGTTTTAAAAAATGGGAATTTTAGATTTTATTTTTGTCGGATTTGATTTCTATGGTGAACAGGATATCTTCTTCAAAACGATTGCAAGGCGTATCGCCTTCAGGTATGAGAAAATTATTTGAAATTGCTCATGAATTGCGTAAACAAGGCAAAGAAGTTCTGGATTTTGGATTGGGTGATATAGATATCCCCATGCCAGAAAAAGTCAAAGCAGGTTTAATTGATGCCATTGATAAAGGATTAACCAGATATGGTTCAAATCCTGGTGATCCAATACTTCGTGAAAAACTTGCAAACCGTTATAATGAGAAATTTCATGCACCCGATATTGATCTGGAAAATGTTATTGTTACGTGTGGAGCTCTTGAATCATTATTTGATACTATTCTTGCTTATATTGATCCGGGTGATGAAATAATTATTCATGAACCTTCATTCAAATATTTTGAATATATATCAAGAATCGCTTACGCAAAGCCGATTTTATTAAGTACTGATTCAAGAAATGATTTTAAATTAACAGCAGACGCTATTAATGACGTTATTACTAGTAAAACAAAAGTAATTCTATTAAATTATCCAACAAACCCAACAGCAGCCATACTAACCAAAAAAGAAATAAAATCTATA
Source organism: Candidatus Heimdallarchaeota archaeon LC_3 (assembly GCA_001940645.1). Next base: position 54,103 of record MDVS01000024.1, read on the forward strand.
ACTGAAGTTGTTGAAGATGCTGGAATTTTATTAGTTTCAGATGAAAGTTATGAAAATATATATTATGATGGTTTAAATCACAGTAGTTTCTTAGAATTTAATTACCCTAATACTTTAGTTATTTCTTCATTCAGTAAATCATTTTCTATGACTGGTTTGCGTGTTGGTTATACAATTGGGGCTTCGAAAGATATTTTAATTCCAATTAACCAAATCCATCAATATAATACTGCCCATGCTAATAGACCTTCACAATACGCTGCTTTAGCTGGTTTAAACCATGAAGAAGAAATATCTAAATATATTTTAGAAATCTTGACAAAGAGAAGAGACAGAATAGTTCAAACTTGGAAGAAAATTCCTGGTTTAAATTTCGAAACCCCAAAATCGACATTTTATATATATGGTGATGTTTCTCAGACTGAATTTCCAAACTGCAATGATTTCTGTGATTTTGCTCTTAAGAATGGAGTTATTTTGGTTCCTGGGACTGAGTTTGGATCAAATAAAAATGAAAATTTAACTAATTATTTTAGAATGAGCTTTGGGATAGGTTCTGGAGGGTTAATAGAAAGAGGTGCAGAATTATTAATTGAAGCATTTAATAATTTATAAACTAATATTTTCATTAATTATCACTAGTCGTCCATATTTACATTAAAACTCACTAACGATTCCTAAATCTTTGTTGAACTATATAATGAAAGTAATTTTAATACGACACGGAGAAACAGATTACAATCTTGAATCTCGAATAATGGGATGGAAAAAAATTCCTTTAAACCATAATGGAAAACAACAAATAAGCATACTTGCAAAAATTTTAGATAATCAATATTCAATATCAAAAATGTATTGTTCGGACTTATTAAGAACAAAACAAACGGCAGAAATAATAAATACAAAACTTGAAATTAGTGAAGTTATTTACAAAACAAATTTAAGAGAACATTCATTTGGAGATTGGGAAGGATTATTGTTTAATGACTTGAAAGTAAAAGAGAGTTTTAATAAATATCTAGAATTGAAAGATGAAGAAAAATCTGCTCCAAATGGTGAAACAATAAGGTTTTTTAATGATCGTGTTTTTTCTGAATTCAAATTAATAATAGAGGAGAATTTGCATTTAAATAACGAAATTTTGATTGTTGCTCATGGTGGAACCAACCGTGCTATTCTTGGAAAATTGTTTAAAATATCATTTTCGGACTCTCAGAAAATAATAAAACAATCTAATGCATGTATTAATGAGATAATTTTTGAGAAATCCTTTGATGATTACCAAATAGGCAATTTAAATGTAAATTCTTTTTTACTTTAATAATTTTTTGTAATTTGTTATTTAGAACTTAAATAATTACTACCTTTACTTTTCATTTTATATCTGATGAGTATAGTAATATTCATACCACCTCATACTAATATTTAAATAGAAACTCAATCTATACTCAATTGCATATGTTGTGCAAGTTGCAGAAATAACAGAATTAATATGGTCGAATAAAAGCGATTCAGTTTTTAATAGTATTTTAAAAAGTAAATTAGTGACATTTTTGTTCTAACTGACTGAAATACTTAAATTTCTAAGTAAGTAATCAAATAAAGGTTAAAAAATGAAATCAGATTCAAAAGTTAGTTTTGAGACAATGAGTGTAGAAGAGATAGTTAAAAATTTCGATACAAATATTAAAAATGGGTTATCAAAAGAAGAACATCAAAATCGGCTAGAAAAACTTGGAGAAAACAAGTTAGTCCAATTTGGAAAAGAATCTACATGGTCTTTGCTATTAAATCAATTTAAAGATTTTATCATTGTAATACTGATTGGTGCAGTAATTATATCAGCTCTTTTTGGAGAAATAATTGATATGATCGCAATACTAGCAATTTTGTTGATGAACGGTTTTCTAGGATTTTATCAAGAATATAAAGCAGAAAAAAGTATTGAAGAGTTGCAGAAATTAACTTCTCCTCATTCACGAATACTTAGAGATGGTAAAATCGATGTTATTGATTCATCTGAAATTGTTCCTGGCGATGTAATACTAATCGAAGCAGGGGATATTATTCCTGCTGATTCAAGATTAGTAGAATCATTTAATTTCCAAATAGATGAGTCAACTCTAACTGGAGAATCATTACCTGTATCTAAAAAAGCTATGATGCTCGAAAAGAAAGTATCAAACACAAGTGATCAGAAGAATATGGTTTTCATGGGAACAAATGCAGTAAGGGGAACTGCAACAGTTGTTTGTGTTAACACTGGAATGAACACCGTTATTGGAGGAATCACAGAATTATTAATTTCAGCTGAGGAAAGAGATACCCCGTTAAAAATAAAACTTAATAAATTTGGAAAGAAGTTAGGCTGGTTTATTTTAGCTATATGTGGTATAGTTATTGCTGTTGGAACATTAACTCAAGTTACAACCTCAACAGATATTACAAAAACTTTTTTAGAAATGACTATAGTAGGAGTAGCTTTAGCTGTTGCTGCTATTCCTGAAGGACTTGTAGCAGTTATCACTTTGGCATTATCAATAGGAGTTCTTCGAATATCAAAACAAAAAGCCATCGTGCGTAAATTAAAGGCTGTAGAAACTTTAGGTAGTACTACTGTAGTTTGTTCAGATAAAACTGGAACTCTAACCCAAAATAAAATGACTGTACAAAAAATATATTCATCTTCAATAGAAAATGATATAGACGTCACGTTTGAAGGAGGAAAGGCAGTCTTAGAAGAAGAAAATGAAATTTTAGGGAGTAAAAATAATGAATCATTAAAATTACTCTTATATTCATCTGTACTTTGCAATAATGCTTTTATTAAAGATGCTGATGGACAATATGTCGGAGATCCAACAGAAACTGCTCTTTTATCAATGGCAGTTAAAACTGGAATTGATTATCAGTCTTTGAAAACAGATTGGAAAAGAGTTGGGGAACTACCCTTTGATTCTGAAAGAAAAATGATGAGTACAATTCATGAAGTAGTTGATTTAGATGGCTCAAAGAAACTTATTGCGTTAGTTAAGGGAGCTCCTGATTATATTAAATCAAAGTGTACAAAAATTTCAAACAAAGATTCCTTAGAGGATTTAGATGAAAATAAATTAAAAATAATTGAAAAATTTGAGATGGATTTTTCAGAACGTGCTTTACGTGTCATTGGTTTTGCGTATAAAGAAATTTCTAAAGATATATTAGATTCACTACTTAATTCTGAAACCCCAGATTATGATATAGTAGAATCAGATATGATATATTTAGGTATGATTGGAATGAAGGATCCTCCAAGACCAGAGGCAATTGCTGCAATTAAAACTTGTTTTAAAGCTGGGATAAGAGTGAAAATGGTAACGGGAGACCATAAAAACACAGCAATAGCGATTGGTAAAGAAATGTCCTTAATTGAAGGAGATTCTGATAAAAGTGTTATCACGGGTCAGGAAATTGAGTTTTTTTCAGATGAAGAATTATATGAAATAATCCCAAATATTAAAATTTTTGCTCGTGTTAATCCAGAACATAAACTGAGAATTGTAGATATCCTTCAATCTCGTGGAGAAATTGTTGCAATGACAGGTGATGGAGTGAATGATGCACCTGCTTTAAAACAAGCAGATATTGGTGTTGCCATGGGATTAGGAGGAACAGATGTCGCAAAACAAGCTTCTGATATGGTTCTTACAGACGATAATTTTGCTACTCTTGAAAAATCGATTGAAGAAGGACGAAGTATTTACTCCAATATGAGAAAATTTATAGGATATTTATTGGCATGTAATGCAGGAGAAGTTTTTACAGTTTTTTTCGGTATTGTAATTATTAGTTTCTTTCTGGCAGGAGGACATGTAACAATAGAAGAAGTTTTACCTTTAACAGCGTTACAATTACTATACGTGAATTTAATAACTGATGGATTGCCTGCATTAGCGTTAGGTGTTGATCCAAAAGACCCCAATGCTATGGATAATCCCCCACGTGATCCAAATGAACCAATATTTAATAAACATCTCATTTCATCTATTTTACTAGCTGGAATAGTTGTTGGAATAGGAACATTAACTGTTTTTTTCTATGAACTCGATTTGAATTTAGATCCCTCATTTTGGATTGATGAAACAAGTGGTACAATCTATAAAGCACAAACTATGGCCTTTACGGTCTTAATTATTTTTCAAAAATTTATGGCATTTAGTTCACGCCATGAAACAGAATCTCTTTTCAAAGTTGGAGTATTCAAGAACAAATTTTTAGTTATTGTAATCATCCTTACATTTACTTTGCATCTTGGGGTAATCTATCTAGATTTTTTCCATGATATATTTGGAACAGTTCCTTTAAATGGAGAGGATTGGATAATAATTTTCGGAGTGTCAAGTTCTGTTTTGATGTTTGAAGAAATTAGAAAATTTATATTCAGAAAAGTCGAATCAAACAACGATAGTAAACCAGTTGTTGTATAATGGTATTTATAATGAATAAAGAAAACTTTACATTTTATTTAGCAGGTCCTATATGGAATGAACCATTAAATATCACTAAAAGAGATTGGAGACAATTCTTAACAAAAAAAATCGAATCTATAGGTCATGTTGCCATCGATCCTACAAAAAAGAAAAATGAAAAATTTGAAAGTGAAACTGTCAGTGATGTTATTAGTTATAGAAAAAGATATGGATTTGGTAGCGAAAAAACATCAGAATTTATAGATTGGATATATTTTGAGGATCTAAGGCTAATAGAGAAATCGGATGCAATAATTGCTTACCTTCCTAAAAAAATAACTTCTTTTGGGACAGCACAGGAATTATTTTACAATTATCATATATTGAAAAAGAAAAACTTCATAATTACTGATATGGATCTTATTAAAGACACTTCAGTTTTTTTGCAAAAAACAACAACTAAATTTTTTAATTCACTTGATGATATTGTTGAGAATTTCGACGATTTAATCTCCCTTCTAAAAGTGTATTATTAATCAATTAGAACTCCGTTTTTATAAAATTGACATTCCTCAACATATTGACAGGGTTTGCACTTTGCAGGATTTCCTGAGTGGTGAGGTTTTCTATCTTCTGTCCAAAATGTAATAAGTCTATTTAAAGTTAATTCAAAATCAAGTTTGGAAATATTTGAATATTTCAAAATATGAATCCTTATGGGAACATTAGGTATTTTAATTGATTTTTTTCCCTTTTTTGCTTTGTCTATTAGCTTTATCATTGTTTTTATTAAGGATTTCTTGTCAATTTCTTGTTTCACCTTCGGAATAACAATCAATAAATCATTAACATTAAATCCCATAAATTCTAAAGCATAACAATAAAGTTTAGCTTGTAATAACTCTCCTGGCCATATTTTATCTATTGATCCTTTAGTTGTCTTAATTTCAAATAAATAAATAGGTTTTTCATCACGAAATAAAACCCCATCTGTAATTCCTGATATTATTACTCCCTTAAATGTAAAATATACTGGAAAAATTGTGATTATTTCTTTCCCACTTTCAATTGTCTCAATTATTTCATCAATTGAGATTTTCTCAATAGGAATTAGAAATTCATGAATTTCGGTTCCCTGAATTTGTTCTTGAGTACCTCCTGGTTGAAAGATGATATCCAAATTAAGTTTATTCTCACAATATAATTGTGAAGCTAACGAAGAAATAAATACTTTTTCAACTCCATGACGCAAATCAAGGTCAGATTTGCCGAAACCCTCAGAAAATTGTTTTAATTTTTTTTTCCAATTGCTCATGTTAATAAAACTTACTTTGATTTTTGAAATACTTATTATTATTTAAATATTTTAGTGATCGTTGGTGTTACATACATAATCTTGTACATCTCTTAAGCCAGTACCATGTATCCATATTCATGCAATGTTTTATTAATTGCAGCCTTCATTTCAATTATTCTCCTTATCATTATTAGGATATTTTTTACGAAATATTCGAAATTAAAATCTATCATCTCATAAATGAATTATGTTTTTAGATGACTTTCGAAGAATAAATTCGAAATCTGCAAGTCCGGTTATTCAATGTACACAATGTGGTGAATATTCTCTTCTTTACTCAAATATTACACAAGTTTGCGGATGTAATACACTTTTGGTTTATAAAAATGAACTACAACCACAATCAAATTTACTTCTTGATTGTAAAATGTGTGAACAACTAGCTTTAGATCCCATAAGAAAGTAGACAAAAGAACTGCTTATTTATCAGGATTTAAATTTAATAATAGAAGTATATGCCAAACCATATAAGCTGAAACTGTTATTTTTTGCCAAATAGCATTTATTGTAAATTCTGTACCAAAAATATGAATGATTTCTTTATAGAAAGATAGAAAAAAATGTAAAACAGCAATGCTACAAACAAAGAAGCCAAAATAGCTTAATTTTTTTAACGTAGTTGAATTACTTTCTTTTAAATGTAAACTAAAAAAAAAGATGGCTAAACCCATAGAAATAAAAAAAACACCAGACGAAAGTGTATGTCCTATTCGATAAACTAACTCTGGTTTATCCTGAATTAATCCGACACCAACAAGTGCAAAACCAGAAAGTATACCAAGATAAATCCCAATAGTATTATATTTTGTTTTTGTCAGGATATTAGATAGATAAAAACCAATGTAAATACTTATGAGAATACCACCTATGGTTGTTCCAATAATAAAATAAATTGATCCATTTTTTGTAAGACCTAACTTACTAATAGTCTTTGTTAAAGGATTATATTCATTTAAAGAAACTAAATAGGCTATAGATATAAAAAAAATAAATGAAAAAATTGATCCAAGGCCTGAATAATATCCTATTTTCTTTTTATTATCCAAAAAATTTACAATAATTGAACACCGGGCTTTTTATTTATATTGCTACAATTTAAATTTCATAATAAACGTTTAATAGATTTTTCTCATTATCAACGTCATTTACACCAGATTTATTATTGGTATCACAAATTATTGAGGTAATTAGTTTGCTATATCACCCAAACAAGCTCATTTTTTCTTTACATTCGTGCAAATTTCTCCCCTTTTGGTGAATTTTTATATAGTTTATATCCAATTTCGATTGCTTTATTCAGAGTGTATCGAATATCAGTATATGTATTTTCTTGAATTTCAATTTTTAAATCAAAATATTTTTTAAAAGACTTTTCGAATATATTAATTACTTTTTTTGTGTTCTTCACAACATTTTCAGAATTTTTTTTATTAAATTGATAGTTTTCATTCGCAAATTCAAATCTGTTAATTATCCAATCGGTAATATTATCAACAAGTGTATTTCTATAATTATTGACCCATGCCATATTGAAAACTAAATTATCTAAATTTCCTTTGGTTTCATCAGAATCGATTGATGTATCCATAATTGGAGCATAAGCATCTGTAACTTTAGCTTTCAGAATAAATTCCCATAATAGTAAGAGATTTAATGATTTGAAAATTTTTTTTCCTTTGTTTTCCTTTATAAATTCTTTAGATTCTAAATAAATATTTTCTATTACATTTTGAAACTCAATATGATCTAGTTGAGTATTAAATTCTTCTGTAGATATAATCAAGAATTTTTTATTATACTTTTTGAATTTCACTAATTTTATTAATTCGATATCTTTTAAAGTATTATTCATTTTTTCCCTCCTTATTTATACTGACCGTTAATTTTGCTATTTCTTCAAAAGATTCCTTTACATTATCTCCCCTTAAAGCTGAAGTTTCTATAAAGGGAACTTTCCAACTCCCATCTGAATAGGTTTCAGTTACTTTTTTGGCCAGTTCAAACCCTTGATCAGAAGAAATTTGTTCTATTCCTTCAGACCTCATATCTAATTTGTTTCCTATTAAAATAATTGGTATTTTTCCTAACTTGATGTATTGTGCAATATGAGCAATCCATTCCTCAAGATTAATAAAAGATGTAGCATTTGTTATGTCATAAACAAGAAATATTCCCTGAGAACCCTTATAATATAAAGGGCGAACTGAATTAAATTTTTTCTGTCCAGCTATATCCCAAATTTGAATTTTTATGTAATAATCTTTTCCATCAACTTCATATTCGAAATTGTTTATGGATATTTCTGCCCCGAGAGTAGGTAAGTATCTAGAACCGGTTGTTTGGCCCATATATTTTCTGCGTAATGTCGTCTTACCAACCGCACCATCTCCTGCTAATATAACCTTAATAGGAATAATCAATTTATTATTTCCCCACCGTATAGGGTAAATTGTTTTAGAGAAAAAAAATATTAATAATACTTATTTTTTCATTAGGTTTAAATTTCTAGTTTACTTACTTCCGCACATTTTTTTTAAAATCACTATAAAAAATCAAAAAAAATAACTAATAATAATCGAAAAATCGTGTAATTCATTTAATTTATGATTTTTTGTTTTTATCTCAAACATTTGAAAATAAACATAAGAGGATAAAAGTAGTTATTCTAATAACTCTAAAGTAATAAGATTAGGTAATAAATATGTCTTTTGTGCTAGAAGAAAAAAAAAATCAAATTAGGGAAAAATTATCTTATACAAGAGGAGAATTAATCAATACAATTAAAAATTTAACAGTGGAAACCTTGAATAAGAAAAATTCTAATAAGGATGAATCTTGGACAATTATTGAGGCTTTAAGACATCTATTTGAAGCTGAAAGAGGCATGATTTCACTAATGATGAATATAAATAAAGGTAGTGAAGGAGTACCTGAAGATTTTGATCTGAATAGATATAATAAACGTAGCGTTCAAAAACTAGCAGAAAAAAACTTAGATTTACTTTTGGATGGCTTTAAAGAAAACAGGATACGACTTTTTGAATTTTTAACAAAAATATCACTTACAGAACTTGCTAAAAAAGGAAGACATGGTTCTTTACTTATTTTGACAATTGAACAGATCTTTAATTTAATAGGTGATCATGAACAAGGTCATTTAAACAAAATAAAGTCTGAAATTTGATTATTTTTTTTAGAAAATTATCCTTTTGTTACCTAATTTACCAAAATTATTAAAGTTCTATGACTTAGTAAATTTACTATTTATTAATTGCAACAAAACAGATTATACATTAAAAATAAATTGGAGAAAATTTTTATTATGATTTATGGAATTTGGACCTTTTTATCTAATGGAGTGCCGTTGTGGTCCGAATCTATTGATGTAGCAGGAGAAAGTATTGATGAAGCACTCGTATCTGGATTACTAAGTGCTACGGCTTCTTTTAGTATTGTAACTCTTGGAGGGGATTTGAAAAACATTGTTGTGCAAGGAAAAGTACTTCATCAAGTTAGTATATGTCATAATTATGCTAAAATTGCTATTTTACTTGATGAACGTATCGATACTAAGAAAATAGATATGTTTTTTTCTGAAGCGGACAAAATTCTTATCAAAAAATTAAAGGAACATGGGATTATAGAATTAAAAGAACTAGAAACTTATGACTTGGAAATTGATATTAAACCAATTTTAACTAATGTGCTAGAGGGAACTGTAACTCAGCTCAAATTATTTAATAGTTATTTAAAGCAGCTTTACACCGAAGAGGATGAAGAATTTGAAATTTTATTTGATAAAATATATAAAATAATTCCTTTTTTGATTAACCAGAATTTAAATCTTATAATTCAAGAATCAGAATCTAAAAGAATTTTATTCAATCACAGATATATTGAAATAAACATGGAAACACAAATGGAGATAATTAAATCACTTAGTCCTTATCAGGAACCAAATGTGTTGTATGCAGATGCTGATCTAGATTCACAAAGCCTTTATATGTTTGTAGGAAAAATTTCTATTAATCATTTTTCATTCAATAACTATTTGTTAACAATATTTTCCCAGCTCACCACAAATTCTTTTGATTTTTTCTTAAAAATAACTGAAAAATGTAAATCTAAGCTTCTAAATATGTTAAACGAAGAAGAAATTCAAACAGATGAAAATACAGTGGAAATATTGAACAATATATGAATTCTAAACTACTATTCTTTTTCATGTGTATAGTGTCTGTATAATAAGAACAATTCTTTTCACAATGTGTTTTGATTTCACCGACTCTTAGGACATATTTCCACATATTGAACAAAGTTGAGTTCCTATATCGAAATGACCACCACACTTGTAACAATAATTATTCATATCTGAACGTGTTTCTCCTGATAAATTTTTCCATGGTGTGTCATTTCCACAGTTTGAACAGAAATCAAAATCTCTTTGTATATGGGTTTTACATTTTGGACAAATAGATTGAATAGGAAAGACGCAATAAGGACAAATAAGGTACATTCTACGAACCAGTTTTCCACAATAAAAACATTCTTTCTCAAATGCTAAATTCAGACGTTCTCTTACTAAAATAAACAAAAATACTACAGATAGTATTGTTCCTAATCCTATTACAATAAGTCTGCTAACAGTTGAAGTATATTCCTCTTGAAAAACTAAAATACCAAATATACTAACTAATATACCATAGAAGGACAATGTATGAAAAATGATAGTACCAAAGCGTTCTTCTAATTGTGCTCGTTCCATATAGATAATAGCAATTCGTACTGCGAGCGTAATAGCTCCAATTGTCAATAACGTAATTGCTCTATACAAAGGAGAATTTGTTATTGTCCAAATGATACCAGTGGTTACCCACCATAAAGAGATGATTATTGCTCCTGCTGCAAAGATTTCGAGGATCCTCATTTGTTATCTCTCCGGAGTAGATATCTGATCTTTTACATGAGGTAGAATTTTAGCACAGTGTGGGCAATACTGAAAATCAGCGAAAACCTCTGATTTACAATATGGACATCTTTTATGGAGTGGAAATGAACATTGTGGACAAAAAGTGAATTTGTCGTAAACCTGTTTGTTACACGAGGGACAGGAAATTGCTTTTCCTTTTCTAAGACGTTCATGCATTAAGAAATATAACACAGAAGTGAAAAATAGAACCCCAACTAATGCTACAAATGCTTGTAATAGAGTTTGACTTATAATTTGTCCTACTTGCCCTCTGTTTAAAGCATCTGTCATATTCAATCCTCCCAATAATGAAGTTAACAATCCATAGGCTAACACTGCATCAGATAGAATTTCCTTGAACTCTCTTTGAAAAAACCTACTTTCTCTTTTCCGGAAGTAGAAACTTCCAAAAATTGCAATCAGACCAAAATTTAATAACCAAGCACCCTCTAGAACTCCTCTTTCTTCCCAATCAAGTTCTGCGTTAGAAAGAATTTCAAATACAAGAAAGCTGTTGAATGTTGAAAGACTGACTATAAGACCAATAAACGGAATAAACTCTATCCACCGAAGTCGCAATTATAACCCTCATAAGATATTTATGAATTTTTTTTACGATCAGAATAAAAGGAATAACTAAATAGGACGAAAATACCAACAGGTGAAAGGAGTAAGAATGGAATCCAATTCCTAATCTCTAAGTATGAAATATAATTTACTACTACTCGAACATTTAATGTTGATTCAAGATAAATATTAGATATTTCTAGTGAGAACTCCTTTTCTCTCCAGCTCCCTCCTCTAAAACTACGTTCTAATAGAGAATCAGTGTAGTTTGTCCAATAATACCTATATGAATAATCCCTAGAATCATACCTAGAATCATTGCTAAAATGAAAACGATACGAAAAATTATCAAAATTCACCACTTTCCAGTAAATTCGTGCTCCTGGTCTCACATCATAAATTTTAGTTTCATTTTTTTCTCCTTTTGCTAAATTCCAACGAAAAACGTCTTCTTGGCGTCTATCCGTCAGCCCAATTAAAGTGACACTCACTAAACTAATCATTCCTAAAAGAATCATACCTATAATTAATAAAGGGATAGGAGATCGAATTATTTGATTCATTTTTATCTTATTCTCAATTTTAACAACTTTTTTTCATAAATTACTGCATTCAGAGGAATTTTTTAGTAGGAATTAAACTTAAAAATATATCCAAAATAAGTTTATAATATTATGTGTTCTATAAATTTTTTCTCAATACATTAAATGTTCAGTATTTCCGAAAGTCATTTTTTATCTCATTACCCCAATGTCTCAATTTAAGATAAAATTTTCATTCAAATTCTTTTAAATTAATTTAATAAATGCCTTTTTTTAATTTTATAGACACTACGATATTATTTGATGGATGAGATAGTGATAAAACAATTGTATGCCAGAGATGTGGTAGAATCAGCAATGAAAAAGAGAAAAAATGTCGATACTGTAAAGTTGATTTAAACTATTCAAAAAAATTCCCATTAATTCCTATCTTAATTAATTTGCTCCTTCTGTTTATCCTGTCAGTTGTGATTACTACTAATAAAAGATTTATTAACTCATTAGCAAGCAAATCTTGGGCAACAGATAAAGAAAAAATTATTTTAAGCTATACACATGAGGGTTTGGGTTGGAAAATGATGATTACTTATCAACCTAAAATAGAATATATTTATAAAATTTTTTAGAAGCTCTATTTACCAAATAAGATGTATTTTGGATCTAGAACTAAATTTACAGCGCATTCTAATGTTTTGAAGTCAATCAACAAATATTCTGTTGGAGAAACAATAAAAGTATATTAAAACTCACGTAATCCTAAAAAATCAGTTCTTAAACCTGGATTTAAATACCTCCCATCACCATTTTAATGCTTCCTCTCTTGATTTTATTTCTAATTAGCATCCAATTATGTATTTACTAATATTTAATTAATGGATTTGCTTATTCAATTTCTGCTTTCAAGGATTAGATTATTAATTATAATTCTAAACGACAATTCTTTTTCATGTGTATAATATCTGTATAATAAGAAGAATTCTAAATAATTATTTGTTTAATTGAATGGTCATTTTTGTCATTTCTTCAAAAGCTAGTTTGACGTTTTTTCCCGTTAGAGCAGAAGTTTCGATTAATGGAATAGTCCAACTACCATCAGTATATGTTTCAGACATTTTTTTTGCAGCTTCTTCACCTTCTTCTCTTCCAACCTGAATAGCAGATTTAATTCTTGAATCAACTTTGTTTCCAATTAATAAGATTGGTAATCTACCTAATTTTAAATATTTACTGATATTAAGAATCCAATTTTCTATATTTATAAAGGAATCATAGTTTGTGACGTCATAAACAAGAAATATTCCTCGGGAACCTTTGTAATACATAGGCCGCATAGCTGAGAACGCGTACTGTCCAGCAATATCCCAAATTTGAACTTTTACGTTGTACAATTCTTTAGAGGCTTCATCTTCAAATTGAAAATTATTTATGGAAATATCTGCTCCTAGTGTTGGTAAATATCGTGAGGCTGTTGTTTGACCCATATATTTTCTGCGTAATGTTGTCTTACCAACCGCACCATCCCCTGTAAGAATTACCTTTATTGAAATAAGCATTTTTGCTCACGCACATGATTATTAACTATTTTTGAAGCTTTTGAATATCAAAAACCATTCTAACTATTTCGTTAAAAACTAAATCAACATTTTTCCCAGTCAAAGCAGATGTTTCTACAACTGGAATTTCCCAAGTCCCATCAGTGTAAATTTTAGATAATTTTTTAGCTAAAATCTCTCCATCTTGCTTATTTACTTTAACAATATCTCCCGAATAGTCCACTTTATTGTTTAAAAGCATTATTGGTAATTTTCCAATCTTTAAATTTTTACTTACATTTGCTATCCAATTTTCAATATTTTGGTAAGATTGATAGTTGGTTATATCATAAACAAGAAAAATTGCGTGGGCTCCTTTGTAATACATAGAATGCATTTCTGATACAGCGGGTTGACCAGCAATGTCCCAAATCAATATTTTGACCGGAATTTTTTCTTTATTTTTATTATCTTCAAAAATAAAATCATTTACTGATATATCTGCTCCTAAAGTCTGGAGATATTGCGTTGAAGTCGTTTCTCCCATATATTTTTTTCTGAGTGTAGTTTTTCCTACTGCTCCATCTCCTACAAGAATTACTTTTATTGTATATGACAATTAAAATTAGACCCTTTTCTAAATATTTATTAAAAAAGTTCAAATAAATGGTTTTTATAAATTAGAATTATTAACATTACGATTATGTACTAATTTTATTTTTGAATAATGAAATTTGTATTTTATATTCTAGTTATGTCATTTTAAGAGTTAGAAATATCTAAAATTTATCGTTTTTATTCTAAAATTTGTGATAGTAAGTAACTCTTAATAAAAATAACTTTTCGTTATAATTTTAATAATAAAATTACTTTTGATATTTTTTTATAATCCTAGGATGGCTATTAAACGTTGGTTAATACTCAAAAGCGACAAATAACATTTTTACCCAATTATTATTATAAAAATTTTTTCACATGGATTCTTGGCCACGGAATGCGTCATAAATGGTTATTCTTAGCTGGATACCTTCTTTTATTTGTTGGTTCAAGTATTAGTGTATTGATTCCAGTCCTTTTACAACATTTTTTTGACATTTCAATTAAATCTGGTTTAGAGGCAATAATTGAAACTTCATTTTTATTTATACTTGTTAGTTTTCTCTACCTTCTGGTTTCATTTGTTGCAAATAGTGTAAATACTGTAGCAAGTGAATTTATGATTAGAGATGTTCAAACTGAGTTTTTTGAATCGCTCCATCAGAAATCGATGAAATTTCATGATGCTGAACGAACAGGGAATTTATTGTCAATGGCAACTTCAGATTCAAGAACTTTGTCATGGATGATTTCTTCTCTCAGAATGATTGCAATCGCTATTTTTACTACAATTAATATTGCATTAGCAATGTTATATTTGGATGTCAACAATAAATTATTCTTTATTTTTTTATTATTTGTTCCTTTGGTTCTTTGGTCTATGTATCGTTATGGAAAGAAACTTGGACCAGTTTCTATTAGAAGACAGGAACTATTTGCTCAATGGCAAAGTACTCTTCAAGAGAACTTAGCTGGAACAAGAGCTTTAAGAACTTTATCAAATAAGGAGAGAGAATTTGCTAAATATGATGAAGATTTAAGAGCTGTAAGAGAAGTTTTAATAGAAAGAGCTGTTCTTTCAGCACGTTATTTTCCTAAATTATATATTTCTATTCTCATGGGATTATTATTTGTAGTAGGAGGATTAATGGTTCTTGAAAATGAACTAACACCTGGAACATTGATAGCGTTTAACAGTTTAGTTTTATTGTTGCAACGTCCAAATGAGTTAATTAGATTTTCTGTTTTTCTAGGATCAATGGGTTTTGCTGGAGGTAAAAGAATATTTCGTGTAATTGATGAAGATCAAGAAATGAACAATGGAGTTAATAATGTAGAAAACTTAGAAGGAAGAGTGGAATTTAAAAATGTTAGCTTTAGATATCAAAATAATGGATCGTATGTATTAAAAAACATAAATTTCAGCGTCAATCCTGGAAAAACTGTCGCAATATTGGGTCCAACTGGTAGTGGTAAAAGCACACTAATTAAATTAATTCAACGATTATATGATGTTTCTAAAGGAGAAATACTTATTGATAATATAAACGTTCAAGATTTTCAAATTCATAAATTACGATCAAAAATTGGAGTAATTGAGCAAGATGTATTTTTATTTTCTGCTACAATTCGTGAAAATATTTTATATGGTCTGGATAATGATTTACAATCAGAATTGGAGAATAAAATGATTGAAGTTGCTAAAGCAGCTCAAATTCATGATTTTATTTTGACTTTACCTAAGAAATATGATACAATTATAGGTGAGAGGGGCGTAACCTTGTCAGGTGGTCAACGTCAAAGATTAGCTATTGCACGTGCATTTATGATCAATCCCACTATTCTGATAATGGATGACTCAACTGCAAGTGTTGATGCTCATACTGAGGCTAAGATTCAATTAGCAATTAAAAATTTAATCAAATCAAGGACCACATTTATAATTACTCACAGATTGTCCACTTTTAGAAATGCAGATCAAGTAATTTTATTAAAAGATAGCCGAATCACAGATATTGGAACTCATGATGAATTGTATCAAAGACAAGAAGATTATGCGTTAATATTCAAGCAATATGAAAATTTACCTATTTTATCAGTGAAACCTTTGGAGGGTAAATAAATGGCATGGCATTTATCTGGTTCATTATCTAAAGAAGATTATGATAGACAATATACTGATAAAGAATTGTTACTTAGATTAAAACCTTATTTATTTAATTACAAAAATTATTTGCTCTTAGTTATCTTCTTTTCAGTTATTGCAACAATTTTTTCATTAATAATTCCTTTGCTCTTTGCGATTGGCTTCGATGAATTAATTTCTGTCTCTAAAAACAGAGAAATAATTTTATTAATGTCTGTAAGTTATTTGATATTATTAGTTTTGGAATGGATAGGACAATATTATTCTAATATTACTAATAGAAAAATTCAAGCCCTTATTGCTTATGATCTGAGAAAAGAGATGTTTGAAAAAGTAAATTCCCATGATTTGTCATTTTTTGATACAAATAAAACAGGAAAAATAATGAGCAGAATTTCTGGTGATTCCTTTGAAGTTGCAGGAGTTATTTTAATAATAACAGATCTTATTGCTATAGTATTGCGTGCTATAATAATTTTACTAACACTTTTTCTGTTAAATTGGATTCTAGCATCTCTCACACTAATTGTGTTCCCAATTTTATTTGGATTAGTTTTTACTTTAAGAAGAATTGTTAGAAGAAATGCTCTTCTTCAACGTCGTGCTAATGCAACTTTGAATTCATTTGTAGAGGAATCAATAAATGGAATGGTTATCACAAAAACATTTTCTCAAGAACCAGCTGTTCTTCAAAATTTTAAAGAATTCGAAAATCAGAAAGTTAGAGTCAATCTACGCCAAAATATTATAATGATGACTTTTTCACCCATTCTTGATTTTTTAACTGCCATTAGTCTTTTCATAGTATTATTAGGTGGAGGAGTATCAGTAATGGATGGCGTACTAACCTTTGGTTTTCTGTATCTTTTTATAACATACCTACGACGCCTTTTTGGTCCATTAATTGAAATTAGCACATTTTATGCGACTTTACAAAATGGTTTTGCAGCAGCTGAAAGAATTTTCTCCATGATGGATGTACCTAATCATATGAAGTCTGGTAATATTCCTTGTCCGGAGTTAAATGGCAGTATCAGATTTGAGAATGTTACTTTTAAATATAATAATAGGGAAGAATATTTATTTAAAAATTTTAATCTGAATATTGCAGCCGGACAGAAATTAGCAGTTGTTGGAGAAACAGGTTCAGGAAAAACTTCTTTTGCAGGATTATTATCCCGAATGTATGAATTTGAATCCGGAAAAATTTTGTTGGACAATGTTCACAACTTACAAGAATTGGAACCTGATTCTCTACGAAGTCATTTAGGATATGTTATTCAAGAGCCATTTTTATTTTCCGGAACCATACTAGATAATTTGTTACTTGGTTCTCCATCTGCTTCAGAAGATCAAGTTATCGATGCTTTAAACATTGTCGGTGCACATTTTGTTCATAGACTTCCAGAAGGAATTCATACTCTCATTATGGAAAGAGGACGTTCTCTATCTCAAGGTCAAAAACAATTATTAGCATTAGCAAGAATTCTTATTAAAAATCCAAAAATACTCATATTGGACGAAGCAACTGCAAGTGTAGATGCCTATACGGAAAAAATGATTCAAGATGCATTAGCTGTTGTTATGAAAAATAGGACTACTATTGTTATTGCTCATCGGTTATCTACTGTAATCAACGCAGATCGAATTATTGTATTGAATGACGGGAAAATTGTTGAAGATGGTAAGCATGATGAATTGATTCTTAAAAGCGGGAAATATCGTGAGCTTTACGAGAATTATTATGAATTTCAGGGAGCTTTATCCTAACTCTGAGTTTTTTTCATTGTGTTTATCATTATGTCATGACTACATTTTAATAAAATAATCTGATACTTGTTACAATATAGAATTTCAGGTGATGGGTTAAATGACTAATTCTGTTATTGATACAATAAAAGGAATGCATCAAAATAATGTTTCAGGGTCCTACCTAATTATTTTACGATTGACTCTTGGGTTTACTTTTCTTACAACTTTGGGAAGCAATTTTCTAAAGGGAGTATTCACTGAAGAAGGGTATAAGAAATTAATAAACGATTTTTTAAAATTAAATGCTCAAACTCCTTATAATACAATTGTTGAACAGATTATCATACCAAATGCTCAAATATTTATGGTAATACAAATTATTGTGGAATTATTTATCGCTTTCACATTGATTTTTGGAATATTTACTAGATTTGGATCTATAATAGGAGTATTTGTATCTTTTAACTTATTATTCTTAACCCTAGGAGTAGATTGGATTTGGTCCTATTTACTTATGGTTGCTGGATTTCTAATTACTGGTTTTAATTCCGCTGGTAAATGGTATGGAATAGATTATTGGTTAGAAAAAAGAATAAATAATAGATTTTTGCATTTCATTATGTTCTAAACAAAATCACAATCCTAAATCTAAATCATCCGATTTCAATTGATTACGAACAGATTGCATATCCTCATATACTTTAGGCTTATTTTTTTCAGCTATTTCCTTAATTACATCTCCAAAGGATTTCCCACCGAATTTACGCCAATAAAACCCATTCGCTAAACGTTGGATATTTTTTTCGTCAAATAAGTCAAGTTTGGTAATTACATTATTCAACCATTTTTTTCTAATCACAATTTCATTAAACCATGATTCCCCATATTGGTGAAAAAGCGTGTTAAATTCTACGTTAAATTCGTCAACTTCCATTAGTTCGGGGGCAGACTTCTGAAATTGGGATAAAGTTTCTAGAGAAAGATCATCGTTATTGTATAGCGCTTGGCGCATGAGAAAATCTAACCAATTTTTCAACTCTTCTCCTGCATCATCATTAGCTGCATTAGCAAATTCACGAAAATCTTTGATAATATCTTTTGGTAAACCTTCTATGTTATCATCAAGTAATATTGGAAGATTATCCTCAATTGCTGAGATTATCGGCACTAAATTAAAGGGAGATTCTTTCTTGAATGTATACCAAGATAAATAAGTCGACATTTGAGATTCTAGGATTAAAACAAATCTTAACCAATGTCTTGTATACGAATAAATGAGCATACCAACCTCTCTTGATCTTCCAGCATCACAGATGAGTTTTCCGAGTTGTGCCTGTAAAAACATAAGCGCTAAACGAGCTTTTTCATTTTTCGATTCAAAAAAATCAAGATGTAATTTGTAATGGATAGAAGCTAATGTTTTCCCTCCTGTATCAGGTGATTCCTTGATCGATTTACTAATAATATTGGTTATCGTATCAAAAACTTTCATCAATTGATCTTCATTGACATCAGGGATTTCGACATATTCATAACTCATAATGTTTAACTCATTTATTGAAAAATAACTCTTTTAATATCTTAATAATTTATTATTATTGAAATTGATGATTAAGACTTCCTTTAGAAAACCATTAAAAAAATGTTTACAAAATCACCATTAATTTTGAAAAACTAAAATCAAAGAACTAATATCCTACAGCACATCCATCAGCTCTTGGATCAGATCCAGCCCATATCACTCCATCTTGGGGATTACGTCGTATTATTTGTCCTCTACCAAATACATTACGTAACCATCCACTGACAGGGTGTACATCATGGCCCATTAGACTTAATTTATTTATCACATTTTGAGGAATGCCTTCTTCTAAAGCAATTACTCCTCCAGAAGTCCCATCAGTTATACAAAATCTAGGGGCATCCAATGCTTGTTGAGGATCATATCCATGATCTACCATTTTGGTTAATACTTGAACTTGTCCTTGTGGTTGCATGAATCCACCCATTACACCAAAGGATGCGTAGAGTTCATTGTCTTTTAAAGCCATTGCAGGAATTATTGTATGATAAGGGCGTTTATTAGGTTTCAATGCATTGGGATGATTTGGATTTAATGAAAAGTTAGCTCCTCTATTTTGGAGACTTACCCCTGTATTTTTTGGTATTAATCCAGTTCCAAAACCCATATATAAACTGTTGATGAAACTACATGCATTTCCATCTTTATCGATAACTGAAAGATAAATAGTATCCGAAGATTTTGTAGGAGATCCATGAACTTGATGTAATGTGGCTTTATCAGGTAAAATAAGTTTCTTTCTTTCTCGAGCATACTCGTTTGATAACAGTTGAGAAATAGGAATGTGTTCAAATTCAGGATCAGTTACATACCACCTTGAATCTGCAAAAGCCAATCGCATTGCTTCTATCATTATGTGTAGATATTCAGCTGAATAAGGATTTTTTTCTTCTAAATTGAATTCTTCTAAAATTTTCAACGCTAATAAAGCTGTTATTCCCTGTCCATTCGGAGGAATTTCATAAATATCAATTCCATGATAATTTACACTAATTGGATCAACAAAAATAGATTTGTGATTTTTCAAATCATCTAATGTCATTACTCCTCCCAAGGAATTTAGCAAATCAATAATAGATTCAGCAACAACTCCCTCATAGAACCCTTTTTTTCCCTGTTCTGTGATTGCTCTCATTGTTTTTGCTAGCGTTGGTATTTTCATTAATTCTCCAGGATTTGGAGCCCTGTTGTTTATCATCAATTCTTTGGCATTAGGTCCATGTCTCAATTGCTTTTCTCCACTTTTCCAAGAAAGAGCTACTACAGGAGAGACAGGATAACCATTTTCAGCAAGGTTAATAGCTGGTTGTAATACTTCTTCTATTGTCAAGCTGCCAAATTTTTCTATTGTGTCAATCCAACCTGCTGCTGCTCCAGGAACCGTGACAGTATGAGGACTAAAAATAGGAATGGTATCTTTTACACCTATATTGTTTAAATAATTAATTGATAATTCTTTAGGTGCTCGTCCACTTCCATTAATACCAAATATGTTTTTATTTCTGTTATTATAGAAAAGCGTAAAACAATCTCCTCCTAATCCTGTAGAGGTTGGTTCTACTACATTCAATGCTGCTGCTGTAGCAACAGCTGCATCTGCCGCATTTCCTCCTTTCACTTGCAAAATATAAAGTCCTATTTGACTTGCTAAGGGTTGGCTTGTCGCTACGATCCCATTATATGCATAAACAGCAGATCTTCTTGAATTGAAAGAGAAATAATCATCATTTTCCAACTTATAGACACCTTATTATTAAATCAAATAAGATAAGATTTAATTAATTTAATATGTATGAGATAAAAGAAAAAATTACTAAAATAATAACTTAGAAAAAGTTGGTAAAATATTTAGTTAAAAATAATAATTCAAGCTCAAGTCAAGGAATTTTAGCTTTAACTACTAAAAATACTATAGTTTTTCATCTTATTTTTCTATGGGAGCAAATTTCATTATCAAACAGATTATTAAAGATCAGAATATAATCTGATTATTAGAAAAATTTGTTTCGAGATTCAATGGATATCAATTAATACGAAATCAATTGTTAGAAAAAGTATTACTAAAGTAGATTTATACAGAAATTTTGTCATAAAACATGATAATAATATATACGATCTGTTTAAAGATTTATTTGTAGGTTTTTTATTGCTTGATCCATTATTGAACATCATCATAGGAGCAATCTGGTTTATATTACCTGCTTATTTTGCTAATGGAAGTCCAGTCTTAATAGGCGGTGGAAAACCAATTGATGGAGGAAGAATGTGGAAGGATGGGAAAAGAGTTTTTGGAGATGGTAAAACTTATCGAGGCTTCATAGGGGGAATAATTATTGGTACTTTGATAGGTTTAATTCAATTTTTCTTCGAAACTAATACCAGTCCAATATTTAGGGCTTTTTTCTTATCATTAGGTGCCTTAACAGGAGATTTAATAGGTTCTTTTATAAAAAGAAGAATAAATATTGATCGTGGTAAGCCTGCGTTAGGAATGGATCAATTAGGTTTTATTGCTGTGGGTTTTATTTTAGTTATTCTTGCTTTTCCACTAACCCTTCAAAATTTTAATTTTGATTTATCAATACCATTATTTGATCCTATATTGATTCGATATACGTTTGAAAATTTTCTGGCTTATATCATATTATTGTTTCCAGTTACTTTTTTAGCTCATATAACTTCTAATTTAATTGTTAGACAAACAATATGATACTAATAAATTTAACAGAAAAAAATGCTAATTATTTCAATTTGTGAATGAAGAGCAAAGTATTTAAAAATAAGGTCACCCTATTTAATAAAGATAATTCATCTATGGAGCTTAATTTTTTGATTAATTTAGAAGAATCTTCAATAACAGTCAAAGATAAGAAGGTAAGGGAACAAAACGGTATCGTATTATATGAAAGTGCATATAACAAATTAAAATCGCTTCTTAGTAATACGGAAAAAATGATAAGAATTAGCTTGGAACCTAGCGGATGTGCTGGTGTATCCTATACCGCTACCATGGATTCTACTCAAAGTTCAGATAAAGTGGTTGACTTTGGGGATGGTATTACTATATTGGTTAATACAGAAGCAAGGTTTCCTAGTCAAGCAACTCCAGATAAATTTTATTCTGATTGGGATTTTTTATCAGGACTTCATTTACGATTCGAAGATTCTATAATGAATTCTCAGTTTATAATGGATAATCCAAACTCTGAAAGGGGTTGTTCATGTGGAATAAGCTTTAAACCAAAGGATTATGGTGGAAAACCTAAGAGTTGTAAAACAGAATAATATTTCGACAAGCATTAAACATTTTTTCTTAATTTAGTCATTTTTTTAAGAAAACATCGCAGATAATTTGTTCCTTTCTTGAATTCGCATTTGTATTACAATGATTTTCTCTCCGTTATTAATAAATAAAATGACAAAACTAGTAAATATATTATTGATTTGAGAGTTATAAAGAATGGATTCAACTACCGACCCAACCAAAAGGTCTTTTATTCCTGTTAATGAACAATCGCATTTTCCTATTCAAAATTTGCCTTATGGAATTTTCAAGCCTTCAAATAATAAACTGCCTAGATCTGGGGTCGCAATAGGGGATCATGTTTTAGATTTATCAGTATTAGAATCAGAGGGACATTTTAATGATATTTATTCGAAAGAAAATCATTTTTTTTCTGAATCGACTTTAAATAAATTCATGGTTCAAAATAGAACCTTATGGAGGAAGGTAAGAGCAAAAATAAGTCATCTTCTCGATGAAAATACCAGAACGATCAGGGATAATGATTCTTTAAATAAAAAATTAATTCTTGATATATCCAGTGTAACTATGGTTTTACCAGTTCAAATTGGGGATTATACTGATTTTTACTCTTCACGTGAACATGCTACTAATATCGGAACAATGTTTAGAGGACAAAAAAATGCTTTGCAACCAAATTGGTTACATTTACCTGTAGGATATCACGGAAGGGCGAGTTCGATTGTAGTTAGCGGAACTGATTTTTCCCGACCAAAAGGACAAACAAAAGCTGATACTGATTCATTACCCAAGTTTGGCCCCTCAAAATTAATGGATTTTGAATTAGAGATGGGTTTTTTTTTAGGACCAGGTAATACTCTTGGTTCACCAATACCAATAAATGACGCTGAGAATCACATATTTGGAATGACGATTGTCAATGATTGGAGTGCCCGGGATATCCAAAGATGGGAATATATTCCCTTAGGACCATTTAATTCTAAAAATTTTATAACATCGATTTCTCCGTGGATAGTCTCCCTAGAAGCTTTAGAACCATTCAAAACAACTGGGCCAGATCAAAATCCAGAACCACTTCCTTACCTTAAGTCAGAAAATCAAAAAACCTATGATATTCATCTAGAGGTATTTCTTACTACAAAATCGATGACTAAACCTGAGAAAATTGTAACTTCAAATTTTAAATATCTTTATTGGACAATGTTTCAACAACTTACCCATCATAGTATAACTGGGTGTAATATGCAACCAGGAGATTTATTGGCCTCTGGAACTATAAGTGGATCTGGAAAGGATGAGCGTGGATGTCTACTTGAATTGACATGGCGAGGTGAGGAACCAGTAAAACTCTCTTCTGGTGAAGAAAGAAAATTCCTTGAAGATGAAGATTCTGTTATAATTACAGGCTGGTGTCAAGGTGAAGGATATCGGGTTGGATTTGGCGAAGTTGTAGGCAAACTTCTTCCTTCAAAATAATTTTTGAAAAAATTCGAGATTGAATCATGAGACAATTAATAGAAATGGTTGCATTTAATGCATGGGCAAATGAACGTTTCAGATCAACTTTAAAATTAATACCTCTTGCTAAATTAAACATTGAGACACCTTATGGATTATTGATCGAAAGAATTGTCCATGTTTTTATTTCAGTGAATATGTGGTTAGACAGAATTGAAGGTAATTCTGCAAAGTATGTTCCAAGCGCTAAGGATTATCCATCATGGGAAGAAATTGAGTCTTCTTGGATAGCTGCAGATAGAAGATTAATCGAATTTATAAAGAAATATAAAAACCCTGAAGATTTTGATGAGATCATTAAATATTATTCCTTAAAAAATGATCAGTTCGAAGCTAGTGTAAGTAATATTCTAATCCATCTTTCACATCATCAAATGTATCATAGAGGTCAAATTGCAATGGCTTTAAGACAGAATAAATTACCACCTGTTCCATCGACTGACGGGATAGCTTTTTTTCGTTCAGAGGATAAAAATAACTTTTTATAGCGGTATATGCATAATTTTATTTTTATCTCCATGTGAATAGCTTTAATTCATTTGAAATTAATAATAGATTATTTTAGTTTTAGCAATTGATAATAATTACCTAAAATATTTAATAATTTTTATTTAATTCCTTTTTTTTGTTTCTTATTATTTTTCAGGTCAAAAATGATCTATTCTAAGTCAAAGGTGGTCAAAATCAATAAGTTAATATATATTAACTCAAACCATTCAAATATATTTAAATATCATAAATAGACAGTAAATTTACTAAGATTTAAGGTTATAAATTTAATTTAAATGGAGAATCATTAAAAATGTCATATCCAACTGAAGTTAGAAAAGAGAACAATGTTTTACTTATAGATTTTGGGACCCAATATGTTAAATGTTCTGTCATGAAAGAGGGAACATTGATTGATGATATATTGCTTCTTCCAAACAGAATTTATTCAATTTCTGAAGAACGTGCAAAAGCTTTAGCTCAGGAACAAAAGGGAGAAATTACAATTCCAACTGGATTGTTTACACAAAAAGAAATTGAGGAAGCAAAACTCTTATTTCAAGCTGAAGAAGCCTTCGTTATGTCTGATGCTACTCCAGATAACATGGAATTAGTAGCAAAAGGATATCAAAATATTTGTGAGCAGATAGACAAACAATTAAGTTACAGTGGTGCTGATGCAATATCAGGTAATTATGCTAACTGGGCTGTAATGATTGCTGTTGCTGCATTTGAAACAGCTGAAGGAAGAAAACAAGTTGAGGAATTTCATATCAAAGCAACAAAGAAAATGAATTTCAAATCAATTTACATAAACAACCAGTTAATGTTTGATTATTTCTCACAAATCAATTATTTAGAGCAAATTGGAGCTAAACCAGGTTACTGTATGATTATTGATATTGGTGGAGGAGACACAAAAGTAGGTGGTGTATCTGGACTACCAATTCAAGAATCTTTTAGAAGATTTAATATTGGTGGACAAGAAATTACTCGTTACTGCCAAAATATTCTTAGAGAACGTTATAATGTCAGTGGTACTGCTTATGAAACCATTGAATCTTGGTTAATTGAAGGGGGTACCGTTGACGGTAACTCACCAGAGACTAAAAAAATGTTTAAACGAAAAGAAGTCGACATTAAAGATATCTTAAACACACCAGAAATGCTATTTGATTATAGCAAATATTATAAAAAAGATCGAAGATTCAATTCAATAACAGAAATTCTAATCGAGTCAATTGAAGCAGTTATTGAGAAATCAGAAGCTGGTATAGAACTATTATTGGGAGCTGTTATTGTTGCTGGTGGAGCTAGCAGATTTAATGGTATAACTCAACGATTAAATAAAGAATTATCAACTTATTTCTCAGAATATAAGGACCAAATAAATGTAATTGTTGGAGAAGATCCTCAAAATGCATGTATTAACGGAATGAGATCTTTAATAACCCAAAAATATAAATCAAGTAATCCTGGTCTTGCTTTTATTGATTTACAAGCTTTGGATGAAGAAGACGAAGAATAGAGGTAAATTTATTTGTTAAATATTTCTTCTCTTATTTTTTTGTTTGATTTCAACTTAACAACAATTTTTTCTTTTTTTTTAAGAAATACAATAATTATTAAGCTTAAATAAAAAAAATTCAAATATTTTTTTAATGAGCTTACGTCACAGAATTTGTATTAATTGTAAAAACACTTCCTTTGAGATGTTAAACAATAAAACGATCAAGTGTTTAAATTATGGGCTTGAAACTAATATCAGACGTAAAATACAGTTTAAATCTAAGAAGAAGGGAATTTCAAAAAGATAAACGTAAATCTTATGTTCCAGTTGAAGTGATTTGTAGTTGTGGAGAGATACTTGTAAAAACATTAGATAATCCTTGGAGTGAAAATAAAGAACATCTAAGGAAATTTTGGGAACATCATTATTGTAAAGAAGGACTTACACAAAAAGATTTGTTGGATGATTGGGCATTATTTTATTAATTTAACAGTAATGGAATCTAATTATCAACGTGCGATCATTATAAAAAATAATTAATTCTTTTATTAGATATCAGATCAGGATATTATTTTATTTCTTGTGAATGTACTTGGAGATAATGCCAACAAAATAACTGATCATTTCTAACTCCACTAGAATAATTACCACTTTATGAGTAAATTCTTTGAGTTATTGGTGAATTTCTAGTTCCAAATTCTGTTTCTTGCAGATTTTTGAATACAAAAACATCTTTATTTCGTCATTCTTAAGGTCAAAAGCTAGCAATTTTTTATCTTTACTGTTTAATAACAGTATCAATAAAATGGTTCTATAAATTGATTTTATTTTGCTTAAATAAGTATAAAATGGGAGAACTAGGTAAAACTTCCCTTTAACAAATCTTTATTAATAACCATATTACCTATTCAAACAAAAAAATTTTTTTTTGGTGTATAAATTGAGTAAAATAAAATTGATATATAGTATTTCTTTTATATCGATATTTTTCCTATTTGGGGTAGCATATATCTATGGAGGACAAAATTATGTGCCTTCAGAAAATTCTATTCCAGAAGGAACAGCATCGATAGATTTTGAAAGTGTATTAAGGCATGAGCCAATAATTAATTCTGGTTCAACTCTCTTACCTGGTCAAGTAGGTGACATGCATTATTATCGATTCGATAAATTTAATCTTCCTTTAGAAAACTTATTAGATAATGAAAATGTAACTATTAATTTTAATTTGACAAATAGTAAATTGTATTTCAAAGTTCTACGAGAAGATAATAGAGTTTTAGAAGTTGAACCAGGTTTTATACTTGGAGAAAATATTACTATTACAGGTAACTCCTCTTTATTTCCTCAAGATTATCCTGAATTTCTAACTTCATACTTTGTCCCTGAAGGTCTAACAATTCCTTCACCAGCAAGTTTTTCATTAATAAAAAATCCTACTAACGAAACAGAGTTACCGAATTTTTTCAATGGACCCCCTGCTCTTATTACTCCTCCTGGAGTCACTACATATCTAGATCCAAATAATTGGGACAATCATCAATCATTTTATGACGAAATATTGACTGATCTTACAAATGATATTGCAGTTAGTTCAACTTCATACATTGATTGGTATTCGGTGTCTCAAGACGAACTTCCTAATAATGTGTATATGTTTGATAGTTATTATATGGTTGCAGATAATTTGGTTACGAAAAACGGGGAAATTAAAGCTCCAATACCTATAGGGTATGTTTATTATGCTTATAATTCCTCTGAATACAATCACAGTTTATCCGGATGGGAGCAAACAATACCCAATTTTTATCAATATCAAATTAATTCCTCCTTTGTGAGTGTAAGTGCGCCTGAGGGAACTAATTTAACATTATTTTATTATCCTGACAGTAATATATATGCTAAAAATGGTGTTGTAACTCCCTATGGACTTAATTACAGTCAAATTTATGGTGTATTTGATTATATTAATTATGATTATGATTTAAATTGGGATGAACAAACCATTCTCAATTATTTCATTGGTGGTTCTATTGTAAATAATAATATTGTTTTGGGAACTCCTCCAGGATCAGAGGAAAGATTAATCATTGTTTACCGAGAATTTAATTATCCTATTGTTACCTATTATGCTGATTATACTCCAAATGTCTATTTCGATGTTTTCTTGAATATAACAACTATCACAGGTGATGTATCAGTTGAAATGAGTCTTCATTGGGATTTAACAATCCCAGACGGTTGGTTAGATCAATTATTCTTGGCGATGATTGGAGATATGAATTCAAATAATACAATAGAACCCTGGGAAAAAATTGAAATATCATTAGTACACGAATCCGTACAAACTACAAATGATTTTCCAGTATCAGTTGGAGATTCAGGACAATTTGTCATTAATAAGTCCAAGCTAGATATATCCTTGAGCCCAGAATTTGAAACGTATTGGTCAGCTTTGAGTTCAAGTAATACTCCAACTATATCTGAAATCGAAACCAATGTTTCTTCATTAGAAGGTGAAGTATTAGCAAATTATTCTGTTTTTGGATTTGATGGTTTATTCTATGGAATGAACCTGAATATATTTGATCCCTTTACTTCACAGGATGATTCTATTAGTGAAGAGTTAGTTGTAAACGGATTTGATGGAGGATATTATCAAAACATCACATTCCAAGACATTGAAGAAGAATATCTTAGTTCAAGTGTTGTTGGTTATTCTAATGATTTTGTTGAATATTATCAAACTTATTTGCCACTTCCAAATGTGAGTGTTTATGATGACCGATTTTTGGAAAATATTACCCTAGATACAGATTATTTTGCAAGTACCAGTTACCCAATTGATTACGGTTGGGGTGTCTTTTATTATAATGCTTCTGAGTATAATTGGACACTCAGTCCTTATGAACAGTTAGCTACAAGATATTACGATAACTACATCACTGATTTGAATAATGTGAGCTTGTATAGTTTTGATGGATTCGTTAGTGGTTCTCAAGTAGTCCTTGTTTATGTTCCTTCAAGAGATTCGGTAGCAATTGATGGGAAATTACTGTTATCACGTAATGTTACGGATGCTTATGGAGTATATCAATTTAATACCACATACTATCTACCTTACGGACCTAATCTATTAACTGGAGGATTAATAAACGATAATGTTTTGACGCTCGGGACGGGAGCTCCAATGGGTATGTATAGAGTATGGACAAATTACTCTATTAATACATGGGATAACTATCATCTGTATGTCCCACTGAATCCATATCAAACATTTATTCAATCCGGGTTAACGACATTAGAATTGCCTATTCCCGCAAGAACTCCTGATTGGTTTATTAGTAAAAATAATATTGATGCAGTAAATTTGTTAATAGATGATAAATTCCCAGATTTAATTAATTTATTTGTTGAACTAATTAACAACGATACTGGAGATACTTTTTTTAATGATATCATATTAAATACAGACTTTAATTTAGGATGGATTGAAAATGCAACTAACTTCTTGGTAACCCAATCTCTCACTTTTGATGGTAGTTTTCCTTTTACGGCATCTGTCGATGGAATACCTTTTGATTTCAATACATACCTAGATTTCAATGGATATTTGGATACTTGGAAACTTTTCAAGAGTAATGGGCAATTTGTTGAAATAGGAGTGAAATTTCACTTAACGTTATCAACAACAAAGATTATCCCTCCTTCCAGTGAACCTTCTAGTCTACCTTCGAGTGAATCTTCGAGTACGCCTTCCAGTGAACCATCAAGTATACCCTCGAGTGAACCATCTTCCTCAGTTCCATCAGATTCAACTTCATCAACACCATCAGAATCTTCTTCTTCTGGAATAACGATAACAACATCTCCAGGGTTTGAAATTTTCTATGTAATTCTCTTGATACCTATGTTTTTGGTTATTTCAAGGGGTAAAAAACTAAATTAAATGAAAAATAACCATAAATTTTTCTATCATATTTAATATTCTCTTTTTCCTTCTTTTTTTTTGAAGTAAATATTTTTTTATAAACTTCTTATCTAAAATGAAATCGAGCTTATTATGGGATATATCATACCTCAACGTATTAAACCTGACAGTGATCAAGGATATTTTAGTCAATTATCAAAGGCTGTCTTTCAAGCAGGATTTAGTTATAAGGTTGTCGAACAGAAATGGCCTGATATAACTGAAGCTTTTGAAAACTTCAATTTTGATAGTATAGCACTTTGGGATGAAGAAATTATTCTTTTTGTTGTGCAATCCCCTAAGGTAATTAGAAATATAAAAAAAATTCGAGGAATTGTGTATAATGCTCAAGTATTTTTGGAATTAATTCAGGAATTTGGTTCCTTTGAAGCATTCTTAGCAACAATTAGAGATAAGCCTTATCAAGAAGTATCAAAAATATTAACCAAGAAATTTAAATGGTTAGGTCGTACAGGGGTTTGAAATTTTCTATGTAATTCTCTTGATACCTATGTTTTTGGTTATTTCAAGGGGTAAAAAACTAAATTAAATGAAAAATAACCATAAATTTTTCTATCATATTTAATATTCTCTTTTTCCTTCTTTTTTTTTGAAGTAAATATTTTTTTATAAACTTCTTATCTAAAATGAAATCGAGCTTATTATGGGATATATCATACCTCAACGTATTAAACCTGACAGTGATCAAGGATATTTTAGTCAATTATCAAAGGCTGTCTTTCAAGCAGGATTTAGTTATAAGGTTGTCGAACAGAAATGGCCTGATATAACTGAAGCTTTTGAAAACTTCAATTTTGATAGTATAGCACTTTGGGATGAAGAAATTATTCTTTTTGTTGTGCAATCCCCTAAGGTAATTAGAAATATAAAAAAAATTCGAGGAATTGTGTATAATGCTCAAGTATTTTTGGAATTAATTCAGGAATTTGGTTCCTTTGAAGCATTCTTAGCAACAATTAGAGATAAGCCTTATC
>MDVS01000025.1 GCA_001940645.1 Candidatus Heimdallarchaeota archaeon LC_3
GTGTTTTTATGAATTTGAAAGCCTTGTGCATTATATCTTAATATGTCATTAATTTGTTGGACTGTCTTATCGAAATCAAGTCCTTTTAAACGATATTGGACTGTATCAGGACTACAACCTTTAAATGAGGTGCAAACATCTTCTAAAGAACTGTTTTCTAGAGCAGCCTGAGCTAATCGTTGGAAAACATGAGTAGAATTCCAGCGAGATTGCTTCGAATAATTCCATCCTTTTGTGCCTTCAATAAACCTACCGAAAAGCTTATGAAGTTCTGACCATACTTGCTGCCTGACTGTGTTGCTTGTTGTTTTTTTCATTGCAGTTAAAATTAACAACAATGCAGTCATTTATACTTTTTGTCGGATTTAAACAATAGAATTATTGTAATTTAATAAAATCTTTCGAAGACTTACGGAAGTACTGAAAACTAGTGATTGCATTTTTTATTATTTAAGTGGGAAAAGTTATTAGATAATGGCGAATAGTTTATGGTGCTTTCAACTCAAAAAATATTAGACCAAGAAGTAAATGGTAATTCTTTTTTTAATCAGCTTATTAAACAGCTACCAGTCCTAAGATATAGTCTCTATGTTATATTTCCTTACATTTTATTGCAAGAATTTCCAAACTATATAGATCACTTACAACCAATAACCAGTGAAGAAAAAATTCTATCAGCATTACTCATAATATCTTCTCTAACAACGCTAGGATATCTGATATTAAGAAAATTATTTTATAACACAAAAAAAATTTTGATATTTAGTGGATCTGCCCTAGGAAGCAGCCTATTGACTATGGGTGCTAATCTGGTAACTCTCCCATTTAATCAATTAGGAATAATAGTAGGATTATCAATAGCAGCAAATTTATCTCGCGAAATTGCACGATTTGATTCATTACAGTATCAGATACAAAAACAGACAAAAATTATCTATGATCAACATCCTGATATTGATATGAATTACAAAATAGGAAAAATTGGTCTACTGAGGATCAGTATGTATGGTATGGCTATTATCCCAAATAGAAATTTAGCATTTGATCAAAGACAGACATTAAGTGGATTTTTAAAGACTAAGAAGACAGAATTCATCGAAAATGAGAGAGAAATCATCATTTATTATTATGAGAAAAAAGAAGCATGGTCATTTCAATATTTTAAATTAAAAAAGAAGATTTTAGAATCGTATGTAATATTTCTAAACGGATTAAATGATTTAATGAAATAATTAATATTAAAAGGTCTATTATCAAAAATTAGGATAATAGATTTTTATTTGGTCGTGTATGAATATGAGAGATCCATTTTATTGGCAGGCTGAAGCTCATCAAAGATTAAGTCGATACTACTCGTCGCAACAGATGCTATTCGCTGAGCGGAAATGTGATAACACACTAGAAAATAATACCTTTTTAATTATTAAGGCGGAAGAAATTGATGAGGTAATTAAAATTGTAGGTGATTTAAAGAACTACATGAGCAATTTCAACGTAAATGTTCTTTTTAGAGGCCAGCGAAAGCATCATGATCTTCAACAACAACCAACTATAGCAAGAACAGACCTTACTGGTGATAATTTTGAAAAACAATTAAGAATATTTAAATTTGGAATATTGTCTCTTGGTTATACATCAGTTATTAATAAAAAATATTCTGAAAATCAATTTGCTAATGAAGCCATACTCCAACATTATGGTTTTTATACCAGATATTTAGATTTGGTCGATGATATAGCGACTGCACTCTGGTTCGCTTCAACTGATTTGGAAAATCGTAGCTTTTCTGTTGACCAATATTGTTATGTCTTTGTGTATGGAGTTAGTTGGGATAAAAAGATATCAAATGGAGTCTTCGATGGGAGACATCAAAGACTCGTTAATTTAAGAGAAGCAAGTATTCCCGAAGCATTAAGACCTCATGCTCAACAAGCTTGGGCAATGACTGATCTAGAACTTTTAACCACAAAAACAGAGCTAAAAACCTCCATATATTCTGATTTTAGAAAATATTTACTTTGTGTCTTGCAAATACCTATGGAAAGAGTTGTTAGATATCTCGGACTCGATTTTGAGGGAATTAATTATGCTATACAATCAAATCTAAGTCAAATGATATTCATTCACTATTTTAAAAAGTATATGAAACAAGATTCAGTAGAAAATAGACTTTTAGACTTTTTGAATATACAAAAAAAGCTTACTCCATATGAGTTCGATGAAACTGAGCAGGGTCTAGTAAAAATTATTGATATTATTTCACCTAACCAGAAATTAAAAATCGTTGACAAAATTAATTCTAAAACGGATATAATTGTAAAAAAAATTATTGATATTAACTTCGATTATCTAATATCACTAATAAAGACTTCAGAAAGTATTTTAGACACCAAGAAATTAAATATTACTAATTTAGGTATTAATGATCCCTTTACTATGATAGAGAATTGTTATACACGATACGACCCGAAATTTAAAGAATATTTTAAAAAAAAGGTAGGGCAAATTAATAATGAAAGGATAATAAGCAATCTCAGAACTTTTTTAAATACTAAACTTAATAATGATGATTATTTTTCGATATTCCCCAAAGATTAGCAATGAAATGAGAATAAAGAATAAAGGATACAATTATTTTTGGTCTTGGAATATTTGATATTCGTACTCGAAATTCGAGTACATTCCTAATTTTTCAATATCTTTATAAAGAGAAGTGGATCTAATTGATTATATACATTCCAATAAATTCTCAATTATGATACATTTACCGGTAATCAATAAGAAATCGGAAACCCGAAATAATTTATATTCCTCCTACTATGGACATGTGTAACTTATTATTTAAATGTAACACCATCCCTGCCTTTTCTGGAGACTATTATGAAGACTAAAAGCGTAAAATTTACACTGAATTACTTCATGAAATGGAAAAAACATAGAATTGTTAAATAAGGAAATTAGAATATTGAAAAAATAAGACGTATAGTAATTACAAAGTTTCTCACAAATTGGTGATATATTATCTCTGCTGAAAATAAAGAAAGCAAACATAGTAAAATTAGAAAAAAGGCAATTGAAATACTCGAGAAAGACCAAGAAGGTGTGCGATTTACTGAATTAGTGAGACAAATTTCTTTGTCTTTCCCAGATATCAAATTAAATACCATTAAGGGTGGAATGTGGGATTTAGATGTAAAATTCTCAGAAAAAGTATTTAAACCAGAGAAAGGTATTTTTAAATTAAATAAATATCAAGACATTGAATCGCAAGCTAAATTGGTCTCTAAATTAAAAGAACAAGATTTTTATGATCCTTTTGCGAATTTTCTTGTTGAAGAGACACTTGAAGCAACTTCAGCTATTCCTCTAGGAGGAAGTGTTTTCAAAGATAAATGGGGTACTCCTGATGTCATTGGTGTAAGAAAAACAAGTAGAAGGGAGTTGTTGGATGTACCCACAGAAATTATTTCAGCGGAAATTAAATTAAACCCATCAGAATTAATCACTGCTTTTGGTCAAGCATGTGCTTACAGATTATTTTCTCATAAAATCTATTTGG
Organism: Candidatus Heimdallarchaeota archaeon LC_3; assembly: GCA_001940645.1. The sequence continues at coordinate 3,560 of MDVS01000025.1, forward strand.
TCATTCCGAATGAATCTTCACAAGAAGATCAGGAAAGAATAGACTCTCTATGTCTAATTTTCGGAATTGGACTAGTAATTTATGATTCTAGGAATAATAATAATCCTAAATGGGAAATAAAAAATAGACCTCAAAAATTTGATCCCGATATTTTCTATACGAACACATATTTAAAAAAGATTGAAAAATCAAGACCAGATCTATTTAAAATATTATTTCCAGTATGATTTCAATTAATTCCAATAAATAACTTGATAAAAATGGTCATATTAAATCATTAATTTCCATTTCTTTAAGATTTAGGATATTCTTAGTCCGATTCTTAATTAGGACCTTCTCTTTTTCCTTTTTTGTAGGAACTTTTTTAGGTGGAGTTTTTGTTGTTCTTTTCTTTCTTGTTTTTTTGCTGACTTTCTTGTCGGATTTTTTTGCAAAAGGAATTGAATCTCTTTTAGAATTGGTCTTCAGAATTTTTTCTTCTTTCTTAGGAGATCTCTCATCTTCAGTAATCTCCATAATTGGAAGATCACTTATCATAAATGAGTAGGATAAGAGTTTCAAGTCCTCATTCTTGAACACATCTTTTTCGAGATCTAATTCACTGATTTTTCCAACATATTTTAACAGATAATCTTGCATGAATTTTGGGACTTTTTTGAACTGGTTTTCATTATTAGTGACTAAATTATTTAATGCCTTGATTACGTTGACCGATTGGACTTTTAATTCTTTGAAAAATTTCATAAATTCTTTGAGTTGATCATCTACAGTAATTTCTTTAGCGGTATCCATTATAAAAGAATCTAACCTAAATAGTGCTTTTATAAAAATGAGTTGTTCATCTTTCGAATATTTCCATTCCTTACTGGTAACTTTTTCATAGAATTCATTAGGATCAGGGATTTTATTGAATGGAGAGGGTATTTTCTTCTTTATTGGTAATGTTTTATCATAATCTTCAAGTAATTTTGCGAATTCAAGATGGATATTTTCTAATTCAAGCTTCGGTACCGAAAGAGCTGGATGATCTTTAGCAATTCCTGGTAGGTTCATAACTTTTCTGTATTGATCTATTTCACTTCTAATTCTGACCATTGAATTGAGATACAGATCTTCCAAATCGCTTATTCTTTTTACTAAAAGGTTAAAATATTTCTTAACAGTCTCTTTCACTGATTCGTTGCCAATATTATTTACCAGTGCTTCCATGGATTGTCCATAGGTATTAAATTTTTCGCTGATTATCTGATTCTTAGCCTTTAATTCAGTAATAGAAACGCTGTCCTTGGATAAATCTGATAATTCTTTCTCGCTATTATATAATAGACCAGATAGTCTGTTAATTTCTTGTTCATAAACATTTTTCTGTTCAGATGTAATTAGTAACTCGTTCTGAAGCATCTGGATAAGGGTCTCATTTGATGGATCGCTAAATGTCCCAATTTGAGTCTCTATGTCTGTCTTATCTTTGTCTCTTGAATTATGCCAATTACTAACTTCAACTACAGAACTAATCTGTGCTTCTAACAGTTGTTGGAATAATTGATTGTTTTGATCTTCCAGAGTCTTAAATTCTTCTTTAAGTTCAGTGTATTGATTTCTTAGTATTTCAAAATTTATTTTGAGATCTTCATTTGGGCTCTTTTCTTTTTTGATTTTGTCTCTTAAACTTTGAAGCTCCAAGAACCAATCCTGATTATTCATTAACATATTGACATAGTCTTGTTCTAATAGATTTTTATCATTCTTGACCTGATCCAGTTCTAATATCTGCTGTAATTCTTCGCGGTTAATAACTAACTCGGATCTATCGCTAATATTCTCAAATAATGATTTTTCTTTATAATAAGTCAATTCCTCTGACAAACTCTCTACTTTTTGGTATAAATCCTGAATCGGAACAGTCGGTCTTAAATAAGAGTTATACAGGGCGGGTTTGGTCTGACTTCTTTTTTCCCCAAAAAAAGGTGTAGGAAGTATTTTTCCTTTAGAATCAATTTTAACAATAAAGGAATGTTGATAAAACAACTCATCTGAATATTTGTATAAATGATTGCAGGGGATAGACTTAATTGAGTCTGAATCATCATCGCTAGGATCAACTGATTTTCTGTATAGTAATTCCAGTTGTTGATGACATATTGGGCATGATACTATTAAAATCATTTAGATTGTAGCCTCAATTTGTTTTAGTTCTTCTTTTACGTCTCTTTTATCCTCATTAGAGACTGGAATAGGGGTAATTAATTGTACATTTGGAGTAGCAACAAGCATCTTATCGATAAGGTCTATACGGAGAGTCACTAAATGCTGTTGTCCATTATTAGTATGTTGTGTCTGGATATGAACAAAAGTACTCTGGTTAGCGGATTCATATTTTATTTTTACATAGTCCTTGACTTTAAAATCAATTTTACAAAGAGAACAGGGATACATTAAATCGGAAATAAATTTTTCTCTGTCTGATACAGCGGGAGTCTCTGCTTTACTTTTTGTTTTTAATCCAGTTGCTGATATTATTACCTCAGAGGATAATACATTAAATCCTTTTCCTAGATTAACAAAGGTCTGGTGAGTATCCTTTCCTACCCTATGTTCAAAATAAAACATGTAGCCTGAGTTAGTCTTTTGTAAAATAAGATCTTCATTTTTATGTTCAACAAAAATGGATCCATTAACTCGTTTTATGGAGCCTTGATAATCATTATTACAAGCTTGACAGGTGAATTTTACACTTTTAACGGTCTCTAATTCAGCAGATTTTTTCGTCTTGTCAAATGTCTTGATAAGATTTCTTTTTTGTTTTTTAAAACGCTTAATCTTATCTTGTTTTAGTTTTAATAGTTTCTGGACATCATCCAATTTCTTTAAGAATAAATCATCATGATTATCCTCATTCTGAGTAGAATCTAATTTTTCTTCTTGAAAAGTATTTCTTAGTAATGCTAAATATTCTCCAATTTCTTCCGGTCTGTCATTTGACTTAGTCTCTTCTCTTATCTTTGTATTGTCTTTATCTTTGTCTTTGTCTTTGGAATAGAGTTCTTTAGCTGTCTTTGGTATTAGCTTTTGGACTGACTGTGGTGGATTTTCGCTGATTTCAGAAGTTTCTTTTTCGATGAATTCTTTTCCACACGAATCACAGAATAATGTTGATTTAAGAGGATCAATGATGGTCTTCTCCTCACAAGACTTACATATTAAGAATGATAATGTATCCTTATTATTGGAAAGAAGTTCTGTCTGTTTTTCTACTTGCTCATGATCTAATGGTTTCTCTTTTTTGTTACTTATTATTTCAGGTCTTATTGATAGCTTATCTTCCTTTTTTTCATATTTTAATGGACCAATGATTAATCGAAGGACTAGAGCCATTAATGAACAGAAAAGTAAAGGAAAATACCAAACAAAACCTTTGATGAAAAAGTTATACAAATTAAAGAAAAAAAATGTGCCAAAAATACCTGAAAGGAAAATAACCATTTTTATTTCATTAACTAATAAATTAGCGGATGAAATCTTAATCGCCTCGTCAGAATACATAGAAGAATCTGGTAATCTGAAAGTTATTTCTTCTTGCGTCTTATGTTTTTTCATATAATCTCATCCCATTTTCTCATTTATTTATGTTTTTAACCTCGTAACTACTCCTAACCCAACAAGTAATATAGCACCAATTATGACAACAGAAATACTTCCGATATCTTTAAAGACATCATTAGAAGAAATTATTATATTTGTCACCAACACAAAAGGCGCGAAATCATCAGAAGCGGGTCTTATATAGACTTGATATTCCCCTTCACCTAATGTCCCTAGAGGAATGTCTATTCTTCCATCCATATTTGAAGTAATAGTGAATTCACTTATTAGAGTATCAAATTTGTAGATACTAATACCAAAGGGAACATCACTGACAGGATTATTGGTCGCTGTAAACGTAGCTTTCAGATTTAAACTATTCTTGTTATTAACGGTAAAATAATATTCTTGTTCAACAGATATATCTATTTTTCTTTTGATTTCATCTACAAGTTTGAGAATTTGTTCCTCAAGGTAATATTGACCAATTTTTTGTTTTGGGATTTTGATAAATATTTCAGTTTCAGCACCAAAGATTATTGCATTTAATGTAATATTACCATTTACTTGTGTTAAACCTTCTGCAATGACTAATTCAGTGCGAGTATTTACTATTTGGACAAGAACATCTTGGATGAATCCGATTGATTTTCCTCGTATTTGAATATTTACTGTGATAGACGATCCTTCAGTTATGGAATTGGGAACGGATTTAATGATTTCATAATCTTCATAGACTGTAATTTCTTTACTGATATTATAAAATGTTAAATATTCGCCAAGTAATTCAATCGTTAGTTTATAGTCTCCTGGATGATTAAAGGTATATTGATAATATTCCTCTAGAAACCATGATTGAGTTGATGGGGTAATTCTCAAATCATTTAAGTAAACGACATATAATTCATTAGCATAAAATAAGAAAGTAGTCTCTTTTTTTGAAAAGATTTTGCCTTCTAAAGTGATCTTCGCCTCGGGTATTTTATAGATAATCCGTTCTTGAATTAAAAAAGTCGAATTATCATTTAAATCGAATATTCTAAAAAAAATAGGTCCTTTTAAGTCTGGAGAATATGCTTGTCCAACATAATTACCCTGATTGTCTAATGTTACGTTTTGAATAAAAATCCATTCTTGTCCTGTGGTATCCAAGTATTGTAATGCGTAATGGCCATTCAATTTACCTGATGCAGAAAAATTGAATTCTTGTCCTGAATAGATCAAACTAGAAATTGCTAAAGAAAGGATATTTTCCTTGTCAAAATTAACAATGGGTTCATTAGATGATTGTCCATAGGTATTCTGATCACCAGTATATGATAATTTAGCAAAATGAATACCTACGCTAAGACTATCAGTGATCAATAGATCATAACTGAAAGCTCCAATAACATCAGTTAAGGTAGTCCCGTCTATCCATTGAGTTGATCCATCACTAACTAAAACTTCAATTTCTGCATTATTGACTGGAGAATTATTAGTATCTTCTTCTAATAGATACCCAGATATTTTTATCGTCTCACCGACGACACCTCCAGACGCATTGGTCAAGACATTTCTAAAAAAAGGTCGCGAAATGACTTTGACTGTTAAATCTTTAATGCTTGATTCATATATTCCAGTTCCATCATACACTAATTGTAGATCATAATTTCCTTTAGGAATATCATTAGTAATGAATAATTGGATATCCTGAGTTATATTGACTTGATACGATCCTATTAATGATAGATCAGATTGCAGATAGATATCAAAGCTTCCAACATTACCTGTGAGAGGAAAAGTACCTGAAAGTAATTGAATATTGAAATTGAGGAATTGATTGCGGAATATCTGTGAAGGAAAATTGGTAACATGAAATTCTGTAGGTCGGGAGACCAGAAATTGTTTAGTAATTGTATTATTTCTTATTATTGAAGTGTTTTCACCAATTGGAGTCAATTCCCAGATCATAATATATTGGCCTAAAACTAGATCATCGGGAACAAGGTAAGAAAATGTCCATTCCCCGCTAGTAGTCATTCCAGAACCAATTATATCGGTAGTATTCTTTACAATTATTGATGCTTCAACTAATCTGTTAGATCTATCCGTTAAAGATGTTAATACTAAATAATTAATGGTGTCTCCAGCCCGTATGGTCGAACTACTGGCTATTAATTCCATATCAATCGTGTCATAGATTAGTACCGAAGTGTGATTTGAAAAAAATATTACACCAGAACCATCGATAATATCCACATTAAGAACCACATCTCCTAGAGGGATTAGAGTAGGAATATTAACTATTACAGTCCTATCTCTATTTCCTATTAAGTAAGGCGTATTGAGTGGAAAAGTACCATTATCTGTGACCAAAGAAATATTATAATATAAATTATCCAAAGCTATTTCTGCTCCTCCCAAGACCAGATTAATAGATATGTAAGTAGTCTGATTCTCTGAGCTTCTATCTATTTCTGAAGAGTTAGGATAAATATCTAACAAAAAATCGTCTGAAGTAATAAAAATTCCTATAATCTGTGTCGAAGAAGCAAAAGTATCGTCACCAGAAAATCCTATTTCTAAATTATATGCACCTAGAGGATGCCAAGATGGAAGAATTACAGTAATATTAACTGTTATAGGGAAGAAAACCATTCCAGCTGGAAACCAATGCGAAGATAAGATAGGTGAGTTGATAAGACCATTAGATTTGGCATATAGACTCTGACTTCCATCAAAATAAGCGAATTCTTGAGAAGGATTATCCAACTCAGCGGAAATGACAATGGAGGAAGCAGTTTTGGGTGAACTATTACTTACAGAAGCACTAACAGATGTGCTAACAGGACCAGTATTTGCTAAGACAGTCACATTCAAGGATTTAACAATTGATCCGTCAGTCACCTCAATAATGTGTCTTCCTTCGGGAGAATTTAAGAGAAAATCAGTAACAATTGTCAGTTCTGCATTTAAATTATAATTTTTTTGAGTGTTGGTAGTGATATCCTTTAGTGTAACTGAACCTGCTTGCCATAAACCACCATTTTCTAATCCAACAAAGAACGATATTGATTCATTCACGTCCACAAGATTTTTATTAACTTGAAAGACAATATCACTTGCTTTTAAGGAAGCATTACTCGCTAGGGGAGTATTTAAAGAGAAAAATACTAATGATACTGATAAACCAATAAAGAATAAATGATAGCGTTGCATGACTTTCTTAGTATTTGTACTTTAAATAGCAAAAAAGATAAAAAAAATGATGAAAAATTAAAATGAGAAACAATATTAATACAATAAATAATTCAAGGTTTTTAAATTGAAATAATCCTTACCAATCACTAGATTCAGTAATTACTAAATTATTTATATCAGTCTCATAAAAATCTTTGAAAAATCCAGAGAGAGCCTCCGATATGGCTTTTTCATAGGATCTTCTAGGATAGGTACTTCTATAACCATTAACTTCAAGGTTGGCTACACCACTAAATTTATCTTCTTTATCAGGATATGGTTCTACCTTTATTTTAAGTAAATTATTTATTTCCGGAATTCTGACTTCACATATTGATCCACGAAAAGCTACAACAATATTAAATTCGGAAAATTCATCTTCTAACATTTTTTCTAAAGATAACATATTAAAAACCATTTTTGTTTTTGTGGCGACAAATTTAGTTTAAAACCCATAAATATATAAATCTTTCCTTAATACAATATTATAGTACAAAAGGGAATTAAAGAAGCAGTTAGTCTTCTCATATTTTTCTTATATATATATAAGATTTGATGAAATATGTTTAACATTATCTATAAGAAATTTAGTTGTGATAAAGCTAGAAACTTAATTAAATTCCTGATTTCCGCAAATGTAAGAAAATTAATAAATTAAAAGATTTCCTATTTCCCAAAAAGCATAACGACAAAAAATTCCAATGTTCCAGAAAAAGTTGTAGATCTAGTGAGAAATATTAATGATACTAACAAAAGAGAGAGAAAAATGATGAAAGATAAAAATGGATAACAAAGTTAATGTTGAATTATTCAAAGCCTTCTTTAAATCAAAGGATTCTAATTCTCAAATTAAATTACGTAAATCTTATAATAATGATTTTCAACATGGGATCCACCAAGAAATTTCTTCATCGATTAAGAGTATTCTAGAATATTCAAATGAAGAAGAATGGAAAAATACTTTTAATGAATCACGGGAAGAGAATATACAACAAAGGATACTATCCCGATTTAATAATAAAGAAATTCATATAAAACAGACGGGAATCTTAGATAGAATTGAATTTAAATTTATTCCTAATAACAAGGTGTTTTCTGAAACTAAATTCGGATCGGATTTCGCAATAGAAATAAATGATACTATTGAAAGCAGAAAGACCTATATTCTAATTCAATCAAAGCTCATTAGAAATAGACGGGTCGAAGAATTAGAAAGAATCAAACTTAATAAGGATAATAGGACTATAAAAAGTATTTTTCCAAAAGAACCCGAAATCACTCAAGAATCTAAACTAGATGATTTTTTAAGAACTCATAACGATTGCAAATTATATAGGCTCAGTCAAGCTAAAGCAATGATTTGTAAACTCATAATACTCATCTCAATTGCAAAAATAACTCACTTATATCCTAAAATATATCTATGTGGATTTAAGTTAAAATTATGAATTCGCAATGAACTTAGTTAAATTGTGATAACTCATAAATTAATCTAATCAATGTTGAAACTCCTATTCATTAAATAATTTGGATCTGTTGAATAGTTAATTTTCAAACTCGGATATTTTTCTTTTACATCATTAAATTCTTCTATTAATTGCCCAAATTTTTCCTTTGGTAATTGTACATATCCGATTAACTCATTTAATTCTTTGTTGACAAATAATTGCGCTATTGGTAATTTTAATAATCCTTTAATTAGATTATTAAACGGAATTTGTTCTTTACTAGTTATTCTTAATCCTACAAGGAAATTAGTTCCAATAAAGTTAATATTAGGATAATATTGAAAAACATCGTTTTTGACTAAAAATCTTAATAATTCTATTACTGATTTCGAATCTCCAGACGGAGAAAGCTCTTTAATATTATCTACTGATAATTGATTCATCTGGCTCAATTTTTTTATGATTTTCCATTCATATGAAGTAAATTCTTTTGTTAATGGTTCTGTTAAATTCCATTTACGATATTTTTCTAGTTCCATGTCATCAGCTGAAAAATTAGGAATTCTCATTTTTTCCCATGGGTCCTCTTTTTTTGCTCCATAACTATTCATATTAACATTCCAGAACCAATGAGTCAACGGAATATAATCAATATTTCCGATACGTTCTGGAACTTGATCAAATCGCATGCATACTATAATAGAATTACCCATTTGAAATGGTACTTTACAAAATATGTTCGCAGAATCAATATCTAGTAAATTTTTCTCATCGTCGATTAATGCAAAATAATAACCCAATTTTGCTGGATTCATAATTATTCCTGATATATAACAAATTTTATGACCAAATAAGAAATTTACTGCTCTTTCAACTTTTTTTACATTTTTTCGATTAAATTTTAATACTTCTAATATTTCTTTATCAGTTGGGATGGTTATCCGAGATGAATCATCAATTTTTGTTTTCAGAAATTCTATATTTGACAATAATTGTAATATTTCAGCTTCTCTACTCCTTAAGATGATATTAACCTTCTTTAATCGTCTAAAAAAACCTCGAAGAAATTCATCTAACGAATAACTTTCAGGAATAGTCTTCATATAATTATCTAATTCATCTAAATCTGGTCGTTTGACAGGAGTTTGATTTATGTCCTTTATTCTGTCCATGAATGGAATAAATGACCGCGGGTATTCAAACCCTCCATCTTTAAACTTTATTGGGATATATAGGTGTCGATTAATTGTTGTAGTATAGGCTTCCTTTGAAAAATCATTGAGAAGTGAAGAATATTTATTATAAAAATCAGTGCAAAGATTTCGTAAAAACTCTTTCTTTTTTTTTGTATAGATTTCATAACCTTCATTAGTATAGTTACGAAAAAAATCTTTACACGAGAAATAACCATCTTTTATTGTTTTGATGACATCCTGTTCTACTAATTCTGTAGTAATTTGTGTATTATGACTACTCATAATTATTTTCACTTGATTAATGATAATTAATCGATTATTCAAAAATGTTTTTACTTTTGTCCAATGTGATGGGTGGGTATTCTTGATTTTCAATCAAAAATCATCAATTAGTGATTAAATTGAGGTACAAAACTTTACTTTCTTCCCTAATGATAATTATTTTGCTTCCAACTTTAGCTTTTGCTTTTGGAATTCCTAACGGTACGTCTTCAGAAGATAATTCTTCTTATTCTGAACGATATTTAGACCCACAAATTGATTTTCAGGAAATGAACTTCTTAGATTGTCGCGGATCAGGTTGCCAAGTTCCCACTAACGGATCTATCGGAGGAGACCCATAAAGGGGAATAAAATGATTCCTGAAGATCTATTAATTTTCTTTGAAAATACTACTAATAAGAGTGAAATTCAATCTCTATTTCAAAAGTCCAATTGTTATTTATCAAATGAAGAACGTTGGACAATGCTATGTTTATTGTTACATAGTTTCGGTGCGAGTTATGACTTTAGTAAGCATGAATTATACTTGCATTGGAGCGTGAAAGACAAAGACCATCTCAAATATATTCAACAACTTATCAACAACATATTAGATTCAAATATAGTTGCAGAATATGATAATAAAAATCAGACTTGGATTCTAAAGTTTTAAATCAATATTTATTTAATTCCAGTTTAGACGTTAGCTAATACTACATATAAATCCCTCCTTTTAAAAAAATAATAACCGTTTTTTGTCTAAAAGGATAAGATATTGATCAACAAGCTCACGAACTGGAATACGACTATACGTCCATTTAGTATATAGTAATTGAAGTTCTCTAGTAACTAAATCTTCAGGTATAATTAGATCTGGGTCTTTAGGAAGGTGACGGTAGATCCAGGATGAATATAAAAGACAGGCAACTGCAAAGAGCCAAATTCGATGTGAAGGATCAATTACTCTTGTTTTGGCTTGTAATGACTTTATCTGCCGGAATGCTGTTTCAATACGCCAGCGCTTTCCATAACAGTCATAAACATTACTAGAAGAAACTTCTGGACTAGTAATATATAGAAAATATTCATTTTTCAGATCTGAGTTCCCTTTTAACTTGCTTTTTCTCTTTTTTAGTTTCCATATGACTAAATTTACCTTAACTGATGGATCTCCATACAGATAATCTTTTATTACCCAACAATTAGTATTTATCCGATAGATTTTGTTTTCCAAGCTTGGAATGAAGAATTGGTTTTTCTTCATAGTTCTGGGATGTTCCAACAATTTAAAGACTTTAGTGATTTTTTTACTTTTTCTGAATGCAATTATAAAAGAATAATTAAATGAATAGAGAGTCTGGACTATTTTAGAAGAAATAAAACCTCTGTCAAGTATTATCATATTAATTTTAATTTTATTTTGGATTTGAGTTAAGGATTCAGATAAGATTGTGTGCACCTTTTTGAAATCATCTTTTTCCATTAAATGGAAAGCAATTGGTGATTTCAATTGGCGTTCTGCAATAGAAAATCCTAGAAATTGATAAAATTTTGTTGTCCCTTTTTCAGCTTCCCCATTAGTGATAAATTTCGACTTGCTTTTCGAATATACAGGAATTTTAGTAATATCAATTGCCAACTTAACTCCTCCAGGATATAATTCATTGGTGATATCCGTAGTTTTTTCTAAAAGTGTTTTATTAACTAATTTTTCTAATTTTCGCGGATTTCCCTTTTTAGATTTCTTTATGAACCAATCCGCTGATTTATTTCCCTTCTTCATCGATTGAGCTTCAGGAAAAGTCTGTTTCAGACTTATTCTTAAGATAAATCTAGAGAAATCTTCTTGATCGGCTTGAGATGGCAGTACATTGCTCTGGACAGTTAAAATTAACAAAATTGGTATTACAAATTTTTTTAAGGTCGTTTGTTTAAACATATCTTACAGGATTCCTTTGAGTTATTTAGTAGCTTATTTAACCTTGAAGGAATCACTGTATTTAAATTTATCGATTTTCATTTGATTAGTAACAGAAATGATGAAATGGAGCCAGTTAATCGGTTTTCAAAAAAGTACCCACAATATTGGTATAGCAGCTATGCTGATTACCCTATTCAGAATACAGAAATGATGATCACTAAAATTATTCATAAAATATAGAGAATTTGCAGTATCCAGCCCCAAATTAACGATTAAACTTCAGCATTGAAACTGAATTCAGAATTTTATACACTTTTCCAAAATTAGCTGAACTAATTAATCTTCTATTTCTACTAATAGTTTCATTTTATTAAAAGAAACTTTGGAACTACAGATAAAGCATAGTCAAGTTTATCATCCTTTGTACCCTTTGATTATTCATGGCTAAATTTTTATGTATCTCAGAATTTTTATCAATATTCGAGACGGGTGGAGAGGAAGAAGATGGCGATTTAATATATAGTTCAAACACTACTAAAAAAGTAGTATAAAGGAATTGATCCAATATAAAAAAGTATAAAAATGACATTCTTCATTTTTATTTGATTTAAATTGGAAATTAATATAAATTTTAGAGATATCTTCTACAAATTTCGAGCAATCTCCCCTTCCCAAGAGAATATTCTTCTGGAAATATATAATTCAGACTGGGGAATTAAATATTTTTTTGAATTACAAAATAGAGATAATTCTGATTTAAAATTTGATTTAGATATACTAATAGATTCAGGTTATATCAAAATACCTTATAACAACCATTTGACACGAAAAATAACAAAAAATGGGCTTATGTTAGATATCAAACTAGAAAGATCAAACTAGAAGGAATAATTTAAAACAATATGAGATTAACAATTCAAAAACTAAATGGAGCAATTTTTAGGGATCTCCCTAATTTTAAATATTTCCCTTTCAGTTGCAAATATTGTACCTTTTGGGAATTCACTTTTTTTGATAATAATACCTCATTGGAGGATGCAGAACAATATAAACAATATTGTATTGAGTTGCTGAACAAAAACGGGTATAATTATGGATTTTTGGCATTTTGGGATAAGGAACCAATTGGTTACACTCAATACAGTCAAATTAGTTACTTCCCTAGATTAACCCATTTTGTTTCATTTCAATTTTCATCTGATTCGATTTTTTTAAGCTGTTTATATATTCCGAATAAAGATTATAGGAGACTTGGGGTAGGAAAGAAATTATTAGAAATGATTCAAAAGGATCTTGAAAACACTAATTTTAAATTCATTGAGACTTTAGTTAAGGCTAATGACCAAGAAGATCCCTTCTCAGATTGGTTGAATAGACCTAAAGAGTTTTTCTTAGAAAACGGATTCCAAATAATTAATGAAAAAGATAATGTATTACATTTGAGAAAAGAAATTGCTAACAGAATGAGTTTGTAAACAAGCTATTTAAAACTGAAATAGGAAGAATTTGGTATTTCGCTAATTGGCCACAAAGTGGAAATCGATCAGAACCTAAGTTTGATGTGGATTTCATTTCTAGTAAGACAGTATAGTTGAGTAAATACGCGTAAAGGTAGTATCAGAAAAAGAAAAGATAATAATTATTCTGATTTTCTTGAGGATTAATTTCTATTACTGGATAACGAAATATCCAATTATAGGTATAATTAGTTAAGTGTAAGTCTCCTAATTTGTTGGTAGTAATATTTTTGGGTGAAACATATACTTTACTGCATATAGGACAAGATGTTCCTATACACTCGAGCTCACTTTCATTGTAAAAGCTTGTAAAATATTCTTCTGCCAATATTTTGCCCCGTTCGATAGAATCCAGATTAATTTTTCTCACAGCAGCTGCATTCTGTAATGAAATATCAATTTTTTCTTTTTTAATATTAAAATAGGAGTTTGTGCTGTATCGGTGAGTATAATGTTGTAGTTTCATATAGTCTTCAGGACAAAACCAATATTCTTCCATTTTCTTTCATTCCCTTATGTCTTTTTTATTACTGTCTTTCTTCTATCTTTGATTAGATTTGCAAGTGGTATTCCAATCAATCCCGCATTTATTCCGTAGACCATTAATGTTTCCTCTGAAGTTAGTTTAGGTAAATACGTGATTGATTCGAGAATAATAATTTGTGATGAGAAATATAATGTTAGTGAACTTCCTTGATAAAGCGTAATTGATAAGGTTACATATTTTGGAGTCAAATATTTGTCTTCGTCATCAGTTACGAATTCCAACGATTGATTATTGGTAAATTCAAATTTGCTTGGAACATTTACCCATTCTGCATCGTCAATACGCAAATATTTAATCTTTATTTTCTCTGTGGACGTGATATTGACACTGAATGCCTGATTTTGTGGCAAAAACATGATAAAATGAGTAATATAATCATCGAGATCAAAAATAAGTCTGGACTGTATTTGTCTATGGATCACAGGAACAATGATTGGATAATACACTGGTGGAGTAATAATATAGACATCCAATCCCTCTAACATCAGTGAATATTCCAGACTCCTATCAAAGACACTCCGACTTTCAAGAATTAATATGAAAGAAATTTGAGTAGATGAAGTTATTTCAAGGTCTTCAAAGTCGAAAATTACTTGTCCATGAGGATCAAAATCATAACCGGAAAAATCAATTGATTTATTTTGATCTGCTATCGCAATTACTATTTTTCCAGATAATAATCCAGTTGCAGAAAGTAGGCTTGCTCTTAAATCAACAAAGACATACTCAGGTGTTATAGTAGATGGTACAGGAATAGAGAAATTTGTGTTAGAGACATTATCAGTATTTGTTACGGAAAGTACCCGAGAACCGTTTAATAAGGTAAAGATATAGGGTCTCTTTATACTAGAATTTTGTTCTTGGCTCTCCTGAGTAATATCTGCTTTTCCGATATGATAAGCATTAATTAGCAATAATACTGTAATGAGAATAGAAAACACATGTATTCTGGTTTTCATAAGTCGTGTTTATCCTCCTAATGAAAGTAATAATGGATATTTGTATTTATCAGGATTTAAATCTTTACAACATGATTCAATTTCAATACTGAGTTCTTCTATGTCTATATCCTTTTGAATTTTGTCTGCTAACATGTATGATAATATTTTTGGATTAGTAATATTAGATAAATTATATTTCTTTAAAATAACAGTTAAAAAATTATTATAAAGAGTAATTTTTGTATTTTTTGCATTAATTGAATCTATATGCTTCTTCACTTTACCATAGGGTAATTTATCCGATACTTTCTTGGGTAAGTGTTTCAAGTCTTTTTTTGTCAATTTGTTAATTTCTCTATTAGATTTTGTTAGAGAAGTATTTTCTTCGACTTTCTTTTCTAAATCTTGCATTATTTCACATAAAGTAAGCAAATCAATATTGGATAGCGGATTCTCTTCAGTTCTCCTATGAACAAAAATATTTCTGCCTTTTCTGAAAGTATGAAGGAAATTCTTTACTTGTTCTGTAATAAAATTCTCTTCAAAGGCATAATCTATTAACTTTATGAGTTCTAATTGATTTTTTTTAGTAGAATTCACAAAGGATCTCAAAAAATATTCAATTTGTTTAAAAATATAGGTCACTAATCCTTGTTGTTCAGGAATACTGATGGTCTCATTATTCTGAAGTCGGAAAATGATCTGTTCGTAAGATTGATCCTTTTCTTCACTGAATGTAGAACTTTTAGGCTCCGAATTATTTTCTTTTGTAGTTTTAATTAAAGATTGTAATTCAAGTGCTGGTGAAAGTCTTACAGCATTAGGATCATTTTCTTTAACCCAAAATGGTTCACGAAAAAATTCTATCCCCTTAGTTTCTTTTACATAATCCTGTACTTGATGTCTTACTTCTGGAAAAACATATTGAGCTAAAGGATAATCTACTAACTTGACAGGAGGTTCGGAATGATTATCTATTATAATAACTCCGAAACCATATCGTCGCCAAATATCAGTAATTTGTTGTGGGTAGGCCTCATATTGCTTAACGGAGCATAATATGAGATGAAAATCTGCACAAAACTGAAATTGAAGTGGAAGTATGAATGGAGTAACTATTTCTTTATATGATTGGAGGGGATGAATCTGCCAAAATTCTCCATTAAGTGGGAAATAAATACCTATAGGTATATTCTTGAGAGCTAAGAATATCGAATCATCAGATGTTGTAATTCTTATTGGTACTTCCGATAGATATATCCTTGATGCTGTCGAAGGAAGGAACCTATCAAGAAATTTGAATATGTTAGCCTGACTCATATTTTTTTCCTATATTGTCAATTCGAGTGAATTTTTTTCCATAATATTAGTAAATAGTGTCAAATCTTCAAAATCAAGTCTGTCTGGTAGATGTTCATAATCTATTTGATTATATTGGGCAATATTGAATAGATCAATAATGACATCTGTCTTTTTTCCAAAATAAGTCGTAAAAAAATTCATAATATTATCATAGAGGGTATTCCGATAACTATCCTCTGTCATGCCTTCGGGTAATGTGTTATAGACAATATGTAACCCACTTGTAGAAATTATTATTAAAAACCAATCAAATAAAAGACATGATCCTTCAAATTCAAGTAATTTTTCAATCAATGCTATGAATTCAATGAAGTGATTCATATCATGCAAAAGAGTATTATCCTGATCAATCTTACTCTTATTATTGTTGAATTGTATATTTACCGGTATGTATGTCTTTTCATAATCTTGAATTATTTTCTCTAATTCATTTTGATATTTTCTGATTTGTAATTGTGAGCTGAGAGATAATTTCTTTTCTCCAACATTTTTAACGTATAAATCTTTATGCTTATCTCGAATCATGTGTTCTTGATTAATTATTTGAGGTCGGTATTTCGAAAACTCTTGTCTAAGTGTTGCAAAGAGTTTCTCATTCTCCATTTGCAGTTGAGTTATTTTTTTGACTAATTGTTCCTTAACAGATGTAATATATGTCAATAAGATGCTTGGATCAATATTTCGATTTAAAGGAATATTACAATTATTACACAATGTATCTAACTTCAACGATTGATAGACAATTTTCAAAATGCTTCACCAAATTATACATGCTTTTTTTTATAATCCTAATGTAGATAACAGATAAAAATAAAGATAAATTACTGTAAGAATAATACAGGTAAAGGAAATACCAAACAATCCCACAATTTGATATTTATTTAATTTTTCCTGTCCGTTTTTCTGCATACTAATAACCAACCTAAATTATTTATGTACAGGATTCATCTACTACCCATTTGACCATACGTCTTGCTAATTCTAACCCGTCTTGAGGCATTCCAATCATACCTTTGGCTGCTCCACCTAGAGTAACTATTCGCTGTGCTCCAGCACGAATGAAATCATCACGATAATTCATTTTAACTGATTCAGGATATATACCAATTGTCTGAGTTGTTACATTTATTTCAGGCAGCATATCAGAAATAGACTCGATAGGAACAATATTAACGGTCTTTGAACAAAGTCTGTTTGCAAAGTCAACTTTGGAGAGATATTCTTTACTAACAATAACTGCACCCTCGCCTTGATCACCACCATAGACCTCAAATTCATCGAGATACCGGATAGCGTCTAACTCTTGTTTGAGTGCTAAGGGATAGGATTTCGGTTTAGAAGATAGTTCTAAGGAATCTGAAACTAAATAGTCATAAACCATTTTCCCAAACGCTATAGCCTTCTCAGGATCAGTTTCAACGTAAATGACTTTGGATGATAGGCAGGCATCTTGATTAAAATACCCTACGTCTTGAGCAGCACATATAGCAGCACGATTCCAATTATCTTGCATGAATGTTTCTTTGGTTATTACTGAAATGGAGAATTTGGGATCTAAAGTTACTAAATCTATCCCTGTACCTATCAAAGATTTGATATGAGCAATAGAAGCATGACCTCCCCATGCAACAATTTTCTCAATACGTGTAGGATTTATTAATTCTTTTTCTACTACGGTATCTCCACCTTTCCAATAAGCAACCGACATATGTTTCGTAACAGGATGATTAGGATCCACATCCATCATAGTACGCAAGATAGCCCAACCAGTTACCGGATCATTACTTGGGAGTTTGATTAAGGTATCGCCTTTAGTTAGTGCACCATTAATAATGGATAATGCTGAGATAGCTGGAACATTACCCGCAGGAATATGAAGTGTCCTAACTCCTACTGCTTTAATTGAAGCTTCCCCAAAAGGTGTCGTCTTTTTCACCCACCCATCCATATATTCATATCCAACAGGTCTAATCATACCTGTCAAGGAGGGAATAGAGAACATTTCTTGTAACATATAATAAGAAGATTTGATAATAGGCTCAGTAAGGTTTGAGGCGTCTATAGAAAGATCAATGGCACGTTGTAAATATTTATTGGTGTCAATATTTAGTGCATGACCAACTTTGACAAGAAAATTAATAATCTCAGATACAGGTAGTTCGTGAATATCTCTAAGATTGTTAGATGCACAGACCAACTCAGACCATAATAATTTAGCGTCAGGAGTCAGAATGGTTCTTTTACCATATCGGACTGGATATTCGACCATATCTTCGAGTATTTCTTTTCCTCTAACTAACCAAGGAAGAGTGATAACTGCGTCATTGTTTTGATACATTGATAATTTTCACCTTACCAAAGATAATCAAATGAAGCTTAAATATCAAAAAAGCACAGTACTTCCGAAAGTCATTTTTTATCTCTCATTTTCGATCATCATATCACTTGAATGATGTGTTTTAATTTTGGAATAGTCAATATTAGAGTATCTTTAACATTGATTTTGATATTCCTATAAAATCAATGACACTATGAGCCTGTGATATTCCTATTTCTTCCTTTCAAGGATAGTCAAATCAGAGTATCAAAGCTTTTTTTTCAATTATTTTAGTTGGATTCAGCTTTCTTGGTCTTTTAATGATTTATTTATTTGGACGATTTCATGAAAAACAAGTTTTAAATTTCCTGTAAAAGCTAATTCTAAGAAATCAGTTTCAATGTTCTATATATTTATATAATAAACGTAGGAATGCATAAATTAGGAATGTGAAATATATGAAAAGTAGAAGACTACATTTCCTTTTGTTATTATTCTTGATGTTCTTGGTCTCTATAAGACCATTTGAAGCACAAATCAACACTGAATGGAGTTCAGAAATTAAAACAGACTCTAGTTATAAATGGAAAGCTGAAAATTCAGAATTGCGTGATCTAACTAATGATGAACAATATTCTGAGAGAGAGCTAATTGGGGGGAGCAATATTCCAAATGGTGGAACAAAAATTACATTAACAAGCAGTTTAACAGAAAATTTCGTTTTTCTTAATGGAGATCGACTAGACCTTTCTATCACTGTTGAAGGTGATATGGTTATTACCAGCGAATTCGATTATCATCTAGCTCTTTTACCACTTAAGAGTAATGGCACCAATTTTTTTTCTCTTTTAATTGATAATAGAACTGTTTTAGAAAACTTAACAAAAGCTACTTATCTATCCAGTGAAATTGATAACAAAATTGCTTTTGTTAAGCTAAAGTATAATGATCATCTAAACGTAACGTATGAATGGGATATTACTACTGGAATATTACAGAAGAAAGAAGTTACAAGTGTTTCTGGAAAAAGATTAACTGTTGTTCCTGGTAAAGGCATAGGTTTTGGAGCTAACGGATTTAATATTATACCAGGATTTAGATATCAAGAATTATTCAGTATATTTGCAATAATAATACCACTGTTGGTATTTAGAAAAATAAATAGATAAATAACAAATTTGACATCGTATGTCTTAGCTTTAATTGGTATTATTATAACCATCTGGCTATTGAAAGTCTGGATGATTAAACCACAAGGACCTCCACCAGCTTAAAGCATAAATTTCATAATATATTCTTTTTTCCTTTTTTCTATTAATAAGTAATTATTCAACTTTAAAATCGCGTCTGATATCTTTTAATAAAGGAAACTTAATTTTAAAATTAAACGATGCCTTATCAAAGGTCTTTAAAGGAGGTAAAAAAGTCTGACTAGAATATCTTTTCTTTAGTGCTTTACTATCGTCCAAATCAACTATTTTACTCAGAAAAATGAATGATTCACATTTGTTTTGCATTAACTTCTTAACATTTATGTTAAATGTCTCCCAACCAAAAGGAATTAGACAATTTAATAATACTGAATCATTTGTCTCCCAGAGATATAATCTATCAGCCCATACTTGTGAATACTCAATTATTGATTTTAATGCATGTCTTTTAGTAACTTTTTTCCTCTTTAATTGAAAAATTTTGCAATAGATAATTAGATATTTAAATTTCTTAATGAGGGGAGTTGGTTCTGGAAAATTGGTAAAAAATATTCTATCAGGTATTTTATTTAAGACATTTTCTGATCGTAGAGAAGCAACTTCATCAAATTTTTTTTGAAATAACGATTTATCGAATAGAAATCCTAATTTACGTGGAGTGCTCCATTTTAAAATATAGTCCTCGTAAAATTTGGGGATACGTTTGAACTTTTGTAAATAATTTTTAGCTTGGTGGAATTTGAAAATTCTTTCAACTACTGGAAATACCCCAACTGATTTTCTCATAGTAGATGAAAATGTGTCTTCTAATAGATATAATGCAAGACTTCTTGAAGCAATATGTTGATTGATTCGTACAAAATGGTCTTTAATTTTTTTAGAATCATCTACAGTACAAACTAATACTAAAATCGTTAATTCATCGAATTGCTCTACGACTATGACATAATCAGGAATTTCTGGTGGAATAATTGCAGAACTTGATAATTCAACAATAAAATATTTTAAGCCTAACAAATGGATGTTAAATTGAATATCATTATTTGCAAAATTCTTAAAATGATTCAAAAGAAAATTTCTCAAAACACTACTAAAGGATATAGACTTTTTAAAATGACTCCTTAATTGAAATGAAAAGGTATCTTTTTTAAATAACGGAATATCCTTCTTATTTACTTTTTCGCTTAGGTATGTTAAAAATTCCCTAATGGTGAATGATTTATTTGAATTTTTATTAAAGTCTCTAATATTTGAAGAAAACAATTCATTAAATCGACCATGTGAAAATTTATCACCTGAAATGAACTCTTCTTTTAAGAGATGAAACAAAAGAGGTAAAACTGGTTCTATTGGATCCACTAATGAATCTACATAGTGCGTATATACTAAAATTAATTGGTATGTAGATATAAAAGAAAAATCTTTTTCAAAATCCAAGTTTTCTAAAAAAATCTTTCTATATTTCATAAAAAAATCATTAAATAAGTAATTCTTATTCGATTCCTTCAAAACTGATTTAAATTTTTTTAGATTTTCAAGTAAGCTAATTTTAATATAATCAATTCTATCGAATAATTCAACAAAATTTATATTGTTTTTAATAATAATATGTCTAATACCATCTTGCGAAAAAGGGCTGGACAAAATATCTCTTTCTAAGTCAAAAATTTTCAACGTTTCCTTAGATAAAGTATTGAAAAAGTTATTAACATCTAAAAAAATAGGTTGAGCTTTTAAAAAATGTTCTCTCTTGGATAGCTTATATGCTTTACACAAATCTGGATTAGCAAATCGGTATTCGTATATTTTAATGACCAAATCAAGAAATTCAACAAAAGGTCTATTCAAACTATTATTTAGCATTAAAATACCAATTTATCATTTATTAATCTTCTAACTAATATCACCAAGAAAATTTGTCTTATTTATTTACTTTCCCTTTTTGTCTAAAAAATTGTAATTTTCTTGAATTTAAGAGTCTAAATTTTCCTCCGAACGTCCACCTTCTACTTTAAAAGGTCGAATGGATTATCTTGTCTAATTTGTTTAAAAACTCCCAACTTTCAATTCACTAATAATTCATCAAAAACTCTTGAAAGGACTGAATGAGAATAACATGAATGGAAAAAAAAGATTTGTATCGAATGTATTGACCAAGATAAAAATGGACTATAAACTCCCACACTTTCAACTCAGTGGTGTAGCTATGATATTAGTGAGAACAGCTCAAATAAGTAAGGACAATAAATATGGGGTAAAAAATACTTGAATAGAGAAAATGAAGATAAAAGATCTGATGAAAGAATTTATGAAGAAGTCTATGGAGATGATTTAGAAAAACCAATAGATAACAATCTTCGATATAGTAATTGGAGGAATTATGTAATACGACCGACCAGCCATGAAACACAACTAGGTACAACTTTTGAGCCATCAGTAGGACAGGAAAATCAATTTAAGCGACTAAAACGATTACAAGATCAGGTAAAAACCCCTAACCATATCTTAAGGAAAAAAAGTTATGAAGAGAAGAGTGTAGTTTTAAGTTATTATTTAAACAAAGAACATTTAAACGATGTTTACGAACTCGCAAGCCATATCAAAAATTTTATATCCGATAGAGAACTAATGCCAACATTACTTGCTCTCTACGAATTAAAATTATTTATTGAAACGGAACAATTAATACATGAGAAGACTTACAAAGACATACTTCAAGATCATTATTACAATGAGAGGGAAACTAAATTTTCAAGACCAGAAGTAAGCACTAAAGCATTTTCAACAATTTTTTTTCATAAATTAGGTAAATTCATTCGTGATTTATACACACAGGAAGGAAAAATTCTAGATTTTCAAGCAAAAATAGTTAAGATATTCAGTAGATCAGTAAGAGCATTTGTTGATGCTTATCTGTATGAGAATATGAAAATAGATGAAAAATATAAATCAATGTTCTCTACAGATAAATTTGAGGAATTAAAATTTATCAGAGCCCCTAGATTCTTTACAAAGGTCATGTTTATTCGAAACGTGAAACAACAGCTCCAAAATATCTACTTACGCCTTCATACCAAACATTTGATTACAAAAACTGAAAAAGAGACTTTATTATCAGTGGGAAATAAATTCGCTGAGATATATTTACAAGATTATAACAAGTTACTTAAATCATCCTATGCATTTGGATTAACATTAATAAAAGAATTAAATCCAGAATTACTAATAAAAATCAGTCAACTGGAAGATATTTCTAAATACTCACGAATATCTCATAATTTTAAGCACAATAATAAAATATTTTTTGAGAAAATAATAAAAGACTATCAAACTCAAATCCATGAAATAATTGTTGTGAAAGAAGAATTGCTACACAATGGAACGATAGAAACAGTATCCGATCCAGAAATACTTTATCAATCAGTTTTAGATAGAGATAATAAGGAAGAAGAACTTCTAGAGAAAATTGAGAATGTGACGAAACTATCTCTTGAAGACCAAGTGTGGGAATTTATCTGGTCAAAGATTTGGTTAGGGACTTTTAGCAAATATGATCGTATTGATGGAAAAGATGATTCATTTAATGATCCTGTGAAACTTTTTAAAAATTATACTCATTTTCTAGGAGTAAAATATGATGAACTTTTAACAGATCACGCTTATATGACCTGGTTTGCTTTATACCAATTAGAATTATTATTCCATGAACAGTCAATATTCAGACAGGACAAGTTTATAGATCTACTTATGGACTTAGAAGATCAATACGAATACAAGACAAAATATAAAAAAAAGGATCTAAAAATTCTTTATCATCATCGTTTGTATAGACTGGTAACGGCACTATATGAAGGTGATTCAACGAAAGTGGATACAACAAATGAATACATACGACAAATCAGAGAAAACATACGAAGTACTGTACATACTGTTATCAAAGATTGTCACGAAAATTACGGGCCCAAGAATGAAGATCTGGATAATAAAGGAATGTATAGAAGATCAATGGCAGCAAGAGTAATACATTTATTATTGTTTGAGGAAAGAAAGGATTATATCCAATTGCTTCGAATATCAACAAGAAGACGAATGCTTAAATAACACTCTCACGCAGTAAATATTAGACACCTCAATAACGTTCCCAGAACAATAATCGAATGTGAACCATCGCGTATTGATGTAAGATTGTAGTAATGATTGAATTACATTTGTTAATTGATGTTAGATAGCTTAAAGGAATGCAGAAAACTGAACAAACTCAGATACTGCTCTTGAGTATTATTTTGTTTAAGAATGTTATTGCACAAACGGAAGCGCAACAGAAACAACTAGATATAATTAGATCGGAATAACAGTACGATTACGACAGACAATTGAGCCACATTAGCACTTCAAAACCACGTATTGGGGTCTCTACTTAGATTGTATGCTAAACAAGCAGAGCAATCATAATTACATACAAAGGTAATTATTTTGATTAGAGCAAACGCCAATTCGAATTTATCAACTTTGAGCCAATTACAATATCTTAAGTACTTATATTTAGATATTGAACTGATCCCAAATACTAAAGGATCAGATGTAAGAATTTTTTCAATACAATATTCCCTGATTCCATTTATTAACTTGAAAAATAATCAAATCCCAGAATTAACTATTTTATATAGGAAAGATCATCAAACAGAAAGGGAATTACTTACTGAGTTTTTTCCTATATTCGAAAGACTTTTTCACACACAAACAGCCAAAAATTTCTTAGTAGCTGTAGGATATTTTGTTGAAAATGATTTGAGGATATTATTAGATAAATTTTCTCAATTAGGAAATTTGTTCGAAATTAAGACAAGAAATCCTAATAGAATCAGAAGAATCGATCTACTCCAGCATGCAAGACAAAGCACTGGTTATTTAGACGTGAAACTTTCAACAACATTAAAATATCTTAATCTTAAGAACGAAGCTGATAGACCTGGTGGTCTACGGATAAGAAATTTAATTTCTTTCTTAATAATAAATAACTTTCAAAATGAGAAGAAAAATGCTGAATACATAAATTATGTGACTGATGAATATCAAGAGATCTTTAAAGTCTTTCGATATTATTTTGGTAATGATTATGAGAAATTACGGACAAAAAAACAAAGAAAAATTGTGAAAAATCAGCAGAAAAAGAGTTACAGAAATTATTTTAAAAAAGGGATGTTCTAGAGCTTATTTTCATTATTAATGTAACTATAAAATAAAATATTTCTCTTTATTATTATCTAATTCTACTTCTATTAATATCTCATCATGATCATCCCAACAATCGACACATACTACAATATTACACATAGGACAAATGCAAGGTTTGTTCCCTCTTGTTCCACATAGATAACAAGCAACTGTGAATGGATTTTCTTCTGCTTCTAATTCTCCAGAGTCTTCTAAAGATATTTCTTCTTCATTAACGATCCTGATAAATTTTTCTAAATATATTTTCCTATTTTTATATTTAAATTTGTGTATATTCTCAGATTCATGAATCAAAGGAGCAGAAAAAATTCCAGATTCGGAACTAATAGGGAATTCTTTTTTACAAGAGGGACAGATAATCATTGACAAGCAAAACACCTGTTAAAAACTCCTTTTAAAAATCATTTTGTTGAAAAATACACCTAAATTGCAGAAAAATGATTTAATTTTGTCGTTTTGATTGAAAAATTCTTGATCTAAAGTTCGGGCATTTATTATTACTTTTTCTTGAGTTATTGACACATTTTTTATCTCCATTTCCTTATGAATAGTCACAGTCTAATTATAGACACCGACATTATATAACAAATGAAGAATAAAAATCTAAGATAGTGTATTACTAGCGATAAATATACAGAATACAAAATATTAGTTTGTTCCCCTTATTATTATATAGTACTAGTATTATTAATTGAGAGCGGAAGTCCTTTTTTGTTATATAAGCGCTCCAATTTTTGTTTAGTCGTAGATGGAATTAGAATCCACGAGAAATATTGGTGGTGATCTTAAGAAAAAATGATTGAATAAGGAAACAGAACAAAAAATTACTCATTACTTATCTCACCAGAATCAAAAATCAATTAAATTCTTGAGATTCATTGGAGATCATGAGTCCCGTATACAGAAAACAAATTCTGTCCATTCTCTACCTACAAATATAAATAAAGAACAAAAATAATTGTCAAGAGGTAAAAAACATGAAAGATAATAAATCAAACAAATTTCAATACAGAAAAGTTAAAACAATAAGAAAAGATGGCGGAATCTTAGAACCAGAAGATGAACTCGTCTGATCACACAATTATTACTCAAATAATTTATTCCTTTTAAATTTCTTTATAGTATATAATAATTTCCACTAAATACTTGTTGCTATTTCTTTATTTTCTTATTCTTAAGAAGAATTGATGAATGTGCAAAAAAGATAGTCTAGTTTTTTATCATTTAAAGGAATAATTTAATAAATATAAATAAAATTCTGAAGTGAGGGGATGGTATTTGGCAAAAAAGAAATTAGATGTATCTAAGTATTCGCAAAATCAATTATTGATCTTTTCAATAATAATTGCATTAATAATAATCCTAGTAGTAATGAGTTTGACACTCATGCTAATTTATTTTGACAAATAGCTTACATTTTCTCTCAAGGAGAGATTTTCATTCAGTTTTATTAAGAAATACCTTAAAATGACTTTATTTATTTTCAGAACTTTTTGCTATTTAAAGATTAATTCTTTAATAAATTGATAGGCAATGACTATTGAGCAAAATTTAACTTATTATAATATCCAAATCCAGACCAGTCCAATGGTGGAGACCTTTGCTAGACTTATATTTACTCTTGAAGGCACAACTCAAGTCTTTTCAGAGGTCTATGCAAAACAACTCGATCAACGATTACCCGATATTCAGTTATACCAATATCAAGCAAAAGTCTATCAAGCTATTAAGAGTGGTAATAACGTATTAGTGGTATCAGGGACAGGATCTGGTAAAACTGAAGCATGTTTTTTTCCATTATTTAGTATGGTAGAACCAAAAAAAATCGGGCAAGTCTTAGCAATATATCCCACAAATGTCTTAGCTTGGCAACAACAACAACGATTACAGGAATATAGTTCATGGTTTGGACTAAAGATTCATCAATGGTCAGGAGAGACCATGAAAGAAAGTAAAGTGCCTGATGGGGAAATAATTACTACAAACCCGAATTTTCTCTTAGATAATTTCAAGTCCAAAGACCGTTTTGCGAGCTTCAAAGACTGGTTTAAAGATCTTGAAACTATTATTTTCGACGAAATTCATATGTATGATGCTAGACAAATAGCATTATTGACTGAGACCCTCAACATCATTAAACCAAAACAAATCATTTTTCTTTCAGCAACAGTTGGAAATCTTGAGGAAGTAGCGCAGACTATTTCTGATATTAATAGAAAATCGACACAAATCTATCGTGGATCTTCCCAAAAAGCAGTAACTCAATATATTGTTCTTCCAAATATGAGCCAATTAGATTTAATATCATTATTTGTTGAATATATTAAAGAACCAGGAATGAGTATTGTTTTTACTCAAACAATTGCAGAAGCTGACCAACTTCGTCGGGCTACAGTGCATGCAGGATTACAATCATCATTTGCTAGTATGCTCCCATTACTTGAGAGAGAAAAATGTCTAAATGAAATTGTCACAGTCCATCATTCCGGTCTGTCTCAGGAAGAAAGAAGGATTATTGAGGATAGGCTAAAAAGGGGATCTATGATAGTTTTTTCACCAAAAACCTTAGCCCAAGGTATAGATGTGGCCAATGTAGTAAGAGTAGTGCATCTGGGACTACCAAGCTCTTTAGCAGATTTTTTACAGCGCGAAGGGCGTGCTGGTAGAAGAAGAGAGACGAAGTGGACTGAATCCGTTATTATTTGTAAGAATGCCTATGATGAATTGATCCTATCAAATAAAGCTACTTTCCAAGCATACATCAAAGGAACACCAGAACGAATATTATTATTACCAGAATCTCCAGTTGCAAGACTATTTCGATCCTGTTTCAGAATGAAATGCTTACCAAGAGAGATTACTAATGAAGATAAAGAACAATTGAAAAAATTTGATTTAATAGATTCTTTAGAATCAAAAAAATTTTCTAATAAAGGAGTTATGTTTTGGAAAGAATCGTTGTCTTTTTATGGACCAGTCAGACACGTATTTTTTGTTAATAAGGATGGTCGTCCCCGCTTCAAACCAGATCGTATATCCGCTGAAGATCTATTTCTGAAATATCAACCTCATACTCTCCATTTTAAATATGGTGTGCTTCAATATGTAGAGAAATATGATGGAGAAGGAAATTATACCCAACCAGTATTTAAAGTAGTTACAGATTCAGTAATGATTCGATTGTATAAACATAATGTCTTAAGGAGTTATATTGTCAAACAGGTAGTGCCTCTTAATAGACAGACTAACAGAGGAGGGATAGGACATTTAAAGATTATTCCTATTCAAGTGACTATTTCTTTTCTCCGGACAGACTGTTCACCTCCACAATATGAAGTATTAGAAAAATATCCTGCGGATTCGCGTCATGTCATAATTTTAACAACATATCTATCTATTCCCTTTTCTTTTCCTCCTATTAATATGGAGATGGTCATTCATTGTTTTATACAAGCATTACGATTAACCCAAGATATTCGATATACAGAAATTGAGCATACTATTTTCGGAAAGCAAGAAGATGATCTTGGGAAACGCATGTTGCTATTTGAATCGAATTTCTCAGGTCTATTACTACATCTAAATGTGGAATACATACTCAAAGCTGCAAGAGAGATTTCTGAAGATTATTTAAGACAGAATTCAGATTATATAGATATTTTTCCTATTCCTACCTGTAGGTACATTAAAAAGAAAAATGATGTTCTTTCTAAACATTTTGTTGATCTAGCTTTCAAAAAAATAGCTGAAGGATTCCAAGAATTGAAAAATGATCATTATTGGCAACTTTCTGAAAAGATTAGTCCTACTCCTAGCAATTTTTAAATCATTTATGAAAAGATACATTTGATAATATAATGAATAACGAGTCAGTATTATTTTATGCACCAATTGAGTTGAAAGAATTTTTAATTGCTGTGATAGAGCAAACACGAAAAAAAATCACAATAGGTTATAAATATCGGAGCAACTTAACTGATTTATCTCCTCCCTGTCAAATTTTCGTTATTTGGATTTTCCCTTATGATCAACAATACTTTTTTTTTACCCATTTTGATGAATTACCAGATAAATTAATAGATATCACTTATTCAGATCACTTAAATCTAGAAAATGAACTTAGAAATTTCATTTCTAAAGATTATTGGAAAATGATTGATGAAAAAAGTGAGAAAAACAAACTTTTGTTTGAAAATTCTTCCTTAGAAGATATTTTAATTTCAGATACAAACAACATATATGAAAACCAAGCTATTAGAGTATATGCTGATTGGATCGTAAATGGAGAAATTGATGTTAATTTTTCTTCTTCTATTGGAGGAAGTAGGAAATGGTTAAATGGTTTTAAAACAACATTTAAAGGAATTTTAGATATTACTACTTTTAATATTCTTGATTTCTTTGTAGAAATGAAAAGTAAACGAGCAACGGAGATTAAACAAAGGGATGCTCAAAAGAAAGAAGAAGATCAATTTATAATTATTAATGGATTTAGTTCTTATATATTTCCACCAGTATGGATAGGGGAACGTCCGTTTAGAAATATTGATGAGAAACTCTCTAGAAAATATTTTCATCCTGATGCAGGTGAAAAAATTATAAATTTTGATTATAAAGGTAATGAGGTCTTTATAAATAAGATTGGTAAGATTTTTATTTTAAACGAAAATAGAGAGCACTCTCTTTTATTATTAAATGAATTAATGGCGATTTTTTTGCTTTTTGGAGAGATTTTTACAATTAAAACTAATAATGGTAATTTGGGTAGATTTAATTATAATTTATCAACTAAGAAATTTCTCAGTTCAACACATAAAGGTAATAGAGAAAGAGTCTGGTTTTTTAACAAAATAGATTTTTCCTATGAGGATTTTAAAAAATGGGAATCTTTCAATCAAATAAGTGTAATTTCAACAGAAAAGTTCAATGAAATTATTGATCGGATTCAAAATTTAAAACTGAATGAATACTGTAAAGTTTTGAGAATTTTTCTCGATGCTAATACTCAATTGTTTAGGGATGAATTTAATTCTTCATTTTTAGTCTGCTGGACTTTAATTGAAGGAATAATCACTAACAATTGGAAGAATTATAAAGATTCAAAAGGAATCGAGTCAAAAAAGGGAAAATCAAAATCAAAATCAAAATCAAATCGTGATATGGGTATTCGAGGTATTCTTAAAGAGAGTAAAAGAGTAGGTATAATACAGAATGATTTAGAAAATGTAATAGATTCTCTTAGAGAAAAGCGAAATGACTATGTTCATAACAATATGGATAAAAATGTCGATTTATCAAGAAAAGATTGTTTTTGTATATTGCAAACAGCTGCAGTAATAATAAAAAAATTGTTACAGGGTAAATCATTAAATTCTTATGATACAGAAGAAATTGATATATTAAAAAAATTACTTATTAATTTTTGATTAGTAATCTCAATTTAAATTCAATTCTGACCCACTTCAATTCTCGAAAAAAGATTGGACTAGACTTGTAATAATTCCAATATTATAAGTATTTGTCGATAATAATTTTGGAAAAATCCCTAATCCTGGTAACCGATAATCTAAACAAATAATTATACATTGATCTGTTGGTCTTCGTATCCCTCTTCCTGCTGCCTGTAATAATGTTTGATAGATAGGTAACCATTTTAAGAAAAAAATTGTATTTTTTTTTCCAAATCTCTTAATAAACCTATGTTCTAATAACAGTTGTGTCAAATTCGGAGGTGGATGAGGAATACCAGTAAAAATAATCATAGCGATTTTTGACGCTTCTGTGATTCTATCTTTAATCTCTACACCCTCTGAAAATCCTCCAGCTAAAGTCGCAAAAATCAATTCATGTTTCTTTAATCGTAATTTTTCTAGCATAACTTGGTTCTGTTGAGAAGTGCTTTCAATAAATATTTCTTTTTCAGGATATAGGGCTGAATATACTTTCCCTAAATCCTTTGTGAAAACTTTGCTGGTGGAAAATACTAAGGTGTGTTTTGGATTTAGATCATGTAATTGGTCGATTAATTGATCTTGGATTTTAAATAACTGTGATCCCCTATCTCGTTGTCTTGATGATATATTGGGATGCATAAAAGTCAAATATTTTATTTTACGCGGTTCATGTGGTACTTCTACTAATTGAAATGATTTATCTAATCCAAACAATGTTAGATAAGCTCTGGGAGGAAATAATGTCCCTGACATGAGGATAACTCGAGAAAAAGTTTCAATTTTATTTAATGTCGTCTCTGGGAATGGCATCATACGTTTCATGACTTTATAGACTATTTTTTTCCCTTCTTTAGTAATAAAATCTTCTTTATCATAATACCAGAGATCACCATCAGTGGAAAGGAAGTTATGTAATAATCTTAATGCATTCAATCCTCTTCTGTCTTCCTCGCTAGGGATTTTTCTTCCTAAGAAAGATTCTATTGCATAATCTATACGTGCAAGTTGATAGGAATTTTCGTGATCAATCAGCGGATTAGCCATAGTTAATTTATGTGTTCTGAATTGATTTTCCATTTTAGATAGGAATGTTTTTAATTCCAGTTCGTGTCTGAATGCAAACAAGGAAGCAGTTTTTATCTGGTTATAACTTATTATTCCAGTCTGATGTGCTTTAAAATTATGCACTTCATCTATAATAATAGCAGTGGTCGAAGGATCGACATATAGTTCCTTAAATAATGCTGTTGATAATTGAGGATTTAATAACCATGCGTGAGTGGTCACGACAATCTGAGCTTTTTTTAACATACTTTTTAAAACAAAATATGGACATAATGCTGGAGTCTCTACCATTAAGAATTCTTTAATCTCTTTGGTACTTTTGAGATCCTTCATGAAATAAGATAGGATTAGTTCTTCTAATTCATTTCCAGACGGTGCCTTTTTCTGGAATAATGGGCATCGCAATCCCTTACAATCAATCTGTCCATGTCTTTTTGTAGTTGTAGTAGCTTTAGTGTTCACACAAAGTTCTTCTTTCCCAATTAATGGCAATGAAATAATTTCTGAGGGAAAAGATTTAGTACTCTTTTCATTTTTTTCAGGAACAAAATTTTCATAATTTTTAAAATAATGACTAGATAAGGTGAAAGCTTCATCAAGTATTCTGAATACTTGAGTCTTCATTCTGACCATAATTATTATTTTTGTGATAGTCTTTTGTGGTCCTAATAGACAATGTAACATTGAAGTCAAGGCAACAACTGTCTTTCCAAACCCTGTTGGTGCATGCCATAAGACATGGGGATGAGTAATTAACTCTTCCAACATTTCTTCTTGAAGAGGCTTAAAATCATAGGGAAATAGATGTTTAGGATTGATTCTTTCCTGCTCAGCTATTGAAGAATTAGAATCAGATATAGTAATTTTGTATTCCCTCACATTCATACTAATTGTCTGTATAATATTCATCTACAAGTGAGTAAATCCCAGATGCTTGATTATTTTGGGTGTCTCTTCCAAGTAATATGACTGAAGTAAATCCTTTTTTGTTCTCTCCTAAGGACAAAGCATTTAATTCATGAACGGATGATAATCTTACCTTTAGCTTATCTGTAAATTGAGGGAAGAGCACAATTTTTCTGGCAATTCTTGGCATAATCTTTGTTTTCTTAAATCGGATCTCTTCAAGATTTTGATTTGTTATTTGGCTATCCTTTTTCTCTACAAGATCATCAACATTAAAATCTGATTTTGATTCAGTAAGTCTATTTTCCGTTGAAGTCGGTGAATCAATCTTAGATAAAGAACTAGGGGTAGCGATTTCTTGATTAGTTGGATTAGCTAGATTAGTTGCTATTTCTTCTTCATCAATTCTTTGAGATAATCCGGGAGCAATTTGTTGATTAGCGTTTAACGCCTTTTCAATCATCGGTGGGTTGAAATACGAATTTTCTTCATTATTATTAACAGATATTTCTTGATTGTTCTCTTCTTCAAAATATGATTCTTGTCTTTTCGTGTTATTTATGTCTGAAGCTATTTCTAGTAATTTATCAATAACATCTGCACTATCAAGTTTATTGTTAATATACTGGAGAAATAAAAAGACCATATTCCAATTAATATCAGGAAGAGTCTGTCTGATAATACCTGGTAAGACAGTATCTAAATTACTATCTAAATCATTCATTTTTAATAGACTTGAGATGTCTACTTCTTTATATTGTCCAAAAAATGTTGGAATAGCTTCTAATAAGTGCTTTGCTTCTGGAGTCAAATACATACTTTTGATTAATCGATAATTTTTTTGTATATAGTTTTTATCTACTAATTCTTTGATTATTTTCAATCCATCAAAGTAATAATCACTCATTTGGATGGCCAGATACTTGGATTGATTAATAAAATGAGGTTGATTAGTTATTTGCTCTAATATTTTATATCCTAATACAGAATTTAGTGGTTCAAGTTGTCTAAATTTATGAAACACATTATAATTCGTCTGTTTAATAGTTTCCTTAGTAAATTGCTGTAACTTGTTGCTTATAGAAAAAGGAATCAAGAGACTAGAATTGTCTGATCTACGTAAAATTGCTATATCTGTATTATCTTGTAGAATATATTGAAATTTTTTGGGTAAGTCCATATTCTTTATTTGGTCTGTCCATATTGTGTTTATTTCCGATCCTAACAACTGGATAAAAGAATCATAATTTCTGTTGTATTCTTTGAAATGGAAAAGATAGGTATCGCGTTGTGCTAATTGTAGATATTGCCTGTAATAACTTTGTTGAGTAAAGTTGGATATATTTGAAAGAAATGAATCAAATCCAATTGAGATTAGTCTATAATTTGGATTAATTATCTTAGCTAACTCGGTCAATAAAATAAATGCTAATAATGATTCTTGTTGATTGGTCTTAGTAGCTTGGATTAATAAAACACCTTTCTTTCTTAAAATAATAGGAATAGCTGATGTGTTTCTCCTAATAGTAATGGTGAATAAATATTTAATTTTTTGTTCAATATTTTGATAAGTCCTATTCACAATCGGTGTCTGTGTTTCTAAAGTATCTAAATTGACTTGTTCGTTAGAGACATCAAAAGATTCTTTATCAGTAGATAAATTGTTTGATAAATCTAATCCCATTCCTTGCATCTGTGTAGCTTGGGTCTGGATAAATAAATTAAAATCCCCTATAGAAGCTGGATTAGATCCTTGTCTATCCATTTTAATAAGATATTCTGAAATGAGACCCTGAAAAGCTCCCACTTCACTGGGTAGGATCTCAAAAATATGTATTAACGAACGAATAATAGTTATTCTAAGCTCAGGATATTCTTGCATAATAATAAAGGGGTCTAAAGAAAAATCTCCTGGAATAAATCTTTTAACAATAAATGGAATATCTAATGGTAAATCAAATTGGTAATCATTAAAATTATAGATGATTGTTAAATCGTCAGTGTTGCTACCTTTAGGTAATAATCCGTTTAGAAAGTTTAGAACAAGATATTTTACCTTTGTTGAATGATTTCCATATATTACACATTGATTTGAACTTAATCCTACCTCTTTTTCATCCCTTAGACTTTTTCCCATGACAATAGTATGATGTAATACGGGAATTGTAGTGTCTGGACGATTAATAATTTTTAATTTACCATTATTAGTAAATATCCCTAAATCATTGGTGATCGTGCTGAAGATATGTCCAAACTTTTGTGCTGTTATTTCATCAGCTGATATTGGAAAATCCGATAATTGCAAGTCTGCTTTGAACAAGATTTTTTTAATCTGATCCCAAGGCAATTCAAATAGAGTCAAATTCAGACTTTTTGCAAGATTTACTACTTCTTCAGAAATTTGTGTAATTTTTTTGTATCCATTATCAAGATCTCTTGATTTTTGAATTTGGACATCCACAGTTAATATAAAAAATGAGACTATTTGATCCAAATCCTTGATATATCTACTATATCTGCCATATGAGATGAAAGAATTGACTAGTTTTGGTAGAACATGGATAGAATGGGGAAAATAGGAAGCAACGAAATATTGTTGTAACAGTCGTTCATAGGGTCTACGTGATCCTTGATAGGTACGTTCTCTAAGAATTACTTTCTTTGTTTTAATAAAAGTATTAAAAGTCTCAGTGAAAGGAGATATAGAATAATCTGGAATATTAGGAAATTCTTTAGAATAATTATTTGAAGTAATATTTTTCACCTAAATTTTGTATATTATCCAGTTATTTATGCTAAAATGTCGTCTTCAATATCTTCCTCAGATTCAATATCTTTACCAACGGTCAAAGAAACCTTAGAACTAGTGGATTTAGATCGAGTGTTACCTTTATCCATATCAGATACTCCTTCTTCATTAAGAACAAATTCTGCCTCTCCAATAGCTAAGTATGGAGAATCAACAACTGTTGCTTTTCTCAGGACAATATCCCTATTTTTTCCAGCAGATTTTTTGGATAATTTGATACGATGAGTTACTGCATGGGCAACAGCAAAACCTCCAGCAGCTATAACTGAAGTCATACTGATAGGGCCAGCCATAGACATTTTAGTAGTGGCTTGATTAGTCACAAGAATTGCAGGCTCATTAATTTGCATGTTTCGTTTAATAATACCTAAAATTTCTTGTAACTTGTTTTGTCTACGAGCAAGCTCTGACACACCATGAGAAAATTCAAACCTGAATGGCGACATTATTGAATCAATTATTACCAGAACAATTTTGTCAGGCATTTTGAAGACCTCCTCAATGGCGTTCTGGAGCATATCAGTCGATAATATCTGATAATAAATAATATTATCTAGAAAATAGTCTGGATCTTTATTGGGATAACGATTTTTCACTATTTCAACTATTCGTTCACTTTTGAATGTGCTTTCAGTATCTAACCAGACCACTCTTGGGCGTTGCGAAGATTGAGGTTTGAAATCAATAAATCCTCCTTCAGATTTCTGGAGTAAGGCCATAACGGCCGTTGTATAGCATATCTGTGTTTTACCCATACCTGCTTCACCAAAGAACTCGGTGAGATGCTTAGCTTCAATACCTCCTCCTAATAATTCATCTAAAGCAACAGATCCAGTGGAACATTTATTAGTGTCTTTTTTCTGTTTTAATAATGTCTTAGCTGTCTTAGCATTCATTTGATGAAACTGTTGAGCAATCTTCCAGATTTTTTGGGCAGTTTGTTCACCGATACCAGCCAAAGAGACTAATTCATTTATTTTTGGTAGTGTAGCAATCTCAGATATAGAATTAAAACGCTTTTTAATGGAACCTAATAATTTATCAGTAACAATGGTCTTTCCACGTTCATCTTTGTATTGAGTCAGGATATCAACAGGATCACGAACAGAAGTAGGATCATTTAATGTAGGTGGGCCACTTAGAATCCAATTATCTTCGTCTTCCTCTTCCTGATTTTCTTTCATGATTTCTTCAGCAGTAAAAGATTCTTCTTCTTCCTCTTCTTCTACTTCAAGAACTTCTTTTTTGAGTGGAGTGGATGTAGTAAGAAGATCATCTTCTTCATCTAAAGCTTTTTCTTCCGCGGATGCACCAAATGGTCGAGATAAGATATTTACTAATTTCTCCTTTTTCATTTTGGAGTATCCTGATAGACCCTTCACTTTTGCTAATTGTCTTAATTCCTTAAGATTTTTAGCTTCAAGAGAATTGATTTCACTGGAATCTGAATCAACTACTTTATTATTCTCTGCTGATTCATTCACAGGTCTTTTTTCTTCTTTCACTACTTGATTTGATTCATCTGATGAGTTTAGTAAATCATCAAGAAAATCATCACCAAGACTGATATTATTATTTTTTTGTTCATTTTTGTTTTTTGACATAATTTTACCTTCGTTATACATTTATTAATTTTATATTTTGTTTTCTGGTTTGATAACATCATGAAATATTCGTTCCGATTCAAAAATATTATAATTATATAGCGGACTGACATATTTGGATAATTCACTAAGTAATTGTTCTATACCTTCACCAGTAATAGCTGATGTAAGAATAAAGCCTTTAAAGGTCGGAAATCTCTGACAAATCTTCTTTGCAGCCTCTGGAATGACCTCTTGATTCATATCACGCTTGTTTCCAACAAAAATAATTGGAATATTTTCCCTTTCAATTCGATCTTTAGTAATATCATACCATCCATCCGGTGAAAACAAATTTTCAAAGGATTGCGCGTCATTCATAGCAAAAGTAAAGATGACAAGGGAAGTACCCCCAAGAATAATATGGGGAATAAGATCAATTGGATGACAATCAACTGTTTTCTGACCTTGTAAATCCCAAATAGAGTAAATGATAGGAGATTCGGTTGTGGAAGGAACGACCTGAAAATCCATAAACATGGTACGAATAGTATTTTGTGCAGCTTGACTATTTTTACCAAAAGAGATTACATGATTACGAATAGCATTAATTAGAGTAGTTTTTCCAACAGCACCATCACCCAAGATAGCTAACTTCACAACTTGAGAAACGGATTTATTAATGGCTTTATCACTAGTTTGATCTGTCATGATCTCCTTAGTAATTCTGCTTTATATATCAAATTCAGTTTCAATGCTAGAATTTAAAGGCCAATTTGGGCTTTAATACCTGAAAACATCCGACTTTAAACAAAAATTTAATTGATCATTCTTTTTTTAGCATATTATTTGGAAAAACTTAACCTGTTATATCTATAACATGGTCACGATTTCAAAAATTACTTTGTATGAGTTAAAAAAACAATTAGAGTTTCCTCAATTAGCTGAAGTTGTTGAATATTTAGAGAATAATTATGGTCCAAATTCTGGAAAAATCACCTATTCTATTTTTGATCAAGAAGTCTTATTTGGTGTTAAAGAAGAAAATGATGAAAATAACAAAAAAATACTTCCAAGTGAAATTAATGACTTCCATTATTCTTGTAATAGTAAAATTGAATTAAATTGCGAATTTTGTAAATATTGTGGAAATTCAAATTTGAAATCTTAAAAATTTTATTAGGGAATCTAAATGAAAATTAAACGAATAGCTTTGATAGTTTTTCTAATTGGAGTATTATCCAGTCCGTATAATGCCTCTAAGGTCTTTTCAAGAAAAAACAACTTGGATAAATATCAAACTTAATTAATTTTTTATATGCTTTTATTCGGGACGAAATGATATTAAAACGTTTAATAAGTTAGATCTAACTTGTATTTTAATATATATGAGGAAACAATCTAGCTTGGGTGCTATAAGCATAAGCTAATGCATATTTCAACCAACTTGGTGCTTTCAAGTTAAGTATAATCTTTTTTTCTAGATGACCGATGCTTAGTCCACATAGATCACAGGACATGAATTTTTTCTTCTCTCCAAATCCAAAAGCAGTGATCCATCATTAATGGGAACAGTAGGATTTTTCTCAATAATAATTATCAATAGGATTAGAAAAAAGGACAGAAGCAATTCAAAAAGGAATTCCCAAATTGAATGATGATAAAAATCTAATAGACTGTGATCTATGTGGTCAGTATCAATATTGTCAACAAATAATGTTCGCAAATAAGCTATATTGGATCTGTAACAGTCATAATGAAGAGAAAGTCCTCAAAAGCTTAATTTCAATTTATGAAATCCTAGCATTTCCAATAGACGAAAATCTTCAAAATTTTCGTTCAGAGTATAATTCAGATGTTACTCATTATGATCAAACCTATAGCAATAAGAAATGTTTTATTTGTGGCGAGATAGGTGTTGGTAATAGGATAAGATTTAATTCACGATATTTTCTCTTCTGGGAAAAACATAAAAAGGAAGAAGTCTATATTGCTATTATTGGAGCGACTAATAGATTTCCAGAACCTGGTTTGACCCCAGAAAACTATCAAACAAGAACAGAAAGCCAGATAAAGGATATTTATTCAAATATAGAGAGGGCATATAACCTTTCATATTTAAGAGCATGAACTATTTCTATCCTATTTTATACGTCATTAATTAGATTAAACTCTAGCTCGCTTCGATTTCTATGTTTTCAAATAAATCTACTGGGAGAATTTCTTTTACACGCGTTGGATCCTTAATCATCCTCAATGAGTTAAGGCAATACACAATAAAAGTTTGATCATCATAATCAATCTGGAGATCTAATTCTTTTCTCAATTCTTGCCATAGCTCTATAGGTTTCATATGGATTTCGTTAATTTTATTTTTTTGTATTAATTCCAAGGTCTTAGCAGATTGAATTTTGTAATCATCAAATTTTGGATCGTTTGAAGTAAATTCACTATTAGCTATCCCTCCTATTCTATTTTCCTGAAGCAAGGTTAAAAATGTGAGATAAGCCCCACTTTTTCTTTTAAATCGTTCACTCAAAATCATCTGATCTATTGATTCATCCCAAGACTTTTTGAGGTCTTTTCCTTCTCTTACATCCTTAGTACATCTTATAAGATGCTTTATGTATTGCTCAATTTTGAAATTTTGATCCAGTTCCTTAATGACATTGCTCCCTACCTTCCAAACAAAAGATTGAAACATGTACGACCATTGTTGGAACGTGCCTTCTGCGAGAACTTTTTTAATAGAAATCGATGTTTCGCTAGTTTTTTCTGCAAGTACCATCCAAGTAATGTTATTATCAGATGATGGCTGTCTGGGAAAATATAAAAACTCATCGTTGATGGGAAATTCAGAATTACTGCTCTGCATTTTTAGCATGTCAAGTTGATTTATCCAGTAGGGATTTATATTTTGTTTTTTTGCTTTAGCGTTTAAAATAATTTCTTCTACTTGTATTATTTTAGAATCAATATCTGATTTCAAAGGGGAAGCATTTTCCAATAGCTCTTCTTTTATGAATTCAAAATCCTTTTGAAAAATCGGATTATCATGATCAAAAAATTCTTCATTTATTTCCAATGTTAGGAATGGATAAATATTGTTCAATAATTCAGCTTGAATATTTACATTTGATTCCGGATGTATGGATTTATGTCTAAATGAGCTGAAAAGATAATATTGCATTCCTTCTCCTAAAGGATCATTTTCTTTCCATTCTAAGGTATGTGGTCTACCTTCGAGTTGAAGTAATTTAGTATATGTTTGTTGAAAATTGATCCGATCTTCGTCATCTGAATATAACAACCAAAAATGATTAGCAGCAGACAATACGCTAGAACTGAGGTCTTTCAAAGTGTGAGTGAGATAATGAAGATCAGAATCAGTGATATAAATACTAAAATGCTTAATTAAATAGTCGATTCTACTATTAACTCCTTCTAAATAATTGATATCATTACTCAAACTTTTTATCATCTCTTCTTTGTGAGGAAAAGCCTTTTTCATGTCGTCGAAACTTCTGATTTTATCTGATCGCTGAAAATAAGAAGATTCTGGGAATTTGTGTTTAAAATGCCAAATTTCAGTGTCCAAATAGTTATTATCAGTTTTTGCAAGTGAGGATAGTAATCTACTTTTACCACTTTTCTGCTCAATTGCTGGAAAAAAATAATATTTAGTACCATCTCTAAAAATTCTGGGAATTTTGTGTATTTCTAATTCTTTTTCAATTGCTTCTATTTTAAACATGTTAAGAGAATTTTCTTCTGTCATAAGGCTATTAATAGATACAACACTTCCTAGTTGATTAAGAATTAAATTTTTAACGAGTTGAGAAGAAATTATCGTGTTGAAGGATCTTTTTAAATTTATACCCTCTAAAAAAGCTTTTCAATTCTCCAAATCTGAATTTATACTTAAAATCAAGAACATATTTTTCAACGTTTTTTCTACAGTTTTCCACTAAAGGAGGAACTGATTTTTTATCCCAATTTTGAATTATTTGCTCATTTAGGAATTTTTCCATAATTTCTAGACTA
The DNA here is from genome assembly GCA_001940645.1 of Candidatus Heimdallarchaeota archaeon LC_3. Next base: position 44,180 of record MDVS01000025.1, read on the forward strand.
ATTTCGGGTCTAATGTCGTCATAATTTATTGACAAACCCAAACCAGTTGATTGAATTTCAAGGTCATAAATAAATTTCATTTGTGTCACTTCTTCAATATCCTACTTATAAAGGATTTGATAAAAACGCAAATTACCTGTAACACGATCCTTAATGAAAATGAATTTATGCATCCAATACATTCGTAAACTTGATAAGCGGCGTAACAAAAAATACCTAAAAAAATCCAAAACGTAAATTTTGAATCAACTTTCCATACAATTGCTACAAAAAATACTGAAACATGACAATTTCATCACTTAAACTATTTCAAGTGAATGGGTCAAATACTCACAATTGATTACCAATAGAAACTAATTTGGTCATAATCCACATAATCAGCATTAGTTTATTTATTTACTATCTTTCTTTTTCTCATCATTCATTTTTTGACTAAATCCCGTAAGCACATCTTCACCCAATAGCTCCCCAAGTAGAATATGTGCGTTTTCTGTTAATGACTGGGTAATAATGCGTGATTTTTCTACATCATTCACATACCCCTCCATAAAATCCGTAAATTCCGTTATCTGAAGAAAAGTATTAATCAGTAACTCTATCATTTCACCTAGTAATCGGATGTTCTTTTCTTTTTGATACGTATCAGATCCAACATGTACATAACTGTTGGTAACATCATATAATTTTTCTATGTCTTCTCTAATTGGAGAAGTAAATTCATCTAAACTACCCACTAATGATGGGTTTCTTCGTGGTGTTTTAAAATTTAGGTGATTAGAATGCTGAATTTTCACTTCTAATATTGAAGAAGCGTGTTCTCTATCCATTTTTTTCCCTTTTGTCCATCCTTCAATAATTGTCCTGATGTTTCCTAGCGCAGCTTCCTGATTATCATAATGAAAATCGTGCAATAAACGTAGTAATTGGTTAGGAAACAATTTGAAGTGATAATAAAGTAAGGAATCATCTATGTTTTCTTTCTTCTCTTGTTTCAGATTTTTGTATACTCCTATGGCTAATATTGGTTTCATGACGGCAAAAAAAGTTGACATCTTTTTTTCTGGTGTGGTTTTTAGTTTTTCAGTGGTTCGTCCTTTTGCATAATAACCCATATCAATAATGATATTAAATAATCCTATTTGATCAATGACGAGGAACATGTCGTTGAAAAGTTTTAGGGATTCTTCTATCATATTCTCAAGGGAAAACTGTTTCGGTGAAGAATCAGGATCAGAATCAGTAGCAGTTGTTTTTCCAGCAAGCATGTCTTTTAGTTCCTGATTCATAGAAAGTAGTCCTTTAATGAGGTCTTTATTAGCGTCACTGTATGTACCTATTATCTCTTCTTCTCCTTCCTCTACAGTATTCAATCCTAATTCTTGCCTTTTCTCATCTGGTAGCGTGTTAATGAATTCATTAATTTTGGTTAAGTTTTTTTGATCTTGTAAAATTGGTACCAGTTTTGCGGTCATGGTTTTAGTCAATAATGTCAGCATATCAAGGCTAATTTTCTCTAATCGTTCTTTTGTTTCTTCATCGATTTCCATATCGATCACATCTACTAATAATAACAGTTTAATGAACTATTATTTGGGAATTGATCAGTTTGATTCTTGTAGTCTGAAGTCTTGATAATTAAGATAATAGTTAAATTACAATTATTTAAATTCATTTTCCTCTACATTCATTATATCAGTTTAATAAACCAAATTGCCTTATTTCATTCATTTTTATTTTCTTTGCCCGTTTTCATAATTATTTTTTCAAAAAAATTCATTGTACTCTCTTTATCTAAATCAAGTTTTGGATTGTGACATTTCAAATCGAAGGTGCATTTAGGACATCCATGGGGATTAGGGCATTCACAAGATAAGATGATTTGTTGCATTCGCTCAAAAATATACTTGATTCTCTTCATTATTGTCAGAATACTTCCATTTCCTCCCTCCGAGGCATCATATAATACTAACTTGTTTTTTAAGTCTGAGGCTTGTATAAAGAAATATTCTGATTGTAATCCTAATTTCATCTGGACTGCTGATCGTAATAAGTGACGTAACGTGTGTAAGACTTCTATTCGTATTTCATCTTGAAACGTTAATTCCAGAATAATTGTTCTGTGGATATAGGAATATTGGCTGAAATGAATTTTACTACTTGCTTTTGATCGTCCTTGTCTTGTCTCAGCGCCCTTTATGGTGTAGACGACCTTTCCTTTGCCAACCAGTATCTCAGTTTTTTCCAACCTGTTTAGAGAACTGGGTTCACTAATAAATTCGTAGGATTCCAGTCTTATCGGTCTTACAACTGTATAATCTTCCCTGACTATCCGCTCTACCCGAGCAATATAATGAGGTCGATTGAATCGTGTAGTCTTTTTGACTTCTAATATCTTAAATTTGTTTCCAGCAATATAACGCCTTGCTTGGGGGAAATATTCCCAGAACGCATAAGGGAACGACCTGGTAGCTATGGTCTTGTTATAATATTTTATTTCCATCGATCCTCCACTTGTCCTTAAAGAAAATACTGGAGCATTAGTTTTTCCATTTGTAGATCCATTAGACAAATTTTGCTCCTCTTTGTCTCTTCTCTCCTTTTTTTCTATTAATTCCAAAATATCGTCATATTCTCTGAATTCATTATCTTCAAATGATTTCTCAAATTTTGCTAACCGTAAGTGTTCGAATATTATTCTCCGATTATTCGTCTCAAACGTTATTGGTGTTACATCGGTAAGATATTCATTGGGATGTCTGATATAATATTCACTTACCACATCATTACATAACTCCAGTATCGCTAATGCTGGTCTATCTCTTCGACCTGCACGACCAATTCGTTGATAAAGATTATTAATAGGGACTAATGGCGTTATTACACCAGATATGTCTCCGACATCTATTCCCAATTCTAAAGAGCTGGTACAAACGACAGCTTTGATGAGACCATCTCGTAATTTCGTTTCAACATTTTGTCTGTGAGTCTTATCTAACCCTCCTCGATGAATCTCTACTTGTTTTCCTAATTCATCAGATAATGCTCTATAGGTATATTCAGTTGCTTGTTGAGAATTGCGAAATAATAACAACGTATGTCCATTATTTTTCGATGTGAGGTCTCGGACTAATCCTGAGACATTATAACTATTATCTTTATCAATACTGGGACTAATAAGGAGGATATCTAAAGCTGGACGTTTTGCTACATTATCTTTACAATAAATAACAACGATATCTTCCCCTGTTAGTCGTCTGAAAAACTCTTTAGGGTTACCAACTGTCGCAGACGCACCAATAATCTGAAATTTACCAATAATACGTCTTAATCGTTGTAATAACATGAAAAGATGCGTACCAAGAATGCCTGAATAAGTATGTACTTCATCAAATATTATTATTTCTACATCTCTTAACGCTTGTTGCCATTGTCTCTTGTATAAATTATAATGTAACCAATCAGGTGTAGTTAACAAAATATCTGGTGGTGATTCTTGAATTTTTTTTCGTTGATGAATTCCCACATCACCATCAAGCTGTTTGACTGTTAATCCAAGTATCTCTGTCCATTTAGTTATTTTATGTAGTTGGTCATTGGATAATGCTTTGGTCGGATAAAACAGTATTGCTAGTATTTGGTCTTCTTGAGTCTTTGGATTTATTTTCTTATTATTTTCTTTTATTAAAATTATTCGTTGTAATACTGGAAGTAAGAAAGCTTCAGTTTTCCCATTACCTGTTGGAGCAGTAATGAGAACAGAGGATCCTTGAGATATCTGGTTAAAAGCATGGTACTGGTATTCATATAATGTTTCAATACCGGAATCAAGTAATTTTTTTCTGATTCGATAATTCATTTCTAAGGTGTCATAGGGCAAAGAAACTGGTTTTTGTTCATTGCTGTGTTTAAACATTCTAATAGAGGCTTTATTAGTTGAGATTAATTGTTGATAGATGTCTGGAGCAGGACGTAGCCCTAATTTGTAGATATATCCCTCATCGAAGTATTGAGAATAAAATCCCTCTTTATAAGAATAAATATCTCTATATTTCTCTGGTTTAAAGATGAATTGATACTTAAATCCATTATTTGTCTGATGACGATAAGGATGGGTCAATTCTTGTGGAAAAGCGAATTTGTTCCAATCTGTCTTCTGTATTACTTTGTCGTATTGTAGACATACTAAAGCTAACTGATTAATAAGACAAGCGCGATTATGCAAAAGGACTAATCTTCGATACAATTTTCTTTTCTTAATATCACCACCTGATTGAAATAATTTGTACCAGATAGGAATATTAGCTCCCTTCCCTGGATCATTATCATGGGGCAGATACACTTCTTGGCGACGAGCACGATAACCATCTTTGAAAGGAGAACATTCTTGGAAAACAGTATTTTGAAAGAATCGTCCTTCAAATTTTATGTTATAGACATATAACGGTGGCTTAACTAGTCCTTTGTGCAATTCTTTAATTAAAAGTTTGAAGGATTTGCTATTGAGGGAAGCATGATTAAATAATATTCTGAATTGATTACCGAAGAGAAATCCAAAGGATATAATTTTTGCAGTTTTTGGATCAATTCCTGTTGTTTCAATATCAATAATTGTTCCATCGATGATACTAACTGCACTTTCTCCCTCAAGACAGGTAGTAGCAGTAATACTATTGGAAATACGAAAAGTAGCAGTATGATTTATCACCAAGGCTAATTTGTTCAATAACATTAGTTCAATATAATCTAGTATCTGTCTACCAAAAATACTTCTTTGAGAGAATTGGTACGCCCATTGAGGACTATAAAATAAATTTGATTGATGATGTCTGGAGGAGATATGTCCCCAAATATCCATATTTGTCTGGAAAGAATCAATGACTTCGATTTTTTCTTTATGTTTTTGAAATAAATCACCAGTCTGATCTTGTGATGATAATATATCATATTCAGGCTGAAACATATAAATAGGTAGTGAAAGTTTGTCTATATTAGTATCAAACCAACTGGTAAATTCGTTTCTTGTCGTCTCACCATTTTTTGATAAATAAAGTGACATTCTCGATTGTCTAATAATACCAAATCCGAGAAGAATATCAGAATCATCAGCTAATGGTAATAATTCAATAACTGTTCCTTCAAGAGAGACTTTGAGATCAATAACTTTAGTTATTACCATATCAGCAAGAGATCTCCGAGAAACAGAATGATTAATAGCAGTCATAGTAAGTTCGGAAGTATTACAACCTCTTCTTTAAATATCAAATGACAAGATTAAGGAAAAAATCTTTAGTCAGAATTCGATTCTTCTTTTTTGATATTTAAACACCAATTTCATAATAGATTGGTATTAAAATTGTCTTTGCTAAATAGAAGAATTTTTCTTATTTTGATCATTTTAACTTCTAGTATTATTTTTCTCACTACCTATGCTGAAGAAACTATTCTGGAGCAATGATATATGGCTGATTTACTAGTCGAAGCATCAAATTTCTTATCAGGATTATACAATGGATTCATGACCGAATTACTCGGTGATCTCATAACGGGACTTTTTACTATTATTTTTCTTAAAATCATTATTGAGATTGTCTTTAGTATTTTTCCTTTCCTCAGACGAATAGCCAATACTATTTTTATGCCTTTTACTATTCTTCATCAATGGTCTCATATTCATAAAGCTAAACAAATTAATAATAAAGCAGTAATGAAACGGATAGCGTTAGTGGATTCCGAAGCTATTTCTGGACATGAAAGGTTTCTTCAATCTAAAATCTTTGTCCGACCAACATTTAGAATGGGTATTGGTGATAAAGAAAACACAGGAATCATCATATTACCTTCAGAAGAACTAACCTTGAAAGAAACAATGGGATTAATTTATGCACCATCTAAATACGGATTTGTATTCACGGGAATACTCATTTTTCTAGCACCATTAGTCCAAGCGAATCAAATATTCGGATTAGTGCATTTGTATTTCTTATTTGGATCATTATTATTTCTTTTTCCTTCACAGGAAGATTATCGGTTCCTTATTAATACTTTAATGACGAGTTCTACCGTCTCCCCAATGTATTTGAAAATCTCATCATTCTTTTCTTTCCTCAACCAGAACTACTCGGCTGAAAAAAATAATTAACTATACTTTTAATTATCCCTTCTTTTGTTAAAAGTTGTTGGTAATTCTTAATGATTGAATATATTTTCAATATCTATCGTTTTTAGAAAATTTTCTTGTTTAATTGTTTTTTGTGTAAAAAATATGATTTTGCAACAAAAATTTGTTTAAAATGCGATTTACCATTAGAATAATTTGAATGAGAAGAAACAGAGCATTTATTAGGTATATTATTAATTTCTTTACAAATTTTGATTTTTAACATTTAATTTAAAGTTTTTGTTATCTATTTATATATAGCATTAGAAAGAAAAGCAATTTAATCCAGTATGGAATTTAATTCTTATTTAAGGTATTAAAAGTGAGTGGAGAAAGTGACTAATTCTAAGAATATTAATAAAAAGGGACAATACTCAAACGATACACACTCGAACAACTCAAATGTTGACCCGTTAAAAATTAAAGGTTTACTAATTGATATTCTAAATCATGATCTTTGTAATACATTAATAATTGTCAACGGCTATACGCGCCTCCTTAAAAAAGAAACAAAAATTAATGGAGGAGAACCATTGTTAGAAAAGATTAGTCAAAATATTATTAATTCAAAAGCAATCCTAGAAAATATTATTGAGTTTATTAAATGCACAGATTTTGTTAATTTAGAATTAACAGAATTAGATTTGCATAAGATAATTTATTCTGCTCTGAAATCCAGTAATTTATCCAATGAGCACATAATGGTAGAAAATCGAACTCATTCCCAAATCTTGGTCAAAGGTAATAAAATATTGGAGAATGTGTTCATAAATATATTTAACAATGTCGTAAAACACGCAAATGAAGGGAAAAAAATAATCATTGAGAGTTTAACTTCAGGAAACAAACAGCACATAAAAATAAAAGATTTTGGTCCAGGAATAGAAAAATACATTCTCGAAAACATATTTGATAGAAATAATCATGGTAAACACTTCGGTCTCTCTATTAGTAGGCGAATCATAGAGTTACATAATGGAAAAATGTGGATAGATAATAACCCAGACGGAGGAACAATAGTAAATATTGTTTTACCAACTGGGTCAGATAAGGAAAGGTGGAAAGGGTGATAGGAGTAAAAAAATCATTGCTGAACTTTTTCATTTTCGAGAAAGGACATAACTAGAAGTTGGAATATAAAATAATTTTGTCGGAAGTTGACGCATTTACCCTCAGTTTCATCTTTCATTTTTTAAAATAGTCTACTTAAGAAATATTTATATAAAAATTTGCATATTTTAGGTTAGAATAATCAATATTGAATTTGATTATAATTTCAAGATGAATTACAGGTTGATTGTTTTTTACGAGGCTGCTGCTGCGGCAGACATATTTCTCAAAATGTTTGTTTTTCCTATTTGAAATGTGTAGAAGCGCTATATGAGAGTGAGGATGTGTGGAAGAACCATTGTAACGTCTTGTATCGTGATGTACTAAAGATAAATAGTATAATTCGGATCTTACATATAGATGATGATGAAGATTTTTTAAAAATCACAAAAAAAATGTTAGAAAAAAAGAGTGGTAATTTATTTCAAGTTTATTCTATAACCAATCCATTAAATGTTGATTCATTACTTAAAGAAACACATTTTGATATTATTCTCTCTGATTATGCGATGCCGGAGATGGATGGACTCTCCCTTTTTAAAAATATACGCCAATACTCAGATATACCCTTCATTGTATTTACAGGTATAGACCGAGAGGAAATAACCCTTCAAGCTCTAAATTTAGGTGTTAATAACTATTTACTAAAATCGCAAATCATAATAACTCAATTTTTCTATCTAATACGTATAATTAAAGATATAATAAAATTTCATCAAACAGAAATATTATTAGAAGAAATTTCAAATCATTTTGAACAAATTTTTAATGTTTCTAATCCAATACGCATTATCGATAAAAATTGTAATATAATAGAGGTTAATAATGCTTATTGTTCACTTTTTAAAGTTAAAAAGGAATATATCCTTGGTAAAAAGTGTTTTCAGATTCCTTATCCTAGAAGATGTCAATTTAAATGCCCAATAAATGTAGATCATAAAAAAAAGAATCCTGAATCCGAGTATGAAGTAATTACTCCAAAAATGGAATCTATTTCTAGCCAAATGAAGGTCACATCTCTTTATAATTCGTTAGGAGAAGCTGTTGGATGTATTGAGAGTTTTTATAATACTTCCGATCATAAAGAGACAAAACTTATTGCAGATAGAAGTGAACAAACTTAGGACCGTGAAGTGATATATTAAGATAGTAAAACTTATTTAGGCTAATTTGCCAAATTTATCTGAAATTTTCTTTAATATCTGGCTTTGGTTACTTTTTTCTTTAAAGAATATCAGAATAACTTATCTGTTAATGACATAACCAACCAAAGATGAATATTATGGTAGATTTAACAATATTACCTGATATACTGACTGAAACTCCCTATCTTGAAAAATTCTTGAGCTTTTCCACTCATGTCCTTAATTAATCTATAGTTAAACATTCTAAGGATTTTTGGACAATTCAAGGAATATTAATGAATTTCAGATTCAATTCACTACCTTAAATAGTGAATATTGGCAGTATTAACTTCTTTAAACAAAAAATTAGTTTAAATTTATTTTATTTCTTTTTTCGTAAGATAATTCCTTGTGTAACTTGTTTTAATGACTTTTTCTTTCTTTGGATGTCTTATTAACTCAGCCAAGTTTTCTAGTCTTAAATTTATTGTTAAATATTTTTCTTTATTTCTGATTTCAGATAATTGTCTGTTTTTCGCTATAATTGATACTGCTGAACCTTGAAAAGGACATTCAAAAGGAGTATGAAACAATTACAGGCTGAAGATTAATTGTACTTGTTTAAAGAATAATGAAAATTGTAGAAATAATAAACTAATTCATTTAGATGCTGTTTAGAGAATTCTGAATCTAGATCATTATTTAATCTAACTTTCCCAAATAGCAATGAGTTCATTTGAGTTTTTTGTTTTTCGACTTCAAATAATTTAGTATAATTTGGAAGACTAAGGTCTTTTGATTTACTAATAAAATCATTTAAAATTGTAAGAGAATCTTGAAATAGACCACTAATTAAGAAGTGTTTTGCTTTTAATAAGTTTATTTTAAAAATGGTAGATATCGAAGAATGTTTTTCTGCAAATTTTTCCATTAATAGCAGTTTATCAAATAATTCAACAAAAACTTCTTTTGACATTTCGATTTGTAATCTCTTAAGAGTTTTTTCAATAAGTAACTCATTCATAATAAATATGTATTTAATTTCAACATTTTTATGATCATCAGATTCTAAAAAGTTTTTCAGAATCATTTCTTGGTTTTTACAATCATTAAACCAGATGATATTAATAATATTATCAAAGACATCATTTTCTCGTAATGCTCTTTTATAATTCTGGTATTTTATTTGAAAATATTCATCTACTTTTAATTGATCTTGAAAATGACGTACCAATCCGATATCGATTAAATTTTTACAGATATAATAGTAATTCTTGACCTTTTCACTAAAATTCAAACTTATTTTAAATGTTTCAATACCAACTTCAAATTTGTTCATGGCCTGATGTAAAGATCCGATTTGATTTATAATAACTGGTAGATAATTGAAGAATTCAGAATCTTGTGCAATGGTCAGAGCTTCATTACAAGTCTCCATACAATGACTGTATCTACCCTGTTCCTTATAAATCTCCCCAATTAATAAAAGAATTTGTAATTTAGTTTTTTCTAATAAATCTTGATAATTATTATCGACTATATCTTGATAATAATTTAATCCATCATCATAATTCCCATTTAGAGAGTAACAGTGGTATTTTTCAATATAAAACAAGTGGAGTAAATTTTTCAAATTTGGTGTCTTAACAGATTGATGTAACAGCTCAGATATTCCTCTCTCAATGAGATTTAATGCATTATCTATCTTTCTTTGAATAATTTCTTTTCTTGATTGATAATATAAAACAAAGAGTCTTATCTCGGTGTTGTTATAAAATTTCTTTTGTAAATATAACAAAATTTCTGATAATAATGCAAAATCTCTCTGAAGTAAGAAATTCTCAATCATTTCTAAAAGCTGATGAGGAGGGTATAGACCATTTTTAACATTTTGAATATCAAGTTGAGGGGGAAAATCGGAGTGATCACTATCCATTTGTGGCAAATCTGTATAAAATCCTTAAAACAGCAATAATTTGCCATTAATTAGCAATAATTTAAGAATTAAGGTTATCGAATAATGTTTTGATTTTTCAATTAATTAAAAAAACTTTCTTTCATTATAATTGTTTCTTTAATTTCGTAAAGAGTTATATCACTTATAATATAGTAATCATGAGTCCACTTTTGTTTTGTAAATATATTCCTCAATAAAATCTTTTGCCTGAATAGGAATTGTAAAGGAATACAGTATATCTATACATTAGGATAGGCAAGAATATTAACCATTAAACATTTTATAGTTATGACCATATGAAATAGATGATGTTAGAATACGTGTTTAAAATAATTATTGTTGGAGATTCTGGTGTAGGGAAAACAACTGCAATAAAGCGATTTATTGAAGGGGGTTTTGTTTCTGATACTAAAGCAACTATTGGTATGAATTTCTCATTCAAGCAATTATTTCTTAATTTGAACGATTCTAATAACAACCCGGTAAGAATTTCATTACATATTTGGGATACAGGTGGTGAACAACGATTTCGTGATATTCTTCGTTTTAATATGAAGGGTACGAAAGGATTAATTATCGCTTTTGATGGTACATCTTTGATCACCTTTGAATCATTGTCTCAATGGTTAGAACTAATTAAGCTTTATATCGATTTTAACTCTATTCCTGCAATATTAATATCTACTAAATATGATCTTAAAACAGAAATAAATACTAATTTACTCAAACCTTTTTTAAGAAAATACAATATAAGTGAATACTATCCAACTAGTGCTGTAACAGGTAAGAATATTAAGTCAGTATTTAAAAAATTATGTCGGTTAATGATAAACAAAACCTCATTATAACCAATGGGGGTAAAGGAAAGAATAAAAAAATAATACTTAATTATTCTAAATTTTTTTCACAAGGATGAAATATTAATTTGAGTAGAGTAGTTATAATAAAAGAATATTTAGAAATCTATTCTAAGAATAAGTTTCAGGAAATTTCATTTACTAAGAAACTTAATAACTTTCATTCCAACCTATATTACGATATAAATACGTTATATCATGATATCGTAAAATTCCTATATAAACTGGGTAGGATAGCCAAAGCTAAGAGATTTAAGAGAATACATAGAAAAAACCAATTTTTAATTGATATTTTCAGAATTCAAAAGAAATTAAGAATTAAAATACAAATAATTCATTAAAAGTTAAATGAAATTTTAGATGCATAGGTGACTGGTTAATATTTCAAAAACCGAAATGATTAATTTCTCCATTTTATTAATTGAAGATTCTACTCAAGAAAATTCATTGTACAAGTCGTTAAGGAATAGTTTCTTATCAGCCTCAATATTCTCAACAAAGGATTTAGACCAGTCCTGTGAAATTATTAAAACCATGAAACTTGACGTAATTATTCTAAACACTCCTTTTTCTTTCAAAGAAGGCATTAAAATTACTGAAACAATTCAAAAACACCTTCCCAATGTTAGACTCTATATCTATACAGAAAAGGATTTTCAAACATTTGTTAAAAGAGATAAGATACATATAGAAATTTTTAATAAAATCTTCGATCATCCATTGAACATTATTAGAAATATTACAGAAGTAACGCAAAAGGATAAGGAAAAGTAATAAGAATTTAAGTTAAGAAAAAAAGATATTTGAGAACTGGAGTGAAATAATATAATGTCTTGTATTTTACTTATGGATTCACTAATTAGACTTGCTCAGAATTTTTTTAATTATTTGTGTCCTTTCTGAGATTGTGTCAACGGTTGAAATAGGAAGAGAATGTAACAGAAAGCGAATCGCTAAATGGAAGACAGTTATTCATTTTTCATATGGGGAAATATTCATGGATAGGGAAATTGCTGGGTTTAAAAAGTTTTTCAGAGACAAGAATTAAAGCATTATTAGAAAAAACCCTGAATTCTCAGTTTATTTTCTCTTATTGACTCACTATTAGTATTATAAATATTTTGAGTGGTAATTTACGGTTCAATAATCATTGTAAACGTTTTATCAATAAATTCAATTGTTCTGATGTTTTTTGTAATAATAGCTTTCAATGTGTCCAAATTCTCAGTTTCAAGCCTGATTATCAAATCATAGATCCCATAGACAATATTCGATTCGATTACATATGGGATCTTTTTCAATTCCCAATATATCTCTCTTTCTTTACCTGTTTCAGCGTTGATAAGAACGAATGCACCAGACATGAGTAAGCCATTCCAATTTGATAATTAGCAACTTTCTAATTTTAAAGAACTGAACAAATTCATTTGTTTCTAAGCAAAGATATCCCCGACATAAAATAATTATGGGTTAAAAAATTTACATAGAAATTATTGGTTTCTGAAGTTAGTATTACCATTTTAAGAAGTTGGAAAAATGAATTTTCGTTTTGAAACTTAAGAAAATAAGAGAAAGCATTAGAGAATTCCAAACGAACTCAAAAAGTTTTTTCGAGAATTAAGTCGGATACTATTTTAACGCAAAAATTCTGTCGGATAAACTATATATTAAGTATTTTATTGCTTATTCATTAAATCTAATTAGTATTTATTTCATTAATAGTTATTATATTATTATGAACATTATTATCACTTTTATTATTTTAAAAGAGAGAAAGAGAATTGAAAATTAATATATACAAAAGAACGAAAATAATCAGTTAATGTAAAACAAAATAAAGTTATTCAATATGGAGAAGGAAAAAATTAAGATTACTGGATTAGCACACGAAGTACACAGGCTTACAACCGGCAGCAATTTCTAATAGTTTAGTCCGTTTAATTTATTACGAGCGGGTAAAAATGGAAAAACCTTTACAAGCGGAGTGAACATTTTTTGAAATGGTTATTTAATTTCAATTTTATAAAATCTGGTGATCAGTCTGATCCCTGAGAAAATTACTATTCTTCATGTAGATGATGAATCTAAATTTTTAGAAATACCTAAACGATACTTAACAAAATTACAAGTATAATTGAATTGAAATTATCAAGAAGGAGGAAAAAATTTGAACACTATGAAAAAGGATATAGATAGAGATCAGAATCATGATATTCAAAATGAACTGACCATCTCAGTGCTTCATGTGGATGATGATGAAAATTTTTTGGAAATGACACAAATTTTTATCAAAAAAATAGATAAACCGATTAGAATCGACATTACAACTTCCCCTGAAAAAGCTCTCTATAAATTACGTGAAACTGAATATGATATTATTATTTCAGATTATTTAATGCCCAATATGAATGGATTGACCTTATTGAAGGAAATTAGAAAAATTGATCAAGAAATACCATTTGTTATGTTGACTGGACGAGGACGAGAAGAGATAGCCATAGAAGCTATAAATTTAGGAGCTGATTATTATTTACAAAAGGGAATTGGGATTGATTCTTTATTTGCTGAACTAAATAATATTATAATTAAAATTACTCAAAGAAAAGATGCGTTAAAAGCACAATCAAAAGCTGAAAACATTCTCAAACTTCAACAAGAGGAAGCATCACTCTATTTGGATGTTGTGACTCATGATCTGAACGGATATCATCTATCAGCAAAGACTTTTTTAGAAATATCATTAGATAAACATATTTTATCTAAGGATGCAGAAATTATTGTACACAAAGCAATAAAAAACATTATTCGTGCTAATACTTTATTGAATACTGTTACAGTATTGATGCAGCGAAAATTTGATCTGAATTATGACTTACAACCTGTAAATGTTCTTATGGCTCTCGAAAGAATTAAAAAAGATCTTTTATCAATATTTCCTAATCGTGCAATTATTATTGAGACTGGCACAATTCCCCCACAGATCAATATCCTTGCAGATATGCTTTTTGATCAAGTTCTTCTCAACTTATTCACTAATGCTATCAAAAATGATAATCATGAAGAAATTAGTATCCTTGTTTCTTTAGATAAGAATAATAAAGTGTGTTTGTTGAAAATTTCAGATTTTGGTCGTGGAATTCTTCCTGAAAGGCGAAAAAAACTATTATTAAGTTCCGGAGAAATTGACAGAGATAATATTTATTCTGGTGTCGGATTAAAGATTGTTAAAGCTTTAATGGATCGTTATCGAAGCCAAATTTGGATAGAGGATAGAATATTAGGGGATTATCAGCAAGGAACTAGAATAACTTTGAAATTACACCTAACGACAGACCGACTTACCTAATAAATAACTGAGAAAAGTACTAAAGAAAAATTTTATCCATATTATTGTAAGAAATATATTTTTCAGGAATAAAATTATCGATTCAGCTTTGTTATCATGTTTTTTCCATTAATTTTTATGATTCAATCTTTCACCCACTCCTGATTGGGATAAAATTTGAGTGATTACGGTAATCAAAAGAAATAATTAATTAGAAGATAATTTGATTTTATTATTTAAAATATGCATACAAGAACAATATTACAGTAAATTATATATAAGTGTCCAATTATTTGAACAAAAAGAATAATTTAATAGGAGTTAATTCGATAAAACAATTAGGAAAGACCTCATTACAAATAAATAAATTTGATTTAACTGGTGAGCTTACAAATAAATTTAAAGTTAAGCATGATTTAGATAATTTATACTTACATATACAATTTTTCCTTTATTTACTTAACATTTTATTGTGTAATGGCAAAAGACGATTTATATGATATTAGAATTTCAGATATACAGCTTATTTGAAGAAAAGTTATTTGAAAAAAATTTCCATTCTGTTATATCTCCTGATCAAACTATGATTATCAATAAAACTATTCCTTCCTTAATCAGAGTTATAAAGAATCTCTTCAATATCAAAAGCACAAATTCGAAAATATTTTCTATTGCGGGTTTAAACCTACACTTCAAAATCTTTAATGAAAACATTTATATAATAATAACATCTATAGGGTCAATTACTTCTATTTTTGACGATTTTATTAAAAAAATAGATACTACTATCAAAGATATTCTTGGTCTGGAACCAATTTTTGATTTAAATTCAAACCGATATTTTCTTAGAAAATTAGAATCTCTAAAAATTCTTGCCGAGGAGAAAATTCAAGATAAGAAACTATCACAAATAGGAGAAAAGAGTCAAGAAATTTCTGTTATGAGACAATCACTTGTTAATCAAAGTAAAAACAAGTATTTAATTATGGGAGCGGCATCAGCGGGTAAGAGTTCAATAATAGCACAATTTTTTGAAAGTTGGAACCAAGAACAATTATTAAACATTAAACCAACCGTATTATCTGCGATTAAGCAATTCGATGATAATTACACTAAAGAATCATTTTTAATTAGGGATTTAGCAGGACAAGCAGTTTATAAGAAGAAACATTTAGAGGATCCTAAGAATTTTGAAAACGTTAATAGTTTAATATTTGTGATTGATATCCAAGATACGAAAAATTATAGCATTGTTCAAACATATTTCATTGATATTTTAAATAAACTAAAGACTCAAAAACATAATCCATTAGTATCAATCTTCTTACACAAGTACGATCCGCCAATCAGAGAGAAAATATCTAATCAATTGTTATTTTGGATAGAATGGTTAGAAGAGATTTTTAGTAAAGAGGAATATCGATCCTTACATTTAAATTTTCATCTCTCATCTATACTGGATAGTACAGCTAAAGAAGCTTTAGCACGGACATTATTATTTACTCTTCCTCATTGGTTCTTGGGTCAAACTATTCAAAATGAGCTAATCATTAAATCAGCCAATAGTCTATATCCAGTGTTTGGACAATTTCACAAAGTTCTAACGGAAATTGAACAAGACCAAATTAAGAATGAATTATATCAAGCATCATATTTATTTGGATTGGAAGTAGCTAATGAAATTGTATCCAATTGGATAAAATATATGGTAAAAGATGAAGAATTTATAAAGAGTTTTAATTTAACTAATCAGATATCTGATGTGGAAATAAAAACATCTGAAGAAGAAAAAAAAATCGAATTTTGTTTTAAGTGCCCACTTAAAGAAGAATTGAAAGTTCATCCTTCAATTTGTGAAATTACTCATGGATTATTTCAAGGAGTCGGTCAATTAATTGGATTTCCAAATGCAAAAATGAAAACTACCCAAATCAGAAATAAAAGTGAGTATTGCATTATTGATTTGTCGTATTAATTTTTTTGAAAGTATTTATTTAAATGTCGAATTAATGTTCACATCAATGATCTGGGAGGAGAATTTTAGAAATCTCTTGCCAAGAACCGATTAAGTCCCAGACATCTGAAGATTTGATTTTTTTTTCAATTTTTTCAAAAATTTTTTTTATATGTAGCGAATCAAAGTATGTTATTTGTGGAGCAATAGTACATAGCATAAATTGACGCTGATTTCCCCGTACACTAGTATCAAAAATTGACCCAAAATAAATATATCCGAACCGGTTGAGGTTTCGTATTTGGAGTAAGACTCCTTCTCCATGTTCATAATCTTCATGACCATAAATCGCTACTGTTGTCTGAAATAATTGTACACCAATTTCATTTATTGAAATTTTTATTGAATAGTCCTTAGGAAAAACATCTTTAATAACCGGTCCTAATTCTTCATCCCAAAAAGCATAAAACAAACAAATATCTTCTTGAAGAATTTTTCTTGTGTCAACATCCTCAACAAGTTTATTATCTAACATTTTCATAAACTTTTCATTAAATTTAGATAACTGCTTTTTTCTATGCAATTTTCCTTTTATAGAACTAAGTAATTCTTCTTCTTGAAATGGTTTAGTTATATAATCATCTATCCCTAATAATTTTCCTAATTGAATATCTTCTGGAGTCGCTTTTGCTGATAAAAATATGAATGGGATGCTAAACCATTTAGGATTTTTCGATATTGTTTTAAAAAATTCATATCCGTCCATTTTTGGCATCATAATGTCACTTATAATTAAATCAGGTTTTCTATCTGAATTAGATAACGTATCAATGGCATCAATTCCATTAGATGAAGTAATTATCGTATAATCGTTAAATTCAAGCATCATTTGAATATTTTTCAATATTTTTGGATTATCTTCAACAACTAAAATGAGTTCATCCATATTTGACACCATTCATGTTATTTAGGAGCTTCATCTTTCCTTAAATCTGGTAAAAAAGCGGAAAAAATACTTCCGATTTGATAGTTGCTTTTAGCATAAATTTGACCTTTGTGAAGTTCGACAATTTCTTTAGCAATTGCGAGACCCAGACCGGTTCCTTGAATTTCAAGAACATCTTCTGACCGAAAGAAACGCTCAAATACAAATGGTAATTCATGTTGTTTTATTCCAATTCCCTCATCAATTACTTGAATAAGGATTCCTGGTAAAATTTCGAGGTTATATTCTCCCAGATAATTTTCAATAATTTTAATCTCTATTTTTTTATATTCTTGTGAGTATTTTATAGCATTTTCAATAAGAATACGTATTATTTGATTTATTCTTGAGCTATCACCATAGAATTGAAGATCAGGATTAACATCAGCTATCAAATCGATCTTTTTTGATTCTAGTTGGGGAGTGAAATACATTTTTACTTCACTAATAATCTCTATTATTGGAAATACAAACATATTTAGCTCTATTTTTCCAGACTCAATACGTGAAATAATTAATAATTCTTCTATCATCAAATTTAGAAGTTCTGAACTTTCTTTAATCATAGATAAAGTTTCATTAATTTGAACGGCAGTCATTTTATTTTTATAATTAATCAAGTTATTAATTGAAAGACTTATTGATGTGATCGGAGTTCTAAGCTCGTGAGACACATTTGAAACAAAATGCTTTCTCATATTTTCAAATATCTGAAATTTTGTTATATCTCGTAATTCAATCATAGTTCCTAATGGTTGATTTGAATTAGGAAGAAAAATATGGACTAGCGATGTTTGAAAATAAATACCATCAGTTATTTCAATGATAACAGGTTTAGGATCTTTTGATGTAATAATCTTCAGAATTAAATCAATAAGTTTAAGTCCACATAAATCATAAATAATAAATTTTTTGGGTAAGGTTTGATTACATGTTCTCTCAAATAAATCCTTAAAACTGTTATTTGCATAATAGAGTAAGCCATTATTTGATAATACTAATATACTGTCAGAAATTGCATCGAGCATTGTTTCAATTCTAAATTTTTCTTTAAGAACTTCTTTGGTTTTTTCTTCAACTTTTTTAACTAAATTTTCCTGGGATAACCGTAATTTATTTTCCATTAATTTACTATCAGTAATATCAGCATGTGTTCCAATTAAACGAACAGGTTCATTCTTATCATTGCGCAATACCTTACCATGAGCTAAAACCCATTTATATGAATCATCTTTGCATCTCATTCTATACTCAGCAATATAATCTGAAGTTTGACTGACTAGATGATCATTAATAATATCAATAATTCTTTGATAATCATCAGGATGAACCCGACGATCCCATTCATCTGCTCGATTAGTTATTTCATATTCTTGATAACCTAGAATCTCTTTCCATTGTTTAGAAAAAAAAGTTTTCTTTGATAAAAGATTTGCATCCCAAACACCGATTTTACTATGTTCCAATGCAATTTTCCAACGATTTTCCGTATATTGGTTTTCTCCTTCTTTCAATCTGTCCTTAGAAATATCATAATTCAACCCAAATATCAATAAATTCGTTTGTTTGTTATCAGTAACATATAGAGTTAGATGAAATTCGTTTATTTTACCATTCTTTAGTCTTAACCGGTATTGAAATTCAGTTTTTATTTTATGTTTGCGCGTAATCTCAAGGGAATTTAGAAAAATTTCTCTATCATCTGGATGCACGTAAGATAGATATTCCTCTATTGGAACTCTGTCTGATATTATTTCATAATCTAATATATTTTTATCTTTATTTAAGAAATGAATAATGTTGTCTTTATCGATAAACCAGACAAAAGGTTTGCAATCGGATAAAAAATTCTTAAATAC
The DNA here is from genome assembly GCA_001940645.1 of Candidatus Heimdallarchaeota archaeon LC_3. Next base: position 63,508 of record MDVS01000025.1, read on the forward strand.
TGGTCTTATAAAATTATCGAGTTCAATAATGTTCGTATTATAACCCCAACGACTATCAATAGTTGCTATCATTATAATGTACAGTATAAATAAGTTAAAATAATTATTTTATTTGTATAATATTAATATTCAAAAATATTCGCATTTATGTCTTTTATATAGTAATACACTTTTGCGTTTTCAAAATTAGGCGATTCTTCTTCTACATTTAAATATCCAAAAGATTTTAAAATTAATTGATATAAAGTTGGAAATAATTGAATTTATTACTCAATTAATCCTAAATACGCTAGTTTTATAATCTTTAAGTCTCAATTACTGTTAATGAGACCGTCTGAATAACATTTGGGATGTTTCGTAATTTTCCGATTAGAATTCGTTGAAGCTCTCCACTATTCTCAGCTTTTAATCTCACAATAAGATCGAATGCCCCTGTGATAATATCAATTCGATCAATGAATCTTGGAATTATTTCTATGGACGATTTTACAGCCTTTTCAAAACCAGTTTGACATTTGATTAACACAAAAAGGATTGCCATAAGAAAAATCTTCAGATGAATAAGAACTCTTTAATGTTAGTTTTCATTCCCATACTTTTTTTATAAATATTCACTTTTAATACTTTCGAATGTTATTTGGCCTTCTATTTTACTTGAAATATACTTGTTTAATGAATGAACATTAATATAACACCTGTTGTCAGGATGGTAAATCCTATATAAGGAATTATCTTAATTTTAGCAATAAGACTTTCCACTTTTTCTGAGACATCAGCGTTATCTGATTCTTTTAAAATATTAAAGGCTAATTTGATTTCTCTGTTTTCTAAAAATAGATGAAAAAGGTATAATCCAGTTATCATAAGAATACCGAGCAAAAATAAAGTATTTTCGATCCTTAGAAAAAAATAATCAACATTCCAATAACTAATATCATTTAAAGTGTTATACCACCCAAGTAGGACAGCAAAAAAGGCTACTACACTTACGGTTCTAAAAATTCTAGGTATAAGGAAACCTATGATTTCAAATTGGGTTGATTTTTTCATCTGTTCAATTTTCGGCAATAGGATTGTAATTAAGAAAAAAACCATTCCCCACCACATGAATCCAGTAAGGATATGGATCATTCTCCTCCATCGGTATTCTAGAGTCAGGATTATGAAAAAAATCACCAGAACGATAACCCATTTTAATAAAAGATATTTTCCTTTTGTCCAATCTTTATTATAGAACATTATCAAACATCCAATTGTCTTTGAACAACAAAATAATTATTGATTGTTTTAATTTTTTTATTCCGGACTCATTCACTGAAAAAAAAGGTTTGTGAAATAACTTTAATAATTTTGTAGGGAAGCCTATATGATTTTTTAGTAATGCCTACAAAAAAAACCTTATGATTCCAGCATACTTAGAGAGTAAATGTGTGTTTAATTTTGTATGCTAAATTTGAAGGATTGAATTTGAATGTGTTCCAATTTCACCTTAAGAAATTTCTCACTGTGGCGAATCACTAAAATAATCGTTTTTAAGAAATCTTCCATTCTTTTCTCTTTTTGAGAAAGATTTTTAAAAGTCATTACCAAATAAATTACTTTATGTCGAGTGCTTTTATTTTAATCAATAGTGAAACTGGTAAAGAGCGATTTATTCTCCAAGAACTAAGAAAAAATCCTTATGTCTCTAAAGCATTTATACTTAATGGAATTTACGACCTTATATTGCGTATTGAAGCTGATGATTTGGAATCTTTAAAAAACATCATTTTCAAACACATTAGAACAATTAGATATATTGAAAAAACATTTACTATGATAATCGAATCCTAAATCAAAAAAGCTTATCTCCAGCTATCACTTTGTCCTACAAAACATCTAAACAAAAAATAATATTGTTCTTCTATTTAATAACTGCAAATTTTAATAAGCCGTTTAAATAATTTGACTGTTTATAATTTACAGGAACTTTATCCCAAAATTGAATTGAATTGGTCAATTTCTTTTCTTGAAAAGCTTGTTAACAAAGACATTTTCCGGTACTATCCTCTTAAACTTATTAGGCCTTGATTATAAAATCGGAATAAGATATTCAACTGAAGACAAAATGGATTTTTGTATTATAACAAAAAACCTACTTACTTTCCCAATAGTTCATGTATTAACAAATGAAAATGACCTAGAAGGTATAGGTTATTTTCATCGGACACCTTTCCAATCTTTTGTTGGTCCAGAATAGATTTTTCCTATCCGTAAAGCTCCTTTTATAATAGAAATTATGGATCCATCACCAATGGATGACAAGTGTATGGTTCTTGTTAGTGTATCCTTCATTTTAAATTTATTATCTTGAATTTACCTGTTATTCCTCTCCTGGGAACAATTTATGTTTTCATCATAGTCTATTTCTTGATTAGAAACAAAAGACGTCCGCTCAAAAAATAAATAGTTATATAATTAGTTTTCTGATCGGGAATCTTCAAGTTCAGGCTAATTTGGATAGAGGAATAAGATATACTCTTACTAAGTTGTTATGAGGAATAATACACCTACCAATTAATCAATTTATGATTTTAGACCATATGAACGGACATTTCTCTATTTTTTGGAGAATTGGAATTAATAACGAAAATGTTTCCTAAATTATCCACCAAATAATAAGTGATGAGCCTATAAAAGCAACATTAGAATCATCAGTTAAATTAATGGGCTTAAATTATTTTTTTTTGTTTCTTAAGACTACTGAAAGAATTAGTATTAAAATTATTGTTCCAAATGTTAATCCATCTTCTACCTTTTTTGAAGCCAGTATTTCACCAAGATCGTCAATTAAATATTTTCCAGTCGCTGTATTTGCTTTAGAAATCTGAACATCTAATAGAACAAATTCAGCTATTATTTTAATTGAAATATTATCAGGAGAATCAAATTCTTTTACATCAATAAAATCAAATTGTGAAAATTGGAGGAGTCAAATTCCATAACTGACCGGATTTATCATATAAATGATAGTTATTAACAATATTTCTTGTTTCCACTGAAAATGCTTTAATAATCGTTGAAGTTGTTAGGAGTTTGTTTGATGTCTTATCGTGTCCAGATTTATTAAGAACTATAATTTCTTTCTTCTGTTATCCGTGGATACATTCATTAATGGATACCACAGACTTATTGTTAGCTTGGGTTGGAGAATATACTGACCCATAAAATATTAATTTCAGTTAAAGATTTAAAATGGGAAAAAGATGTAAAAAATGATGAAAAAACGAGATGTAAATTTATATATGTGGGTAATAATTCTTCTTTTCCTAAACGTTCCCTCCTCTAATAGCCAAATTATTCCTACTTCATATTTCTCACCCCTAACAATAGGATCTGAATTCTCATGGCAAATAACAAAAAGTACTCAATATTTTCTATCTAAAAAATCATGGGGTAATCAAACTGGAGATATAATTGGTATTAACATCACCTCTATTGATAATAGTTCAGCAAGACCATATATTATAAATAAATATTTGAATGGGGAATTAATTGAGTATAATAATACTTCATCTTATCAAGCAATCTCAAATAACTGGGATTATTGGGCAAGTGTCTATAATAGGACTGATTTAGGATGGTCAGCTTACTATATGCATTTTATAGTCGAAAATACAAACTTCACCACGTTTACAATATTTTATAATGTTTCTGATCCTGGTATAAGCATTAAAATCCACTATGACATATTAACAGGAATTCAACTCTACCGAAACGAGTTTAATAGCACAGAACAATTTGAAAGAATACTTATACTTTTTCAAGCACCTGATGAAACTGCTCCATTCTCATGGATTGAAGTTATAATCTTAACTGGTGTAATTGGAGCCGGAATAATTTCAGTGGCACTCCTAACACTATATTTAAGGAGAAAACGTGAATAATAGTGGTGTTTGGCGCGGGAATAATTAAAAATCTAAAAATCACCTTTAGAAACGACAAATATCTTGGAATTGGTATATCTTTTTTTATTTTAATGAGTTTTGGAGAATTACTTCTAGTTTACTGGGTGACATCAACTATAGAGGGGGAATACATAACTTTATCATTAGTTTGGTTGAGTATCCTTATTCTCAACTGGGGATTAATGCGTGAAAATTTACAAAGTGAATATTTATCAAAACGATATAAATTCTGGTATTCATTATTTGTTCTATTCTTCATTTTAGGTGTGTACTTTGTATTGCTTTACCCAACAAGCCCATCGCTAAATACACAAGTGGAACGATTCACATCTATCCTTCCGATAATTATTGGAAGTATGTCTTTGATTTCACTAACTAATTCATTTGTTTACAAAGATATTGACGTGCATGAAAAGACTGGAAAATCTTATTGGCAGTTCAGAGATAAACATATTAAAAAATCTGAATGGAGAGTATTATTACTCATTCTTTCGTTCTTCCCAGTCATTTTGTTTGTAGGATTTCCGTTAGGAGCATTTCTCTACCAGTTATCAAACACATTCGAAATGGATGAAAATCTACGATACATAATAATTCTGTTCCCCATTATCGGAATAGTAATATTTTACACAATAATTGCTATTGTTTATAATAAAACAATAAAACAACATAGAGAAGATTTAATAATTAGTGAGGAAAAGAAAACCTAATTAAAAATGATTTGTTGGCTTTTAATGATTTAATTTTGAATTTCATGATAGTTTCTTTCAACCTGATTAATTGAGTTAATTATATCTTGGACCAAGTAGTTAAATGTGTCTATATCTCTTTCAAAAAGAGTTCACAAAGAGTTGGACATAAAGAACTTAATTTAAGGGTATTTTTCACTTTCAAGAGACAATTTGTATAATATGTTACAGTTAACGGATATAAATTCGAAACTCATTAAAAATAATTGTTAAATAATATATCAAAAATCCAAAGAAAATATAATTCGCTATTCCATTGGATAGTTGAGTTATCAAGAAATAAAAACTAATAATAACTCGTAATATGAAATGGACCGGAGTTTCAAAAAGAAATAATGAAAAACTTGGATTTTCAAATAGAACTAAAGAATAGGCTAAAATTAAAATAAAGATAGCGATAAATTGGTATAGGAAATAAAAATGGAGGTAATATTTTCGATTTAATGTAGAACTTCTAATATAATGAATGAATCCATCTGAAATTATCATAAAAATTGTAATAATAACAAAAATTATCCACACGTTAGATTTAATTATTTGTCCAGTGGTTATATATTCTTGATCTAAATGTACAAGTCCCATTAATGTGATAAGAACTAATAAAAACTGTAATATGATAATACTGATGAATTGAACTTTGGTTAGGCGAACATGGTCAAATAATAACCAAAGTTTAAAATCTATCAATAAAAAGGATAAGGTCAGTGGAACTAAAAACAAAGCTCCAATAGGGAAATATAAATCGACTGATGTTCTACCAAAGAGAGGATCAATTATTGTCCGAAATGTTAGAAAAAAACTGAAAACCATTAGAAATGCAAATACTAAGATAGGAAGTAATAGATAATTTTTATACTTTTTCAAGATAGATTCAAAATTATTCATAAATAAAACCTCAGTTTAACTAAATGATGTTTAACTCGATCACGTTTAAACATTATTTTTCTTAAAGAATTTTCGATTCGGAAAAATATTATGTTTAAATTAAAATATGATAATAACTAACAAGGGAATTATTGGAAATTTAAAAGTTGAAAAGATAATGGAGAATGAAATGTTATTAGATGCATATTTGGAGGAGGAATATATACCTGGAATAAATCCATCCATAGCTCGACTAATTAATCTGTTACATTTTTGGGGAGTGAAACCAATTGAATCACATGGAGGATTTTGGTTTTTTGCTCATGTTACCACCACCTCTATTGATCCTACAGAAAAATTTAATGGATCTCCATTTTCAGTGAGAAGACTGGCTGTTCCTTGAATGAAATAGCTTTCTCCGGGGTTGACCACTGCATTAAAATATGGATTTGTATCGACCTTCCAAAGAAAGACATAATGTATCGCATTTTCGTGTATAGGGATTTCTATATGACCTCCACCTTTTGAATAAACCATAGCAACAGCATAAACTCTATCTCCTTGACTGTCTAATATTTCAACAAGTATATCGTTGAGAAAATAATTTATTTTGCTAGTGTTTTTTGAAATCCAGACCACAATAGATACGTCCTCACCCATTCGTGCATCGATAACATCTACTGCAAGGTCGAGCTTAATTCCATTTTTAAGGGTAGAAACCTGAGCAGCTATATTTTCTGGAACTTCAGGCAGATTATAGGGTTGATCAACATAGGTAATGTCTGGATATATAGGATTATATAGTTCCTGTTGTTCTGATAACTCGGAATCTTGATTTATGTTAAGTATAGAAGGACTAATAATAATTATTCCTCCTATTATCAAAATCACCAAAAATATTTTAACGCTTTTTTCCATAGGTTTATTCCTTATTTTGTTTTAGTGAAATAATGGATACATTGACATGATTTTATTTAAAAATGTTTCCATTTGAATGTAGGTACTCCACTGAAACATCTGTGTAAATCTATCTCCATTAACATTAATAAAATCATAAAGAAAAATTTTAAGAGAAAATTTTAAAATAAGTTAAATCTCTTATTTGGGGACAATTTTTAGAGTTAAATGTCTTAATTGTGGTTTGGAAAATGAGTCAAAATTATAAAAATGTGTTATTTTTTTCCAAACAATATTTCTTCTCTCATATTATCAAAAACGACTTCATTTTTTCCATATTCATCCCATTTCAAAATGAATTTTAATTTCAAATTATTTTTGATTGATAGATATATGATTAGAATACAATTTAATAATTATTCCTAAAAATATGGCTAAGATAATACCTGCTACGACAATACTGATAATAATAATTATTGGATCCATCTTTAATCCCCAATTCAAGGAAATACTAGTTATTCCTTAGCCGATTTAACAATCTTTTACTCTTTAAAAACATGGAAATTACTTTGCGATATAAAGTATGATTATATCCTTTTTAATTTTGATAATTCCAAATCTTCATGCTTTTCACGTCAATTTGCCCTAATTAATGGATTTTATGACTTGAGTGAATAATTATTTAAGAACAAAAACCTAGGTTTTCATGGCATTTATTTTGAGCAACGATGAAAAAGAGTTCCGTCGAACTAAAATTAAATATGATCTGTTATCTTATGGTCTATTAATAATTATTGTCCTTTTTCTCCTTGGATCAACAGTTTTGATATTTTATGAAGAATCTGAGCCCTTATCTACTGTATTAACCAAGCATAATTCACAAGTCAGTGCTATTGCTTTTTCACATGATGGAAACTATTTTGTATCTGGAGATAAATCAGGAATCATAATATTATGGGACATGGAGACTAGAAAATCAATAAAAAACTTCCGAGTAATAGGAGAAATACTTTCACTTGATTTTTCTCCTGATGGCGAGCTCTTAGGTTCTGGTAGTACAGAAGAAGCTTCCGTTTGGAAACTTCCTGAAGGAACAGGAATATTTGGCTACTCGGGAGATGGAATCTATCATTCAATTAAATTTTCACCAGATAGTAAAATTATGGCTATTTCAAGTCTTTCTATCAATGGAGTTTACGATGGAATTAAATTGTTTCAAACTCAGGAATGGACGCTTATTGATGCAAATTTTCTTGGACATCAAGATTCAATATCAAATCCAGAATCTATATTTGAAATAGCTTTTTCACCAGATCAATCCTTGTTAGTTTCGTGTAGTGGTTCAGATCAGAATAGAAATAATAATTCTGAAATAATCATATGGGATACTGACAACTGGGTATATAAGACCTTATTAGATGGTCATATTGGATCAGTGTTTGACATTAATTTCAATAATAACGGAGATTCTCTCATATCAGCGGGTGAAGACGGAAAAATAATAGTTTGGGATTTATCAACAGGAAAAATGACGGGTCAGATCAATACTTCTCAAAATATTCTTGATTGGACAACTTTTGCTGTTTATTCTCCAGATAATCGCCTAATTGCTTCAAATAGAGGTTATTTTAAAGGAAGTACTCCTATCTCAACAAATTCCATAGACATTTGGGATGCGAAGACTCTTACTTTACTTACGACTCTGATTGGTCATGAAAACTGGGTTTCAGATGTAGGATTTTCAAAAGAAGGAAACACCTTAATATCTGCAAGCTGGGATAAAACAATAAGATTCTGGAATTTAACTGGTATTTAAAAAAATTCTTGTATACAAAGGAATTTTCTTATCAAATATAATAATATATCATCCATTTCTTCCTTATTTGCTCCTGTAGAAATATTTCATTTATGTTTTTGGTTTTGTATGTAACTGAGTTTGTATCACTCTCTCAATTTACGTTTTTCTTAACCGTGATGGTTATAATTGTTTTTTTATCTGATTATCCTACAGGAGCTTTAGGAGATGTAATAGGCCATCGTTGGGTTCTATTCATTGGTTATCTATTTTTAAGTATTGCATATCTTGCATTCTATTATTCTTAATCCTTTGAATTTTTTCTGTTAGCTTACATATTTTTCTCTTTTGGTCTGTCTCAACAATCTGGTGCACTAGAAAGTTGGTTCGATAATAATTATAAGATTTCAGCAAAAGATTACGATCCAGAAGAAAAAATTCAAAGGATTAAGAATAATAGAATGCAAGATATGCAATACTTAAAAATAGATAACCAATGAATAGAACCCAACGATGGCCTATTACATCTCCTAAAGCTCCTGTAGGATAATCAGATAAAAAAACAATTATAACCATCACGGTTAAGAAAAACGTAAATTGAGAGAGTGATACAAACTCAGTTACATACAAAACCAAAAACATAAATGAAATATTTCTACAGGAGCTTTAGGAGATGTAATAGGCCATCGTTGGGTTCTATTCATTGGTTATCTATTTTTAAGTATTGCATATCTTGCATTCTATTATTCTTAATCCTTTGAATTTTTTCTGTTAGCTTACATATTTTTCTCTTTTGGTCTGTCTCAACAATCTGGTGCACTAGAAAGTTGGTTCGATAATAATTATAAGATTTCAGCAAAAGATTACGATCCAGAAGAAAAAATTTATGGATTTTGATTAAATTTTGTTTATTTATATTTTCTTCGTTTTAAGAGGGGAAAAATTCCTAAAAAGGGAATTGAAAAACCTATCGCGATTATGGAGAACCCGGGAATTGTGCTTATGAACTTTAAATAAGTAGAATCAGTTGATAAGCTACTCTCCAAAGAAATACTAGTTGGTTCGGTAGTAGGATTTGTTAGTGTAGTATTTTCATTTTCTTCAATGATGAAATGTGATAGAATTTTTGATTCTTTTATTGTTAAAGTCTCTAATCTTTTTGCCCAACCTGAATTAATATTATAAAAGCGTTTTATTGTTTGAGTCTCATTTTTCTCATTTTTATGGGTGTAAGTGATATTAAATTCTTCTGTAATTTTAACAAACTCAACAGCAGCAGTAGAATTATAAAATTCATACCATGATTTCCAGTAGTCAACCATTTCTTCCCAAAATGTATAATTCTGAGGTACTGGGACTTGTAAAAGAAAAAAGTTTTGGATATATCTTTCTTCGGTAGAGATATTATTATAATACTGAAAGTACTTCAGTGATCCTGATTCATCACTTGAAATGACTATTCTAAGGAGATCATCTTGATTTATTGTAATGTTCTTTCTATCTCCGTTATCATCAAATATTAAGATAGTAAACGATTCTTCATAAATATATGAAAAAATGTAATTTTTTTCATCTCCAACATTAGCAGTATATTCGAGTTTATTGCCATTCCAATACGTTTGTGAGAAAGAATGTTGGAAGTGTGGAAAAATTATAAACAATAAAATAATGAAGGAGAATTTTATGAAAATTTTGTTAGACATTAGTTTATAAATCTTGACGGAGGGAGTATAAAACTATATCTACAGGATTTTATCAATAATTAAAAAAAAAAGTTTGCCTTTTTAATTAAAATAGGTTTTTAGACATTAATTTATTGAGATGGAAACGTTTTATTACCCTAATCGATTTCAATACTTAATCCTCGGGGACATTCTCCAAATAGCAGTCCATTTTATTCCACTGTGGAACTGTTCATCACCGTATTCCGAGAATTAGTTCATAGCAAACTAGAAAAAGTAGTATCTTGAATTTTTATTGATACTTTCAAAATAAATTGACCGTTTCGTGATCTCAGTCTTCTTCTGTTGTGTACTGTTTTGTATATGTTTTAGTAATTCCTCCATCGTGATATTGTTTGTATTCGAATTTTAATTAATTATTAGCATATTAATCAAAATGGCCTGTTAAAGTGGACATTTATTAGAAACAGATTTGGAGATTAAAGTGTGATTTCACATTATTATTGTAATAAGCTATACAATTTGAGTAAGTAAATTGTTAGTAAATCAATAGTTTCTTCTTTTTTATCTGATATATCTTATCCATCTCTTTTAAATGCTTCTTATTATGGGTAGCTAATATAAGAGTAATTCCTTCCTTTTCTACCTGATTCATTAGAAAAGTTTTAACAATTATAGTGTTTTTTTTATCCAATCTCCCAAATGGCTCATCAGCTAAAATTATTCTTGCTCCGGAAACTATTGCTAATAATATGGCTAATCTTTGTTTTTCCCCTCCTGAAAGATGAGTGAATAATTGATTCCTAATTTCTATCATTTTTACTGACTTTAGAATATCATTTACAGATTTTTTTTGATTAATTTTGCTAAATTCTAATTCTAAAATTTCCTTAGATGTTAGAAAGGGGTGAAATTGTGGGATTTGATAGATCATACGTGTTTTTTCAGTAGTAGATATCACTCCTTGGGAACAGTCTATTGATCCGCTTATCATTCTAAATAAACTTGTTTTTCCGCTTCCTGACGGCCCTATAATCCCTATTTTTTCTCCCTGTTTAACGTACAAAGTTATTTTGTCAAATATTTGAATTTTCTTATCAGAAACTAGTTCAAAATATAAATCGACATTTTGAAGGGAAATTGAATGATTTATTAGTTAATCCTCCTTTGTATCTTGGAAATGTATTTCAATATAAGAATCTTCTATTTTCCAAAAAATCTTTGCTTTTAACAACGGAAAATATCTCATCTTTTCAGAAATCTTGATAGTATCTGAATCAAGGAAGATCCAAACAGAAAAAAAAATTGCTTTAAAACCGTAATTATTATTTAAATCCTAACTATTATAGGATAAGCAAATATGTTCAAATGAAATTTTATGTAGATTAAATGACACGGTTATTTACATGAATGAAAAGATCGGAAAATTGATGAAAACTGTTTAACTTTTCGCTCTGCGTTCTGTCCTTCCCGTTGAATCATTTAACTGCTTACGCTAAAAACTTTAATTCTAAATTTTTCTCAGCATAACATTGTTTTTTATGTTATTTCTTGTCTAAGTCTTATTTATCAAGCACTATTTTGCTCTTCTAACCATTTTTCTGCATCTTCTAATGAATGGCTAGTATTTATAAAATCTATAGCTTGTTCCCTTGTTAGACCTTTATTTTTTAATAAAGACCAATCTTTGGGTGATAGTCCTTTAATATTTGATGGCTTTTTTTTATAAGGATCTTTCTGAAGTGGCATTCGCACATATGAATCAGTTTTGTTCCTCTCTAATGTTCTTGTTCTCTCATCTCTTGCTTTCTTTTCTATATAAGGAAAGTAAATTACAAAATAGAATATCACAATTAATGCACTTCCAATAAGTGTAAAAAGTCTTAAAAACTCATCATCGATGAAGAAATAAATAATATGTATGTAAGAATCGACAAACCTAAAATTGTAAAAGCAATTCCTAAATCCTTCAGTTTATAACCTTGCATTTGTTTGATTACTCCTTATGATATATTTACATTTTTTCCTTAAATATGGTAAGAATTATTCGGGGTTGACAGTAAAATTATATCCATTACTCTCATTTTTCATTACAAATGAATGAGGTAGGTTTCCTCCTTCATCTAACATTTCATCGATACAAAGTTCAACAGCTTTTTTAATGTTCTTCGATGCTTCTTCAGAAGTTTCTCCTTGGAAATAACATCCTTGAAACGCTGGACAAAAACACTAAATCCCCGGATTCTTCTGGTTCTAGAAAGACTGGAAAGTCAAGAATTTTCATTAAACCAAGGGACTCAGAACTAAGAAAAAAGACCAAATAAATAATCTTTATAGTTACGAAACTCTTTTTCCTTATTTATAGAAAAAAAATAAAAGTTTCCAGTCTTTAATTCCCAAGAATTATCTCGTTTTTCATCCTTATTTAAGTCAGATTTTTAGACGGAATATTAAAAATTAAAATAGTTAAGTATAACAGACTATTTTCATCTCCCAAATGATGGAACAAGTATCGAAAACCACCATTATATCCAGAATTGAATTCTAAATCTTTTTTATAACCAGAATGAGATCGTACAAGATCTGGAATATCTTTAATCAATTTAGAAATTTTTTGATCTCTGTTGAAAAATAGAATAGCTGCCTTTGAATCTCTCCAATTTACATATTTTAATATTTGATTAATAGTATCCGTAACAGTTTTTGGACTTTTCCAAAATTTACATTCAGCAATAAATAAATTTTTTCCTTGATATCTTAATAGAATATCTGTTTTCCCCTTGTAATTAAATGTTTCTCCCGTAGCCATCCCTTTAAAAAATCCATTTAACTGTACTAAGAAATGTTGTCTTATATCTGGTTCATTTAGTGTCCTGAAAGCATCGGGATTCCTTTCCATTACAATTGACATATTTGTAATTATTTCAAGTATATTATTATAATCAGTGAATTCAAGATAATCGTTTGTAAATTCAAGTTTAAATTATTAATAGGGTTGAGTATATCAATAGGAATAGTATTTACAATATTAAATATTTTACTAGACAGAATTGTTCCCGTTGGAGAGATGGATTATAGATTGCCTTTATTATTAAAACTGTTACCTCTAGCAAAGATGTTACTGATATTTTCGTATCACATAAGTAACTACAGTAATCAATCACTAGTAATGGTAATTTTAGAAGTAGCAGTGTTAGGAATAATTACAGTATTTGCTTTGACTGTTGTTTTTTCTATTGTTTTAGCTTTCACATACGTTTTTAGCTTGTTTATATAAATTATTTCCTTTTTCAAAATCGAGGTGACACATCTGTTGTGACACTAAATTGGACATTCCAAATTGATTTCAAATTTAAAAAACTATTTTTCTGTGAAACCGATAATCCTAATTTTATGTCAAATATTTATTCAGAATGTTATAACTGTTATAACGTTTTTGACAAAAAAAATCTAATTATATTCCATTATCCTCTGAAGAACCAAAGATTAACAATGGAAAAGTAGAGGAGCTAATTACAAACTATTATTACTCTCTAATCCAAATGTTTAAAATCCTGATTTATATTTATTTTATAAAAAAAAAAAGTGGTCAAAATGAATAGGAGAACAGGAATTTTATTTGGAATAATCTTTATTAGTTTAATTAGTCTTATTATTGGTAGTATGTCAGTTTCTATTGCTGAAAAACAAACATCAGAACAAACTCCACAACAAACATCAACTCAAACATCGCAACCAACAACTCAACAAACATCGCAACCAACAACTCAACAAACATCGCAACCAACAACGAGTGAAGAAACAACATCTATAGCTTCTGAGGCTACTGCTCCTGTTGACAGCTTTGGTTCTGGATTTTCTATTATGTCAATATTATTATTATTGTTGGTATTGTTGGTATTCCCACCCCTCGCAGTAGTGTTTCTTTTTCCAGTAATGGACATGCCAGTAGGTGGTGGAATGGCTTCAGGGTTTGGAGCATTAACTTTATTACCAATAATTTTTATTATTGGAGTTTATTTTATCCTAAAAGGACGAAGAGAACAGAAGTAACGAACAAACACCATATCTAAAACCTTCATTTTCTATCTAACAATTTTTTCCTCAAACGGGATCAAACTTTTCTCTAAATGATTAAAAAATTATAATATTTGAGTTCATTCACTGATTCGCGATCAACGATATAACAACCATAAGCCAATTAAATGGACACATTAAGTGAAATTTAATATGAAATCAATTTTTCCAGGACCCATCAAAAAATTACCTCTAGCTGATATTCCCCTAAGGGGATTAACTGCTTATCTATCAC
>MDVS01000026.1 GCA_001940645.1 Candidatus Heimdallarchaeota archaeon LC_3
TAAAAAGTGGCTTTAAAATGACTTAAAATTAAAAATTCTGAAAAATACTCGGTGAAAATTGGAGTGTAAATCAAAAAAGAAGAAGGGAGGAGGATTTATTTTTCCTTCATGGATTTAGTTACTCACCTGATAAATTGAATCCTTTAACTATCAGCCATCCTGCTAGCACAAGCTCATTCACGATGATTGGAATAGCCAAAATGGCCGTCGATAACGGATCAAAGGCGAACATACTTAATGGGACTCTTGCTAACAACACTATGCCTCCAATAAGGCCCCAGACGGATAACCAACGAGGAACAAGTTTTGATTGATACAACAAATAAGAAAATATCAGTACACCAAAGCAATAGGGAATGTTTTCCAGAACACCGATCCAATCACTTAATTCTAGTAATAATGTACCTGCAGTTTGATAATAGGAATCAACAGGAGCTCCTACGCTTACAAATTCCCGACTTAATGTCACCAGTAATAGCGGGCTGATTGCAATAATGACATCGCTAAAACCCTCGAAAATCCTGGCACTAACATACCCAAGAGCTAAACTTTCATTATGTTTTTTTAAGATTGGAAACATCACAATTGGAATGCTTACAACTGAAGCGGTTAAAGTTAACAACAGGAGCACTCCTATCAACACTTGGTTTTCATTGACAGAAACAGCACCGAGATAATCTGTAGCTCTAAGAGATTCTAAAAAAACACCACTTAGCATAGACGAGCCCAGCGCTAAGATAATTAATACTCCTACGATTCTTGCGATTTTTTTCTCTGTATCCATTTTTTATTCACCTTTTTTTCATTGATAAACAATCATTTGATGATAGGAAATTTCCATCTAGTTTTGGTTGGCGTTATAAAGAAAGATCTATTCTATTGATCTAATGTTATAACTTCATGACCTTTATGATGGCCGTCCTCCACATAACGATGTGCTTCAGCCATCTGTTTGAATGGAAAACTTTTGTCAATATAAGCCTTCAGTTTTCCTTCTTCTATGAGTTTAGCGACTTCTCGAAGATCTTCACGTTTTTCAGGTAACACCACACAGTTCACTTTCTTATTACCAAACAGCTTGGTTCTAAGCATTTGACCAACCTGTCTCATTTTGAAGCTGGTTAAAACATACCGTCCGTTTGGATTAAGAGAGTTTTTAATCTTGGAAAAAGATGTCCTCCCTAATCCGCCAAAAACAATATCATAAGTCTCGCCACTTTCAGTGAAATCCTCTTTAGTGTAATCAATGACGTGATCAGCTCCCAGAGATTTCACAAACTCTAATCGTGAAGTACCACACACTCCCGTGACGTTTGCTTCAAATTTAGATTTAGCTAACTGGACGGTAGCGGATCCTATACCTCCAGAAGCGCCATTAATCAGAATTTTTTGCCCTGGTTGAAGATCGACTTTATCTCTAAGCAAAGTTAAGGCCATTATTCCCCCATAGGGCAATACCGCCGCTTCCTCAAAGTTTATACTAGGTGGCTTTAAGGATAGTATCCCATCGCTAGGGAGCGTTATGTATTCCGCATACGTCTTCATGCTGCTACTGGTATATCCAAAGACCTGATCTCCTATTTTTCATAATTCAGGAGTCACATCTTCACCTACTGCTTCAATTTTACCAGAAAATTGACTTCCTAAGATTTTATTACGTGGTTTTCTAAGACCGAATGCTATTTTTCCGATTAACCAGAACAATAAAGGCATTGCAAACTTGCCTGGAGAAACATTTCTAAAATTTCTGGCGACTAGTTCCCCATAGCCAACCGTAGTGGCATAGATTCGGATTAATACCTCGTTTTTCTTTGGAACTGGCTTATCGACTTCTGCCAGCTTCAGTACCTCCGGGGGACCAAATTCCGTAAAGATAATTGCTTTCATTTTTTGCTTATCTTTACCTTTATTACTCATTTTATTTTTCACCATAAGTATGACTATCACATTTTAACTCATATTTTTTGTACCCGTGCTTTACGAACATACAACCGTTGAATCAGTGCATAAACTCCTGCAACTAGTTGCAGGATAAAGATTAGAACTAATATCACTAGAGCGATTTCATTGGAAATCCACTGCAATAAGAATCGGAGGAAAGCTGGTATTACGTCTGTTAAATATGTAAATTCAAAGGGGAAAACCAAAAAAAGCCAAACAGTAGCGAAAGCTGCGAAAAAGAGTCCACCATACGAATCTAAGTCTCGAGAAGGATTTTTTTGACCTAAAAGTATCAAAACTGATGTAGTAATCCAATAAATCAATATTCCGTAAAGCATCACCATTTCAAACGTGCTGAACTTAGAAGTAAAGAAACCTGTCGAACTTGTCTGATGGGCAATGAATAACCATCCTAATAAACCATTAACTACAATTAAAAAAATGGACGCTCCTATATCGGCAATTAGGATATCGTCGCTTAGTTCCTCCTCTACAGCATTGGAGAAATGGTTCTTAATCGATTCTAATTTTGATTTTTTCTTGCTATCATTTTCATTTGCTCTATCTTCCAAATCTCAAATCTCCAGTCTCAATTCTCACCTATAGAATATTTGAAGAAATTTATAAGGGAGAAATTCTTTACTTCTATTCTTTATTAATGTTATTAGTCATTGATCTAATTTTTGACCTCGGTGGTATAAATATGGTCTTTATTTTTTGGACAAAGCCATATGATCCGCCTTTTAGAACCTTTAGTGACCTTATCAGCAGTTAAGTCTCCATTTTTTGTAGGATGCCATTCGGAAGCAATTTCTGGGTGAGTAGTAGTCAAGCAATTTGATTTATTCACCATTTTTCCAGCACAATATGGACATCCCGATTTTATTTTTGTCCTGGTTTGAATACTTGCAAAGTTCCAAAATGAAATCATCGTCACTACAATTTTTCCTTTCAAAGTATCCATGGAGGGTCTTACAAGTAAAAATTCTGATACTAAAGATTTGGAATATTTTTCATGCCATCATATATTACCTTTATTGCACAAGATGATATACTTAATCCATACAAACTTAGGATTGTGTAAAATCTGGTTGGATATCTACTAATCTGATGATATTTAGCATTAATAAGTAAGGGCTTTTGAATTGAGATTGAAAATCAAGGTATTTATTTTTAGAAAGAGATTTTAGTCCCCTCAGATCTAAAATCTTTTTTTCTGATTTGATTATTCGTAATAGATTATTTGTCTTGCTTGAACTTTGTACAGAGTATGGACTGCAGAGAAGGAAAATTCACAAAAAATTAGGAGGATTTAGAATTTATTTTCTAATTTCCCAAAAAGCATTTTTATATTCTCCAATGAGCGTATTTGCAACAAATTTCCCTAATAATATTAGTAGAAACTCAAATTGTGAAGTATCAGGGGAGTCCCATTTAATGATTAACCTATCATGAATTGTATCGACCCCCATTGTGTCGAGTAATGAACATAAATTGCTCCAATTATCTGATTTAGGAATGATTTTTTCTGATCTTACAAGTTGTGACATGAATTATACTCCATTAAAGTAATTCTAGTGTTAATCTGGATAATTCCCGTCTGGTCCATTATATTTATCTTCATAGTCAAAATCATTATTATTTTTATTTCTAGTCATCATTTTCACCATATTTTATGTTTAATCTGGATAACTCCCATCCGGAACATCACCCTCTGGAGTGACTATTATTGAATCTGGGTATGATCCATCTGGCACATCTCCTTCTGGAGAAATTCTTACACTATCAGGATAGGTCCCGTCGGGTCCATCACCTGCTAAACTCACATTCGTACTTGCTGTCACCACTAGGAACAGTGAAGCAACTAATACTATTGGTATTAGTACATTCCTTTTATTTTTTAACGATTTCATTGTTTTTTTCCTCAAATTTTTTTTTGTTGGTATTTCATTAATAAATCTATTTCAGCCTTAAATAATAAAATGTGTTTTACCCCATACTATTTCAAAGAAGGTACTGTTATGATTTTTTTAGAAATCTACTCAGGTTATGTAGAATGCTATTTTGTTGAGCATCTCTCTTATATTCACCTGTTTCTCTATGCAATCAAGGACACCTAATTCGTAAGCAGCATTTTTTATACTGTCTGATAAAAAGGACGAAATCAAGATGAATGGTATCGAACTATCTATTTTTTGTAGATCTTTAAAAAAATCTAATCCATTTTTCGGAAGCATATTATAGTCTGAAATAATAATATCAATATCATCGACTTCATTCATTATTTCTTGATATTTTTCGTCTTTAAGTCTGATCAAATATTTAATAGCTTTCTCTGGCGAATTAAATGTTATGTACTCTTTATCCTTATTATATGTTGTAAAGAGGAATTTTAGCGCTAATAATTGATCCTCATTATCGTCAACAATTAATATTTTTTTCTTATCAAGATTTTTAGTATATTTCAAAGTAGTATCAATTAAATCCTTAGTTTCCATTGAATGCATTGCCAGACCATTTTATTATTATTTTGTAAATTATCTTTCAAGTCTATAATTGGTGAATACAAATTAAAAACTCATTCAATCTTGTGGGCCACAATACACATACTTTTATGAATACTAAGTGTCATATAACTTGTTAACAAACTAAATTCAATTACCTGACCTTCAGGGGTATTTATATGGAAAAGACTGAGCTTTCATCTTCAGAAGCTATAACACTTGAACAGAACATGATACGCACCATTGTTCAGGGTTATAATGAATGCAAGAGTTTTTTCTCATTGAATCGGGATTATGCTGATCCTTATCAAAATAATGCAAAAAAAGATTTATTAAAACGTCTTAGTCACACATTCTACCAAAATTTTTCCTCTCATCCTCATATACTCTCAGATGACTATGCTCAAGAAGTATTACACAAATATTTTCGGGTTTTCATCAGAGTTAAAGGTGGAAGCTTTCCCTATCCCTATGGATTTGTCCGTTTTATGGATCGGCTCCAAGATCGGAATACTATTCCAATAAGAGAAATTGATCTTACTCCTCTTGATAATTTTATGGAGATGTTTTCTGATCATCAAAACTTAGAAGAATTCCTTTTATTATTTTTTCAAGTAGTAAAAACACTATTATTACCACTACGGGAACGCGATGTTGAACTTATTAAACTATTAACCAATCCTCAGCTTCTTCTAAAAGACAAGAGCTACAAATCGAGAGTCCATACTCCAGATATGAAAGATTTACTACAGTTACTGGGTTTGAATTCTACCCAAATTAATCGTGTCAAGCGATCATATCAATATCTCTATAAGTATCGTATTTGTAATGCCAGTTCCATGATTATGAATCCAGCAACTTTTGGGTTCTATATAGCAGAATTTGAATATACCACTGAACAAGAAAAGGATCTGGAAAGTCTTCGACCTTATTTTTTGTGGGATATCCCATTTAAGAATAGAAAATCAGCGATAGCGTGTGTCCCATATGGAAATACAAACGAATTGTTGAGATCAGTAAATTATATCCAAATGACGAATTATTACTGGAATATTAATTTTGATTCATTGACCCATGACAAATATGATACCATCCATGGTTGGAGCAAATTTAATCCACCGAATTTTTTAGCAAAGGATTATCGGATCTCAGATTATGTTGAATGGGATCTGGAACGATCATTTAAAGACGAGTTCTCAACACAAGAAATTGAGATATTGAAAAATCTTAGTAAAGGTAATGTCCTAAATTATCAATCATTAGGAAAGTTATCAGGTACACTTAGTTCTGGGGGAGTCCGATACATTCTGGAACAATTTGTCGATAACGGAGTTTACCAGCTTTATCCCCAAGTAAATCATTTAGGATTAAAAGAGATAATATTTGTAAAAATAACTTGTAAGGATGAAGCATATTATAAAAGCCTTATTCATAGTTTGTTATCATTTCCAATTGCTCACGTGCTTACCAATGATCAGGAGAAACTAATAGTTGGTTATTTCCATATAAACAGCAAATTTGTAGAGGAAATAACTGATAATTTTAATTTGTTAGCAGGAAAACTGGGAGAAGCAATAACAATCGAATATGAATTATTACCAAAGAAAAAGATCCTTTTGAGATTACCACAACTGGATAAGATAAATTTTAGTATAAGAAATGGTGTAGCTTATACTATTGAGTGATGTTTTTATATTTAAGAACTAATTTCTTTTTTGTTTCAAGAAAAATATTTGTTCTAGCAGCAAATAACCATAACAAAATTGCAGCTAGATTGATTATAGCAACAAAGTTTATTGTCCAGAGAAAAATTTGTACAGAGAGTAAACTCAGTAGGATAATTGAAAATGCCCTCGAATTGCCTGTTGCAGCAAAGAAGCTTTGCTCATAAGTATAATATAATTTTATTTTATATATGGCAAAAGCAATAATTAAGAAAATTAGAAAAATCTTTTTTGTTAATTTTTATCTATCTGTCTCTCCGCTGAGAGAATTATCAAGGTGAGAAATTTATCGAATAGAACATGTTTGAAAGTCCATACCAAAAAAATTCCGATAAAATAATAAATAGAGAATCTATTGAACGTTATGAACGAATTCGTCGTAATAAAATGTATCGCCAACATAATAATCAGGAACGATTCATCAATTATCCAGAATTACGGGACTTTCTTCACTCCTTGACCAACATTGAGAATATTATTATTCGTCTTCATTATCAATTGCTTGGATCAACGACTCAACAAGATATTCCAAACGTTTCTATCACTAACTTTGAGAATCTCGAAAAGACTAACGTCTTATTCTCCATCGAAAAGATTATTCATGATCCTGCTGATAATTCGGTCATTTATCAACTCCAAGCTAAACGAGACCAAGCAAACAAATTCATTCATATTATTCCTTATCAACGGGATATGTTAGAATTCTGTTCGCTGATGGAAGTAAAGAGTATTGATACAAATAATGAGCAAACTAGTAAAGTCTTTGAAGGTATTCGGTATAATAAGCCAGATTTCAACAATTTTCTGATACCTATTACTGAAAACTTCTATACAGAACCATCAATTCTCAATAAACATCCTGAACCAAAATTTTTAGCTGATTGGATTGATTTGTGTCGTGATCGTTGGGATTTGGTCTATCCAGATATTATAGGAAGAGAATTAGCCCTCGACTGCTGGCGCGATGGTAAATATTTTATCAGACGGACATGGGAAGATCGAGAAAGAGCTATTATTCACAATGAAAGTGATTTAGATCTGCTAGAAGAAGTTCAAGCTCTAAGTATGATACCCAATATTCACCTGAATGAACCAAATACGGAAGGAATGCTCGTACCTGTTGAAGCGATGATAGATTTTGATCCTACAATAGGAACAAAAGAAGAAGATATCTTTTATATAGGAAACAGCTTCAGAAATTATCTGAATGCTTTAGGAATAAAATTTATTAAAAGGTTATCCTCTGGGAGACATAGTGGATTTCATTATATCTTGCCAATTCATTTAGATGAACCATTACCACTGATCAGTTCTCCTCCTCCTTATCAGACCTATTATGCCAGGAATAAAAAAGATATTCTAGTCAATAGTGTTCGTCATACAATGGAAGGACTGGTGTTGCATTATTTGATCTACTGGTTAAAAGAGGAAAAATATTTGAAGAAGGTAACTCTTAATCCCGACAAAAGGAAGAATCGTTTTGATGTAAGTAAAAATGTGAGGTTTGGTGGACGAAGGAGTCTGTTCAGTTCTCACATAAACACTGAGAAGGTGGTTATACCACTACCAGAACATGAGATTAGCTTTGCTCATTATGAGTATTATTGTTCATTAGCAGACATTACTAAAGCAAAAGAAAATATTAATGATTTTTATGAACCAGATTACAAACAAATATCAATTAAGAAAAAAATGCAAGACAATTGTATAGGGTAGCGGAAGAGATAGGAGATTTTTGGGAAGAATATTTAACACAGCGACCAAACAGGTTCTGGAATATTTCTCTTCAAGAGAAAAAGATCCAAGTAAACAACTTTCGATTATTAAATTAATACTTGAAAAGTAACTTATTAAAGCTAAATAAAGGTTGATTTGAATGGAAGAAGATCTAGAATTAAAGGGACTCAATGAATCGAGAATTATTAGTAGGTTGGAAGAATTAATAACTTTAATCAAAGTTATTCTGTTCGTAAATATTTTGATATTAGCAACATTAGTAATTACTGCGATATTTTAATAATTAAAATCTGAAGAAAGTGAAAGGAATTGAATAACAGAGTAATTCTCTTAAGCAGTCATTTTGTACATTTGAATAAGAGGAATTCCGTATAAATTACATTTATAATGACTAATGAAAATTACTAGGTTTGATTAGAATATGATCTCTACTGTTAAAAAGAAAACTCTTTTTTTCCTCATTATCTTCCTATCCATTAACATATCTTCTTTAATAACACTAGCTAACGAATTTAGATATAATACTCAATCAGAAGATATATTTTCAGCTGTAGAGTCTAACGCAGTACATAAATACGGATCTGGAGTAAAATGGGCACTATGGTGGGGTATAGCAAACTCTCCCCCAATGGATAATCTTTCTCTCAGTTTTAACATACAGAAATTTCCATCTTACGATACTCCCTTTCATACTTTTATAGAAATCAGGACCTCGCAATATCATTTAATAAATGACCAAATTCATGTAATAAAGTTAATTCAATAAAACTCCATTTTTCTTCTTCATCTTTTGGTCGAATTTCAGTGTTTTCTTTAATTATTATAAATGATTTGAGTCTATTCCCGTGAGAATAGAATAAAGTTTTTCCAACTGCTTCCCCAATTTCTCTTATTGACGAAAAACCATTGATATTCTGGAATTTAAGAATTATACTATTTACTGAGTTATCAAAATATTCAGTAAGATGAATCGTAAGATATATCATTTCAAAATCTAAATTAATCTTAAGAAAATTATTAAATTTCTTAATAAGATTTGGATATAGATTTGATAATGATTCATCTATTTGTATTGTAATCAAAAGGATTACCAACATTAAAACTCTAACAACTTACATGATATTTTTGCAATATTATTTCTCCTGATAATTCATCTTGCTTTTCCCAATCTGTTGGAAGTTCAATCTTGTCTTGCCAGTTCCTCGGAATCCTGACTATAACTGTACCTTTGTTTCTAATTAATTTTGAAGAAATTTGAATAGACCAATTTAAAATCTCAATTCCTTCACTTGGATCTACCTGATATTTACTAACCATTCCAAACGGAGGATCTAGTATAATCAAATCGTATAAATCATCATCTATTTCCTTAAATTTAGTGTTTTGAGTTATTCTCACATTTTTGAAGACTAATTTGTTATCAAAACCTTTAATAAAGTTGATTGGAATCCCTGATAAAGCCCATAAATTAATTGGAGAAACGGTGTTATAATATAATGGTAAAAATAATTCTTCAGATGAACTCTGTTGATTTATAAAAATTTTATGTAATTCTTCTCTTTTTTCTGATGTTAATATTCCGTCAAAGCACTTTTTTATCGATTCAAGGTCGCTTAATTTATTCCCACACTTTTCAAGGAACATATTATTCAATGAATCCAGATATTTGTTTAAAGACGAATCATAAGCCTTATATGATTGATCATTAAGTAAAATTTTCTCTTTTCCAAGTATAAATCCTAAAAATCCAATAATACCTGTATTACAAAATAAATCGAGTATTTTCCGATTTTCAGGAATAGTTATTTCATTGATTATATATTTAAGGAATTTTTCAGAAAAGGATTCTCTTTTCCGGGGAAGGGAATCGAATAAGATCATTTTGTCCATCTCTCTTCTTGTTGCATTAGAAATTATTTCACATAAAATGATTTTGTCTGAATTAGGTATTGAATAATTCATTAAAACCTGGATAGATGGCTGATAAAATAAGTTCAATAAATCATCTAAAACTGAAAAATGAGTTAACAAATCAAGCTGTATCTTTTGAAATGGATAATCTGGTCTTATTTTTGTGTAATGAGTATTAGAAAAATAAGTCTTTAATTCTTGATTTATAATATGATTAGCAATCTCGCTCGGGGTTCTTGATTTCTTTAAAGCATTGATAAGATCCTTTATTAGTTCAAGGTTCGTTAGTTTAATATTATTGTTGGTAATTATATTAAAAAATGCGAATAAATTATGCTTTATTTTGTTAAATTGATTTAGGACAATACTTGGGTTAAAATTAGACCATCTAATAAATGTAAAAAAATTTAATTCAAGGCTTCCAATGTAATTTTGCAATGAAATTTCATTTGTCGTTTTAGTATATTCATAAATTTTATTTTCATCTGTGATTGAGTTCAAATCTTCTATTGTCCTACCTATTTGCAAAAAATTGTCATAATATTCTCTTGATAACTGAACAATGGAATCTTTATCCTTTACAAGATGGAATTGATCATTTAAATATTCAATATATTTCCTAACGTCCACAAACTTCATGTATAATCCCATGGATCTTGATAATACTCTTTTCTATTTACTTAAATTTCTTAAATTTTAAGCCAAGTGTGAATATTATTAGTAAAATTAAAAATAATTCTAACTAATTTAGGCTGTTAACATCTACATTTTCAATAAAATTCAAGAAATTTTTTCCTAATAGTGTCAATTCAACCAATTCTAATCCTTGTTTGACATGTTGATAGCTATAGATCTTTTTCTGCATGAATCTTTCATTTATTAATGTGTGAAGGGTATAATTAGCAATATCTACTTTATTAGGAAAAATTTTTGCAAAAACTTCATCTATTTGATCTACACGCAATTTACTAGGCTTATAACTTACAAATTGTCTCGTGTTTGGATAACCAAGTTCACTTTCTTTTTCTCCCTGAACTGTCTTAATTTCCAAATAATTTTCATAATCTTTGTTCACTAAACGCAGTATTTTCATCTTCATGAATGTACATGAATTCTTTTAATTTAATAGTATGTTCTAATTAAGTTCTTAAGAGGAGTCCAAGAACTAAATTCAATCTTACTTCAGATTTCTTATTGTCTGAGAGTCTTTTATTTGTTATTTCAATAATTTTTTAAACAGGTTTGATGATCTGATTCACGACAAGGTAGATTAATCGCTAATTTGTCAAGGTTTTGTGATTATTTTTAAACAGATTAAAAAATATTGATTTTCAATTCCCCTTAGTTATTGCATGTTCTTTTTATACTCTTCTTTCTCTCTCACCTGGTTCTTCTGAATTGAGTCTACTCGATGCATTGATTTATGATTTCTTTCTAAATACCGGTCTTTTGTTAATATTAATGATAATTTTTTGGATTTATATCATAAAATTTAAAATTCGAAAATTCGTTAATCTAGTACAAATCATCGATCACTTATTTACAGTTCAAATATGGTTATTTCTCTTAAAATCATAGATGAAAAATCTTGATGCAATAAATGACGTTTTTGTTATTTCTATAAGCGGAATTCCTTATTACTATGGATGTTTTGGAGGAAAAAAGTGTGCTAAAGAGCAAAATCATTTGTTATTTGGTGGTTTTTTTGCTGCAATACTCCAGTTTTCTTTAAATCTCGAAAATAAGACCATTAGGGAAATTATCCTTTATGATACGCAAATATCGATTGAATTCAGGGAAATAGGAAATGAAAAGATATTAATCATATTTTTTGCGACAAAAAAAATAAATTCGGGGCATTTAAGACAGATTGTTCAACGAACAGCAGATGCTTTTACCTCTAATTACTCTAAAAAACTTCTTTTGAAAAATAAATTGATCAATCGGAGTCATTTTGAATCATTCACTGATATTTTATATAATGCTGGCATTGTAAAAAGACCAAAATCTACAAGGGCTCAAACTTTTGATTGTGAATGGATAAGACCATCTAAACCAGGTTTAATTTATTGTTTAAAACAAAAAAAAGCAATCACAATTGAAGAGGAAATAAAATATGCCTCAAGGATTCAATGTCCTTTTAATTAACTCATTTTTAAGCTTTAATAAAATTTGAAATATAATCTAATCAATTTCTCCTGGAAAGTGCTAGTCTCTAGAATGTTATTATTCTATCATAAAGATTTGAAAAATTTGATAATAACATTAAAATGGGAAAAAAGGACTTAATCTTGTTTAAAACTTCATCTGTATTATCTAATGATATCGATTGATAATATTTTATATAATTTATGTTTACAATATTTATCCATGTATGAAATAAGGCAAGGTTTTTTTCAATTAGGTTATTTTCTTTATCAAAATGTCTTAAAGTTAAGATCTTATTTTTCTCCAAATTTCTCTCATAACCAGTTAACATTTCCTATCAAAGACTATGAATTATTATATAAATGTCTTCCTTATATTAAGCATTGTAGAAATTAGTAGTACAATTTCACTTTCAACTATCTCTCCCTCTGGCAGCATGGTCTTTTAACTTTCAAAGCAGTGTCAATAATGTGATACTGTTTTGGAAGCTTTTTTGCTAGAGGACACTTTTTTATCTATGGAAAGATGTTTACATCATGTTAGTAAAACAAATTCAGAATTAAAGAAGAATAATCGTCGCAGAGGATCTTTCGATTTTTTAGATAGTTATGAGATTACACCAATTGACTGAAAGACGTTCTTATGTTGAATACTTCAATAATTAACTTTAATTTCTTGAGTTTTCAGATAATGTTTTTCTCTATTTCTAGATACAATAGATCTCCTGAAAATGTTCTTGTTTTGCCAACAAAGTAGTTAATGAGACTAGTCCAACCGAGTAATTAGGGAGGAGTTATTATTTGATCCTAGTGAGCCGAAAACTTATAAATTAAGTCTATTCAATATAGATATGAGTTATAATTTAAGTCCTATGCGTAGATTACGAAGAGTGTCTCATCACAAGAATACTAAAAGAGAACCAGGTGTATATTTATTGTATAAAAGGAAAGATGGTCCTGTCAGGTATGTTGGACGTTCTGATACGAATTTGAAAAGAAGATTAAAGAATCGCATGTATGCAAGGTATCATTTTCAAAATACAAAAAGTGAAACAGAAGCGTACCTTTTAGAATGCATATTATGGCATAAATATCAATCCACCATTGATAACTCGAAATATAATGGTGGAAATCATCCTGCTAAACCTTATAACATGTATCTAAGTTGTCCAATATGCAGGAAATAAATTAAGGGAGTTTGTATCATAGTAGTAGTAATCAATACTAAGGCCAAATATCTCATATATCAAAAAGATTGGAAATCCTTAGGATTACTTTTTAAACGATTGAGAGATAAATTAAAACAAATTCGAAGTAGTAGTTATATTTGATACTAAAATGTATCCAAAGTAAAATATCTAAAGTAAAATGTTCGACCTTTAATTTAGGTCATCTATATGAGTAAAAGAAAAACAATTAGAATCCGTTTTGAAGATTCTGGTGCTCCTGATGAAGAAAGTTTTTCAGAGATGACTCTTCTTGGATTCGACCATTGGATAGAATTTACTGATGCTATGAAAAAAGGCTATCAAGATTATCAAGATTGGATAGATGGAGAGTCAAGGGGATTTAAATCAAAATCTGAAAGAGATTACGCTAAAAAGATAGGATTCGATTCACAAAAGGAAATTGATTTGTATCATACTATTGAAGAAGATATGAATACTTTACTCCAGGAATTATTACCTGGGGATGAAATATCTACTAATCGCTTATATGAAGCTGTTTTAGAAGAATTATTTCATAAAAATATTATTGCTGAATCTCAAATAACATTTGTTAATGACCTCTATCAAAAAGTTTTTGTTGAATATTTCCAGAATTCCCAAAAATTTGTACTTTCTAAATTGAAACAGACCATTCGATATAAAGACCAAATTGAAGAAACTGATTTAATTAGAAAAAAAAATCAATCACAATCTAAAGATGATCAATTATTTATAACACCTTTCCTTACACAGTTAACTCCTTCTCCCAACAAGCCAATTGCCACCTCTGCGTCTGGTTGTAATTCTTTTGCTGTTTTAGCCATAATAAATGGAAAAGTAGCCATGGTTGGATTATCTGTGCCGTGAGATCCAGTAAATATCATCTTTGTCATAAATTTTCATTTCCTTATCAGTTTTATTAAGTTCTAAATTTCAAAGAACTTCCTATAAATATTATTCAAGATACTTTATAAGGAATACCTACAAATTATTTTTAATAAAAATTAATCTGACAATTATATTTATTGGTCTCATTCTTCTAAGACTCTTCTAGAAATGCTTTTACCATATTTATCACGCACAGAAGTCTTAAGATCGGTGAAATAGATACCATTATTTACAAATAACTCACTTAAAACAAAAATCATCCATTTCTTTCGTAAAATTTTCAATCCAAGAAGAATTGAACAATCTTCCAGAAAATTTCCACGAATTTTATCCCTAGAAGACATTAAGTTCCATTTCCAACATCAGTAATAAATTAGTAATAAATTTACATAATAATCAATATTACTAAATCAGGAAATTCATGATTTATGTCCCTTTTTACACTTTCAAAAAATTTTTTGTCTTGGACAAGAATTTATGTTTGAGATGTATCTCTTGTTATTTTCTGAAATGTTGCTAATGAAGGTTGTTCCAAATTCTTCCCAATCCGTTCCTTTCACATTAGCTAATGATTCAAAGCAAAATTATGTATAACAATTTGTAGGTAAACCTTATAAATTTAATCTCCAATTTCGTTTAATTGTCCCATTAGGTTTTTTTCATATTTTCGGTGTTAAAATGGCAACTGTAGATAAGTTAGAATTAGAAACTAAAGTTAAAGAAGTCTATCGACTTGTAGCACATCATCCAGAGGAGAAGTACCATTTTAAAATGGGTAGGAGTTTAGCAGAAGAATTAGGATATCCAACAGAAGATTTAAACAAAATTCCAGAGGAATCGATTGAATCTTTTGCAGGAGTTGGTAATCCATTGGCGTTAATTGATATTAAATCTGGACAGCGTATCTTAGATCTCGGTTCAGGGTCTGGAATGGATACTTTTCTAGCAGCTTTAAAATTAAAAGGAAGTGGAGAAGTTATAGGCTTAGATATGACTAAAGAACAACTGGAGAAATCAAAAAATATCAGAAAAAAATTCAATATTCAAAATGTTGAATTTATTGAATCACACATTGAAAATTTGCCATTTGAGGATAATAGTTTTGATCTAGTTATTTCAAATGGTGTGATAAATCTATCACCTGAGAAACAACAAGTGTTTAAAGAAATCAAACGTGTTCTTCGTTCTGATAGCTATTTAGCTGTATCTGATATTATATCTGAATTACAACTTTCAGAAAAAATCAAATGCGATGCTACATTATGGGCTTCTTGTATTGGTGGAGCAACTCAGGAGAATGAATATTCTGATTTAATAAAGAAAGTTGGAATGGAGATAGTAAAAATTGTCAATAATCCTAATTATGAATTTATCTCAAAGCAAGCAATCGATGCAAGTAAGAAATACGGAGTCAAAAGTACCTCAGTTCTCGCAAAAACATCAAAATAATCATTTTTATTCCAAATTCTTCAGACGGGTAACTTTGAATTATTAGATAGAAAATCTCTTAAATCAAATCTATCAAAATCTTTCTCATTCTGATCGTAATTAGTATAGTCATCCTGATCATTAAATTTTGAATTTATATTACATACGTCTTTCAAAAATTGAATTTTGAATTTCTTATTAGCCTTGTTGTAATTCTTATACGTAGAAAAGAAAAAACGGGATTTAAAATAACCATCAATAATTTCTTTAATAATTTCATCTAAGGTTTCCAAATATTTCACAGCAAATAATGATTCTTTTTCTAATAATTGTTGTAGACTTTGTTCTAATGAAAATTTACTCAGACCTGTCAAACAATTTATATTTACAATTATTAAATTATAAAGGAATTAAATTTTGTTTTTTATTGCTTGATATAACTTTTTTAATTCCGGGTATATACTTTCATTCATTTTTTGATCTTCATTTAATAATTCATCATAAAATCGTACAATGGAATCAGAATAAAATGTTATTATATCTTGCTGAGATAGATACTTTTTATTAAAATAGAAAGATAATGTTTCAAGTGTATTAAAAAATATTGAATCCCAATTTTGTTTTTCGATATCTAATTTCTCTTTGGATATTTTTTCTTGTGAATTTATATATCACTTGATGATCAAAATATTGAATGAAAACACCTCAATTCAATCATATGATTGCATTTTGAAGTATTTCCAAGAAAGTCTAAAGCTTCACTAAGTACTTGAGGATAAGAAGTTGAATTAATATGATTTCTATAGAATCTATGATTCAGACTCACATGCTAGACAATGAGTATACTATCTCAAGCAAAACAGGTACCTCCCATTACCGGTGTTACTATCAGTATATGTACTATCAGTTTGTAAGTGTTAAATCCGGATGTTGTATTATCCACAACTGTGAATACGTCCATATCGTTGATCAAAAATTCAAAAGATATCTAAATTAGTTCCATTAAAAAAAGACCAGTTGGATATTTCGAACACATCAATAATTTTTGCAATTTCAATATTTGGAACTTGAGAAGCTAATCCTTGAAATTCGGGTATTTCTCTTTCATTAACTTTTTGTTCGGAGCTCCCTGACTTAATTAGATTTATATTTAATATTTGAATTGATGCTATAATTAAAATTAAATACAGAAAGATTAATCCTAGGTTATTTATCCATTTATAAAGGATCATAATATTACCGGGAGCTTTATTTAATACTTAGTTTTTATAATTATTCAAACTCATCTTAGTTATCACATTTAAATTCAAATAAAGAATATAAGTAACTATTGAGGAGAAAGGAAAAAGAAAATCAGAAAAGCCATGCCAAAGAAAAATAGAGCGACAATCAGTAATATTAAGACATTACCTCCTAGTTCAAGAACAGATTGCTGAGGTTTATTTGGGTTGTAGTGCACATCGATGGTTTTACCCTCTGGATATTTGGCAACCACATCATCATATGTTGTGGTTGATCCCCAAAATCTACCCCATCGAACGGTTGTTTCCCGGGCTTGCACACCTCCAATTTTGATTCGATGTGATTTATATTCTTTTTCATCTACTACATAGAGATACCAGAGAATGAGTTCGTAATTTACTGGACCCTCTTCTTCTTTTACATCACCCATCCGAAGTGTTGCTCTAACTTCTGATTTTGTAATCGTTCCTTCAACAACAGGCCATGTTTCACTATCCCTTATTTCTCGAGTACTTTTAATATACCAGAATAGAGATAAGGCGCTTAAAACTATCAACGCCAACGGTGCTATTGTTTGAATATCTAAATCTTGCATTCTTTTCAACTCCATAATGATTGATATTTTTCAATTTAGTTTTAATAATTAGTATACAATATTGCTAGGATTTAATATTAACTTGGAAACTGATCTTAGCTCTTCTTTTTCCTTCTTCGATAAATTATTCCTCCCATTAAGGAAAGAAATAAGAATGTTAAAGTAGGAGTAAATCCTAGAGAAGAAGTTATTGGTACTGAACTTGCGCTTGAACTTGCAATTGAGCTTGTACTTGCACTTGAACTTGCACTTGAACTTGCACTTGAACTTGCACTTGAGCTGGAGAAATCAGTTGGATCTACAGGAGTATAACTTGTTCTCTCAATTTCTATATTACGTTTTGCTACTGTATAATTACCCGTGATTACTCCTTCAATGTCTTGAAAATCTTTAAACAGTTTTAAAATTCCAGTTGATTTTTCAAAAGTAAAAGTTGTTGAACTATTAATAGTTAAGTAGTCACCTGTGGATTGATTTGACAGTGTTCCATTTATTTTTGAAAAAAAAGTAATATTATCTGAAGTACTTGTCGTATTAACTTTGATTGTTAAATTATTACCATAAACTTGTTTTGTTAGTGTTTCATCCACACTGGCTTGATTGTATATAAGAGAAATTGCTTCCCAATTATCTATTTCAGTTTGAGAACTAGAATTTATAGATTTCAATGGTAAAATGTAAGGCATTGAGGGAAAAAATATCGTTGAACCCTGAAACAATGGAGTTACACCTAAATCATAATTTCCAAAAGTACTTATCGAAAACCCAAAACTAGTTTTATTTAACCCGGAAGCAAAGACTAAAGCTGGAGAAATCATTATTACGGGGAGTAATGAAAAACCAGATTCTGAGACATTAATTGCATAAGAACCCTTACTAATTTTGTATATTGCTGTTAATCCACTTTGTTCATCCTGTGTTATATCTAAGATTGTGATGAAAAAAAAAGCCTCAGGGGTTCCTGCTGTTAAATTATATGATCCGGCAATTTTAAATTGATCCATGGTATTAAGAGTCGCTGTGCCTCCATATAGTGGAGGCAAATCAGTTGCGTTTACAAAATATTGTTTTACAAAAAAACTGGCTTGATCTCCCACATTCACGCCAAATGAAGTTGTTTGACTTCTAACTTGCGGAATAGTAATATTTGTTATTGATAAAAAAATTAAAATAAAAATCCATTTTTTAAAAGGTCGAAAATTCATATTTTTCACATCTTACTTATTACTTTAGCATATCCTTCACCAAAAAAAAATTAAAACCTATTAAGTGATTTATAAGGTTTGCCTACATACGATGAAACGCTTAAAATCATTATATATTTGAATTCCTTAACTCAAATTTATTATGTAGGTCAATAAAAAAATTGTATAAATCTCTTATAGGAGCACTTTGGGATGAAATGACTTTTTTATAAAAATGATAAATGGAAAATTGATTAATGTTTGTATGGAAACACGATAAATAGCTCCCAAACATGAAAAAGGAACATTATATGAAGTCAAGTAGTTAATGAAAAATTGTTTTAGCTTATTCGCTTAATGGGATAAATGATTACTTTAAACATACTCGATGTTAATGGAGCTTCCTTAGGAGATGGAATTAATGTTCATTTAACACTTGAAACAAGTGAAAAAGGTTATGATTAAATCTAAATATTCTCAAACTTATGAAAAAGCGAAAAATTCAAAATTCGTCGGATTTTTTACGTTTGATATACCACCTAATTAAATCACCCTGGTCTGGGATCAAGAAATATTCATCATTCTTTCTTTTGACTATTTGTAGTTCTTCAAGTCTAATAATATATTTTTTAATGGTTTTAACCTTGATATTAAGAAAGAATTGAATATCTTTTATTTTCCAAGTTGTTTTTATTGAAAACAATTTAATTATTTTATAAGCTTGTGATGATTGTATGGAATAGTAAAGGGAAATCTTCTTTAAAGAAGGAAGAACCCTTTTTAAATATATGACATTGTATTGCCCAATTTTATCAAATGAAATTATATCAAAATTTTCGAGAACATTTAAATGCCATTTCAGGACTGATACTCCACAATTAAGTCTTTTTTGTAATGAATTAAAATGATCAAACTCCAATTCTTCAAGAATAGATATCAATTTTTTTCGCGTGGGATTCTCTTTTGCTTCAAAAACTGTTATATTCTTATATCTTGTTGAATAAACAATTATTGTAATTATAGTAATTATAGGTCCAAGGATATATATTAACCAAGGATTTTTAATTTTTGAATCATGTTTTAATTGTTTAATAATTGTTTTTTTAGTTTTAAAAAAGATTTTATTATTTTTTTTGGTTAAATTCTTATTTCTAAGAGTTTTAATTCCAAAGAATCCAATTGTCACAATTCCTATCGTTAAAATTAAAATTATTCCTGTCTCAAGATTCTTCAAATTAACTAATGATATGGAAGATGTATTGGTATTAGTTATATCACCGGAAATATTAATTTTATCAAAAATATTTCCTGAACTTGATGTAACCTGTATTTCAAGAACATATTGGTATGAAAATTTGGGATAAAAATTTTCTAGAACAACCCACCAATCTCCTTTGGTCGGTACTTGATAAGAAACATTATTGATAGATGTTTGTTCCTCGAGATAGATTTCTGCCACATTATAAGCTTTTTTCATTCCAGAATCAATGTCATTTTGATAAAAATCGCTAGCTATATATAATGTAACTGTGCAACTTTCACATTCCATTGATACAACGATAATGTCATAATTTTCAGTAGTGGTAACCTTAACTTTCTCACTTTCTGTTTCATTCGCTGGAACATCATACCCCGTCTTCTCAAGAATAGATACTATAGGGTTGGTATTTTCATGTGGATCTTGTGTAGATCCTGTAATTAGGTTAATCACAAGTAAAAAATTGAATAGGAATAAAACTAATATAAAAATTGTATTTTTACTGTTGCTCGTTTTATTCACATCTATTAAAAATTGATTTTGGTTTATATTGATGAAAATGATATTTTTAAAATAAATGATAAAGGAAATTTTTCATTAAGACTTACAAAAATTAATGAAAAACATTTAAATCTTTCCGTTCCATAATGAGTCCTTCATTGGGGGTATTTTCATCTTATTTTCAAAGGAAATCACTTTTTTTGTTTATTGTAATTTAAAAATGTCTTTAATACTCTTGAAAATCTGTTGATTAAAATTGTTTCTTAAATATGAAAATTAATTGATGAACAGAGGAAAGTATTGACAACTCCAAAGGTCGTTAAGAATCATCCAGATTTTCTATTTCCAAAATGAGAAATTGATTCTGTGTAAAAAATCACCTTCGGAAGAACTGCTCTTCGACTCTATTTAAAAAACAACAGAACACTAATATAAGTAATGTACTATGAATCAAAATACTAAAACAATTGAATTAACAATTAATCTTGATTAATGGTTAACAATTTATCATTAGGAATATATTAATTAGGAAAATATCTCCAAGGAACAATTTTCACTTATTTTTACTAAATTTCATATAAATTCATCTTCAAAGTGGAGGATGGAAGAATAATTGACGATATTGCTGTAACTGATGAGATAATCAAAAGTTTTTATCAAGAAACAAGTAATCTAATGAAAGTTTCCCTTAAAACAGGCGGATAATTATCTTAATATCTAAGATTTTTCAAGAAAGTCATTAACATCCTCCAATTAATAAAATTGAATTAAATCTTTCTTAGAT
This sequence comes from Candidatus Heimdallarchaeota archaeon LC_3, assembly GCA_001940645.1. Next base: position 21,053 of record MDVS01000026.1, read on the forward strand.
TTAAATTTTCGTATTTTTCTAAATGGATCTTCGGTATACAAAACACAACTGTGAAAAAATGGAAAACGAAATATATGAATTTAATGAAATCGAATACAAAAAAGGAATTTGTAATCATTGTAAAAAGGAAATAGCTATTCCTTTAGAATTTTACTCCGAAAAGCCTGAAGAACAGCATTGCTTTACGTGTATGGAAGAGTTGTTTTAATAAACATTATGGATGTGAAAATTAAAGTAATATGGAAAAAAGAAGAATTATGCTGTTTTGGATTTAAAATAACAAAATATATCATAAGAAATTTATCATTTCCTTATCTTATTCTGATCAAAACAGAAAAAACAAATACTTAAAAAGTAAAATGGTTAATATGAATATCAACATACAATGAATTAGCAATTAATTAACAATTCTTCTTGAAATGCTATTAGGGATCTAAAAAAACCATCATGTGGTATTTGTGACAACGGAAAAAATTTCGTGCTCTGCATGCGGGAGTTCTAATAATTTAGAAAGTAAGTATTGTAGCATCTGTGGTCTACAAATATTAACTCATAGCAGCTATAAAGGAACAGGTTCTTCACCAGTATATAAAGGAACAGGTTCTTCACCAGTATATAAAGGAACAGGTTCTTCACCAGTATATAAAGGAACAGGTTCTTCACCAGTATGTAGGGAATGTGGAGAAAGACATTTGGGTTTAGCATTTTATTCTTTCTTTTGGGGAGCATTGTTTATCTTTTTAGCAATTTTGACTTTTATACTTTTTAATAATCTGTTTCCTCTCATTATTTTAGGTCTTTTAGGATTAATTCAGATTTATAATGGATATCAAATCCTTAAAGGAAAAAGACATCAATCTATCCAATGGAATTGGAGTGGATGATATCCATAATTGAAAGCTGTTTATGAAAGTTTTTAGTTTATACATAATTGTTTACAAATTAATACGTTATCGGACTCAAAAAATATAAAATGGATTGTAAATGATGAAAATAACTAAAAATCAATCTGATAAAATAGCTAATATATTCATGATAATATTTTTAGCATATACAATATTAGCAAGTATAATTATAACTATGTTGTTAATATTAAATGTTAATGATGATTCAGTTACATTTATTGAAAAATACAGAATATTTATTGAACAATGAACTTGTAATTAGTATAATCATAAGTGTTGCTATTTTATTAATGTTTTTACTGACAAATATGATAATAATAAATGAATTATTCTTAGATAAAGAAATTTAACTAAAACAACCGATTTTTTCTTCTTTTACGGGGTATGCTTAACTCTCATATGTATAAACCTAAAATTAAGTTAATGTATATTACAAGGATTGAGATCTCGTAATATTATTAATGCTCCTAGAAAAGGTGTTTTTGTGGAAAAAGTATACCTGGAACATCCATACAAGAAATGATCTAACGATTGCATTGCTAGATGAATTGTTTCGACTGGACTCACACTGGTGTTATGGATGGAACATTTGTTAAAGTCTATTTCTAAGAATTCAAAATTTGTTTGTGATTGAACTAAAATTTATAAAGTTAAAAAACTATTTTTGTCGGAAAAGAAATTAGTAAAAATTCGTTATGTTTAAAATGTGGATTTAAATTTTTTTTATTAAATATTTCCTAGTTACATAGAAAGTATTTTTTATTGAACTCATCTCATTACTATGATGATGATTTTTAGTGGAAATTTAACTAAGATCAACTTTCAATCAAGTTTATTAGCGATTTTCATTTATCATTTTCTTTATTTTTTAATCATTCTTAAATCTCTTACGTGAACTGATATTCAATAAATCTTTGCATTTATAATTAAGAGGATAGAATTTCCTAAAGTTATTTCCTTTTTCTGCGTATTAATAACATACCTGAAATTCCTATAACTATAAAAAGGAGTGTAAATCCTTCGGTAGATACAGTATCAGTTTCAGTAGTTGTTGTAGTATCCGAATTTGCAGGAAGGGTTAGTGTAGACGTTTCAGTAACCGTGGAGACTTGTTGAGAAGGTGGAGGTGGTTCATTAAAAACCAGTGGATTTGTCCCCATTTGATATTCGATGAGATTGCTGTCTCCATCATTGTCAGGATCCAAATTTGCATCATTGCTTGTTGGATTCAAATTGTATTGGAATTCCCATTGATCTGGTAATCCATCAGCATCAGTATCAGTAGTATTAGCCCATGAACCAAATTGATATTCAATTAAATTACTTAAACTATCTAAATCTAAATCACCATTGGCATCATTAACCTGAGGATTCAACCCCATTTGGTATTCAAATAGGTCATCCATTCCATCTTCATCAGTATCTCGAGTATTGGCCCACGAACCAAACATATATTCGTGATAATTAGATAATCCATCCATATCTTTATCACCATTTGCGTCATTCACCTGAATATTTAGACCCATTTGATATTCATAGAGATTATCAATATTATCATCATCTTTGTCAAAATAAGCATCATTTTCATTAATACGCAATTCCATTTGGAACTCCCAAAGGTTAGGTATGCCATCATTATCAAGATCAAATGAAGCATCTGAATACCATCGATTTAAGCCAAAATATTGTTCAAACCAATCAAACATCCCATCTCCATCTGAATCAAGAAGATTAGGATTCAGATCAACACGACCTGCACTCCCAGGAATTTGATAGTTCTCAGAAAATGATCCTCCATACCCATTAAGATACCAATAATTGTCTGTACTGGAATTGTCTTGAGTATTAAAAACATTATTAGCATAAAAAATATTGTTTGAAATAGTATTATTCGTACATAACTCACTTATGCCTATTCCGACATTTTTATTATATAACACACTATTTCCAGTCAGATTATTATTATTAGAATTGGTACCAATCCAGAGTCCAAAAATTGTATTTCCATTAACTTTATTGGAGGTAAAATTATTATTACTCGAAGTTACTAAATACAATCCACTGAGATTATTATTTTCAGCTATATTTGTTACTACATTGTTTGAATCAGAACTAAAATAGAAACCATTTTGAATGTTATTATCTGCTTGATTATTAGTTATATTATTGAGGGACCCACTAATATGGAATCCATTTCCAATATTCTTAGAAGCAATATTATTGATAACAGTATTGCTAGAACCTATTAAAAAGCCATTACCTTTGTTTTCCATAGCTGAATTATTGCTTACCGTGGATCCTGAAGTACCAAGGTAGAAACCACTCCCGGTGTTGTTAGAGGCTATGTTGTTTTCAATGACTGAATTTGTTCCGCTTAAATAAAATCCATTTCCTTTATTATCAACAGCTAAATTATTGCTTACCGTGGATCCTGAAGCATGGAAACCACTCCCGGTGTTGTTAAAGGCATTATTATTTTCAATAACTAAATTTGTTCCGCCTAAATTGAATCCATCTCCTTTATTGTTCATTGCAGTGTTATTTATCAAAGTAGTTCCGTCCCCACCGAGAATATAAAATCCATTTCCGTTAATGTTCTTAGCTGTGTTATTTATCAAAGTAGTTCCGACCCAATAATCAATAGCAAATCCATACGTACTGAATGATACAGTATTATTTGTTAGAGTATTATATGGACCACCATTAGCACTGAAATCCACGAAACCATAGCCAGAATTATTTACTATATTATTTAGCAAGGTATTGTATCCTGAACCCTCTATTACGAAAGCTCCATTACTATTATTAACAATATTACCATTAAACACATTATATTGGGATAAATACACATCAACTGCTATACCATTACTTTGGAAGATGTTATTTACAACTAAATTATATTGACTGGAATCCCAAGTATAATCCCAGACAAAGATGCCATAACTATTAGCGGATATTGAATTTGCTAATAATAAATTATTATCACTAGAGTCAATATTAATGCCTACATAATCATTTTTAGCTGTGTTATAACTTATATTGTTATTATTGGACTGAATAAGATTAATACCTGCGCTAAGATAGTCTCTAACAAGGGTATTATTTATCACAAGATTTCTACTCATAACATTAGAGTTAGAACTGGTGAGAAGAATCCCATTACGATCATTATCATGTATGGAGTTATTGATTAAGATATTGTTATGAGAAGTTGCCAAATTAAAACCTTGAGTGTTCCCGACCACTGTGTTATTGTTAAAATCGTTCTTAATGGAATTGCTTAAATAAAAACCATTGGTTCCTCCAGTAACTACATTCAGGGATACCGAATTGTTAAAAGAATTCCCTAAAGTAATACCATTGGAATTATTGATAGCTTCATTATTGATGAGGGTAATATTATTAGAATTTCCAAGATAAAAGCCATTTGAATTGCCAATTACGGTGTTATTAGAGAATATAGTGGTATTACTATTTACTACATAAAATCCGCCAGCATTACTAACAACGGTATTATTAACTACCCAAGCATTAGTTACATTATTAAAATAAGCACCATAACTCAGTGAATTATTGATTAAAACACTCTCTATTCTAAAATACACAGTCGTATTAGTAATATTGATTCCGGAGCTAGCTGAACCATTAATAGAGAAATTTTTTATAATATAAGGATTGATTTTTGTTCCATTACCCTCCCAAGCTTCATTTAACGCTTGAGATTCAAATTCAGTATCCCCATTAATTGCAATAGGTGTATGGGGTATGTAATTATTTAGAGTATTGAAATTATGAATACTCATTCTTACTGGAATATTAGTGTTTCTGTTTTCACTAGGAGAGTATTCATGGGTAAAAAGTGATTTAGTAAAAGGTCTGGTAAAATTTTCTCTAGTGGTCTTTTGGATCATCTCCGAATCCTCTTCAGGAAACAACTTATTTAATTGATCACTTACGTTATTTACTTCATCAGGTACTAAAAAGCGGGTAATAGAGGTTTGGTGAGGTGTGATTATAAAAAAATTAACCAGAAACAATCCTCCTAGTAGGAAGATCCTCTTATTTTTGCATATATTCATTTGAAATTACCTTCAAAGTACCCCCGTAGGAGAAGCTACTTTTAAATCTTTAGCTAAAAAGTAGGTAAGCTTAAGAACAGGTATTGCTAAGCTTCCTAAACGTTATAATTATTATGTTGATTCTCCCACAAACAGATGTCCTCGTTGATCATACGAACACCAAAGCACATGAAAGAGTAAAACCGCTACAAAAAATAGATCCTAATACCTATCAATATACATCATTGAAAGTGATGAATAAATAAACAGATCCCAGGTCATTAGAATAGTAATGTTTATCTCATGCTGCAATCATTATTCTAATACCGACAAATAAAATATTTAAATTATTAAGTGAAGAAATATTCTTTTCAGCGCTAATTAAGTAGTTTTTTGTCTTAAAAAACTTTTCTTGAAAATTGAACAAAAGGTCTGCATATTCTACCTTAAAATAATTCAATGTTTAAACATTTACCAAAATGTTTCCGCATGAAGGAAGATGTAAATAAATAATGTATGACTTAATCCTTAGGGAATTCTGATGATCTACTTTTTCCACAAATTAAAGTATCATCAAATCATGTATCACTAAGCGCAGTATTACGACAGCTAAAAATTAACCAGTAACAATTGCTTCTCTGTTTTCAAAACAAAGAATGATTATTCTCTTCTCCAATTATTTAAGCATATTTCGCACATCTTAGGTTTCTCTTTAGTAATCCTTTAAAGGGGAATGTTGTCATTTACACATTACATTTTTTGTACTTCTATTGGTGTTAGGATTGGTGTATGATTTTATTTCTTCTCAAACTGGTGAAAAAACTACTGATAAGGAAATAATGGTATTTGATGCATCTTTTTTATTTGAATCAACCAGAAATTATGTCTTTTTAACTATTCTATCGATTCTAATCTTAACTTTGGATAAGATATTCATAGGAAACCAGAACTTAGAAATTGGAATTATTTTTCTTCTATTCGTCGTTTACCCGCTTATATATTTCCTTATTTATAGTTTTAGATATCCTTTCCAATTAAATATCATTCGGTTATTGTATCACTTAATTTTGACAATTATTTTTGTCAGCTTTGTTATAGGAGCTGGAATTATCCCTTATTATCAGGAATCATCTAATTTATTCCTCTATTTATTTATTGGTTTAATAATAGCTATTCCTTATTCTTGGAAAGGTAAGAAATTGTTTTATTTAAGAACTAACATCGGTATTATAAAAGAGATCCCCAAATCATCGCTTAGTGAGAAATCTATTAGAAAAGACACCTATTCAATTGAAGAAATTCTGCAAAAGGTCTTGAATCCTAGAGATTGGAAATATATAGGATTGGCCTATTATATCGTCCTATTGCTTCTATTAATTCCCCTTTGGTCCTTGCTACTCCCTCAAAGCTCGGTAGTGTACGATGTACCAGATTTTATCCACTCTTTACAAGGCATATTTTATTATTTTATATTTATCTTTTTCTTCCTTGGAATAGTACTTGCGGTGATTAGAACATATATTGAAGATAATGTTAATCAGGTCTTTCAAAATAAGATTTTCTTTTTAAGATTAATAGCTTATTCAACAGTTTCAATAATATTAAACATTTTTTTATTGTCTATTTATAATTACATTGGCGGGTATAGTCATTACAACTTTATTAGACCGTTTCAAGGAGCATTGTTCTTTTCAATAATCCTTCTAAGCCCTATAATTGTAGTCATATATTATTTTTTTGAAATGAGAAGAAATACGCAATCAGAAGAAACATTCAACCAATTAATAAATCATCATTTAGCTATGAATCTAACTAAGTACTATCTACTGACTCAATTAACGGAAATTAAAAACGTTCTCAATTCATCTAATCCACTCGATTTTGATTTATCCTTTAAGAAAATTATTGAGAGCAATTTGAGACTTCTGAAAAAATCATTTGTATCTAATGGTATAAAAGTAAAATCTGATTTCGGTCTTAAAAAATATGTCTTACACATTGCTTCTCCTCTAAGAGAATCACTACGCGAAGCGATTGGGAGAAACTTTTCAGAACTCTATCTTAATGATGATATTCCATCAGAAGAACGATTAATCAATTATGACGAAATATGGAATAAAGTTAACAAAGCATTTCTGCAATGGGAATCTAATAGTTCCGAGAGCAATGATAACTAGCAGTATTTCAAATCATTTTCTTTTTCTTACAGAAAATATTCTTTGATACTTAAAAGACTACTTAATTGGAACTGGATGAATAGTAGAAGAAGCTTCAAGAGGACGAAAAATAGATAGCTTAGTTTATCTTTATGTTTTCGGATCGATATTTTATGGTATACTACTTCTTGGCCTACCATTTCTTAACACTTTTGGAGAAACAATTTTAATTATATTTTCATCTACTGATTTAATCTTAATTTTTGGATCGCTTATCCCACTGAGAAATTATAGAATAAAAAAACACAAAGAATGGAGCAAATCTAATAATGTCAAGAGATAATTATATGGTACCCTGCTATATTTTTATTGATCTTAACGGAGAATAGGTTGATTATCAAGGATGGATGTTGGAGAAAAGAATGAAATGAAATTAGTCTCTGATTATTTTCATAGTTCATGGTGATACTTGGTTAAAATTAATCCAATGTAAAAACTAATTTTCTTAGTACGAGATTTTCCCTTCTACGTAATAATTATTGTCGGATTTACTTATTAATAATCGTACTACTCAATCTCATGGGTATCCTCTATGGAGCAAGGTTATAAATTAGCTCTTTGTGGCGATGGTGCTGTTGGTAAGACTTCCTTAAGACTCAAATATATGGGTTTAGGTTTTTCTTCTTCCTATCTTATGACTTTAGGAGCAGATTTCTCAATTCAACCAATTTCTTTCGTTAATCCAACTGGTGATACTATTTCAGCAAAATTTCAAATCTGGGATCTTGCTGGTCAACAAACGTTTGCTAATGTTAGACCGATGTATTATCTAGGCATTCACTCAGCTATCCTTGTTTATGATTGCACCAGGCGATCTACTTTTGAAAATATCTTTTATTGGATTGAAGAAATAAAGCAACATGCTACCAGACATTTACTTTCAATTATTCTTCTTGCTAATAAAAAAGATCTACGAAATGAGATAATAATATCTTCTGAAGAAGGAAAGAGTCGCGCAAAGGAAATATCAGACGATTTTGACGGTAAATATAAAATTCATTTTTTCGAAACTTCAGCAAAAACGGGAGAAAATGTCGATCAAGCGTTTATGAAAATAGCAGAAGACACTCATAACAGATTTCTTATTTCTAAATAATAATAACAAACAGTATTTTTTCAATAATTACAATATTATCAGATTTATTCATTGGCTTTTCCAGTGAAATATCAAATATATTTGATGTTATTGATATTAATATCTCTGGACATTCTAATAGTAATGATGGTACAGTTATTTCTTCAAGTGGAAAAATTCGTTTAAAAAATGGTGAGATCGCTAATTTTAATATTATTTTTAATAGGCCAAGTTTCTTTTCTGTTTTTCATGATCCATACAGAACATTAGTTCGTAGAAATCCTCCAATAATTGGAGAAATTCCGGATCTGAATCCTAAGAGTAGAAGAGATGATGAGTTAATTTCCTTTTTTAATTTTGCTCGTCGAAGAGAATTTACACAAAAACTAGATGAAATTCTGGTATAGACTGAAAAATTTGGTTTGAAAAATATTGTAAATGTTCCTGATCAGAATCAAACGAATTTATTACAATTTAAAGACGAAATAACTGATTCAATTATTGATTTATGAATGGAGGATCTGGTGTCAGTCAATTAACTTTCATGAATAACAAGACCATTGCTACCAGAGCATTTCCGTACGCCTTTTGGGAGTATTTTCCAGAAGCAATTCGGTTTATAGCAGGAAATAAGTTTAAGGTCAAAGAAGTACAGCAAACCAATCGATTTAATAGATCTCATTATATAGCAATGGAAAATATTTATATATTCAAATAAATAATGATGCTCACGCTGTGTGGATGCGCGCACGTGTGTGGTATCGCTATTGGGGGCAGGTTAGGTGCAAGCCCTTGGAAGGAAAACAAGTGAATAAAGGAAGAATACTGGCGTTCGCCATAGCACTGGCCGTGGTGGCTAGAACGGTCACCGTTATCGCTCAGCCTACCGTCTGTCAGCCTATTACTCCCCTTTTCTCGGTGACGGAGATCATCTCAGATCAGGACCACCCATGCCGGGAGTGAATCTACAAGCTTCAGGGACGAGTGCCCAAAAACAGCCAGATGAGCGCATCGGTCTGGAGTCTCCGCACGGAGGCCGGTACGGCACTCATAGTGTCGGCCATGCATACTCTTGGGGAGGGATATCTGGGTCCAGGAGGAAGCTTGATTGAAAAACGACTGGGAGACCCCGCTGAGAAGTCTGGAGCAACCCGAATCTTCCTCGTTAAAGAGGAAGACGGGTCTGTTGATAGCTTAGCAAGCGTTCTCTTCATACTGTATAATCCCGAGGTGCCCCCTGAGCAATCCGGCAACAACCTTCGTGATATCCTTCCTAGACACGATTTCTTTGTCGGAGTTATTGATTCACAAAAGGTGGTCATGGAACCCCTACCCGGTACGCCTGCACCTTTAAGGCATGAGTCACCAGTTGTTTTCGATCCCTCGGATCTCACCACCATTGCGCCCACCGTCGCTAACGTCATTCCTGGCGATTCCGTTTTATTGATGGGATGGCCGCAAGTAGACGATTTTGCAGGGATATTTGCGGTGAGTATTGTCAGAGTTCTAAGTGATTCAGAAGCAGAAGATGCGATCAAGGAGTTAGCAGCACTAGGAGATGAGGAGGGAGGGATTGCATACGATCCTGAGGCAGAAATGATCATTGAGGGATATGCGGTGGTCGGTATTTTAGTGAGGGCATCAGATGAATATGATGGCAAGCAGTACGTACGCTCTGTGCGAATGACATTCGTGGTAGATAGAATCATGTCGACCTATGAAGCACTTTCAGACTCGGAGAGAGCTATTGTTAGTCTATATTTAGAACCGATGCCAATGCCAACTACGACGCCAAAACCAGGAGGCGTACCTGGATTTTCTGTGGAGCCTCTCCTAGCAGGATTGGCTGTTGTGATCCTAGTTCGGTGGTTCCGTCAACGTACAAGCTAGAACACTCCTTCTTCTTTTTCCTCAAGACATTTTTTGCTCAAATTGTGGTAAAAAATTAGAATAGATAATCGAACTTAAATTTTCCCTCCTCTTTTCTACTTGCACAGAATGTAGGTGTGTTAAAGAATACAACAAGATTCTAATTTGGAAATTAAATTAGATCAATTATGAAGGATATGAGATTAAAATACTGGGTTTTAATCACAGGGGGAACCTTCTTTTATTCAATTTCCTTACGTCCAACTTTGGAAACTATAGCAACAAATAAAAAATGGCTTGGGAGTGGAGGATCATTGTTTCCAATCCCAATTCCATCTCCAGGAGCATTTTGTTTATCAAAGATGAATATAATAGATGAATTGATATATAATATTCTGATAAAAACAGGTATAATTATTATTATAAATTTAATATTAGGTGCATTATTGATTTTGAAAATTAAAGAAAATTATACTTGATTTCATTACCTAGAAGTAAATGTGATTAGAGATGAAGGAAATCAGTTTAAAATATTGGATTTTAATTACCGGGTTAGTTTTTTTTTATTCAATTTTATTAATCCCCGCCTTGGAAACCATAGAAACAAATTCAGAATGGCTTGGGAGTGGAGGATCATTGTTTCCAATCCCAATTCCTTCCACCTTAGCTAGATGCATGTCAGAAATGAATATAATTGATAAAATAATATATAACTTTCTGATTAAAACAGGAATAATTATAATTTTAAATATATTGGTTGTTATAATTTTGATTTTGAAAATTAAAAAACATTTTGGATCTAGTTTCGTAAATAATAAATAAAAAAAAAAGAAGAAAGAAGAAAAATCTGCAAAATCAGCCTATTTCTTTAAAAATTACGAATAGGAGCATTCACTTTTAAACTAACATTAGGGCCTAACGTGTTTATGAGCTCTTTGTGTCTGTGTCGAATGGTAACCTCTGTTACATGTGCAGTTTTAGCAATTGCTTGTTGTGTTCGTTTTTCACCACGTATAATCCCTGCAAGATATAATGCAGCAGCGGCTAACCCCGAAGGATCTTTCCCAATTGTTAACTTTTTACTCTCAGCATCTTCTACAATTTCTGCAGCAAATCTTTGAGTAGCTCCTGACATGCCTAATTCAGTCCCCATTCTTACAAGAAAATCTTTAGGGCGAGCAGGAGGAATTCTTATCCCTAATCTGGTAACAAGAATACGATAGGATTGAGCAACACGTTTCTTACTAATCCTTGAAGATTGACCGATCTCATCTAGTGTTCTGGGAACACGTCTAATACGAGCAGCAGCATACAAACATGCAGCAACCATAGATTCGATAGGATATCCACGAATGACACCTTTATCAAAACCTTTTTTGTAAAGCTGAGCAGCAGTTTCTTTGACATGTCTAGGGACATCTAATTGGCTAGCAAGGCGTTCTAATTCTTGATTAGCCCGAGAAAGGTTCCTATCCTTAGATTCATGCGTTCTAATCCTCATCTGCCATTTTCTCATGCGAAAGAACTGAGATTGTTTTTCTGGGCTCAAAACCTGCCCGAGAGCATCTCTGTTCTCAAAACCTATGTAAGTACTGAGATCCTCTGACAGTGAAAAGCCACTGTTACTCTCAGTTCTAGCTCGTCGATTATATTCTTCACGGTTGTAAGCTCTCCATTCACTACCTGGATTGATTAGCTTCTCGGTAATGACTACTCCACACTCAGAGCAAATCTCATCTCCTCTCGCTTCATCTAAAACGATGTCTTTCGACCCACATTCTGGACATACTTTATCTGGTTCTTTATCATCAATATTTTGATTAATCTTTGATTTACTTTTACTTATTATAATGACCTCCAAATAGACGGTTTGTAAACTTGTTAAAACACATTTTTCAAACTGAAAGAAAAGTACTATTTGTTATCAGACTAGTGACACATAATCTGACAAATTAAGCTCTTTCAAACAAGTATAAATACTTATATAAATCGGTAAGTATCGTTTTTTGATATTTATTTCATAAGAAAAGAAGAAATATCAAAAGGAATTCAATATTAAATAAAAATATTTTTCTATAATATCAATCTATCGTTTATACACTCTTACAATTACTTTTGTATTGGAAAAAATCAGTTTAATGTTATGAAATTTTTCATTTGAAAATAGGGGAATCAAAAATATTTTTCCATTATTGTAAAAATTATATCTCGTTTTTGATAAAGAAGAGAAATTAATAATAATTATGACAATATACAAATTACTAAATAGCTAAAATGCTAAAATTGATAAATTGGATCAAATAAGTTTATCCTTTTAAATATTTCGGATATATTAATAAATATTTAGTAATTTTATCAAGTATCTTCAACGACTTTTAGGTCTACCTATTTTGTCTAGATCGTATTTTTGTATGTTATAACAGATACAAGTTAAAAATAAGAAAATAAGAGTCCTTTATTGTTGATTTCAGCTCTCTAAGGAGAAATTGTGCTGAATAAGCTGAAAACTAGAGTACTGATTTATTAATTGCAAAAGATAATCAAGATTTAGCTCATGAATCATTAGTAATTTTACTAATGATTTATAAAGTTATTGAAAAATTCGAAGATTTTGTTTCATTTGAAACGCTATTTAAGAATTTGCTTTTTAAGGGTATTAATGCTTTTCAAAGTGCTTGATGGGTATTAATAGTAACTACAAATTTTCAATTAGATTTTAGGAATATATCCAAATTCATAATATCCTTGTGAATCATGTGACAAAACTATATAATAATTATCATCTAATTCATAAATTAATATTAATCCTGCAGCCATGTCGTATTTATAGAAAATAGGGATATTGTAGTAATCAGTGAGCCAATTAGCTAATGATCCCTGATATTTTTATATTTGGCTGTGGTGTCCTAATTTCACGGGTTCTCCCATTTTCAAGAAATCTGCTGTTGGTGAATCATGGAGTTGATAGTGTAACTGTTTCTTTTCCTCTAATAACTTTTCTAATTGTTTTTCTTTTTGATCTAATTTAGAATTAATACTTGATAGTCTGTTGTCGATCCTTTCATCAGCTGAAAAAATAACATCTTCGGATACTTGGCCATATTCATTTAATTTTTCCGTAATAATTTTTGGGATTCTTCCCCTCCAACTTTCGTTTTCCCTGTCCCACTCTAAACCATATTGATATCTTAAGGTCTTACGGTCTTTATATTCTGTATTCTCTACTCTAACATTAATAAAATCTTTTAAAATCTCTTGGACGTAATCCTCTTAATTAATTAATTCATAAAATCCGTTAAACTTAGTCTGTTTTCCTGTCTTACCACTAAGGATAAAACCTAAAGAATAATTCTTAACATGGTTTAACATCTTAAGAATCTTAACCCTAACGGATCTATCAAAAACATTAATGACCTCAACGATAGCATCAAATTGAGTATAATTAGAAGTCCACTTAAAAAGGAGAAATTCACCTAACAAGAATTTAGTTGATTTGAGCTTATCACTAAATTTTACTTGATAGTTTGGTCTTTCAATATTTGATTCTTTCTGATACTCAATGAATGATTTATATTCAACGAATGAAGTTAAAGACTTATTCTTTTTCAATTTATAAAACTCCTGATAAAATAATACATTACTTTATTATGTTTACAGTTGCTTATAAGCACCCAAAGAATAAAATGATTAAGAAAAGGATTAAATAGGTGTATTAGTATTACAATAACTGAGTAGAATCAATTTTTGAACGTATTAAAGAATGAGAATCATTCGGTGCAAATAATGATGGAATGATACACATTGGAAAGCTTTACGAACGGAACTACGAATTTCAAACAACAGTAACGTAAATCCTGTTGTAGTACAAAGTCAACATCCTGAAACTGAGAGCCCTGAAAGATTGTTTTTTCCTGAAATGTTGTTTCAAAGAAGTCTGCTTCTTTAAATGTGGTCTTACTGAAGTCTGCTTTTTTCTTTGAATATGGCATCATAGAAGCTTGACTTTTCTTTGAATGTGGCATTATTGAAGTCTGCTTTTTCTTGAAATGTGGCAACAATAATTTGAACACCCCTTATTTACAGTCTCAATAAGTAAATCTAATAATAATGCTTGATATTTAGCATGTAAATGAACTTCTGGTTCATCAATGGTGATTACCATTCCTGGTTTAGCTAATATACAATCTAAAATTATGAAAGTTAATTGATTAACACCAGATCCTCCATCCATTAAATCAATAATTGAATCAGTTAATTCGTCTTTAAATTATAACAAATTCGTTTGATTCTGATCAGGAACATTTACAATATTTCTCAAACCAAATTTTTCAGTCCATACAAGAATTTCGTCTAGTTTTTGTTTAAATTCACTTCGACGTGCAAAATGAAAAAAAGAAATTAATTCATCATCTCTTCTGCTTTTAGGATTCAGATCTGGTATTTCTCCAATTATCTGAGGATTTCTTCTTACTACTGTTCTGTAAGGATCATGAAAAACAGAAAAGAAACTTGGTCTATTAAAACTAATATTAAAATTCGCCTTTTCGCCATTTTTTAAACGAATTTTTCCACTTGAAGAAATAACTGTACCATCACTACTATTTGAATATCCAGAGATTCTAATATCAATAAAATCAAATTTATTTGAAATAACTGTACCATCACTACTATTTGAATATCCAGAGATTCTAATATCAATAAAATCAAATAGAAAAAATTAGATCCATTGCACATTGTAAGGGAGTGTTATCAACTTTAGAATTAGAAATGGGTAATTCATCAGAAGATTTAATAAAAATTTATGAATTGTCTACTTACCATAAAACAAATGAATTTATAGAATACTTTATCTTTGAAACGTTGAATCTTTCCCAATTTAAACATGCCAAAAGATATTTAGATAAATGGATGGTATAATAAGCGTAATTATTAAAAATTCGCAGGAGGTAATAATCGAGTAATAGATTTTGGAGAGCATTTACCGAATGCTTTCAATAGAATAGATGGATGAAACCAGTTAGAATAATGAGAAAAAATAGGAAAATACTCCAATTTCTGAAAATAGCATAAATGAATTTATGAAACAATATTTGATGCTGAATCTGAGACTTATGAGTATTCAGCAAAATTAGGGGAGAGTGGAGGTGGTTCTTCTTTAATGGATTTTCAATCATACAAAGGGGTGAGATCTTATAATTTCAATGGGGCCTTAGAGGAATATCCGATTGATAGTTATTTTTTATACCTGTCTTTTGATGAACTAGAAAAAGTAAAAATTAACAGTTCTAATCAGATTTATGTCTCCGTAAGAAATTATGATCCAGAATGGAAAATATATAATATTAATTCTGTATTAGATAAAAATGGAACCATATATTTTGGAAGCTATAAAAATTCAACAGTATTAAAGATATCATTTAATTTTTCAAGAGTATCGACAGAAATAATTTGGAAATTACGAATTCCATTAATCATAATGTTAAGAATATTTGCTATACATCAATTAACAACTTATAAGGAATTAATCAGTGAAAATGAAGAAGAAAACAAAGAAAAAAGAAAAATGCGGTTTGATATTGCAAAATGGATATTAGCATTCAGCTCTGCAAACATATTTCTTAGTTCATTAACGTTTTCATCTATAACATTAGAGACAACGTTATCTTTAGGAATATTAACCTTATCTGCAATATATTTTTATACAGCTATAAATTTAGAAGGAAAAATGGTAAAAGCAAATAATTTAACATTTATTGTTACATCTCTAGTACTACTTTTCATTACGGTACTAATTTTATTGAAGATATTTGTCTAGGTATACATGTAATAAATCTAAAAGGATGAAACTGATAAAGTTATTGTCATTTGGGATAAAAGAGAGTTTTAGCTTTAGCCATCTAAACTGGAGAAATTATTCAATATTATCAATGATTATAAAAAATTAAATTCAACAGAAAATAACATCTTCAATTCGTCTCAGATAATGGATAAAAATGAGAATAAAAACATTAAAAATTCAAAATTACAGATCATATAGTGAAGAACAGACTATAGATTTCACGAAAGGAATTAATTTTATTGTAGGCCCTAATGGATCTGGAAAGACTAACATTATAAGAGCTATACAATTAATCAGTCAATGTATTACTGAAAAATATTTGCCATTAGACAATTTAGACCCTGAAATTAAAATCAAAATGGAAACAGAATTATCAGAGGTAGAAATAGAATTAATTGGAGCAGTCATAGCTAAAACTCTAATAAAAGCTATCAAGGAGATTTTACAAGAAGGTAATTTTACTAAATTTAGGGACTTGGTTTTCAAACCTATAGTTGAATCATTTGAACAAGTAAGAATAACTGATTTTGCGCAAACCCTTAAGAAAGAATTAAATATCCAAAATGCAGATTATTTTAAAGGAGATGAGAAATTAATTGACAAGCATAATAATTTATTGAACCATATTAATTTTGATAACATAGATACCATAAAATCAATATTAATTAATGAAGTTAATGTTGATTCAAACCAATTTGGGTTTTTTCTAAACAATAAAATGATTGAAAATGTATTTTCGATCTTAACTGATGAAAAAACTCTTAAAAAAATAGGGTTATTATTTAAAAATTTAAAATTTTTACTCTATGGTAATCTCAGAGACGTTCATGTAAAGTTCAAAACAGTCAATTTGTTAGGAGAATGGGAAATTGGACAGACAAGCATTTTATACAATAAACAAAGAAAAACAAGATCTTATGGTATTCTTGAAATGCTTCACAATTTTGCTAAACAAAATATTGAATATGACGATTTGGTTGTAAAAAATGCAATAAAACACCTGACTAATAAATCGGAATCGTGGATAGTCTCTATGGAAAATACAGATATTTATCAAGGAGAGGGAGAGCTGAAAACTATATCTAAAAAAATTATTCAACTTTTAGAAAAAAATTCTATTTCAAAAATTGATTTGAACGTAGATGAACAAAGTAATTCGTATAAAATATCACTAGAATCGATTATCCAGTTGATTTTCAAAAAAACAACATTTTTAATACCGGAACATAGGGGTCTAATCCAAAATTCGGAAACTGGGTTAGATTATATTACAACACATCAAATGGCTGAGAGATTATTTTGGTGGAAGAATTCACAAATACCACAATTAAGGGAAAAGTATTACAACCTTCAAAAAAGTTTTGAAAATATATTTAATCTGAAATTTGATATTAAAGCGGAAAAAAAAATTGTTATTTTAACATCAAAACAACCAATAATATCACTATCTTCGATAGATATTCCCGGAAACACAAACTCATTAATCAGTCAATGGGAAAGTGAATCACGTAAAGTGTTAACGTGGAAAAAGGATGAAAAAGAAAGAGAAGAACTTAAAATTTCGTTACAATTTTTGTATGATGAAAAATATCCCTTAGAAATTTCTGATGCTCCAAGTGGAGCTTATGAGACTTTATTAATCTTAACAACCTTTTTTGAATTTGGATCTAAAACAATAATTATAGATGAACCAGGTCGTGCACTTCATCCGCAACTTCAAAGAAAGCTCGTGACTGAAATAAATAAAATTGAAGAAAATGACAGACCGAATTTTATAGTAGTAACCCATTCACCTTATTTCATAAGAAATATTGAAAACACATTAGTAAAATGTTTAGGAAATGGAAAAATATCAAAAATAAATATCGATATGTTTGGTAACGAAGATAAAAATGGAGTTAAAAGAATCATAAGAAGAATTGATATTTTTTCCCCTTTATTATTTGCAAATAGAACAATATTTGTCGAAGGACCGGAAGATAAATTATTCATTGAAGAATTAGAAAATAAATTTGGAATATTTAATTTAGAACAAAATAATTGGGATGTAGTAGCAATAGGGGGAAAAGATTTTTACCCAATTATTGGGAAAGTATCAAAAAAATTAAATTTGCAAAATGTAGTTATTTTTGATTTAGATGCAGCATTTCCGAAAGAAAAAAGAGGAAAATCTGATGAAAAATTGATAACTGTTAAAATGTCTACAGTTTATCAAATGTTCAATAAAATAAAAAATGCTGATGCAAAAACTAAAGATTTTTTTAATGCCCTATCAAAATTCAAAGATTATGATGAAAGTTCAATAATCAATGATGGAAAATTAGAAGATTTAAGAAATTTACTGCAAAGCAAAGGAATTTTTGTCTGGAAAGAAGGAAGATTAGAAGAAGTGTTTGATGATATAAATAAAACACGAAAAATAAATAAAAAAGTGGATTTAATTGAAGTTTATGATTGTGTTGATAAAATGGGTGAAATAGAAAATTTTTCATCATTGATAAAATTAAAAGAATTTATTGATAGTCAACTTAAAGATTAAAATTTAACTGGTTTTAAAAATAGTTTTTTTTAATTATTTGATTATTCCCTGCTGATCCTGAAAAACTCAGAATATTTGAAGATTGAAATTATAAGATATTTTGTTTGACATAATTGAATTTGATTTTCAACATCTAATTCAGGTTCTTCAATAGCTCTTACTTCTCCAAGAATTAAAAAAGTACTAACTAAAGATAAGATATAAAATAGGCACTGAAGGGAATGTCTTGAAAGTTCTACCAACAAACGGGGGAAAAATGGATTTAGCACTACTGAAGAAAGCAGAGTATGAAAAGCAAGAAGGAAAATAAATTAATTTTACTAATAAAATTACAAATAACCAATATTTTTGATATTTTCTAAAATATTTAACGATATCTTTTTGCCAAATTTAAAATGGTAAGAATTTTTTAACTTTACCATTTTTGAAATATAAATTGAATGCTGTTACTAAATTCTCTTCATTTTCAGTTATTAGAAATAGCCTGTCTTCCTCATATTTAACCGTTACAGATAAATCATCGTCTACAGTAATTATATTCATTTTCTTCCCAACTTTGGAGAAATCACTAAAAATTATTAATTTATTTTCTTTATAATCATTTTTTCCCCCTTCTATTAACATATTTCTTTCGAACAAGGCTAAAAAAGTGCTAAAAAAGTTGATAATTTTGCTTATTTTTTTTTGATCAAATGATATTGAGATGAAATTGTCTGAAGTGATAGATAATGCAAAATCACCTCCGTTGTTTTCGAAATCAGGAATTTCTTCTTCATTTGTAAGATTTTCAATCCTTATTATTATCCTATTTGGAATTTTATTGGTTAAAAAGCTTATTTCATTTTTTCCATAATTAAAATCAGAAAATTTGAAATCTGGATATTCTTTTTTGATAAAATTAAAGGTTTCAAGACTAAAAGATTTATATTTACTAGAATAGAAATCCCTTTGAGAACTTATATTCATTTTAATTTCTTCTCTTCTAATTTTGAAATTGAAAGTATAAGGTAAAAAGTAATAAGACCAAAATATTACTCTATATAGAAAAGAGACTATAATGGCAGCAAATGCCGCTATTATAGCTCCATAAACTAAGTCATATAGAAAATCCAAAATTAATCATCAATTATCGTTAGTTTCCCATGCTATATGAATGTTGTTAGTGGTAGGATTACCCTTTCTAAGAACTCTAAAATTAGTTTTGAATCTATCTCGCTAAGTGCTGGAAAATTAATTGATCCATTTCGTGTTATTTTGACCATTACATTCCTATTATCGATTCTCGGTTCAATTCCGATTGAATTTTTTACTTTACTGTTTATAATAACTCCTTGCTCAATGTCATTTTTTATGTCATTGCCGTAATAAGAACCTGAAGTTATAGTGATTCCTTGTGTATTTTGTTGATCTCTTCTCCTGATAGTGCTGTGCCATAAACGTTGATAATTTTGTTCTAATGATTCTAAATCAATTTCTACAGTATGAATTTTGTCCTCATTATTTAGAAATATTGCTTTTGATAATCTATTAATCAAAATATCTTTGTTACCAGTACTAACAAGAAAAATGAAGCTTTCATGAGAAATCCAAAAAAAACCCTCTTTTATATTTATTTCCTGATATCTTTCGACTCTTGATATATCAGTTTCAAAATCAATTTTTTTTAAATCAGAAAAATATTCTTGGAATATTTTACATTTCTCAACAACTCGTCCACTTCTTAGTTGGATGGTATCCTCAGGACCTCTTTTAATTAAGCCTTTAAGATTTACTAATCTAGGAGTATCATTTTCATATTTTGTAACCTCATAGAAATATCTATGGTTATTTATTTTTTCAATTAGATTAACAACAGGTTTAAACCATAAAAACTTTCCAGCTATCATTCAGATCCTCTTGATAGATTATTTTAATAAATAAAATTACGTATTTGAAATAAGTATGGTATTAGATGATGATGACAAGATTATAGAGATTTTTGAGTAACATATATTTTTAAATCTTTCTGAGAAGACCTATTTATTTAACTTATTTGACATATGAAAAAGAATAGAATTGAATCAGCTCAACTAAACTTATTGATAAAATTCAAAATGAGTTTGAAAAATATGAAGATCGTGAATGGACTCAAGTTAAAATGGCAAGAACTATACTAGATATATGTCATAAAGATTATTTTTCTTATACTCGCAAATAGAATACGCTCAAACGATTTCAGTTTTTCAAAAAAAAATGGAGAAGAAATTAAAAGCAATTTCAGATCCAATAAAACCAGGAAAAGAAATGAAATTTTAAACCGTATTGAATTGTTAAATGGTTTTAGGAGGCATCCATTACAATTCCATATATATTATCTTCCCAAGATACATATAACTCACCATTTGGACCAACAGCAGGATCGACAAATATAGAGTAACGCGATCTACCATTTAAAGAGTCATCGTTAATGACGATAGGCGTACTAAAAGTGGTTCCATGATCAGTAGAAATTGATATCATAATTTGTTGATCCCTTTGAGAAGATTCTAGTATAGTCTGAGTCCATGCGATATAGACATTTTGTTGATTAGGCGTATTTGGATCTGGTCCCGTTGGAAGAATTGAGAATCGAAACTCATCATCAAAAGTTGAGATTCTGAAATCTGAAACCGATACAAAAAGCTTCTCCATACAAAATTGTTCATTAATTTCTGATAAAACAGAAATCACTTTAAAAGTTCAATTTAAAAAAAATATTGAAGGGTATATTACATTTTATTGTAATTTGATGAATTACCCTTAAATTTCAACAAAGATAAACATCCATTTGTTGCATTACTTAATTCTATGGAATCTGAAATAAAGGATCCTACCAATTTAAAGACATTCCAGACCTTTGAAAAATATTTAGGTGGTCTACCAGGAAATAATATCAAATAACTCCGAATATTTGTTTATACATTAATATTTGTTAATAAAGACGTTTAACGACTACTATTTTATCAAAATTTACGTCATTATAAATTATTTTTTTTAATTCTTCACTATCATGGATCAGGACCTTAATCAATGTAAATTTTGTCTTCATGCTTTTTTCATCAACGTTTTTACTTGGAAATGCAGTAAATTCAATAAATCTATTAACAAGAACGATATTCAACTTGACTGTTTTGAATTAGATAATAGAAAAGATCATATTGAATATATCCAAATATTGTATTAATAGCAAAACTCTATAAGTTTCATAAATCAAGCTCATTTTAATTGATGTTTATCAATTCCCGCCCGAAGGGCGGTAAGCGGAGCATACTTTATACATATAAACATCAAAAATTATAAAAATATCAATAATTTTAGAATTTAATTCTTCACGATATCATGAAATTTTCGGTCAATTTAAATTTTATTTCTATTTTTTATAATCCATATTAATAAATTGTTTAATCCTTTGTTTCAATGAAATTTGCTCTATAGTTGGTGATCCAATTCTCTTTGTATAAGAATTCAACATAAAATAAGGAAAATTATACTGGGTCTTGAAATGAATAAAAGAAAGCTTAAATTTCTTCCTCAGTTGGTTCTTTATTCATTTCTTATCATCTCCATGATCTTTTATTAATCTATCAAGACTATTTTTTACTCGATTAAGTAAATTAAGATAAGTTTCCTTTTCTTCCACTTTAATACCGATGTTTTTATTTCCTGACATATAATAAACATCTTGTTGCTTATAGAGTAGTTCTGCTCTCTCATTAATATCATAAATTAATTTTTCAATTAATTCTGCTTCAGTTTCTTTCTTGACAGGAAGAACTGGTTTTTCTTCTTCTTCATCTGGGAGATCTTCAAATATTGACATTTTTATTTCACCAAATACTTATCAAATTTTGTTTTTACTTGCTTTTCTACTTTCACCAATGGTTGATTCACTGGTACCGTCTTATAGCGAATAAAAGCCTTTATTTTAGTAATAAATTCTTTGTTACATTCACCACATTGTATACTGACAGAGAATCTTTTATGGATTTTCCAAATTATTACGAACAAATTCTTGAAAAAATATACAATTAAGAAAGATATAAATTCATATTAAAAATACAATTTCAAATCGATAATTGATATAAAAAATAATTCTTTTTGAATCAACGCTAAAACTATGATGATCAATTTATTTAAAGGAGTTCAGAAGGGAAAAAAAGATGAATAAAATCATCAAATGGAGAGTGATCCTAAATGAAATTGATTTAGAACTGATTTATTTAGACCGATTGTTATATTCAAATGTTGATATGCCTACAAATGAAATTGATAAATATTTTAAAAATATAGATGATTTAAGTCAAAAAATTCAATTAGTTCTTTCTGAAATCTCTCATGAAATTCCTTTAAATACATTATTAAATTATATTCAAAGACTACTTTACAATCAATATTATAAAAATGATTATAATATTAAACATTATATTCCTTCAATTCTATTATATCATGCATTCGGAAAGTCTGAAAAAATTAAAGAGTTATCTTCAGATTCTGATAAAGACTTCTCTTTACTTGTTTTCAAAGCTGCTGATATGGCTGCTAGAACATTTGAATATATGAAAATAAACGAAATTGATCTTTCAAGGTCCAGGCTACTATATCTCGAATATATGTTAAATATGACCTTTCTTACACAAAAGTTGGGACCTTTTCAAAGAAAGGATATAAGTTATACTCAAATTTCGATTGGACAGAAAATTTTAAAGGACAAAATTATCTTATTACAAAAAATCTTCAAAGAATTAGAACCTTTTAACAATAAAAACGAATTTTTTCAAGGAATATCACCAAAGGAGTCAAACATTTTATCAAACTTGCTTCTAAGTGAAAAAGAGAATTTCTGCAAAGTCTCTGGGAGTGATCAAGAAGTTAAAAGGAAGGTAATTAAAATTCAAGATAATTTAAAAAATTCTTTCTTTCTTAAAATATCTCAAAATCCCAGCTTCGATGAACAATTTCCTAATTTTTTTAATACAGCAATAAGTATCGAAAAATCTAAGGTTACATTATTTGACTTTCTTAGCAAATTTGATACTGGTAGCGCTTACAAAATTAATGATAACTTTTTTTTTAGTTCATGTGTACATTTGAATAAATATTTTGATGAATTAGAAGGCAAAATAGTTAATTTACCTAATTTATCAGAATTGAATAATCTTAACAAAACAATTTCTAAAAAAATAAAGAAAATGTCTCATCAATACACAGAATTACATGAAAAGGGAATGTGCGACCATCTAAATGCAAGTAAAGTATTTGGAAATGATTCCTTTATTATTAAAGATATTAAGAAGGGATCTCATGAAGGGTGGAATTCTACAAGACAAATTGATTATCTAGTTGTATTTCCAGATCCAACTTCAGAAAAATGGTTTATTGGCATTGGAGATATTAAATTTCATTCCCGCAAAAAAACAGCTACTATTCATTTCATTAAAGATTATCAAATCTTTCTCGATGAGTTAATTAAACAATTAAATGCCTCAGAAAAGGATATAAAGGGGAATTTTGATTTATTTATCAAATTTTTGGAAAAAAATATCGACACTAAGGTTGTAAGAAAAATAAGGGACTCAAAAGAAAACTTAATTTTCAAATTTGCCACTATATTTCCAGAGACACTTCATTACCATTTTGATTTTAATTTAATATATATTAATGAATGGACTACTAAAGAAAGATTTCAAATTGATTTAAAATTGCTAGTTGACAAAGATTTTATAAATAAATTACCGATAAATAAGTTTAGTTTAATTGGATTTTTTTTTAATACATGGGAAATCGTCTATTCATCAAATGATCCTTTAAATATTATTAATTATTTTAATCAATTTGATGATAATTTTCGATCAGAATTGACTCGAAATGAGCTGGTTAAAGTTATATTTCGATCAAAAAGCTAATTTCTGGTTCTAAGACAAAAATATTTGTCAATAAGAATTATTGTGTTGCTTTTATTTGATTAAATATTAGTTAATTGCTTATACGATCATGATTAATATATTTTAATACTTTTAAACCTTATCTTAGAAATTTTCTTAACTAATAATTTGCTCACTTAATTCATTAATACTGATCTTCGATCAGATAACTAATTTTGAACTATAAACAAATGAATTATCTTTTTATTGCAAAGATTTTTTATTTGGAAATATATTATTCAGGTTAAAATTGTTAATTAAGTTTTGGTCGTAATTAGAAATATGAAGGAATATGAAAACTTTGGTCTGTTGAATCACATTTTTGAAAATTATATCAAAAAACATCACATATTTGATAAAACAGACCTCTATATCGAAGGTGAAATGGATGTTGAGGTTGATATTAAATACAGGTTAATTTTAAGTGATTTTCCTTTCAAATATAGAAAATTAACCTCTTCGATTTATATTGAAAAATTACTTTTTTTTAAAGAAATCTTAGAGTCAGAAGGGCTAGTAATATTAATTATTCCTTCTAACCTTCTTTTTTCAAAAGCTTCAGAGAATTTCAGAACTGATTTACAGCATCTCTTTTATATAGAAGCAATAGCTTCCGTCTCTATTCCTAACTATTTTAATTTTTCCTTTGTTTCGTTTTCTTTCATCATCTTAAAAGAAGCAATAAAACAAAATATAATAAATTCCTTTATTTTGAACTCTCAAGAAGAAATAGATTTATTCTTTAAAAACATATTCAATGGATTGGTAAACTCAAGTTTGTTAAGGATATCAATCTCTAAAGATAAAATTGAAAACAATATACTTGATCCTAATTATTATCAAGAGGAATATCTGGAAATAGAAAAGGAACTTTCAAATTACCAATTAAAAAAGCTTGGTGATTTAGCAGAACTTTTGAGAGGGATGCGATACAGGAGAGAAATACTAGTAGAAGAAGGAGAAATCAACTTTATTCGTGTAAGAAATCTACAAAATAACAAAATTTTTGGAAAAGGGGCTTAATTGATGTAAAACAGAATTATAATTTTAAAAATAACTTTATTTTAATGAAGCAATGAGAAACAAAATAACTAATATCATATTGTATTATAAGAAATGAGTGAAATATCACTTATATTGAGTCTCTTTTTTTTGTGCCAGGTGTTAATAACTAATTAATTGTATCACATAATCCCATCCAACTGTAATATCAATAAAATCTATGATAGCTATCGTGCTTATCTTGCTACCAAACTGGAAAATATAAATTCTTCATTAAAAGATATTTATTAAGTCTAATAATTTTTTTCTGGTTTCTGATCTATATCGAAACAAGTTATATGTCATTTGAATAAATAAAACCAAATGGTGAATAAGGTCACTCTTTAGAGTGACATTCTCAATCTTTTCCTTCTTTTTTTCCTTTTAATCATCTCAAACTAACATAATTAAACTAAAAATTGAATGAAAAGCCAAAAAAGAAAGCTGTTTGATAAAAGAAGAACTATCATAGTTATTCATTCCTTTTATTAAATAATTTGAATAATAATAGGTTATAAGATTTAAAACCTGGACTAGTAGAGGTAAAATCCCTATTTCTGTTAAAAACTTAATAGAATTGAAAATTTATGTTATATTCAAAAACTCTGCATTTTATGTCTTCCTGGTTGAAATCCAAAATTTCTGATAATAAATCCTTTTTAGTGACCATGATAAGTAAGTCCTCAATAGCAGCAAATTGAAGAAAAATGAAGCAATTAATAATTTGAAATCAAAGATCAATTGCTAAAATTCGTAACTTTTTTAAGCAATTTAGCTTAAATCTAGATTAACCCAAACAACGAAAAGGAATGATGTTTTTATGGAGAAAGTCAATTATGTAACGATTGTTATAGTGTTGGTGAGTCTTTTGTTCTCATCTTATGCGATAATGAAGCCTGTGCCAGAGGAAAAGATTGAAACGGCGGTAATTTTGATTTCACAGGACTGGGGGACTGAAAAAAATCCCGAGTATCTGTATGCAGGCTTTTCATCAGCCCACAAGAGTGCTCTGCGAGATTTAGAGGTAAGTATGATATTTATGAGTTATGGGACAGGGCATGCAAGGAAAGGAATTCTGCAAGGAATGTTAGTTAATTCTACAGCAAACGAACCTGCTGGGGCAATTAACGTCAGCAATCTTCAAGAACTAGCTGAGAAATTGCAGCAAGATTATGGTGTCAAATACTACGTAGGCCGAGGGGGTTCTTACAGACTAAATCATTCCAGTTCCCTGCAAGATGAGGACTGGGTGAATCCAATATTCGTACTCGTCCGAATGATTGACATCGGGGACCTTATCATCAACGCTGATGTAATAATCTCACGCTAGTGATTTGGACAAAAAATACCCTAATTAACCCTTTGTAGCTATGCTCTTAATTTAATTTGAGAAAATTTTTTTGTCAATGACGTTTATAAGACCAACAATCACTATGGAGTATAATTAGACAATCCCCATTTATTCTACAAATTACTGTCATTAATCGATTTAATTCCTAATTTTACTAGAAAGTTAAAATATTGATCAATTATTTAAATAACTTAAAATTGATTTTTTATCATTCATATTATACGTAGAACGTCTAGATTCTCTATTGCAAGAAATTTTTCATTTGCTTATTTACAAATCAACAACGAGCTTGTGCATTATTAGTGGCTATA